>JANQHF010000073.1 GCA_028282725.1 Saprospiraceae bacterium
AGTCTTTTTAAAGCTGGATTAAGAGAATACACCAGAAGCATAATAACACGTTCAGACCAAGATCTGTGGAGATACATCAAATTTTTGTCCTGTACTTAGACTACAAGTTTTTTAAGAACTATTTCCTTACCGGAATTCATTCTTATAAAATATACGCCACTCAGCATTCTTTCCGTATTGATATTATAGTTGTATTCAACTCCTTGTTGAAGATTCCTGTAAACTCTGCTCCGGACAGTATAGCCTCTAAAATCTACGACTTCAATCTGAATATTTGTGGGTTCATTCAAAATGTAACTTATAGAAGCTTGATCAACAGTTGGATTTGGAGCCAATTTGGTTATGGTAATATCTCCCGAAGTTGACTCTTGCAAAATATCCCTTCCACTAATTTTAAATATAGATTCCTGACTGTTGTCATTGAAATTTGACGACCCTTCAATAGTTATGACTTGGGTTCCTGTTGTTGACATGTTCCCCGTACAATCTGTAGCCGTCCATGTTCTTTCTACTTCGTAGGATATGCAACAATCCCCGTCAAAGGCAAAGTCACCGGCAGATCGTACACTACCAATTGATGCACCGTCTGTAGCCTTACCCGAAATTTCAAGGTTCATGGAATAAATTCTGCGCTATCGTGATTCATTTCTTTATATGGACCCATCAATGCCGGTCTAAATTTAATAGGATGTCCTGCAAGCATGACGAATGCTTCGATTCCGAAAGAAGAAACACTTAAAGTCGCATTAACCGATTCGTTGATTCGGTTGAGGGTAGATGTGGAAGATACAGATGACTTTATAAATGATTTAAGGCAAGCCCTGGGTTGAACCTGCCTTAAATTTCTACTTCTTGAATCGGATTACTCCGAAAATATTTTTCTGATCTATTGCCCTAAGGCGTAAGCACCTTTTCGATTTAAAATAGTTACAGCACCAAAGATCATTAGGGTAATCAATAAAATGATCAATCCCCATTCTCCTACTGTTGGAACCACATTTGTACAGAAGACAGCAGCTCCAGCAGAAAAGGTTAATGTTCCTGTTATAGGAGTGGCCAGTGTTGTATACGAATTTGTACCCAGGTTATAGATTTGTATAGGTTGTGGCTGATCTTCCATTATGTAGATATTTCCCTGGTCATCCACACCAACTCCGTCAAAATCTGATCTGCCGGCAGGATACGCTGCAACATTCGAAATCGTTGGACCTGCAGGATCTATCGAAATGATCATTCCACTGTTGTCATCAGCACCATAAATCAAACCAGTCTTCGGATCTGCATCGATTCCACTAACACTTCTTCCTGCCAGTGGATCTATTTGTGTTACTTCGAAAGTAGCCATATCAATCCTGTACAGGCCATCTTGAAGACCTGCAGCCCTCGAACCATACAATACCCCTCCTACCATAGCTAATCCGTCGATCCTGAAATCCGAACCACTATTTTTGATGACACCAATTTGAGTAGGTCCTCCACCTCCAACTGTAAACATATATAGATTGGCATAGCCGGTAGTAGAAGTGCCTTCCCAGGCGGTAAAATAGATTCGTCCATTCTGACTATCAGCTGTCATTCCACCGATTCCTAAAGTTGCGATAGATGTGGACATATTGGAGGTTAGATTAATCTCATACAATTCTCCTCCGGGGCTGCCGTTCAGACCTGCTCCTATGAACAATAGATTTGGGTTCGCTTTTAATGAAAAAATTAAGAGGAAAGAAAAGATAAATGTCAATGCGGATTTCATTGCAAGGTGATTTTTGCCACAATATAGACATTTTCGCCTCTTCTAGATCCATTAACTCATAAAAAATGGCAGAAGATGAATGCCAAACGAGATATGTATTAATCAGTGTCAGGCACCATAAATAATAGGGCCTTATTGCGATTTTGCTATACCCATCAATAGTCGGACTTTTTCCCAGGAAAAAACGATTTGATCCTCTTCCACGGAAAATGACAATTGCTCCTGGTTGTCTTCCATCCAATTTGGAGAGACATTGACCCTAATTGCATCGTCATCCCGGTTATACGAATAAGCACCCCAGGCATCATTCTTTTTATTAAATATGGCCACCCAATCCCCTTCCTTTTTGGGGATGATAAAAAAGCCATACTTACCAGCCGGTAATTGTTGATTACCGATAAGAACATCCTGGTCAAATGCCATTGTTGTATTCTTGTTGGCACCGGCTCTCCAAACGGCATCATATGCTTCCAAACCGCCCCAAATTGTTCTTCCCTTGACATAGGGAGCTCCATAGTCGATCGATATATTAACACCGTCTACCTGGCCTGAAGATTCCATTCTCGGACTTTTTTGTCCAAAAACCGGGCTCACCGTCATTGAAAAGAGAAGTGAAAGGATGATGATGTGTGTTTTCATATTTCTTAATCTGTTTAATGATGAATAAGATGCAATTAAAGAGTTTTCTACTTGTCATGCCATTCCTGGAAGGAATTAGCGGGTTATGTACAGGTACAATCGTTTTGAATCCGACAAATGCCGGGGCAATCTTCGTCAGATTATGAGGAATGGAGCCTATTAAAAGCATTGGTCATTGGTTGAATAGGCAATCATTTATTAAAAGTATTGTTTGATGTTCACCATCGATTACGCAGATTGGAACAGAAGAAAATACTGGATCCATGAGGATCTGTGATCATCTGAGGTAAAAGTTTAATACTCTAACAAATCCGGGAAAGATATGCACCACGGATCTCATAGATTGGGATGGATAGATAAGCGTTATTCGTATATTCAGAACTTGCACAAAAAGACCAGACTTGTTGTCGAACCTTTCATTCGTGCCTACTTCGTCGTTTTTACTCCTCAGCATCAACTCCGCGGAACTCGAACCCGCACGCCCAGAAGGACACATGGCCCTCAACATGCCTGTCTAGCAGTTTCAGCACTCGGGCTGACTTGTGTGAGTTTGAGGGAGAATGTGTGGATCTTTTTCTCTTTAAGGAGTACACGGAAAAATGTATCCCTTGAAAAATGAATTATCGTTGATCGTAAAGTTTGGTTTCAAGACAATTGAAGTTGTTCCCGTAAACACCACATCTCCATTCATAGACACTGTTCCGCTGGCTTGTAATTCGGTCGCAGAACTGTAGATGCCATTCGCAATGGGGTTGGCCGTGATCTCGGTCACCACATTACATGGCAAACTTGTTGGTACTACATTAAAATAACTGTCATTTACATCAAAGAATACATTATCCGCACATTTTACCTTGATTCGGGCAAAATCAATAAAGAGATCTGGTAATGTGACAGCAGCTGTTCCGTTGTTGAGCACATCATTAGCCAATTGTATATCAAAATTTGTTCCGTCGCTGGAGAGAAATACATCAACCAAACCACAATTGATACCATTGGCATCTGTACCCGCTACATTCCAGGTAACATTTATATTTCCAGATAAGCTTCCTCCTGCATTTTGACTGGTGACCATGAATGGACCGGCAGCATTTACGACATTCAATGTAATCATGTCTTCCATCCATCCACCGACATTGTCCCTTACAATGAATTGAAAATTCATGGACCTGGTTGTGGTCGGTAATGTCTCACCAACTACAGTAGTATTGTTCAACAAATCGCTTATCCTCGGGAAAACCCGTGTCATTGAGGAGGAAGGATCCCAGGATCTGAATAGAGGGCTGGCACCATTGTCGCCGGCATTGACATCCTGTCTTGGACCTAAATCGTACTGATCCCATTGATAGGTCAGGGTATTGGCATCCGGGTCATTACCGGCACCTGTCAATTCAAATGGTGTCGATGCAGGAATAAATTTGCCATTGACGTTTTCAACATTGGCATTGGAAGTAGGCATATTGTTGCCCAGATCAATATTGGTTGCACAAGCTGCTGCACTTCCATTTACCAAATTGGTAATTTGTTTCAGGCTGGCAAGATGGAAATATGCATCACTATTATTTTGGAGATTATCGTTTCCACAAATTCCTGCATACGCCATAATGGTCGAGCCACTGCCTGGTTCATAGGCTGTGCTGGCTGTTCTGTTTCCACCAATACATGAGCCACTGTCTCCATTGAAAGTATGAGTTGCCCCGAATTGATGTCCGATTTCGTGGCGACATAATCTATATAAAACGGGTCACCAACGGGGTTTGGTAAGCCGGTCAGCCCCCGTGCTTTTGAACCTGTGATACATACTACTCCAAGACCAGCGACACCTCCATTTGAAGAAGTGAATATGTGTCCGACATCATAATTCCCATCTCCAATTTGCATATCGATTACAGCCTGGACAAGATTCAAATCGTTACCGCTATTGGTGAAAGGATCTGCAAGAGGATCCGTATAAATGATCAGATTACTGTTGGCCACAAGGCTTAGTTTCACCCCGGTTTCACTTTCATATACACCGGTCACCCGATTGATGGCCGTGGTAACTGCCGCAAGCCCTCCGGCAACAGTGCCTCCGAATAGAGCAGTGTACTCCCCAGTGGTGGCAACGGCCAATTGATACTCTTTGGTCATCAGAGCCGCTTTGTGACGGATATTTCTTCTGATGGATTCAAACAATTTATGTTGGGCTCCGGACATCGAGTCATCCTCAAATGAACAAGACCATCGATCTTCTTCTTCGTGATGGAAATCTCTTTTGAAATAACTCACATGGACCCGGTTGTCCGACCGGTACATGGGATCGATAAATACAGTCGGACCATTTCCAATGATCATGGCGTGCATTCCAAACTGCGTGTGATCCAGGTAGACCTTCCGGCCCGGGTCGGAGGTACTTGTTCCGGTGAAAGTTGCCAATTCGGGAAACTGCTCTTTCAGTGTCCCTGGCAAGACCTGATTAGTCTTGACGTGATATGATTGAAAGGAACCATCTGGATTCGGCAGATCGATGAGCCAGCCTTGGGTGCTTCCTATTGCTCTATCTGTCAGGGAATTCTTAAATGTCTGAAAATCGAGTTGAGCGGTGAAATAACTTTCCGGTTCAATCCATTTTGCATTCCCAATCGATAAATCTTCTTCATAAGCTGTCCACAAACCCGATTGCTGAGCATAGCCGAATGAGGGAAAGAAAATCGAGCATATAAAAATGAGAACGCTGAGAACGGGCCTTTGCATAATCTTTATGTGAAATGGGAAATTAAAGAAGGGTAAAATACGAAAGAATCTGAGGAAGCTGATCGATTATGATCACAAGTATCTAAGTCTTTTCCTGATGGTACTCTATGTATTGTCTGACTTTATCGCTGATGTCTTTACTGCAAAATTTTGATATCAGGTGAAAGCTCATGTCAATACCTGCACTTACTCCTTCTGCAATAATGACAGAATCATGGTCGTGATACCTTTTTGACCGGTCAACCTCGATCGAAGGATCCAACTCTTTGAGCAGATCTGTTGCCGCAAAGTGCGTTGTGGCAATACGATCTTTAAGCAATCCAAGTTTTGCAAGGATAAGACTTCCAGTGCACACCGATGCAATTCTGTAGGAACGTTGAATCATGCCTTGAATATCCATTAAGTTGTCCTCGTTTTTAATGATGGACCTCGTTCCCATTCCTCCGGGAATGACCAAGAGGTCATAGTCATCATCGATTTTTTTCTGAATGCCCGGGATGATTTTCATGTCCAACTTTGAAATGGTGATCGGATCGGACAAACCGATCGTCGTGATTTTCTCACATTCTTCAGGGAAGAGATATTTCAATGCTCCAAATACTTCGAGCGGGCCGGTAAAGTCAAGCAACTCTGCATCGTCAAAGAGCAAAACAGCAATTTTCTTCAATGACATCAGTCCTTATTTCAGCTCAAAGATATTCAATTCACTCGCGGTAGAGATTTAAAATTCAGATCAAAAGTCATCCAAAATCAACCAACGTAGAACATGGGTTGGATAAGAATGGAAAAAGTTTAATTATAAAGCAGGCGATAACTTAAAGGCAGGTGACAGCTTAAAGACAGGCGACGACTTAAAGGCAGGTGACAGCTTTAAGTTGGGTGACAGCCTGTAGCGGCCTGGATGGCTTAAAGCGACCCAGTGGATACGCCAATTCTTATCAATCATTCTCTGCAAACTATTGACAAAAAATTATCATATGTATTATCTTGCCGATCTAATCTGAGTTGCTCTAATGCCTGAATTTTGTCATCTCCATTGTCATACACACTACTCTCTTCTTGATGGAGCATCCCACATAGGCAGAATGATGGATAAGGCCGTCCAAGATGGTCAAAAAGGAATAGCCCTTACCGATCATGGAAATATGTTTGGCGCCTTTCATTTTGTGAATGAGGCACAGAAAAGAGGCTTAAAGGGTATGATCGGATGTGAGTTTTACCTCGTGGAAGATCGACACAAAAAATCCTTTTCAAAGGCAGCAGGTGAGAAAGATATAAGATATCATCAGTTGCTCCTGGCAAAAAATCAGAAAGGATATCAAAACCTGTCCAAACTTTGTTCCCTTGGCTTCATCGAAGGCTTGTATGGAAAATACCCACGTATTGACAAGGAATTGTTATCCGGATACTCAGAAGGGCTGATCGCTACCAGTTGTTGCCTGGCTGCCGAAATACCACGTACCATCGCCAGGGGGAACCTGGAACTGGCAGAGCAAAAATTAAAATGGTGGATCGAGCATTTTGGAGATGATTACTATATAGAATTGATGCGCCATAAGGGTTTGGAGCAAATAGATAATTCAAGTCTGAGCCAGGAAGATGTCAATCAGCATCTCATAAGACTGGCCGGGAAGTATAACCTGAAAATCATCGCAACCAATGATGCCCACTATATTGATGAAGAGGATTGGAAACCCCACGATATAATCTTATGTGTCAATACCGGTAAAAAGATCGATGACATAGATCGCTTCAAGTTTTCAAGTTCTGACTATTATTTCAAGACCCAGTCAGAGATGAACCAACTTTTTCAGGATCTTCCCCAGGCCATCGATCATACAATGGAGGTGTATGATAAAATTGAGATGCCATCACTGGCCCGGGATGTATTACTTCCCAATTTTCCATTGCCCGCGCAATTCTCAAATCAATCGGATTACCTGAAACACCTGGTCTATCAGGGTGCCGAAAAAATCTATGGTGAAATATCAGAAAAGCTCCGGGAACGACTTGACTTTGAGCTTAAGATCATTAAAAACATGGGGTTTGACGGATATTTTCTGATCGTGCAGGATTTTATTTCCGCTGCCCGGGAATTAGGTGTGGCTGTTGGACCCGGGAGAGGCTCAGCCGCAGGCTCAGCAGTTGCATACAGTCTAAAAATTACCAACGTAGATCCCATAAAATACAATCTTCTGTTTGAGCGATTTTTGAATCCCGAACGTATCTCAATGCCTGATATAGATATCGATTTTGACGATGACGGGAGACAAAGAGTCATCGATTGGGTGGTGGACAAATACGGGAGAAATCAGGTGGCTCAAATCATCACTTTCGGAACCATGGCGGCAAGATCTTCTATCCGGGATGTAGGCCGGGTACTTTCCTATCCCCTTGGTGATACGGACAGAATCGCCAAAATGGTCCCGTCCAGACCCGGCACCAGGTTAAAAAATATTTTGAATGCAGGAGATAAGGACCTCAGAAGCGAATGGCCGACCGATGACTATTCGAATATTAAGGACCTCATCAGCATCCGAAACAGTAAGGGAATAGAAGGTGAAGTCATTCAATTAGCGGAAAAAGTAGAGGGGACGGTCAGAAATACGGGAATACATGCAGCAGGGCTAATCATCGCTCCCAATGACATCACTCATTACATTCCTGTCTGTACCTCGAAAGATACCGATTTATTGATCACACAATTCGACGGAGGAATAGTCGAGAATGCCGGTATGCTCAAGATGGACTTCCTGGGCTTAAAGACACTATCCATCATCAAGGACGCCATAGATAATATCGTCAAAAGGCATGGTAAATCTGCACGATTCGAGCCTGATGACATCGATCTGAATGACGAAAAGACTTTTGAGCTGTTTCAAAGGGGCAACATGATTGGGATCTTCCAGTTCGAGTCAGATGGAATGAGGAAGTTTCTTAAAGAATTAAAACCAACCAACATAGAGGATTTGATTGCCATGAATGCCTTGTACCGTCCCGGGCCTATGGACAATATTCCTTCATTTATCAAAAGAAAGCACGGGAAGGAAATCATTTCATATCCTCATCCCTGGCTTGAAGAAATTTTGAAACCAACGTATGGTATCATGGTCTACCAGGAGCAAATCATGCAGACCGCCCAGATCATGGCGGATTATACGCTTGGGAAGGCCGATATGCTTCGCAGGGCTATGGGTAAGAAAAAGAGGAAGGAGATGGAAAAACATCGACAGATTTTTGCTGATGGAGCTTCCGCTAAAGGTGTTGATGTGGAGACGGCAAACGAGATTTTTTCCACAATGGAAAAATTTGCAGCCTATGGATTCAACAGGTCCCATGCCGCCGCATACAGCATCCTTGCCTTTCAGACTGCCTATCTCAAGACTCATTACCCCGCAGAGTTTATGGCATCTGTATTAACACATAACAAGAGTGATATCAGCAAGTTGAACTTTTTCCTGAGAGAAGCAAAGAGGATGGGAATTCCGGTTTTAGGTCCTGACATCAATGAGAGTGACCTGAACTTCACGGTCAATCAACAGGGAAAAATCAGATTCGGACTGTCCGCTTTGAAAGGTGTCGGTGAGGGTCCTGTTGAAGAAATCATAAGAATTCGGAAAGAAGAAGGATCCTACAAGAATATCTGGGATATGACCAAGAAGTTGAATTTGCGCACAGTAAATAAGAAGTGCATGGAAAGTCTGGCCCAGGGAGGAGCATTGGATGAATTTAACGAAGGAAACAGGGCTACTTACTTTGCTCCATCTGACACCTATGAAAGCGTCATTGAACATGCCTTGAAATTTGGGAATGCCTTTCAAAATCAGAAAAGCAAGATGTCCAATTCCCTATTTGGTGACATGTCGGATGAACTACTGCCTGATCCGAAATTGCCCAAGGTCATTCCTTGGAATAAAATTGAATTGCTTAACAAAGAAAAGGAAGTAACAGGCATCTTCATCAGTGGACATCCCCTTGACGATTATCAAATGGAATTGAATCATTTTGTCGATGTTACCCTGGATAAAGTTGATGATATCAAGGAGGCAAATATCCGCCTGGCAGGATTGGTAACTGAAGTCTTTGAGGGGACAACTCAAAAAGGATTGGGATATAAAAAGTTTACCCTCCAGGATTTCCGGGGATCCAAACAGTTCAGCCTGTACAACGAACAGTATGACAACTTCGGTAAATTAGTAAAATTGGGAGCTGTCCTTTTCGTGGAAGGTATGAATAGCAAAGGGTACAGCAGTGATAATTACTTCTTTCGGGTCAAAGATGTGCGCCTGCTGGACAGCGTGGGAAAAATGCTGACCAAGTCCATAACACTCCAGATACCGGTAGAGAATATTACGAAATCTCTGATTTCAGAGCTCAACTCTATTTCCGATCCCAAGGGTCAGCATAGGTTCAAATTGATGATCGTCGACTCTTCAAATTCAGTGGAACTCGAACTTGTAGGAAACGAGAGGAAGGTCAATGTTGACACGAGTCTGATTGATAGAATCGGCAAATTGGGCTTGCCATATCGTTTGAACTGATACATTCGTTAACAGGATCATAAAATTTTGGATCATTCTAAATTTGTACCAACTAAAAACCTGTTCCAATCGTTATAAGCATGATGAAAAACATTGTGGCCCTTCTTGCTTTCTCACTATCGTTCCATCTAACATTTGCACAGGACCTTGAAGTATATGAAAATTATGAGGACTACCAGTCAAATCTGATCAGGGACAAGAATAAAACTTATGTGATCAACTACTGGGCAACATGGTGTGCTCCATGCATACGGGAGTTACCTTATTTTGAGAAATTGTCCGAACAATATTCGCAAGATGAACTTGAAGTTGTGCTTGTCAGTCTTGACTTTCGGAACCAAAGGGAAAAAAGTTTGATTCCCTTTATTAAGAAGAAACAATTGAAATCCCGGCTTATCCACATGTCCGATCCGAATTTTAATAAGTGGATTGAAAAAATAGATGATAAATGGACCGGTGCCATTCCCGCCACCGAGTTTGTTCGCGGAGATCGCTCCCTCTTTCTCGAACAGGACTTCCCTTCCTTCGAGGAGCTCAACGCACAATTAGATGACTTTCTAAAACTGTAATTTTATAATTATTAAAACACGAACATGAAAAAGATGCTTTTAACGCTTTGCTTGTCCGCTTCATTTTTTATGATGGCCTTTACCGGTAACCCAGGATACAAGGTAGGTGATACAGCGACGGATTTCAGTCTGAAGAATATAGATGACACATTTGTATCACTTTCTGATTACCAGGAAGCCAAGGGATTCATCGTTATTTTCACTTGCAATACATGTCCGATCGCGAAAATGTACGAAGATCGAATCATTGATCTGCATAACAAGTATGCTTCCATGGGATACCCTGTGATCGCCATCAATCCCAATGACCCGGATGTAAAACCCGGAGATAGCTTTGATAAAATGAAGGTGCGGGCAAAGGAAAAAGGATTTGAGTTTCCATACTTATTCGATGCCGGTCAGACAATCTTTCCTCAATACGGAGCGACCAAGACACCTCATGTCTATCTACTGGATAATGAATTGACCGTGAAATATATAGGTGCTATTGACGATAACCCGCAAAATGCAGACGGAGTAGAAGAGAAGTACGTCGAAGCTGCAATTTTCAATATGGAAAAAGATAGTGACCCGGATCCATCCTTTACCCGGGCAGTAGGTTGCAGCATCAAGGTCAAAAGAGAAAAACGAGGTTCATAGATACTGTTCGGTTTGGGCATTTCAATATACAAGAGTGTACAAATGTTATGTTTCACATGGATTATGAAATATGACCAAAACAGCGGATGAGAGTATTAATGGTTTGTCTCGGTAATATTTGCCGGTCTCCACTGGCCCAGGGAATACTTGAACGAAAGGTTCTTCAATACGAATTGAATTGGGAAGTAGACTCTGCAGGCACGAGTAGTTGGCATATTGGTGAAGGTCCGGATGGTCGTTCGGTCGCAATAGCTAAGGAGCATGAAATTGACATATCTCATCAGAGATCTCGTCAGATCAGTCCGGAGGATTTGGACTACTATGATCTGATCCTGGCCATGGATGTGTCCAACTATCAGAATATCCGGGATCTTTCGTCCAGGAAAAGTCACCACGACAAAATAAAGATGGTCCTTAATTACGTTTATCCAGGGCAAAATCGCGCAGTTCCGGACCCTTATTACAATGGAGGATTTCAAAGGGTCTTTGACCTTTTGGATGAAGCCTTGGAAAAGGTGATTTCTGTGCATGGATAATCGAATGAATGAACCGTTATATTTTTTTCCTATTCCTTTTTTCCTGGAATGCAGTCCTGGCCCAACCGGCAGAAGATGATGTTAAGAGAGTGCTTGCGGAAATCAATCGGCTCAGGGCTTCCGGCTGTTCTTGTGGCAGTCAATGGATGTCGCCCGTTGGACCGCTGAAGTGGGATCATAGCTTATACCGGGTTTCCAACAGGTATGCAAGGTATATGGCTAGAAACAGACATTTCGATCATATTTCCAAGGAGGGAGAGGACCTGGGCGACCGTCTTGATCGAATGGGCTACAAGTGGTTTAAGATCGGTGAGAATTTGGGATACGGTTATCATGAGTTTTATTCGGTGCTTGCGGCCTGGAAGAAGAGCCCTTCACATTGCAAGATGCTTATGGATCCCGAAATGACAGCTATTGGCATGTCGAAACACAAGCTCTATTGGGTGCAGAGCTTTAGTGGGGTTCCGTCCCATATGTCCTCGATTTCCGCTTACTAGCCCAGCGATCGTATATCATATTATCAATTCCATTTATCAGAATAATTTAATTTCAATAAATACCGTCTGTGTGATTACCTGGGGTGGTGGATGCATTGTATTTTTGACATGCTGTTCGCCAAATCTCCCTCCCATTTAATTCCTTTAGTTATTTAAAAGTTATGAACTCCAGTCCTTGATACGGACTGGATATTCATGATGTTCGATTGGTATTTTCCATCCGGCAGGTATCATGGGTATTATCAAAAAATTAAGATCCATTTCTCTCCCCAAAAAGGAAGTGGACGATACTAATCCCGGAAGTATACGCACATACTTCGCTCTTTTTCAAAAGGTATGACAGCAAAGGCTGTCTGGGTTAAAGAACTCATTTAATAACCTAAACTTTTTGTCATGCCTATGAGCAAAATTTACTCAATGAGGACGTTTGTTCTCTTTATTAGGTATTGTGCAGTTTTTGTATTCATGAGTTTTGCTGGCACCATTTCAGGCCAGTCCCTCGCATGTAATGGTGGCGTGAATATCTCCATGGATTCCAATTGTGAGGTCATCATGAGTTCCAAACACATCCTAAAAGGTCCTGATGCCAATGCCGACTCCACAGGATTCATCCTGACCATCAAAAACCACGATGGAACATTTCCAAATGATCTGATGGTCAAACCGCATCCCGATGGTACGTTTCGGCCTGGTTACCGGGGTGTATTGATCAAGTTTAGTCATCCCGGAGAATACGTCGTCTCCGTCCAAAGAATATCGGATGGGGTGAATTGCTGGGGTAACTTGCGGATCGAAGACAAGCTATTGCCCTTTACAAGGGAATGTCCTTGTTCTGAATTGAGCAATCCCCTGGATGAAAAATGCTTTTTTAATTGTTCATCTGTTGGTCTCGTTTTGAATAGTGACTCCATTACCCAAATCGCCGGGATCAATCCTGTCTTTGTGGACAACTGTAGTGATACCGGTAAGGTCACCTTCGAAGACGTATTAACACCTGATACGATCTGCGGTGGATGGATCATCACGAGAACATGGAAAACATTGGTTTCCGATTTTCACGGAGACAATATCCTGAAGGATTTAAACTGTGTTCAAAAATTTGTTTTTAAAAGTACCGGTCCTGACCCTATTCTTCCCCCCAGTAAGAAAGTGGTCGTCAGATGTGGGATCGATACAGATCCAAAGTCGCTCCGTACCTATTTCTCCGATACAACTTACTTTTTTAATCCCGATCCTGATACTGCTCTTGTAAGAGCATATCCCACACTTCCTGATACTGTAAATGGAAAAGTCCTGATTCGACCGATTGGTCTTGGACTTCTGTCCGAAGGTTCCGTTGATAACTATTGCAAGATTACGGCCACCTATACGGATTCTCCGATCATTCCACAGTGTGCCGATATTGGTTACAAATTTGTTCGAACCTGGCACATCATCGACTGGTGTACCAATGAGACCAAGGACCCATTGACCCAAATTATAAAGGTCATGGATAACGAACCTCCTTTCTTCAAAATAAAGGACACGATAGATGTAACGAGTACGAATCCATGGTCATGCGATAGTGATATCCTGGTGCCTGCACCGGATACTATGTTTGATAATTGCGCCGATCTGTCTCAGATCACATGGTTGGCATTTGTAAAAATAAACGGCCAAAAGATCATTGCGGATGCATCCAATGGCTACCAATTGGATGGGATAGGCAGAGGAACGTACAAGGTGACCTATGAAGTAACTGATCTTTGCAAGAACACATTATCTGATGATGCCGTCATCGTTATTAAGGATGAAGTCAAACCCGTTGCCCTGTCCAAGAAGCAAATTAAGATCACCTTCTCCTCTTTCCAGGGAGAATGTGTTGCCAAAGTCTTCCCCTACAATGTTGATGCCGGCAGTTTTGACGCATGTGATTCACGACTCGACTATGCCATCAGGCGATTTGGCACGAAGGACCCCTTTGGTCCATTTGTAAAGTTCACAAGTCTTGATTTGGATGACATAACTCCCGGTGGAACCGCTTTTGGAGAAGTCATAATCGAGCTGAAGGTCACAGATGAAGACGGCAACTTCAATATTGCCTGGACTACCGTAATTCTGGAAGACAAGAATACCGATGTGACCAAGGATTGTGGTCCTGACAATATATCAACAGACTGTACTGTGCCACTCCAGGAGGCCATAGATCAATACCTGCCAATTGTCATCCTTGATGGGTGTGAGAAAAGAAACCTCGAGGTAAATCCCCGGATCCGGTATAGTGATGTCAGTAACAAATGTAATACCGGGAATGCGGTAGTGGATTATTTCATAGAGGGATCCGATGATACGCTCTGCACGAAGACGTTTCACCTGGGTGATGATGATGATTTTCAGATTTTTTGGCCCGGATCAGAAATTACCGTGACTTGCGATGTGACTGATTTTCCGGATCCGGTCATCATCAACGGGAATTGTAACCAGGCATTTCCCACCGAGACGATCAGGGAATTTACCGTTCCTCCCGGCTTGGGTTATTGCAAAAAAATCATCAGGACGATTACCGTTATAGACTGGTGTACCTATCAGCCAAATACGGGAGATTCAACAGGTATCTACAGATTCGTTCAGACCATAAAGGTCAAGGATCTGGATGGACCGGTGATTTCGTGTGAGGATCTTGAATTGGATGCAGGAGATGACTGCAAGGCATCGGGATTCTTTGTGAATGCTTCCGGAAGTGATAGTGGACTTTGTGCGGATAATCTGACGTGGTATGCAGCTATAGACGGAGACGGGGATGGAATCTATGAAATCGATCTGACCCCTATTCCGAATTCGGATGAGACAGTTACTGCAAGAGTTGATTCGTCGTTGATGGCAGGGGTGCATAACTTGCGCTGGAGAGCTATTGACGACTGCGGCAATAGTGATGAGGTGATATGTACAATCACCGTTACGGACAATAAACCTCCAAGTCCTAATTGTATTGCAGTCGTTTCTACAGCTACCATGAATACGAACGGAACAGCCACGATATGGGCTAAGGATTTTGACCCGCAGGGAAGTTCTACAGATAACTGTGATCAGGATCTTACCTATAGTTTTAGTGAGACCGATCCCGGTGTTCCCAGTCTGACATTTACATGTGCCGATCTTATTGATGGTGTAAGCGCCTTGATCGATTTGAAGGTATACGTCTGGGATGATAGCGGAAACAAGGATTTCTGCAGTGTACGGCTGCGGATAGATGACAATTCCAACACGTGCCCCAATTCCAATCAAACCGCCTCTGCAGTTATCTCTGGTATGATCGCGACGACCTTTGGCGACCGATTAGAGTCAGCTGAAGTCATTTCGACGATGATGAATGGTTCTCAACAAGCTAAATCCATGACCAACTTAGAAGGGGAGTTTGTATTTAGTGATCATTCACTGATGATGGATTATGAAATTGGTGCTACGAAGGAAGATCCTTTCCTGAATGGAGTTTCGACAGTTGATTTAATCCTGATCCAAAGACACATCCTGGGATTGTCGTTATTGGATGATCCTTACAAGGTCATTGCTGCAGACGTCAATGATGATGCAAGGGTTTCTGCATTGGACCTGGTTATGCTCAGAAATTTGATCCTTGGGAGGATCACAGAGCTGCCACATGGGAAATCCTGGAAGTTTATCGATGCTGCTCAGACATTTAGTGAGATAGATCGACCCTGGCCACTCTGGGAATCTATTTATGTCAATGAATTATTCGATGATCAGGAACATCAGGATTTCATTGCAGTTAAACTCGGTGATATCAATGGAAATGCCATTGTCAACAGTCTCGTCACTTCAAGATCGAGAAGTGCACAACGAGTGCAATTGCCCGTTGAAGACAAGAGGGTGAAGGAAGGAGATAGAGTGTCTTTTTCATTAGACATGGATCAACTCCAAGCGGTATACGGGATGCAGTTTGAACTGCAGCTCAATGATGGACAATGGATTGGAATCGATGAGAATACCCTGGGAATCAAGGAGCATCATCTCAGGGTTGAAGAACAATATTTGAAGTTGAGTTGGAATTCTTCACTTCCTGTTAATCATTCGCCGGGATTAAACCTGAGTTTTGTAGCGGATAAGGATGGAATGTTGTCCGAATTCATTGAAATTGTCGATGAGGATTTTGAGGCACAAGTCTACTTTGATGAATCCATTCAGATCGCGGATCTGGAATTGAAATTCTATGAAACTCTGAATGATGGATTTCAGCTATTTCAAAATGTTCCGAATCCATTTAGCACCAATACATCTATTTCATTCATCATACCTGAGAAGGGCAATGTGGATTTTGCTGTCTTTGACGTCACCGGGCGGCAAGTATTTGCTTTTTCAGATAACTATGATTCCGGAAGGCATGAAATAGTTGTTGATGATTCAATACTCGAACGGAAAGGAGTGTACTATTATCAATTGAGCTATGGTAATATGATAGCAACCAAGAAAATGATTTCAATTGATTGATGAGGTGCACTTACTTTTCCATACGACCAAAAAAGGGAGCTGGTTTGCCAGACTCCCTTTTTTATTCTTTTCATCATATCAGTTAAAGCTTTGATCCAAACGTAAAAGTGATGACGGTTCGATCCGTACTCAAATTAACGAGTGGCGAACGGTTATCGTCAAGCAGTCTGTACGGGCTGTAATTAGTCGTTGAAGGTCTGTAGGTAAATGCAGCATCGAGATATATCCTGTTTCCGCGATATCCAATTCCGGCACTATATGATGGTTGCAGGTCCCAGGCAGTTTCATCATCGAATGGACTTCTCGGGATAGCAGCGCCTACTCTGAGCCTTCCTTTTTTATATGCCAATTCAGTACCCAGCCTGATATTCAATGCCGAAGACAAAAAGTTGTCAATTTCAGAATTCAAATCATCTTCAAAAAATTGATCAATGGGATCATTGGAATTTGCTGTAAGATTGAACGCACCGCTTTTATAATTTACGTATTCGACTTCACCACTGAAGAATCCCTTCACGTCTCCAAATGAATAGATATATCCCAATCCGGCAATTGCACGCCAGGGACTTTCGAATTCATATTCAAATTCACTAAAGGGGCTGTCTGCAGATAAGGTCTGACTGCTTCCATCTTCTGTGAAAGAATAAGTAACCGAAGTGTTAAATTCATCTGTCAGGAAGTAATATGATTTTGAGTGGATCGCGGCCCCAAAGCGAAGTTGTCTCGTAAATTTGTAAATGAAGCCCACTTTCACATTGAATCCTACACCCGTAGTGGAAAGAACCTGGTCGAATCTGATGTTATCAAAAAAATCGATTTCATTGGCATCATCTCTTTCCGAATAACTTCTGGTTTCCTCAAAACTTGCGAAAGGAAATCCTACGGTTGCACCCCAGGAAAATTTGTTGTTTATATTGGATCCTACTGCTATAAAGACCTCACTCAATGATCCGGATCTTTCCACGATTTCATCCCTGCTCACTACTTCGTTCAAGGTAATGAAATCACTTTCGTAGGTCGTGCCACCATCAAAATTGAAAATGGCACCTGCATCAAATGCCGGTCCTCCCTCAAAGGCGTCTAGTTCGTCGGGCGTATTGGTCTCTGCAACTTCCAGGAATCTTTCGACGATTGTGCCCGGACCCCGTCCACCATATACAAAGGTTTCGTTGTAGTTGGCAAGTTGGTTATATCCAACGGCCAGATTAAAAGTCTTTACATTGAAGGAAGGAGGGTCATAGTGAAATACCCCACTCAGATTTCCGAGTCCCGTAGTTCGTTTACTTTCAGATGCAATACTGCCATCGAGATTACTTTCATTCCGGGTATTGATACTATTGATGGTAAATGTGATCTCCGATTTTCGAAATTCGGCAATCCCGGCAGGATTGATCGAAGCGACCGAAACGTCCGGACCAAGCGCTGAAAATGCTCCGGATACACCTGAGAACCGGGCTGTCGAAAAATAGTCATGAAGCGAATAACGGAGCGCATCATCCAACGTTTGACCTTGAAGACCGACGGACAACAGGAAGATAGCCGGAATTAAAAATCTTTTCATCATAATCAGTGGAATGTATTCTTCATAAACAATGTTCTACTCTTCAATCTCTAATATGGTGAAAAAAAAATGGGTGATTGCAAAGTAAGCGACCACCCATCTTTTATGCTTGAATGCTATTTATCTTTTACTTCTGCCGGAAGATCTTGAACCTGATCTCGAACTGGATCGTGCACCTGATCTGGAGCTTCCTGATCTGGCAGAACCGCTTCTGGAAGAACTCCTGCTGCTTGATGGCCGGAAGGAACTTCTTGAAGATCCTGACCTGGAAGACGTTCTCGTTCCGGATCTTACAGCACCACTTCTTGAAGTCGCCCTGCCTGATCTTGACGAGGAGCGTGATGAAGTCCTTGCTGATCTGGGCGATACCCGGGTAGACCTGCTGGAGGAAGTCGTCGATCTCTTGTTCCCTGAATAGGTCTTATTTCTTCTTGATGAAGTAATCGTGCTACCTGTCCTTCTTGAATTAGATATAGTAGACCTGGCATTACCGTAATTATTAATGATGTTGTTGTTGATGATCCTGCCACTCCCAAGGTATGGCGGGCAATAATAAGCACCGCCGAAGCCAAAGCCTCCAAATCGATTAAATCCTCCGTAACCGAATGGCGAAAAGCGGTTGAACCCGATTGGTGTAAAGCGATTGAAACCAAAATATGGGTTGTAAAATGAGTTTCTGAATGGATTGTTACCTATACTGATCGCCAATCCGGGAGTCACAAAGCCAAAGGAATATGAGAATCCGTTAAAGCCATATGGGTTGAACCGATTGTAGTACAATGAATTGGCCAAAAACGGATCGCCCCAATAAATATTTGAGTAATACCGGCTGTAAAAATTTGAATACCTGTAATTATTAAACCTGTTTGTATATCTGTAGGCATCTAATTCATAGTCATTGTCCCTGTACTCCAAATATTCATCGTACTCGTCCTGATCATATGAATAGGCATCATCCAGATATGATTCATCATCATAATCGGCATATGCCAAATCATCGTTGTAAACGGAATTGTACTCGTATTCAGATTCGTCATAGTAGAGATCGTCAAACTGACCTACAACATTGATACTGACGAATAGGAAGGCCAGAAAGCCGATGAACGTTAGAAGATTTTTGCCTTTTTTCATATTTGTAGAATTACATGATGCCATAGAATGAATTATCAATCATAAAGTTACCTCATAAAGATAAGTCATTCGGTTAATAATTGTTTAAATGGACCCTTAACATATGTTAAACTGTCCGGGAGCCCATTTTTAGTGACTTCTCACACTTATATGACGATTAAATTGACATGCAGGTTCGTCACGGATTGAGTGTTAATGTATTTTTTAACAATTCATTTTACGACCAGTTGGGACCGGCCTTTCCCCCACCGTGAATTTATGTGATGAAGGACATCTGAGCATTGCCCAACATTATCTTACTTTTGCGCATTCAATAAGAGTCAATCTCAATATGGCAAAGGAGATTACGGCAAGAGCTGTTAATTATTCGCAATGGTACCTCGACATTGTCCGAAAGGCAGGACTGGCAGATAATTCTGCCGTTCGGGGATGTATGGTCATCAAGCCTGCAGGGTATGCGATATGGGAAAACATGCGCGACCAACTCGACCGGATGTTTAAAGAATCGGGACATGTCAATGCATATTTTCCTCTTTTCATTCCGAAAAGCTTTTTAAGTAAGGAAGCCGACCATGTCGAAGGATTTGCCAAAGAATGTGCCGTGGTCACTCACCACAGATTAATGAATAATCCGGATGGCAAGGGAGTTGTCGTCGATCCGGATGCCAGGTTGGAAGAAGAGTTGGTGATCCGGCCCACCTCAGAAACAATCATCTGGAACACATATCGGGATTGGATCAATTCTTACAGGGATTTACCATTGCTGATCAATCAATGGGCAAATGTGGTCAGGTGGGAGATGAGGACGAGACCCTTTTTACGGACTGCAGAATTTCTGTGGCAAGAGGGTCATACAGCTCATGCCACCAAAGAAGAGGCCATAAGCGAAGCCCAAACGATTCACGAAATCTATGCAAGATTTGCAGAGGATTATATGGCAATGCCCGTGATCAAGGGTTCGAAGACAGAAAGTGAGCGATTTGCAGGCGCAGTTGAAACATATACAATAGAAGCCCTGATGCAGGATGGAAAGGCACTGCAGGCGGGTACATCCCACTTCCTCGGACAGAATTTTGCCAGAGCATTTGATGTAAAATATCTAACGTCCGAAAACAAGGAGGAATACGTTTGGGCTACTTCCTGGGGAGTTTCAACGAGATTAGTGGGCGGATTAATCATGACTCATTCTGATGACGAGGGATTGGTGATCCCACCAAGACTGGCCCCGGTACAAGTGGTAATTGTTCCCATTCCTAAGCCAAGTGATGAAATCATGTCCGTCGCAGAGCGAATAGCCGAACGATTGAAAGAACTGGGGATAAGGGTTCGGATTGACAGAGATGATAAAAAAAGGCCCGGATTCAAATTCGCTGAATATGAGATGAAGGGGGTTCCGGTACGTCTTGGGATTGGGGCCAGGGATCTCAAGCAAAACGTCGTTGAGGTTGCCAGACGTGACACGTCTGGCAAAGAGTCCGTTCTCCTGGACGGAATTGAACAACATGTCCGGAGTCTGCTTGAAGAGATCCAGGATAATCTTTTCAAGAAGGCGATGTTATTTCGCCAGGAGCATACCAGCTGGGTGGATGATTTTGACCAATTCAGAGAAATCATCAATGACAAGGGTGGATATGTATATGCTCATTGGGATGGCACGGCTGAAACCGAATCAAAAATCAAAGATTTAACCAAGGCTACCATTCGATGTATCCCCATTGATCAGGAAAAAGAGAGTGGCAGGGACATGTTAACCGGTGCTCCTTCATCTGGTCGAGTCTTGTTTGCGAAAGCTTACTGAGCCTTCATTACAGAATTGAGAACTTCCCAAATAATTACTAATGACTATGCATACTCATTTGATCATCAGAGGATTTCATAACAAAAAAATTTATATATAAGATAAACATATAACAATAATTTATATATTTGCCAGAGGATCACGTACCTATGGTTGAAACGATAATAGACCCGTGTCTATCGTGATTATGCATGATTGATGCATTTGTTTATTAATAAAGGCTACTAAATGTACGTTAAGAAGCACCTCGGGCAAATTAGCCTGCTCATTTCAACACTTAGTTTTATTCTTGCCGCGACTACCGCGAATGCTCAAATTGAAGCAATCGGTACTTGTACAGGAGTTACGACGAGTAATAACTATATAATCAGTGTCACAGGCTTGCCAGCCGGCACCTTCACGATAGATTTTGATGGGGTCCAGCAAACCGCTGCTGCCTCTGGGTCCTACAGCAGTGCAGAACAAACATTTACAGATGGCACCAAAGCCATAACCGTAGATATCATCGATAATGGCTCCGGCGACACGACTACAATCATTGTCCATGAAGTACTTTGTACAGATGTCAATGCCGATGGAACTTTTGACTTTAATACGGACGTATGCGACTA
Source organism: Saprospiraceae bacterium (assembly GCA_028282725.1). GTDB lineage: Bacteria > Bacteroidota > Bacteroidia > Chitinophagales > Saprospiraceae > JAJRXG01. The sequence continues at coordinate 21,491 of JANQHF010000073.1, forward strand.
TACAAAGGCCCTGGGAACAGGAGGGGCCATTGTATCGACCGTAGCACCATATAACGGGGACAATGTTTATTTATACATTCTGACCGATAGTACAGGTTTATTCCTTACAGCCTCTTCGGAATCCAACAACAGTGGATTGTTTGAGGATTTACCAAATGGAACGTATAGAGTGACGGCTTTCAACTTTCTGACGAAGGCTGAAGCCGATGCTTTTGTTGCCGCGATACCTGACAACACAGACCTGGATGCGTATACGGCAGGAGCACCTGCTTGTTATGCAAAATGTGGTGATGCCAACTATGAAGTGGACTGTCAGTCCATTGTAGACATATATGTTGATCCGGTTGATGTTCAGGTATGTCTTGACGAAGATGCAAGTTTCTTCGTACGGGATTCTTTCATTATCGATCCGCCAGCCAATACCACCTTGGCATATCAATGGCAGGAATTTGACGGAATCGCATGGAGCGATGTAGATGACTCCAACCCTCCGGATTCAGTTCATGATATTTCGAATGTTACGATGTCAGACAGTGGATTGATGTATAGGGTGATCGTTACCATGAATGTATCAGGTTCACCAATATCCATGGATACAAGCGGAGTGAGCACCTTAACCGTATATGATGATCCTGTATTTGCTTCAGGACTCGGCACAACAGTCAATAGTGATGATCCAATTGGGATTGTATTGACTCTTGATCCATCAAGTGTAGCTGCCGACAGCTTTGAGTTAATATCTGTGACCTTCCCCGGTTTAACAGCAGATCCGGGCAATGCGGTTATAGGTACAACAGACAACCCGAATTACATAGCAAATGATACTTATTCTAACCCTGACGGAGGACTGAATGATACTGCATTCTATGAAGTTGTCGCTATATCAGAACAAGGCTGCTACGGGGACACGATTACAATACTCGCCATAATCAGACCTTGTCCGGAAGTTGCGGACTTGACCCTCACCGAAGTTTGTAGTGGAGACCAGATTGGCCTTGTGCTACCATCTACGGATGACAATGGAATAAGCATTGACAGCTTCGATGTTTCTGCTTCAACCGGACCGGGAATAACGGGTGGGCCGGCAAGTACCGGAGTCACGACGGATGTCAACTTCCTTGCTATGGACTCATTTACGAATTTCACCGATGTTGTTGACACTGTGACCTACACCATAACGGCATTTGCCAATGATTGTGAAAGCGCATCTTTTGAAGCGAAGGTTGCTGTGATGCCAGAGCCTGTCTTCGCTCAGACGAGTTATGATCAATGCAGTGATCTTGCTATAGGAGTTGCGCTGGCCTTCACAGATGATACCGGGCTTGCCATAGATAGTGTTGACATCACTGCTTCAGTAGGTGGGACTCTGACTGGTACGGCTACAACGGGTGATGGAATCACAGATCCGAATGTCATTGCCGGGGATATTTTTACAAATACCACTTCGGCAACGGACACCGTGGTGTATACAGTTACCCCATATTCTAATGGATGTGAAGGTGCTTCATATGATATAATAGTTGAAATATTTGCAGAACCTGTTGGATCTGATCCGGCGCCTACAGTTTGTAGCGATGAACTCATCAGTATTAATTTGGTGGATCAAATTACAAATGGTGCGACAGGTCTGACATTTACATGGTTTGCAATAGAAAACCCAAATGTAAGCGGAGAAGATACATCCGCACAGACGACCTCCACGATATCTGATCAGATATCCAACGTCACCGGCAGTTCGGAAGTCGTCATTTATAAAGTGATCCCGCAGGACGGGGCCTCTTGTATCGGAGATACGTTTAATGTTTCCGTCACTGTTCTTCCAGAACCTGTGGCTGATGACGAAGCGCTTACCGTCTGTAGTGATGATCCACTGGACATTGTGATTACGGATAACATTTCGAATGGAGTTACCGTGAGCGGATTTACATATACCGTGACCAGTAGCGACCAGGTGAATGTTCCTGCAGGTCCGGATCGTACGGACACTACTTTGACGAACATTACAGATACCTATACGAATACCACGGGAAGCGATGTGCTGATTACCTATACAGTCACTCCTGTTTCAACGTCCGATTGTGCGGGTGCGACGTTTGATGTTGATGTAACGATCAAACCGGAACCAGTTCTTTCGGCATCACTTGATACCACCGTATGTAGCGATTCTGCGATAGGAATAATCCTGGATGTTGAAGCTGGATCTTCACAAGCGGATAGCTTCAACATAGTGGCAATCGATAGTGACGGACTATCGGCTTCAGCGGGGAGTCCAACTGCCGGAATCATCGTGACCGATTCCAGTGAATTGCAGGGTGATGCCTGGACAAACTTGCGGGATTCTTCAGTTAACGTCATATATAGTGTGGCACCATATACAGCGGGATGCGTAGGTGATACTGTGGATATCATTGTGACCATCGATCCTGCCGTTGATGTATTTGCCGGAAACGATACGACCATTTGCTCTAATGGCTTTGTGGATCTCGCTCTGATTGCACCGAATATCACAGGAGGAACCACGGGTGGAACATGGTCGCGTGATGGTGGAGGCACTCCCGGTGTATTTGACGATACGGACTTTGCGACAGGAACGAAATACACTCCGAGTGATGATGATATCACAGCAGGTTCAGTGACGTTAAGATTGACATCAGACGATCCTGCGGGAGTATGTGACACCTATGATGATACAATCGTAGTTGACATTCTCGATGTCAGATGTAGCCAATTCCCATGGAGTGGCAACTAATTCCAAGCAGTGAATTTTGAGAGATGGTGCTTACATATTATAAAAATTTGTAATATATTAGCACCATCTTTTAAAACCTCGGAAGCAAAAAAACTCCCGATATTTCCTTAGAACTGGCATTGAACCTGCTTGTCTTTCGGATCAAGCAAGGTATCTTTTTTTCATTCCTTCATTCTGAAAGACCGGTATTCTTGACTATGTTAAGAGGATAATCGGACACTCAGCGAGTGTTCATTTAGAATAAGGAAACTACACAAATGACTGATCTTCAAGTCTTTAAGACTTGGATATACATCTCTGTATGGGTGATATTGCCTGTTTTTCCATCGTCCGGTCAGACTTTGGATCCAGCCCTTCTATACCAGGTGATTCCGTCATGCGAAAGTCCGACAACCGGAAAACCTACGAAAGAAGACCAGTATTTTTATCAATTGACCATTGACTCATTGCCGTCTCTTTCTGAGGATTTTGATATATCTCTGAATGGGACATCAATTGTACAATTTCATGTTGAGGCCAATACCTTGCCCTTTGTAAGAAGCATCGGACCGCTCAATCATAGCGGGGTAGGAGGGACATTTAACCAATACGTACTCAGGTCACTGACAACTGGGGATGCTGATACACTCTTCCTGCCGGAACTGGTATGTGGATATACTACCCACAATGGATCAAACAGGGCCGGATACTATTGTGAGTATGGTAATGTTGGGGCCATAGCCCAGGTGGCTCCCGAAGTATTAAATGCACCACAAATTCCGGAAAAAACGTATGTCTATGTGATTCTGGATCGCTCCACACAACTCGTCGTTGACAGGAACTTCAGCGGGCATTTTCAAGGTCTCGTAGATCTTTCGGCCTATGAAATTCATGCCTTTGCGGTTAATTTTGAGTCACAGGCTGACTTTATCAACAGTGTAGTGATTGGTCAAACCCTGGACCAGGATGATGTCCAGGTCTGTTTTGGTCTCTGTGGCATCTTTGATCTGACTGTTGATTGTTCCTCTTTTGATTTAAGTCTCGAAAAAAACGTTCGCGACGGCTTTATCTATGCAATCGGGGACACGGTCATATTTGATATTACTGTCCACAATGAAGGCATTGTCACAGCATATGACATTCTCATCGAGGATTTCATCCCTGAAGAACTCGAATTTTTGCCGGATTTGAACCCATCGTGGAACGCTCTTAGAATTACTACTTCAGTAGACAGCCTGACTGCAGGTTCTTCAGTTACCATACCGCTATTTGCCAGGGTGAGTGCTCTAACCCGGTCGATTGAAGTCGAAAACGTTGCCGAAATTTTATTTGCAACTGATGTTCCGGGTAAAACATCTCCTGCATTTGATAACGATAGTGAGCCTAATAACAATGTAAATGGGGAAGACGATATTGATGAAGTAGTGATTAACGTATTGGAAAATCTTTGCGCAGCCACATTTGAAATATCGGTGGGCAATGAACCGGTTTGTGCAGATCGTCCCCTTGTATTGATGTCGATTGTTGAGATGGCTCATCTGCCTATTGTTCAATTCCAATGGCGAAAAGATGGGGAGATCGTTTCCAGGGATAGTATGCATATCATCAATGAGCATTCCGACGGAGATTACGGTGAATATTCACTGACCATCGTCGATGCAATTGGCTGCAGTGGCACAGAATTCATTGTTCTTGAACCTGTAAATACGGATTTGAGACTTTCCTGTTATACAGATATCTACCTGGGAATCAACGAAGAATGTGAAATTGATATTCTACCATCTATGCTTGTTACACAGGATAATGTCCCTGCAATCAATGATTATACGTTCGAAATAAGAGATGAAAGTCAGATTCTTTTAGATCTGTCAGATCTGATGACCTTCGGTCCGGGCAGAATCCTTGAGGGAAGGATTGTCAATCCGTGTACGGGTGAGACGATGTGCTGGTCCAATATTCATATAGAAAACAAAGGTCTACCCGAATTTTCGTATTACAATGAGCAGTTCTTTGAGACCAAGTGCGCCACAATAACAAACGAAGATCCTGCTTTGATCATTGATCAATTCAACCTGCGAAAAGGTGATCAGATTCTGAATGCTCTTCAATACGAGGAGTTATTGAATGCATCCCTCTGTCTCCAGGAATGGCATGTTGATGTAGAAGATGATATTGGTCGAAGCTCCAACTCTTGTGACCCTCTTGAAGTCAGGAGAATTTACTATATCCACGACCAGGAAAGACGCTATTCCATTGAAGAGGTCACGCTCCTCGTTCAGCCGATTCAGCCCGATTCCATCATCATGCCTGGAGATCTTGCCAACATTTCCTGTAAAGAGGGACTATCTCCAGCCGATTTGAGTTCATTTCCAGTCCTGAAAGACAACGGAGAAGAAGTCAGTCTAAATGGTCTTTTTGAAAACCAGAGTGCTTTGTTTTGTAATGTCAGCATACGATACAATGACCAGGAATTTTCAGAGGGATGCAAATTCGGAATGTCCAAAATTGTCAGAAGATGGTCGGCACTTGATTGGTGTTCAAACTCCTTTGTTGAAGATGTACAGTTCATTTTTGTGGTCGATCAACTTGCCCCGGAAGTCGAAAAGGAATCGGAACAGATTACATTGACGACTGCTCCCTTTGCCTGTCACCTTTCCATAGATCTGTCAGATTATTTGACCGTAAAGGACAATTGCGATCCTTCCCCGATAGTTAGTGCTGATCATTATGAAGATCTGAATCTATTCCTGGGACTAGGAGAACATACCATAAGTATTTTGGCCACTGATCAATGCGGCAATCAAACACAGGATAGTTTGAAAATAGAAGTCAGGGAAACTACACCCCCTGTGGCTATACTCAAGAAGAATCTTTCCATTAGCCTCACTGAAGATATGTCTCAAGACAATAATTATGTGTTGGCCTCCTCATTGGATGCCGGAAGTCACGATCATCAATGTGGTCCGGTGGAGTTTTGGATTGCGCGTTCGTCCGAGATCCTCCAGGTTACATCGGAGGGTGGACAATTTGAGCTTGATGGGGATTTGAAAAATTGCATGTCAGACCTGAGTGTGTTGGATCTCAATAATGATTTGATTATTTCGAGAGAGGAATTATTCAGGGAAAGAGTTTCTTTCTGTTGCCAGGACATCGGAACTGAGGTAGAGATTGTGGTCCGCATCATGGACCAGTCAGGAAATGTTACCGAAGGTGCGGTGAATATATTGGTAGAAGCCAAATCGAACTGGACAGAATGCGATGATGGAGATCCCTGTACTGTGAACGACAGGATTTTTGGCTCTTGCCCTTGTGCGGGATCGCCTTCAATTTCTGATTTTGATCAGGACAACATTCTGGACTGCATGGATGATGAAATTACTATCTGTTTGGATGGTCAGCCATTCAGTATCGGATATGACAGTCTTGAATACTACCGGGAAGCTGGAGCTTCAGGAGGAGCATGTGATGCTTCGGAACTTTCAGCCCATATAGCCGGTGAAGTGCGCACTACCCGTGGAGAGTTGATCCAGGATGTCGTCATCCGGCTCAATGACGAGCGAACCGAGACGACTACTGCAGATGGGCAATACATGTTTGAAGAAAACCAAATGTACACTCGGTATGAACTGCTTCCAATCAGAGATGGTGATGACCTAAATGGGGTAACGACACTGGATCTTGTGATGTTACAAGAATACATCCTGCGGACGAGAACGATAGAAGATCCGTATCTGATGATTGCCGCTGACATCAACAACGACGGCAGAATTTCGGCACTGGATCTGGTAGATCTACAGCGTGCTCTATTGGGAGTGACGGATGGTTTTGAGCAAAACAGGAGTTGGAGATTTGTAATCGAAAACTTTGAATTTGACGATATGAGGGATCCTTTCGACTATGATGAGATCAATGTAATTTCCAATCTTGATAAGGATATGATGGAAGAAAATTGGATTGGGATCAAAATTGGGGATTTGAATGAAAATGTCATTCCAAATGAATTGATTTCTGAAAGCCGTTCGTCGGACGAATTGACTCTGTTGATAGAAAACCGAAAAGTGGAAAAAGACCAGGAAATCTCCATTCCCATTGCGATTGCTTCTAAGGAACAAATTCTTGGATTGCAGATGGGCATGCGGTTGAACGGATTGGAGATTATGGGAATTTCTTCTGACCTAATGAACATTGAACCGAGCCAATTCACTGTTGTGAAAAGAGGAGCCTCCGAAGATTTTAATATGGTCTGGCATCATTCTGAACCCGTTGAAATGGAAGACGAGTTGTTCCAACTGAAGATTAAATCTTGGAGGTCAGGTGATCTTCAGAATATGATATCCCTGCATTTTCTTCAACCGGAAGCCCTGGCCGTCATCGAAGGTCACAGGGAAGTTCAGATTCGACTTGAATTTGAAAATCCTGGCACTAGTGATGCTTTAGAAATAACCGCCGTTGAATTATTTCAAAATCAACCGAATCCTTTTAATGGTGAAACGATGATCCAATTCACCATTCCGGAGTCAGGTATCGTACAGCTCACATTTTTTGATGAAGCCGGACAAATGATCCTGGATCTAGAGGATGTATACCACAAAGGTATTAATGCGATCCGTCTGACAAGGAGGGATCTGAAAATGCTGAATGGCCTCATCTATTATCGAATGAGATACCAGGATCAGACCATAAGCAGAAAAATGGTTCTTTCCCGGTAATATCCTTTGCTCTTATGATTGTGCGGACTTATGCACTGAACTAAAGAATTGAAGGTCAAGCCTATTTCTATTCCCGGCATTCTTTAATCGAAATATCCATTTGTCCACCTGTCAGGATTTCAAAGCTATTCATGAATTCAAAACTTTGATCAGAAGTTGCGAGGAGACTTCCATTGATGTCGATTCGACCACTATAGGAAATGGCCTGCATACTGCTGTATTGGGTGGTGGAATCGATGAGACCTGGCAGGGGATTTTGGTCATTACAATTACTCAATGGGGTGGGGACCGGAGTAAATGTAAAATTAAAGTCAAATCCATCAGGTGACCATTTATCGTCCCATTCCAACCAAATCATTTGGTCTCTCTGAACCTGGAGATCGCGTATTTCAGATGCATAGAAATATCCTGATCCGCTCAAACAATCATCATCACTTTGGGCAAGCAGAGTGCTATTGTGACATTGTCCGGTATGAATGAATAATCTTGTATCAACACCTTGATTACAACTGGCAACATCTATTGTTCCGTCTTCGGGTGCGATGAATTGATACCATCTCGCATGTGTCGCTCCTGTCTGACTGGCTCCTGCACCGGTTGTGATTGCACCAGTGGAAAAAGTTCCATTGGTTGTAATGGAGATTGATTGATCACAGCTTTCACCAGGATCAGGCAGACATATGTTGATTACGTCACGGATAAGATCACCGGGTTCTGTCCCAAATCCCAAACTAAAATTTACGCCAACACCCCATTGATGGCAATAACTCATAATGGTTCCACCTTGGGCCGGAATGGGAGCATTTTGACAACCTGGAGGAGGACCCCCACATGCGTCGATCGCTTCATCGCCATTTGGACCCCAAACACATTCATGGGTATGTCGTGATCCCAGGTTATGCCCGATTTCATGTGCAACGACGTGCACGTCCCAGGAATAGTTGCCCGGCAGTCCCGTCGCCCCATCCACGTTGCTATAGGCAAAGGCATTCGATCGATTACAGATGCCGTTGATCAATGCGACTCCACCGTTGGGATTTGCATCACCGGATAATAGATGGGCCACGTTCCCGGGGAATGAATTTCCCAGGTGATTTTTAAAACTGGTCAGTGCATTTTGAGCAGAAGTGTGATCATACGGATCCGGTTGTTCCCATATGAAAATATCTTCAATCTCTATGGAGATGGATTCCTGGGAATAGATTGCCTGGACCTGGTGAAAAAGGTCATAGATGTACTGTGTAGTTGCTGTTGTAGAAAATCCGAAAGATTCAAATAAAGCATAATCACAAACAAAGTAAACCTTTATCGTATCACCTGTCAGAGACTTATAGGCGGTACTTCCGGACTTGACATTAGTCATATCGTATAAATCCTCACTTTGACAGGACCATGACGTAGCGGACTTGGAAATATCTTCCGGTCTTAGTTTTATCTCCGTCCCCGAACTGTAACACCTGTAGTTTCCATTGGGATCTGAGATCAGGGCGCTCATTTGTTTTCCGTAAATCTTTAAAGCGATCAGAGAATGCTCTTCAGCTACTGCATACCCGTGATAATAAAGCGTGTTGCCTGGAATCCTTTGGCCGGGCCTGCTTGCAGATAATTTTACTTTTTGCGGATGGCCATTGCGCGAAGGGAGATACGTGATAAAAGATTCTGGCTTTTGCTTTAGAAGATGATTCAGACCTGAAATCTTTGTATGTAAGTTCTTTCCGTTACTCGTTTCAGCAAATTCGATCAACTCAATGATTCCATTTGGCAGAACTTCTTTGTCTTGTCCAAATAGCGCTGGGAGGGTGGCGGTGACATTTGTGACTAAGATCAACACCCATACAGCGGTTTTGGAGAATTTCATGGTGTAGATACTAAGGGGTTAATAAATCAATGCTTGCCTCTGAGTTTCTCGGAGAATGCGTATCTATGACGGCCTCAATGATCGTTCTCACAGTGATTTTCAATACATTAATGCCAAGTACTTTACACTTATGGATATTACACTTCGGAAGGAATCAACACGCTTTTTGACCAGGAATCTTCTCTATTTGGTCCTGCTTCTGAACCCGTGGTCCATGTCAGGTCAGTTCTTTTTCACGGAAGTGCATAGTGTCTGGGATGATCGCCTTGACGAATGGGAAATCCTGGCGATCGATGAAGCAGAAAATGAAGAAGTCGTCATTCGGCTGAGTATGATTTGGCCCCTAAGTCAAAATTGGAATGAGTGGCGAATAGATAGCGATCAAATCAATGGGACAATGAAGACCAAATGGAGAGATGATCCGTCTCAATGGGAGTTAAGGACAGATTCATCCGTTGTAACCATACGACAGGTAAATCGATATGATCCCGGAAGATGGGAAGTCAGAGAAGGGAACAGCAGGGTGTTGCTTTCAACAAGATATAGGGGAGTAGGAAATGAATGGATCATTCCCCGACAGATAGATCAATGGTATATGTATGCCGAATTTCCAAATGATGTACGTGATTGGATCATCGAAGATTACCTGGATCATCGATTCAGTGCTGTCTTTCGGTTATCACTGATTTTTATCGCCTTATGGCAAACCCTCCCCAAATAGAGGTACTATGGTTTACGCTGTTTTTTGAAAAAAATATGCCAATTTTATATATATAATAAAATTATATATGTACGTTTGCCTTATCTAAGTATGTAAAAGACGGAACAGCCATGCTTAGAGACGAGATCATTAATTATTAATAGGCTCACCTCAACCCCAAAGTTTAGAGCAAACTTTTAATAATTAAACCCCAAATCTCATGAAAAGATTGAAGACACTCAGTCTGTTCTTTTTCGTATGTATATGTCTGTGTGTTCATCAACTGGAAGCTCAATCCCAATCCAGTTCATGTGCAGACCGAACCAATTTTTCTGTTGATCAAAATTGCGAATTCAAGATAACCCCTGAAGTTCTGCGTGTCACGGGACCGACACCAGGAAGTATAACTTTTAATGTGGGTACTGGTTCCACCGCTTCTTTTGTTTCAGGAATGGTCGTTGGATCGATTAAGAATTTAGGCATTCCCAACGGGGGAGTAGTAGAATATACTCTCTATGAAAGCATTGATGGTTCTGGCCCGATGTTATGTTGGGGAACATTAAATTTTGAAATCAAATTCGTTCCGGACCCGGAGACGAGTACAGTGACAGTCATGTGCAGTCAGCCTCCGCCGGATTTGCCGACCATAGCAGATGTACGTGCCAATTTGGATAACCTTTGTTCTGCAACCGTAACTGATCTTACCGAAGAATTTGAGGTCACAGGAGATGTTTGTGGAGGTTTCGTCACTGTCAGGACGATAAGAGGCCAGGTGGACTACCACGGGTCCAAGGCTACTAAGATTCTGAGATTGGATACAATAATAGAAACCCCACTGGACACCAGCATGGTCGTTTGTCCTTTGGGCGGTCCTTCAAAACTGGACGCTATTGTCTTATTCTGTGAGGACATTGAAAATAAGTATCCAACTCCGGAAGTCGTGGAAGAATATGCAGCAGAAGGAATAAGAGGAGCCTATCCTCACCTCGACAAGGGTCCGGATACAACGATTATCCTTAAGGATTCTGTTATTCAGTTGAGAGATACAGTGCAGGAGAAGATCCTTGTCACAGATGATTTTGGAAATGAATATTGGGTTTTAAGCGATGTGGTCAATAAGAGAGATACGACGATCAAAGTGCCTGATACAACCATCACGGCGATCGTTGTGCCACTAAAGGATTCTCCGGTTTGTAATCTGAGCGTGAAATATGCCGATCAGCAATTTCCCGGTTGTGCCGGTCCTGATTCCAAAATTATGAGGACGTGGAGTATCCTGGATTGGTGCAATGGAAGCCTCAAAGAATGCGTGCAGTGGATTATCGTGGAAACAGAGGGACCAAAGATTATCCCGATAAAAGATGCTTTTCCCGGTATTGCACCCTGGATTTGTACTGCTCAATACCAGTTGACTGCCGAAGTGGATCAAGGTTGTTCAGAGACGATTGAACTGATTTTCACAACTACCAAGGGAATCATCAATGAAAACAACGTACTGATTGATCTTTGGCCCGATGAAGTTGTGGAAGTCATCGCCATTGCCATCGATGATTGCGGGCAACGGGATACGGATACATTTTATGTGACTCCGTTTGACAGTTTGCCACCTGTGGCTATTGCGAATGACCAGATCAATGTCTCCTTATCAGGGGATCCATTGGTGATCGATCCGCGGGATGACAGGGGAACGGCAAAAGTGTACGTTGATGCCATAGATGAAGGCTCGCATAATTCCGGTTGTGGAGAAGTCAATAAATGTTTGTTACTCAAAGAGGAATTGCAAGATCCGGTTATCATCGGAGGCGTACATGTTGAAGTCGGCGGACAACCGATCTATCATTCTCATGGATGCGAACCCGATGGGATCCTACCTGCAATCCCTCAGACCAAGCTGAATCCGGGCCGACCTGAAATTCCATACGTGGTCTGTAAGGATTTCATCAAATTCTGTTGCGCATCACTCGGTGATAACAATGTCGCAATGATCGTCACCAATAGAGGAGACAGGGAAGCTATAACATGGACAATTGTGAGCGTTGAAGACAAATCGTTTTCGATAATTGAGTGTCCTGATCCAATCTATGTAGGCTGTGATGAGGACTTTGAAATACCAAGACCCACTATTTTCCAGAGCATCTGTAATATAGATGAATTGGAAATGACACTTATAGAGGACAGGGACAATTGTGGAAATGGAACCAATTTCTATACCTGGAGAAAAGATGGAGAAGTGGTTTGCGTCACCGAAGTCAGATTTGACGCAAGAAGTGGGTTTAACCCATATGAAATAAAATGGCCCAAACATTACAATGATGCCATTCTTCCCGGTATTCGAAGAGAGTGCGAGCTCCTGGTCGATGACGATGGACTTCCTGTCCTTGACTCCGATGGAAATGAGCAAAATGTATTTGTGGAAATTGAAGAGAATATCAGAATGGGTGCACCATTCGAATGTACCGGTGATGGATTTACCGGAGAGCCGATATGGTGTAATTCCAGTTGTGGATTGATCGGCGTAAACTTTGAGGACCAAACCCTTGAATCCGTGGAAGGATGCCGGAAGATCATCAGGACCTGGACTATTATTGACTGGTGTACCTGGGATCCCAATACCCTTAAACCTGATGATGACAATGACAGATTCACTCCGGTCAATGACGAATGGCTGGGAGAAGGGGATTGGTTGACGGATCGAAGAACTACACCTGGTGCTTTATGCGAAGAATGTGTAAAACCCGGACCACCTGCCGATTACATTTACTTCCGCTATGATACGGTTGACCTTGATGGTTACTATTCATTCGATCAGATCATTAAGATCGTCGATAATGACGAACCTATCGTTACTGCACCCGATACGGTAAGACTGAGTATTTCCGGAGGGGCGACTACCAAGGATGGTGGATTTGATGAATGTTTTGCCGAGGATGTATTAAGTGCTTCTGTTGTGGATTTCTGTGGAGATCTCGAAATAGATGTTTCTCGTGCTGACTGGTTTATTCAGGTGTTTAAGTTGGTTGATGGTGTTCCGGAGTCAATTGCAACAAAGGAGACCATAGGTCCGGATGCAACGATGAGTACGCAGCAAGGAATGACAGGAGATGTTCACCTGATCAGATGGGCAGTACGGGATGGTTGTGGCAATACGGGCTCTGCCTCCACATACGTGTTGTTCTTAGAGGACAAAAAACCGACACCGATATGTATTCAGAATTTGAGTACGAGTACCATGACCAATTCGGGAACGGCCACCATCTGGGCTGCGGATTTTGATGCAGGTAGTTTTGATAATTGTAGCGAAGTCGATGTCTTCTTCAAGGATGAAGACGGGAATTTTGTACCGTCACTGACTTTCACATGTGATGATATTGAAAATGGTATCAGCCAGATATTTGATCTCGAATTGTATGCTGTGGATGAATTGGGTAACCATGATTTCTGTATGGTGTCCCTGCGGGTCGATGACTTCAATGACAATTGTCCTGATGTGAATGGTGCGACCAATGTCGTATCGGGTGAAGTAGCAACGGCATTCGGTGACATGGTGGAAGAAGTCATGATTTCTCTGGATGTTGGAATGACCGGTATGACAAACGTCCACGGCAAATATGCCTTTAATGATATCCTGTACAATTCATTCGAGATCAAGGCAACGAAAGATTCGGACTATCTCAATGGCGTCACCTCCCTGGATGCATTGTTGATCCAGAGACATATGCTGGCACTCAGTCAATTGGATTCACCTTATAAACTGATTGCCGCAGATATCAATAATGATGGACGGGTCAGCTCCCTGGATTTGGTTGATCTCAGAAAATTGATCCTGGGTATTATCGATGAATTGCCACAAAACCAGAGTTGGAGATTTGTCTCCGCCGCGATTGGTATTGATGATCCGGAATCACCGTTTCCATTTCCTGAATCGATCAATGTCCGAAATTTCGACGGACACGAGACCTCTCAGAATTTCACAGGAGTAAAAATTGGTGATGTGAATGGAAATGCGGTTGCTAACAGTTTGATTGCCGCGGATAGCCGTACTTCAGGGATTCTGGAATTGATCACAGAAGGACGACATGTTGAAAAGGGAGAAGAAGTCGACGTTGTCTTCGAGCTTCAGAAAGATCAGCAATTATCGGCATTCCAATTCACACTTGATTTAGAAGGTGTGGAATTCCTCGGTATTGAGGCAAATCAGCTAGACATAGATGACAGTAATTTTGCGCTCCTGGACCGCCGGACACTTACGACTACCTGGTATTCAACTGAAACGTATCAGTCCACAGGTCAAATGTTTACTCTGAAATTAAGGGGCCTTGAATCTGTTGACTTGAATGAAGCGATCGCAGTAAGCTCACGGGCAACGAGGGCAATCGCTTATTCGCCATCCGGAGATCCACTGTCGGTGCAATTGGACTTCACTTCGGGTAATACTGATCACTATATACTTTATCAGAATATGCCAAACCCATTTGATGAATACACGAGTATAGGATTCCTTATGCCTCGTGCAGGAAAGGCCAGTTTGATCGTCTTTGATGTTACAGGAAAATCAGTACTGGTTAGGAATGGACAATATAATGCGGGTTATAATGAATTGATCATCAATAAGGCAGAGTTGGGTGATGCTGGCGTGCTTTATTATCAATTCAACAGCGAGGATTTCACTGATACAAAAAAGATGATCTTGATCGACTAAAGAGATAATGATAGGTTCGAGATAGCAGACCAATAACTGTGTTCATTACTTAAGAATTAATTATTAAAGGTTCTTGAGGATAAGAAAGACCTGCTCCGATCACCGGAGCGGGTTTTTTATGTGATCCATGTTTCGCGATGGACCCGGGGACCCTTTTTGATCGCGTATTAAGTAGCGGGTTTGTATTTTTTTGTATGCAGGCCTCTACCGGGCTATAGGTTGTTAATTACCTTTTATCACTCCCAAAGTGTAGTTAGTGTATGATAATTATTTGTTACTTTCATTCGCAAAGTGTAAAGAATTGTCTTTTGAAGGTATTGATTATCGAGGATGATCATCGTATTGCCACCGACTTGAGAAGGATGCTCAAAGAGGCCGGCATTACTGAAAGCAGGATTGAATCTACTCAAGAGGGTGCCCTGACTTCTATCATAGATTTTGAACCTGACCTGGTGATCTATGATTATTGCCCGAATGTTTCTGAGCACAACTTTAATCTTGCCAAGCTCATGGTTTCGAGACACATTGCCTTTATCATTATCACACAGAATAAGGATGAAAAATTATTCGCCTCCTTATCTGCGTTCAAACCTATCGCATACTTTACAAAGCCGTTAGATGTAAATGCATTAAGATATACCGTTTCAAAATTACACGAGGAAAGAACCCTCGCACCGGTTGGTACCGAGATAATCAAAGGGCACCTGTACCATTACATTTTTGTCAGAAAGGAGTCTAAATTTCACAAGGTAGATTCTTCGGACATTCTCTTTCTTGAGGGAAAGGGCAATTACGTGACGATCCACTGCATTGCGAACAAGTTTGTCTTAAGAGTTTCATTGAAGAAATGCGAAGATCACCTGTCGAGTGGATCATTCATTAAAATACACCGGAATTACCTGGTGAACAAGCAGCATATCGACAGCTTTCATTACGATTCGAATGTGTTGAATATCGGAAGTCGTACGCTGCCCATTGGCAGAACATACAAGCACCTCTTGTTGGAAGAGCTGCCTCTATTCAGATAGCGGTTATTCATAGTTTAAAGCAATCCTCGTATGCAAGTAAAGTATATACGAAAAATTTCTATTTGTCCACAATAATCTGCACTTCATCACCAATTAATATTTCAAAATATCTTCAATTGCTACTTTCGTTCAACCCCTCTAATTGAAGACTTAATTAACATCGACCTGGATGGCATAACCCTCCAGGGCGGTATTCTTTTGTTAAAACCAAGGTTGAATCTCATGAGAATTATTTACTTCCTGTTTCTGTCTTTTTCGTTATGCTTATTTTCTTCCACCCTTTATTCCCAAGTTACGCCAATTGGTGGAGCGTGTACAGGCAGTGATTGCCTGGATCAGTTTAATTGGACATCTTTCGATGATGGAATGGGAAATATCATAGGTGCTGAGGGTATCGCACAGTCTGGCTCTTGCGGAACTACAATAGATGCTTCAGTGGAATATGAAGGTCCTGATGCCACACCAACATACGGGAGCACTGTTGTCGGATCAAATATGCAAGGTGATCCTCCCGGAAACCCGGATAAATGGACATTTTCATTTGGCACTCCTTTGACCAATCCGATAATAGACTTTAATGGTGTGAAAAGTGCTGCTGAAGTCTGTATTACGGATTGTAATGGAATGCCTTTGACCGTTACTGCTCTTTCCGGAACCCTCGTAGCTGGATCTGGGCCAGGTTGTTACACTTCCGTCCAAGGCGCCAGGGTTCAAATTGATGGGGCAACTCCGGTGACTTGTATAATCGTAACTCTTCAAAATAATAATAATGCCAATGATGCCTATACCTTTGGTATAGAGACTTGTCTGGATGCTAATCCTCCTCCTCCTTGTACAGCTTGTCCGGCAAACTTCCATCAGGAATTTATAACCCTTAAGAATTATGACAATATGACCATGATGGGTGATGTGGAATTGGATGGATTGAAAATTGGTACATCCCAGTTGATTTCATCAACCATCACAAATCCAGATTTTGTGGGACCTAATTTTGGTGGATATGATCAAGATGGCGGAACCTTGCTTTTCAGACTAGATTTCTGCGAACCGTTCACCATGAATGAGATCCAAATGAAAGGATTAGAGACTGACTCGGAAGCATCAATCGGAACATCTGAGTCTGGAGGTGTGCTCAGCGGAATCAACTTGACAGCCTGTGGATCAACCGGTCCGACCATGATGCCTATGGGTGGATTGGTAGAGAATACTTCGACTAGCTGTTCAAATCAAGGAAATGGCCAGTATCTGCCTAATGTTACAACTGTCAGTACCTTGTTCTTCAAATATTTTAACCCCCCGGGTAATTGCGTGGTAGACAAAATGACTTTTAAAATTGCTGCCTGTGTTCCGGATGCCGCTGCAGCGATGGCAATACCCGAATGTCCCTTAACACTGGTTACACTTACAACAAATGAGGCTGATGTCATCGCCAACGGAGTTATCACAAGCGGGAGCGGAAAAAATTCTGATATATATATCCGGGACAAAAATGGTAAATGGTTTAATAAGGACATGTGTTCTGACTTCAATCCCGTACCCGTTGTTGCGCAACCCACCATATCAATCAGTCCATGCGCTGTTGTCGTAAGTGAAGAAGAATGTGAGCAATGCACACCCACTCCTCCATGTGTTACCTGTACTGCCGGTGATTCCAAGTTTCTGTTTTTGGACAGGACAGGAGGACTTCCGAATGCTCCCAACAAAGATTTGGATTTTGGACTCGTAAAGCTCGGCGGTCCCAATGGAGTCTGTCTAGGTACTTATGAGTTTTTGTTCAGCGATCTTGATATCAGGAATGATGGACAGGGGACGACATTTGGAGGATTTGACAATGACGGTGGCACAATGCTCTTACAAGTGGATTTCTGTGATCCCTTATTTGTCAACCAAATTGATATTCGAAATCTTGAAGCACAAAGTATTGTGAGTGTCGGTACGACGCTTGATGCCGTATCCAAAACCGGTAATGTAGGGGGAACTCCTATAACGATATGCGATAATCCTTCGGGATTGTTTTCGATGATGGGAAGTAATTCTGTGTTCACAGATGCCGGCACAAGTTGTAGCCCTAACCCCAATGGTGCAGTGCGAATGGGAGCAGCAGTCAGTACTTTATACTTCAAATATGACAATCCCGCTACTTCTACCCCCAATTGTAGATTTGACTATGTAGGGTTTAAGATAAGGGTATGTCATGAAGCACCTGCGACGTCCGCAATCCCCGTTTGCCCCATACAGCCTTACGAGGTTGCTTGCCAGGATCCATCAGGTGCCTATACCAATATCAAAACCTATCTGATAGATAATAATGGGAACGTGTTTGACGGAACAACCTGTGCAGCAAACATTCCACGCGCTGACGGTATGGGCAACATGGATCTTGAGATGGCAGTTCAGATGGGAGTTGCGCTGAAAACCGTAGATATTGGTTGTGCCGAGATCAGGGAACCGAAGGCAGACGAATGTGACTTCGATTCTTGTGTGGAAACACCGACTTGTATGGCGACCATGTGTCCGCCGGATACAGATTTTAAATATATCCGTCTCGTAAAAACTTCAGGTGCTGCTCCACTTCCCTCAGGAGACGTAGAGTTGAACAAAGTAAAAGTAGGAACGTATGAGTTCTTGTTTGGAGATCTGGACAATTCGCTCGACGGCGTTGGTTCAACATTTGGAGGTTGGGACACGGATGGAGGTACCTTGCTGTTAAAGCTTGAATTCTGTACACCCCTGACCATCACGGAATTGGATATCAGAAACCTGGAGGTTGGCTCTGAAGTTTCCGTCGGGACTGCTTCAAGTACCATGGATGCCTCGGCAGTTCTGTCAGGTCAGACATTAACATTCTGTGGAGGTTCAAACCGCATGACATTGAATGACGGTGCCCCGAACCTGGTGAAAACAGATGGCCCGGGATGTGCTGCTAACCCTAATGCAACCTATACAGTGGGGACTAATCCGGTGACCACATTATTTTTCAAGTACCATAATCCGCCTTCTGATGGAACACATCCTTCCAAATGCAGAGGAGACTATGTCGGATTCAGAATCGCCGCTTGTGCACCCCGTCCAATGACAGTCCTTCCCGAGTGTCCATTGAATCTGTATACCGTAGGCTCTCAAATGTTGGTGAGGGATAAGAACGGAAGATATTTTAATTACAGCATGGCTTGTCCGGCTTCCTTCCCAACAGTAGCTAAAAAGGAAACAATCATCAGCGCATGTGAGACACCCGTACTCAAAATGCAATGCGATGTATGTGTGATACCCGGACTGGCAAAGGCAGTTACTAATGTTGCGACAGCAAGTAGTGGAGTTCAGGGTAATGTAGATGTAACTTTTAAATTCACCCTCACGAATACCGGACCGGCAGAGATGATCAACTTGCAGATCAATGACGACCTGGCATCTTTGCCCGGCTATGTTGGCATCATAAACGGACCTACGATTACCATGGATCAAGGCAGTGTGCCAGCCGTGGTGAATCCGGCTTATGCCGGGATGGGCAACCTGCTCAACGGGACATCCGGAAGTCTGAACGATGGCGAGGACCTTTGCGTAGAAATCGTTATTGAGTTTGATCCGACCAATACACCAAATGGTACGGTGAATACAGCAACAGGTGGAGGAACCCCACCAACCGGATCACCTGTCCTTTTGGATAATTCCAATAATGGTCTGAATCCGGATCCGAATGGTATGGTACCGACTCCTTTGAACCTCCCGAGAATAGATCTTGCAAAGGAAATTACCAATTTAATGCTTGCCGGGGCACCTGGTAAGTTTCTTGCGGAGATCACCCTCAATGTCATGAATACCGGTAATGTAGTCCTGAACAACGTGGTTATCGTCGACGATATAGCCAGTCAATTAGGTGCATCATTCGTGGGTATGAATACACCTCCGGTTGAAGATCCAAATTTTGATGGCAGGACCGATACCGATATTCCTATAGGAACCCTCGCAATAGGACAAATGAGGACTGTTGTCTTTACGATCGAGATCATGTCACCAGTCCCAGGCTCCAACCAGGCAAATGCCAGTGGTCAGGGCCTTGGGCCGAATGGTATGACCATTACAGTCACGGATCCGTCGGATGCAGGTTTGGATCCCCAATCCACAAATCCAAATTCGCCCTCTGTAAATGGAACAGGGGTGCCCAATACTGCGACCAACCCGACCCTTTTCGGTCCGGGAGCAACACGCCTGGCCAATGGTTTGACAGGAAGTCTTTCCTGTCCGGATCAAATGAACGTCGTACTTGGTAGAAATTGTACCGCAAAGTTGCTGACCAATTTTGCCGGAAACGGTCCTGCAGGTGGCTTGTATGCCGTTGAAATATTCGTTGAGGGCGTTTATGTAGGTAATATGTTAAACAGGAGCCATGTAGGGAAAAAGATCATTTACAAGTTTACCGATCTCTCTACGGGAGCGAGCTGTTGGGGAAATATCAACCTGGAGGACAAAAATCTTCCTGAGCACAAGACATCTACTCAAACCGTCATGTGCAGCGCACCACTTCCCGGACTGGAGAAGCTGGCAGACGTAATTAAAAGACTGGATACCGAATGTGGAACGCCTGTCACCGATGTTGTAGAAAGCTTTGTAACAGAAGGGAATACCTGCGGTGGGCTTCGCAGTATCAGGAAAATTACAGGGGTAGCAACCATTGATGGCAATAAGATGATTGTTCCATTGCGAACAGATACAATAATAGAAACACCCCTGGATACAAGTATGGTAACCTGTCCAATAGGTGGTCCCACGCAACGGGATGCTTTGAAATTGAACTGTGAAGAACTTGATTTCCAATACCCCACACCCGAAGTGGTTGAATACTACTACACGGAATACTTTAAGTCAAAAGGATATAAGGCGGCAGCAGCAAAAGCAAAAGCCATTCAAAGAGCTTATCCTCATGTGGAAAAAGGTATTGTACCGGATTCCGTCATCGATCGGATCAACCGTACGATTACGAGCACTACGGTTCCTACCAAGGTCCTGCTTAATGGTGTATGGGTCATATTGGATATCGTACAAAAAGATACCACCTACGATACGATCTGGAAGAGAACGGACTATCCAGGCCTGATTCCATTGCCTAAAGGAGTAACGTGCAATATAAGTGTGAAATGCACCGATTGGCATTTTCCGGGATGTACGGGTGACAGTGCTAAAATCATGAGAAACTGGCAGCTCCTGGATTGGTGTAACGGAAGGATCAAGGAGTGCACCCAGTGGATTCTCGTAGAACCCAAAGATCCACATTTTACAAAAGTCTTGGGTAAAAAGGTCACGAAGAATAGTGATGGGTCCATAGACTTTTACAAAATGTGGCCAAACAAGATTGTACCTGTTGGCATTGCTCCGTGGACATGCGCAGCGGAATTACAACTAAGTGCTATGGTGGATTGGAGCTGTATATCCGATGGCTATGTGGGATGGACAACAAGTGCCGGAACTATTGGAAATGATCTGGTCTTGCGTGGATTGTGGTTGGGAGAAGAAGCAGAAGTGACTGCTACCTTGCTGGGTTGCCATAGTCTTGCTGTTCCGGTGACTTTCACCTTTACAGTCAGGCCAATCAATAATATCTATCCCGTACCGATTGCAGAGGATCAGGTATATGTCACCATTACAGGAGATCCTACAGGAACCGTTTCGCCTGATGGTGGAGTGGCCAAGGTATTTGTTGATGCCATCGATGCAGGATCGCATAATGCGGGCTGTGGCGATGTCGAGGGATGCCTGCTATTAAAAGAAGAGTTGGAAAATCCAGTCATCATTGGTGGTGTACATGTATCCGTGGGTGGACACCTGATCTATCATGCAGCCCAATGTGTACCTGACGGAATCCTGAAAGGAAAACCGGAGACAAAGTTGACACCGGCCATTCCCGATATTCCATATGTCTATTGTAAGGACTATGTCAAATTCTGTTGTGCTGATGTCGGAGAAAATCAAGTGGCACTTGTCGTTACAAACGAGGGTGGCCGAACAGCCTACTCCTGGTCGACTGTCGTAGTTGAAGATAAATCAAGTGCTTCCGCATTCTGTGTGGATGGTGTCATCGACTGTAGTGATGAATTTGATGTTAATGATTACAAACCTGTGATTCAATCTACTGTCTGTGCGGACTATGAATTGATTCCTGAGGTTACTTATGATTTGGATGCTTGTGGCGCGGGTTACTATACCATCGTATGGAGCAATGCCAGTGGTGATGAAATATGTGTCAGTGATATTACGGTACTTGGAATAAACAACTTCAATCCTTATGAGATCAAATGGCCGAAACATTACACAGGTGAAGAAGTAAACGGCCTGATCAGAGAATGTGAATTGTGGTTAAATGCAAATGGTGATCCCGTCCTGGATTCCAAAGGCAATGCGCAATATCGAATTGTAGAGTATTCAGGAAAGGTTGCAATGGGAGCGACCTTCGAATGTGTCGAAGGAGGCAATACCGGTGCACCAGTTTGGTGTGAAGTAGAGTGTTCATTGATCGGATCAACATTTGAACCATTGGAAGTTGACGCATCCGAAGCATGTACCAAGGTAATCAGGAGGTGGACTGTAATCGATTGGTGTGTCTGGGATCCGAATTCAGCCAATCCGGATGATGACAATGATACGGAATACGATCAATTCCAGGCAATAGATGATGAGTGGTTGGATGACTATGATCCTGCACAGGCAGGCAAGTGGTTTACTGATTATCGTCAGGCATACGAGAATGGACCGGTGAATTATCCTGATGGAATTGGTGTCGTTACAAAGTTGGCTTGTGAATCATGTGATAAAACAAATGGTATTGCAGATGCGGTGTACTTCAGGTATAAGCGCGTTGATCCCGATGGTTATTATACCTTCGATCAAGTCATTAAAGTGATTGATAATTATCCTCCGACGATTGATGCCGAAGATCTCGTTATCATTTCAGTATCAGAAGGAGCGACGGCTAAAGGTGATCCCACAGATGAATGTTTCACCGATGAGGATATTCCTGCAGCAGTAACTGATCTATGTGGTGAGATTGACATTGCCACTGATGGTGCATCATGGTGGGTTGAAGTGTATGAGTCGGATGCAGACGGAGCAAAGGGCGATTTAATTACGGCAACTTCAAAATTTGGCTCCTCGATAGCGATGAACAGCCAGACAGGTTATCCTGGTGATTATCACCTCATCGTTTGGCTTGTCAAAGATGGTTGTGGTAATGAGGGAACAGCCAGCACTCTTGTCTATTTCAAGGACCAGACACAGCCTACGCCGATCTGTATCCAGGATTTGAGCACGGCCATCATGCCGTCAAACGGAAGGGTAGAGATCTGGGCATCCGATTACGATCTTGGATCTTTCGACAATTGTTCGGAAGTGGAATTCTACTTCCTTGTCGATTCACTTGGAGTACCCACTGACGACCAGGAGAACGGTACATATACTCCAAATTTAGAAGTGACCTGTGATATTCTGAGTGCATTAGGTGGGTCTGAGACCATCGTTCTGGGATTATATGTAAGTGATGCAGAAGGCAATATTGACTTTTGTAACATCTCCCTGAATGTCAATGGAGCACAAGACATTTGTAACTTCAACTCAGGTGCTGCCCTGATTTCCGGTTTGGTCATTACACCATTCGGCGATCGCGTAGAGCAAACTGAGATCTCCCTCAACGTCGGAGCTAAAGATCTCACGGATGTGGATGGTACTTATGCCTTTAACGGAAATGAAATGTATTTGAGCTATGACTTAAAGGCACAAAAGGATGTCGATTATGCCAATGGTATATCTACCCTGGATCTCGTACTGATCCAAAGACATATTTTAGGTGAAGAGATTATCGATAATCCATACAACCTGATAGCAGCTGATGTAAATAATGATGGTCGAATCACTGGAATAGATCTTGTTGATTTGAGAAGATTGATCCTGGGAATTACCGATGACTTCCCGAGCAATGAAAGTTGGCGCTTTGTTGATGCCAAGGAGCAATTTGACGATCCGTCGAGCCCATTCCCGTTCACTGAGATTCTGAACATTTCAAGTCTTGACAAAAATATGATGGACGAGAACTTTATCGGTGTTAAAATTGGTGATGTGAATGGAACTGCTCGTGCCAACAGTCTTGTATTGGCAGATAGCAGGGCTTCCAGGGGTATTGAGCTCTATATGGAGAATGTGAGCGTTGGTCCGGGAGAGATCATTGAAGTTCCTGTGATTCTAAAGTCCAGCGAAGCACTGGTAGCCTTACAATTAACGCTGGAACTTCAATCCGTAGATTTTGTAGGCCTGAGACCTGGCGGAATGAACGTTGCTCCTGATCAATTTGCATTGCTTGATCAAAACACATTGACAATGGCCTGGTCGGCAATTGATGCTGCTCATTCGGTGTCCAGACTTTATACCCTGATATTAGAGGGACGGGAAAAAGCATTATTGAGTGAATCGATCAGTCTGAGTTCGAGAGTAACCGAAGCGAGAGCCTATACTTCCGATGGAGAGCGACTTGATATAAATATGTCATTTGAATCTATTGGTGCTGGTGAGTTTGCACTATGGCAAAACCAACCCAATCCATTCAGAGATGTTACAAATATTGGCTTTGATCTTCCGGAAGCAGGCCAGGCTACTCTGAGGATATTTGATGTAACCGGCGTAGAGATCTATGAGATCAATGGGGATTACCCAGCCGGATATAATGAAGTGATACTTAGGAAATCTGATCTATCCGGATCGGGAGTCTTATATTATGAGTTGATGAGTGGAAATCATACTTCGACAAAACGAATGATACTCATTGAATAACTGGAAATACGTTGCATAAATCATGAGATTGAGAAGAAAATTGTATTTCCATCCGTAATAGCAGATTAATATCGGTTGGTCCGCTAAGAATTCCCGCCCTTTCTAAAGAGGGCGGGTTTTTTATTTAATGAATCCGCCATCTCAATCAATAGATACCCTATATTGAAGAGAAGAAGTATGTTAAGTTTAACACATATTACTTACCGCTGATCACTCAAATATCCATAGATATGCTAATTCACTACAATAAAAGTTATCATTGTGTATAGGGTAAAAGAAATCAACTAATTTGAAGGTATTAATAATAGATGATGACTTTTCCTTCGTCACCGAACTGAAAATGAATCTGGACAGGATCGGTGTAAGAAAGACTCAAACTGCAGCTACCGAAAGTGCGGCTATTAAGACTATTGTCGAATTTGAACCGGACTTTGTCATTTGCGACATCAATCTGGGTGGTGAAAATAGTGGTCTCGTACTTTCCCAATTTCTTGCATCCCGTAAGATCCCATTTATCATTGTTACACAGTTTAAAGACGAGGATCTATATGATAATATCGTCAATTTCCAGCCTCTGGCTTACTTCATTAAGCCGCTTGATTATATAGCACTGAAATATACCATTAACAATTTGTCCAAGGATCATATTATAGCACCTTCTTCCGGTGACCTGCACAGCGACACCTTTGGAGATTATGTCTTCATAAGGAAGAAGTCGAAATACGAAAAAGTCAATTATGCGGACATCGATTATATTGAAGCAGAAGGTAATTATATCACTTTCCACTGCCAGGGCAACAAATTTATCGTTAGGAGCTCGTTAAAAAAGTGTCTTGATCGGTTGTCATCTGACGATTTTGTTCAGGTACACCGGAACTACATTGTCAATATCAACCGGATCAAATCATATGATTTTGATAAAAACCAAATCCTTGTAGAAGACGAAATATTGCCGGTTGGCCGATCCTTCAAATCAGCATTTAGAAAAGTACTACCACTGTTGAAATAAAACAGGGATGTGAACATCCAAAAGGTGTATTCCTGAGTTTTTGAAGTTTATCTCATTAGGTTTGTCATTGTATTCCCTGACAAAGTGGGATATTCGCCTGGTTAGATTGAAAGAATAATTGTTGCAAACCCGCTCCGCTGATGCTTATACTCTCGACTTGTATCCTGTGTAACGTCGTACTGGCCATTATTTTTAAATTTTTTCAGCGGTATCAAATAGACAATTTGAATGCCATTATTGTCAATTACATAGTTTGCGTGCTATTTGCTTCCGTCTTACTGGGGGAAAGTGCTATTCCCGCGGATCTTTTCAACAAACCGTGGTGGGCATACAGTTTTTTGTTGTCATTTATCTTCATAACCGGATTTAACATTCTCGCTTTATCATTTCAAAAAAGCGGCGTAGCATTGACCGTCATTATTCAAAAGATGTCGTTGATTATTCCGGCCGCTGTAGCAATTGCTCTGTATAATGAGCCTCTGGGGTTATTTAAGGGGCTCGGCATCCTCCTGGCCTTGGTTGCGATTATATTGGTCAACCTTCCTTCGAGGAATGATCCGAATTCAATTTCGATCTTCCACCCATTGATCATATATCCGCTGCTTACGTTTTTGCTCAGTGGGATCATCGAAGTCGTATTGTTCTTTGTAGAGGTAGAGGGAATGATTGAGCATGAGGGCATGCATTTCACTGCGACTTCTTTTGGAGGAGCAGCCGTACTTGGGGCGATATACAGTACATATCGTATACTATCCGGAAAAGTCATACCACGGGGCAAAGAGATCCTGGCCGGAATTATTTTGGGTCTTCCCAATTACCTGACTATATATTTACTAGTGCTACTTTTGAGCCAGGGATGGCAAGGCTCAGTCTTATTCCCGGTGAACAGCATAGGCATCTTAATTTTGACCGCCGTGGTAGGATTCCTGTTCTTCAAGGAAAAAGCTGATCAAATGAAATTAGCAGGTATCGTCCTCGGTGTCTTGTCAATCCTATTGATCTCACAGGCATAAACAAAGGTTAACCAGATGATCCATTCGAATAATTAGAAAGCACTATGAACATCAAAATCTACCTTTTTCTATTCATCCTCCTGGCCGCTTCCTGCAACCAGTCAACCGGGCCGGCTCAGCAACCTGGTTTGATCTCTGCAGATTCTAAGATTGAAGCAACTACAGATTCCTACTTATCTGAAAGACAGGCCTTTTTTGGCGATCTTCATATACATTCCGGCTGGTCTTTTGATGCCTTTATCTATAATGTGAGAACAGATCCGGGAGATGCTTATAGCTATGCCAGGGGAATTCCCATTAAAAGTCCGGCAGGAACCATCAAAATCAAGCGGCCATTGGATTTTGCCTCGGTCACTGACCATTCGGAATATCTTGGGGTCATGATGCAAATGATCAATCCCGAGAGCCCGCTTTATCAACTTGATATTGCCAGTAAAGTAAGGAGTCCGGATAGAGCCCAATCCATTGCCGCCTTTGGGGAAGTAGGAACAAGTATTGCCTCAAATGTCCCTTTGGATCAACTATATGACCCTTCCATCATGTCCACGACCTGGGAAAAAGCCGTGGAAATTGCAGACGATCACTATGAACCGGGAGTCTTTACTACGTTCCCCGGATACGAATGGACTTCTTCTCCCCGGTTTGGAGATGATCCCGAAAATCTTTATGCGGCAAATCTTCATAGAAATGTCATCTACAGGGGCAACAAGGTAAGTTCGATTCCTTTTTCTTCATTTGACAGTCAGGATCCGGAAGAATTATGGAAATGGATGGAAGGGGAGAAAAGCAAGGGAATAGATTTGATCGCAATTCCACATAATGCCAATATGAGTGATGGGCTGATGTTTCCAAAAGAAACATTCAGCGGCAGACCAATTGACAGGAATTACGCACAATTGAGACATGATAATGAGCCCTTGCAGGAAGTCGTACAAGTGAAAGGGCAATCTATGTCTCATCCTTTGCTACAAACTAATGATGAATTTGCCAATTTCGAAATCTATGCCTTCACTTTTGCTATAGGAGCACCTCCTCCCAGCAGACCGGAAGGAAGCTATGTCCGCGAGGCATTTGGAACAGGACTTCAAATGGGCGAGCAATTTGGCGTAAACCCATACAAATTTGGGATCATCGGTTCTTCCGATACTCATAATTCCGGGGGAACGATTGAAGAAGACAATTATTCCGGAAAATTCGGAGGGCTGGACGGTACTCCCGGGCAACGATTGGCATCGGACAGTGCAGATGCCGTTGTCCGGTTCAAATATATGAGTGCTGCAGGTCTGGCTGGTGTATGGGCCGAGGAGAATACCAGGGAAGCTATTTATAAAGCACTCAAAAGAAAAGAGACATTTGCTACGTCCGGCACACGTCTTCAACTGAGATTTTTTGGTGGATCTGATTTCCGGGATCTCGATTTTGAAGATAGCGATTGGGTTAAAAAAGCCTATACCCAAGGAGTGCCAATGGGAGGCGATCTTCGGGATTTCAATGAGGCGCCTGCTTTTTTAATATGGGTCGCCAAGGATCCTGATGGTGCCAATCTGGACAGGGTGCAGATCATCAAGGCCTGGATTGATCAAAATGGAAACCCTGCAGAACGCACTTATGACGTTCTCTGGTCAGAGGACAGGGAGCTTGATACAAATGGCGACCTGCCACCCGTTGGAAGTACTGTGAATGTCCCGGATGCATCGTACACAAATAGTATCGGTGCCGTATCCCTTCAAGGAATTTGGAAAGATGTCGATTTCGACCCGGCAGTACCGGCGCTTTACTTTGTGAGAGTACTTGAAATCCCAACCCCTCGATGGAGTACGTTTGATGCAAAGGAATTGGGTATCGAGATCCCCAATACACTGGATGCCACCATCCAGGAGCGAGCTTGGTCAAGTCCCATATGGTATCATCCCAACTGAAAAAGATAATTTACAAATGTCATCATAAGGTTCTTTCCCAAAATGAAACTGCTTAAGGACCCTTTCATTCATTTTTTAATCTTAGGATTGCTTGTATTTATAGCCAATGGTGTGTTTAATAGAGGTGACCGGGAAGAAGAGATCATTATTACGCAAGATGACATTTCGCGTTTGCAAAGTTTATATAAGCAAAACTGGAACCGGGCACCGGATAGTACCACCTTGAATCGTCTCATAGATGATTTTATAGATTCTGAGATCCTGTACCGGGAAGCACTCCGCCTCAATCTTGACCATAATGATGAAATTGTAAAAAGAAGATTACGTCAGAAATTTGAATTCCTGGCACAGGATCTCGCAGACCTGAATGATCCTGATGAATCTGCCCTTAAAGACTACTATGATGCGCAAATCGATCAATATAAATCAGAAAAGACGATCACATTCTTTCACTATTATTTCAATCCGGATCGGCAAGAAAATCCAGTAGACCAAGCCAATCTGCTCTTACGCCAATTAGAGGCTATGATCCCAGAACCATCAAGTGATTATGGTGATCCCATCCATATCAACTCTTTCCAGGATAAACGATCAAAGTGGATGGTTTCACGGGATTTCGGAATGGAATTTGCCAACACCTTGTTTCTGAATGATCAGCCGGGTTGGTCCGGACCGATCCGGTCAGGACTAGGCATTCATATTGTCTATATCAGTGAGGTAATTCAAGAAAGAACGCTGTCCCTCGAAGAGGTCAGTGATCAGGTACTCAGTGATTGGAAACTTGCGAACAGAGAAGCTGTCAACGCGAACATCTTAGATAATCTAAGAAAGAAATACACAGTGATCAGGTCGTATGAAAAGTAATTACCTCCGAATATTTCTCTGTTGGACCTTTATTTGGTCTGTTGCATCGTCTGATTGTCTGGCCCATGAAATCAGACCTGCCTATTTAGAAATCAATGAGGTCGGAGTGAATCAATATGCCATAACTTTCAAAGTACCCGTCCTGAATGACCGGCTCCCCAGGATTGTTCCAATATTTGCAGTTGACTACGATTCGACCACTGTATCCATCCAAAGAAATGTCGATGCACGTATTTCAAAATGGTTGCTCCATACAGACAAGAGTATTTCCGGAACATCATTGTCCATTCAAAACCTGGAACGCACGCTAATAGATGTGATCCTGCGCATAGAGTTCAACTCGGGTGAGGTCAGTACCCTCGTGATCCAACCTTCAAAACCTTCAGTGATCATCCCCGTCCAACAGAGTTCCTGGCAGGTTTTCAACACCTTTGGAAAACTCGGCATCGAGCACATACTCCTGGGATGGGACCACTTGCTTTTTGTTCTTGGCCTGATGCTCCTGATTCCTTCTGTCAATGTATTGATCGGGACCATTACTTCATTCACGATCGCCCATAGCATAACGCTTGTGCTTTCTTCCCTGGGAAAGATGAGTCTGCCTTCTGCTCCTGTTGAAACCGTCATAGCATTAAGTGTAATTTTTTTAGCCAGGGAATACATCATGTTGAGCAGGGGGCAACAAAGTATAACGACCCGGTACCCATGGACCATTGCATTTGTATTTGGCTTGTTGCACGGCTTTGGTTTTGCCGGTGCATTAAGGGATATCGGCCTTCCCGAACATGCCCTCCCGGAATCACTTTTGTCATTCAATCTGGGTGTCGAATTCGGACAAATACTGTTTGTATGCCTAATCATTTTTGTATATAAATTACTTTTGCCACTTTTCAGAAAGATTCCATCTTTTTGGCTACGATACCTGCCAGGATATTTTATAGGCGGGATAGCCTCGTATTGGTTCATCGACCGACTGATGGGGATATTTATTTAAATCATTGAATAGAAGTATGAAGATTAATGATATCAGGTCACATGGAGCGTATAGAGCTGCTGAAGATCGCTATGAAATAATCAATTATCGCAGATGCGGACGGAGTGGGTTAAAACTTCCGGCCGTATCGTTGGGGTTGTGGCACAACTTTGGGGATACGGATGACCTCAATGTGGCAAGAGACATACTGAGGATCGCATTTGATAACGGAATCACTCATTTTGATCTGGCTAACAACTATGGCCCTCCCTATGGTTCTGCTGAAAGAAATTTTGGTAAAATATTCAAGGAAGACTTTCGGCCGTACAGAGATGAACTGATTCTGAGCACCAAAGCCGGTTGGGATATGTGGCCCGGGCCCTACGGTAATTTCGGATCGAGGAAATATATATTGGCGAGTCTGGACCAGAGCCTTACCAGGATGGGTGTGGACTATGTAGATATTTTTTACAGCCATCGGAGAGATCCTGACACACCATTGGAAGAAACAATGGGAGCATTGTCAACTGCAGTGCAACAAGGAAAGGCCTTATACGCCGGAATATCACAATACAATCCCGCAGACACCAGGAAGGCACACAAGATATTGCGAAGAATGGGTGTTCCATTATTGATTCATCAACCCAGATATAATATGATGGATCGATGGGTTGAGGCAGGCCTCACGCAAGTCCTTGACAAAAGAGGAATTGGGGCCATTGCATTCAGTCCTTTGGAACAGGGAATACTTACTTCCAAATATCTCAAAGGTTTTCCAAAGGATTCACGGGCTGTCAGGGATGGACGGTATCTGACGAAAGACCACATAACAGAAGAAGTGTTGTTAAAGGTCAGATCTTTGAATGAGATTGCCAGAAAAAGAAATCAGACGTTGGCTCAAATGGCCATTGCCTGGCTCTTAAAGGATGATAGAATAACCAGTGTACTGATCGGCGTTAGTTCCGTAAAGCAGTTACTGGACAATATTGAAGCGACTGAAAATATTGTCTTTACAAAGAAGGAAGTGAACGATATCGAAGCTGTACTCATGAATAAGCCTGAGCTTGAAGAAGGCTAGCCCTTGCGGACCCAGGGTGTACTACATCTTGACCTTTGCTATTTGCCTGTGTAAGTTGTTGACCTCTTTTAAGGCGGCAGATCCATACCAGGGATGGAGCTCCATTTCTAATCTTCCCGCAATGATTGCCGGATCGGTTTTTGTCAGTTCCTCTGCTTCTTCCACAGATGATACATTGAAAATGTAAATCCCTCTCAATTCGCCATCATCAAGGAACGGACCGGCAAGGGACAACTTCCCTTCATCTGCTAACCGGCTGATGTTTTCGAGATGGGCAGATTGTAATTGTGCTGCAGTAGTTGAATCCTGGGACCTGTTGGGCCCCGATTTCAAAAGAACCATGACGTATTGACTCATTCCGTAGGGGTCTGCATCTAATTTCTTTGCAAGAATAGAATCGAATGTGATTTCATTCGCGTTGCCAGGGTCCTCTTCATCTACGGGGGGATGATCGTTGTTGCAGGAGACCAGAAGTAGAAGTGCACCAATAAAAATGAGCCCTATTGGATTGAAAATATTCATGATTTCAATTTTGATCAAATGAAGATAGAGGACATTTCTGGAAGATTTAATAGCTTTCCGTCTTATGTCAAATTTGATTAAAAAGTGGAAAGCCCTTTGGGATCCCGATAGATACCACGGTTGGGGTAAAAACAGCAATTACTTTGAAGGATGGTATTTCAAAATAGTGACCGGCGATGAATCATTGGCAATGGCATTGATTCCGGGTATTTCCATGGATGATGAAGGAAGGTCACATGCTTTTATTCAAATGATCGACGGTTCGAGGGGTGAGACCTTTTATGATCGGTTTGCTCCCGATGAGTTTACCCCAAATCCCGATGTTTTCGAATTGAACATTGGTGACAATTATTTTAGCGGTGAGAAGCTGGTCGTCGATCTGCCGTGTATTCAAGGTGAAGTGGAATTCAAGGAAGCTGTCAAATGGCCGGTCAAAATCCTGAGTCCGGGAGTCATGGGTTGGTATTCATTTGTACCGATGATGCAGTGTTATCACGGTGTGGTCAGTATGCATCACCGCCTGGATGGGTATCTGGAGTATAATCATAAAGGATTCAATTTTCAGAATGGGTTGGGATACATTGAGAAGGATTGGGGCTCTTCATTTCCCAAATGCTGGATTTGGATGCAAAGCAATCATTTTGATCAATTGGACAGGAAGGTATCCTTTATGGCTTCTCTGGCTCATATTCCATGGTTGGGGCGGTATTTTGTTGGATTCCTGTCGGCCATCTACCTGGATGACGAACTGATACAATTTACAACATACAATAATGCCAGAATGACGTCATCACTCGATGAATCTCACGTGTATTTGACGTTCCGAAGAAGGGACTATCGACTGGAAATTATTGCTACGAAAGGATCAACCGGAGCATTGATATCACCGATCAAAGGAGGGATGACCGGAAAGGTCAGTGAAAGTTTGACCGCATCGATAGAGGTGAGATTATATCGAGGAGGAGCATTGATTTATGAGGGGACCGGACGAAATGCAGGACTCGAAGTAGCGGGAGACGTTGAAATTCTATTGACTGATCAGTGATATGGATGTCTATGCTCACAATGTGATTCTCGGGATTAGAGATTATTACGGTGATCTGTTATTCAATTACCCGAAAGATCTGACCATTCTTGAAAGACTATCCAGGTTGTCAAACCGGCTTTGGGAGGCATTCACTCAGGATAATGACTGTATTCTGAATGAAATCAACAATTATCATCCTGCCTTTATCGGCCAATCCTGGAATGAAATCAGGGATAATGAGTTTTCCAGGTCAGATGCCGAGATCACCATTGCCCGGCAGTATGGGTATGCGAGTTTCGCGGAAATTCCCGACATCAAAATTGATGCGCTATTCGAAAGATCAGTAGATGTGATGCTCAGTGGAAGACTCGATGAATTAAAGCATTTAATTGAAGATGATCCCAAACTGATCAATCAAAAAAGCAATTACGGTCATGGTGCCAGCCTGATACACTACCTGGGTAATAACGGTGTTGAATTGTACAGGCAGGTCGTCCCGTACCAACTGGCGGACATTCTTGAGTATTTGCTCAATAGAGGAGCAGATCCCAATTCTACGATGAATGTATACGGTGGGGAGTTTACCATGATCGCTCTTTTTTCTTCAAGCATTCATCCGAAAGAGGCCGGAATAGATAAAGAAGTCATGGAGCGGTATGCCAGAATTGTACAACAAAGTTGAGCTGGATCAAATCTCTTGCCTTGTCTTGTTAATCGGTGTAAAAGGCTCCAAAAACGATCATCATTTCATCCTCACTAAGCAGGCCAAACCTCAACGTGCGACTGGTCGTATTGTTATAGGTGGCCCTGGCTGTAAACCCATGACCCTTCTCCAGGATAATAGGAGGATCAAATGTCACCAAAGGTGGATGTTCCCAATCATTCGTGAAGTATACCAATTCTCCATTCCGGTCTCCACCTTTGATATAGATTTCAAATTCCGTCATATGTTGATGTGCATGCGAAGTCAGTTGAAAGACATGCATTCTTTCATTGAACGTACTGGCTCTTTCCAGGGTGGTGATCTCTCCGGCCGGAAGTCTTATATCTTCATAACTTTCAAATAAATTCTCTGCTACATACTGCACCGCACTCTTGTCAAGTGTATGTAAGTTGACAGATATCTCGCCTTCCTTCACCTCATCGGTCCGATTGACGTAATGAGAATTGAGGTCGAATCCCGTATTCTCAGGAATGCGCAGGGCCACTCCAGCTGGAAAACTATAGTCCACGTTTCTCCATTGAGTACCAAATACGAATCTTTGATTCAGTACAGAAGCTGCGGTGAGTATATTGAAATTGCCGTCTTCATCATAGAAGTCACGGTAGGACTCACTTACAGGTTGGTTTCCATTGGGATAATCATACAAGATGAAATGATGGCTGCCTTCTCTCATGGCAATTTGTACGCGGTTGACGAAAAGATCTTCGTCATTATCCAACTCTTTGTAGTAGAAGAATTCCCGTTCGCTTTTGGGTTGAATATCGAAAGGTCCGATATTCAATTGAAGACCACTACCAGGGGGCATCAGTCGTTCGAAAGGTTCTGTTGGTAATTCAAACCTTTTGGTATCCATCAATAATTCGATATTGGCCACATTTCCTGTATCAGGTGCCCCTTTTATGATCCATTCCGTAATAAATCTCAATTCTCCATTTGTGAGCGCCTGACCACCCAAAGGCATCAATTCTCCGTATCCGGGATGATCATCATAGAAATGAGCATAGTCCGGGAAGTTGATTTTTTCCCAAAGAAAGCTATTGTGAATGCTTTGCAAGCCTTTTGTCCCGACCAATAGCAGGCCATCTGCACGAGCCGCCTCATTGTGCGGTAGACGATTGACCAATTGATTGTAAGATTCACCTTTAGCAAGGATGAGATTGGATTGCCTGGCAAATGAAGTACCTGTCTGGTGACAAGTAACACAATTCTTATCCCAGATCTCCGTCTGAATTATATCATAGGTACTGAGCGCTTCCTCTGCCATGATGGGTTCGGTCTCATCAGGACTATCTGTACAGCCGGTCAGCATCAGTGTCAATATGGAAAAGGGTAGAATGATATTTCGTATAATCATAACGAGAATGTTGTCCTATAAACGATCGACATCAAGATACGCATTGTCGATGGTTCTATCTTTCGATAATCTTAACGCACACTTAATCAATTCACTATTGTGATTTCACTCCTTTAGAAATAAGTACAATTCTATAGGACATAAAGGATGATTCCTTTTGAATATCCTGAATTTAGACCTTTCTTTGCGCCTCTGAAAAGTCCTTGTTCAGACAAACAAATTGTTTTAATGGGCGTCCCTGAACAAGTTGATCCTTGGATCATTTAGTCAAGAAATCGTTGCAATGAGTGAAATAAAAACATGTGTGATCATTGGAAGTGGTCCTGCCGGTTATACAGCTGCCATTTATGCTGCAAGAGCAGGTATGGATCCTATTGTTTATACCGGTCCGGAACCTGGTGGTCAATTGATGATCACTACGGATGTAGAAAATTATCCTGGCTATCCGGAGGGCATTATGGGTCCTGAAATGATGGAGGATTTTAGAAAACAGGCAGAGCGATTTGGCACTGAAGTAAAGTATGAGATGATAACGAAGGTGGATTTTACGGGACCCGTTCATTCCATTTGGACAGAAGGTGGCGAAGAGATCAAGGCTCATACCGTTATCATTTCAACCGGAGCCAGTGCAAAATGGCTGGGGCTCGAATCCGAGCAACGATTGATGAATAAAGGTGTTTCCGCATGTGCCGTGTGCGACGGGTTTTTCTTCAAGGGGCTTGAGGTGGCACTTGTCGGAGGCGGAGATACAGCCGCTGAAGAAGCTACCTACCTTGCGAAACTTTGTCCGAAAGTCCACATGCTGGTTAGGAGAGATGAAATGAGAGCTTCAAAGATCATGAGACAGAGAGTACTCGATACACCAAATATTGAAATTCATTGGAACACAGAGGCTGTCGAAGTTTTGGGAGATGAGGAAGTCGCTGGTGTCAGAATCGTGAACAATAAAACGAAGGAAGAATCGACCATCGATGTTAAAGGATTCTTTGTAGCAATCGGCCATAAGCCAAATACCGATATTTTCAAGGGTTGGCTTGAAATGGATGACACCGGTTATCTGCTGATCCAACCGGGAACATCTAAAACGAAAGTTCCCGGAGTGTTTGCCTCGGGTGATGCAGCAGACAAGGTGTATCGCCAGGCGGTTACCGCAGCAGGGACCGGATGCATGGCTACGCTGGACGCCGAGCGCTACCTGGTAGAACACGGTGTTATCTGATTGTGGAGCACATTACGGTCTCAAACCGTTCTAATGGTATGAAGACAGCTACTCTTCTTGTATTTCTTTGTTCATTTCTTTGTCTTTCAGGTCAGAACACCATGACGACCCAGGCTGTCGAAATGAAAGCCATGCAGCGCTATGAGTCAATGGCATTAAAGAATAAAACAGTCGGAATATCAACCCAGCCCTACAATGATATTGATGGCAGCCCATATTATTATGACAAGAAATGTACTGCAACCCTGATCCAGCACAACGGGGACTCAATTCACGGTATTCCGCTTCAACTAGATCTGTATGCGGGGGAATTTGTGTATACAAATAGCGAAGGAGAAGAACTCTTCTTGGAAAGTAAATATTTCCGGGAAATCAGAATTCAAAATGAATCAACAAGAGATGTCTTCAGAAGGGCTTTTCCTCAACAACCCAATAAGTTTTCAATAATAGAATTTGAAGGTGATGGCTTTATGGTGATCCGTGACCCCTTGGTTAAACTCGTTGAGATGTCCATGATCGTTGCCGGACAGAGACAGAATACCAGTCGCTTCGAAAAAGGGACTTCATACTTTTTAGTGGAAGGTGAGCAACATCGCGAATTGACATTGAAAAAGAAAAAATTCTTTAAGGCATTCAACAAAGAAGAGCAGAAGAAAATGATGGACTATGCAAAGGAAAATGGTTTTAAATTTGAGAAAAACAGTGATTTCTTTAAGTTGATCAGTTTCGTGAAGTCAGCCGAATAGACAGACCGTTCAGGAACTCGTGATCGTACAGAATTGGCAAAGCATCAAAAATCGTGCACATTTTAGAGCAAAAGTTTTTAGATTCGCAGCGAGCCATCATCGTTTAATCAGAATACAATGAAGCAATCATTTTTTATCGCAAGCCTCTTCATTTGTGGTGTACTTTTGACAGCTGCATGCAGTGGCAAATCGGATTCGGAATCCTCAACTTCCAACAGTGAAAAGACGCCCGCGAAGACAGAAACTGCCAGTACCGGGAAAAAAACTGACGACACAAAAAAGGCAGCAGGCACTAATCGAAAAGGCAGATTGGTTTACAAACAATACTGCGTCATTTGTCATGGTGCCGATGGGAAACTTGGTGTTAGTGATGCCAAAGATCTCAGTGTTTCAACAATTGATATGGAAGAAAGAATCAACCAGATCACTAATGGTAAAGGTCTCATGACACCTTACAAGGATATATTAAGTGAAGAACAAATCCAATCAGTGGCTGAATATCTGGACGAATTGCTCCAATAATATCAATTCACTATTCAAACCGCTTCATCTTCCCTTCTGCTTACTGATCGTCCTTTGTGACTTGTATGGTCAGACAGACACCTTGTCGATAGATACCATTTATATCTCAGCCGGGCGAGTGAGAACGACATATCTGACCGTTCCGGCTTCTGTCACACAGATCAATCTAAAGGATCGAAACCAAAACATCTCACACTCCTCACTGCAAGAGTCCGTTAGTGAGGTGCCTGGCTTATTTGCGCTGAATGGACAAAATTTTGCACAGGATCTTAGAATTTCCATCAGGGGATTTGGCGCTCGTTCTGCGTTTGGCATCCGGGGAATAAAATTATTGATAGATGGCATCCCGGAGACTACCCCTGACGGACAAGGACAATTAGATAATATTGCCGTATCCGAGGTCTCTTCCATAGAAGTTCTGCAAGGTGCCAGTGCAGCACAATATGGAAATGCTGCTGGTGGTGTCATTGAGCTGACTACTACTGACCTGGAAGGCGATCCGGGAAGCGAGGTGTCCATTAGAACTGGTTCCTATAGTCTCCAACATTACAGGATCAGTAGTCGACTTAAGTTCGGAAGAACACGGCTCTATTTCGGGGGGGATCACATGCGTTCAGATGGATACCGCGAACATAGTAGGGTACGACAAACCAACTTGTTAGGTAAATCGAAAACGACTTTTTCTGAACATTCATCACTGACATGGCAGTTGAGCTATCTCACTAGTCCGACCGCTGAAGACCCGGGTGGTATTCATTTAGAGCAGGCCACCGATTTTCCTGCTTCAGCAAGAGATCGAAATGTTCTATTCGATGCCGGAGAATCCATTGATCACTGGAAATCTTCTTTAAAGTTCGATCTGTCAATAAATCCAAATTTGGATTTGGACATCAGTGGTTTCTTTTCAGGGCGCAACTTTGATGGTCGTCTCCCATTTCAAAATGGTGGTGCAATCGACTTGAGCAGGATTTATGGAGGGCAAATGACGCAATTGATCCATACCAAAATTACCGATACCTGGATCAACAAACTTTCCTTCGGGTTTGAATACTGGTCACAACGAGATGATCGCGAACGCTTTGAAAATAATGAAGGAATCAGAGGGGCACAGACGCTTTCCCAAAATGAACGATTCAAGAATTTTGGAATCTATTTACTTGACCAGTGGTCCGGAGGGGATTGGACGCTAAAGGCCTCCTTGCGCTATGACAATAATGACATTAGTATTGAAGATAATTTTCTTTCAAATGGTGATGACAGCGGAGAGAGAAAATTTAATTCATTTAACCAACACCTCGGTCTTCTGCGCCGGCTTGACGGTCACGCAATATTCCTCAACTACAGCACGAGTTTTGAAACCCCTCTGCTGAGTGAATTATCGGCCAATCCCGATGGATCAGGTGGTTTTAACGCATCCCTGGAGCCCATGAAAGCAAGATCGGTAGAGCTGGGAGTAAAAGGTTTATTAAAGACTGTTCAATATGCCCTTACTCTATTTCACATTGATTCAAGAGACGAGCTTCTCCCATTTGAAATCCAGGATTTTCCGGGCCGGACTTTTTTCAGGAATGCAGGGAAGACCAGGCGTACCGGACTCGAAGCTATGTTGAGGTATAATGGATGGAAACACTTTGAAATTTCAGGGATCTATTCCATTTCGAATTTTACATTTGAAGACTATAGGGTTGAAGGTACTGATCTATCAGGATTCAGACTGCCTGGAATTCCAAGACATCAGTTTTCATCTTCCTTAACATTCCATCCGGATCCACTGTTTATCAGGATGAGCGGCCAATACTTCAGTTCACTGTTTCTGACCGATACCAACGATGTTCGGGTCGATTCCTATTCCATCTTCAATGCCCGGATGGGGTATGAAATGGCGGTACAGGATGTGGCAATGAATTTTTACATGGGATTGAATAATATCTTTTCGGAATCATACTTTGATAATGTAAGGTTAAATGCCTTCGGCAATCGATTTTATGAACCAGCCGCAAGAATAAATATAGAAGCTGGAGTTAACCTTAAATTTTAAACACAGACCTGAATTTTGATGTCAGAATTTTCCTTTATTACCCATGGAGGTTCAATTTGATTTCAGGAAGTTGAGATGATAGTGGAGGAATCTAATTCTTTGCTCTTTTTTCCAACCATTTTCTTCTATCTTGACACTACAACTTTCTACGCTGATACGTAATGATATATAGCATCATTACTCTTAATTAATAACATAACAAACATTATGAAAAGACTATTGGTAAGTTTATTTTTTTCATCTCTGACTTTGGTGCTCGGGGCACAGGTATCTGTTTCCGGTATCGTCACGGATCAGACAGGAAGTCCACTGATCGGTGTGAATATACTGGAGTCAGGGACTTCCAATGGAACCATTTCCGATATTGATGGTTCTTACTCAATCACCGTTGCTAATGGAGCAACGTTGACGTTTAGCTTCACAGGAATGAAGACCATTGATGAATTGGTCGCAGGCCGTACATCAATTGATGTAATAATGGCGGAGGATGCGGCCCTCCTGGATGAAGTGATTGTTTCCGCCCTTGGTTTTAAAGTGAAGAAGGACGAGACAGGGTCTACGGCATCCGTTGTCAAACCGGACGATATTTATCGATCTGGTGAAAATACTTTGTTAAATTCACTGGGGGCTAAAGCTTCAAATGTCCAGATCTCGAGGTCAAACGGTGACCCCGGTGCAGGTGCAACTATTCGTATTCGCGGTGCCAACAGTATCTCCGGTTCTTCCAATCCCCTGATCATACTTGATGGAGTACCAATTGCTAATAACACGCAATACGGTGGTGGAAATAATGCAACTGGCGGAAGAACGGGAGGAACCTCTCAGCAATCCCGGCTGAATGACTTGAATCCTGCCGATATTGAATCCGTTCAGATTCTGAAAGGAGCTTCCGCTGCAGCCCTTTGGGGATCGCGAGCTTCGAATGGTGTGTTGGTTATTACTACCAAGGAGGGAAGCCTCGGAAAGCCTAAAATCAGTTATAAGATAACCAAATCCTTTGATGAGGTCAACCAGCGATACGAACTCCAGGATGTTTGGGGGCAGGGAAGAGCTGGAAGCTATTCACCTACCCGAGCTGAAGCCTGGGGCGATTATATTCCCGACCGATCCGGGGGTGCCGATGTTGTAGATCAGGGTGGACAATACTTTGAAGCTGAAGATGGCACCCGGTACTACCCGATAGACGAAAAGAATTCCAGAGAAACTTTCAACGATAGTAATTGGGACGGAGTGTTCCAAACCGGTGGATTCTTACAGCATGATTTGAGTATCAGCGGAGGTACTGATAAGTCGACTTACTTCTTTAGCATGGGTAGAATGGACCAGGAAGGCATAATACGAGAAAGTTTTTACGATCGTACCAATGTTCGATTAAACAACAAATTCTTCTTTACCGATTGGTTGACAATGTCTTCAAAGGCAGCATTTACCAATTCACAGTCCAACCGGATTCAACAGAGTTCGAATACAGCAGGCTTACTTCTGGGTCTGTTAAGAACGCCACCCGATTTTAATCAGGAGGATTATATTGGAACGTACTTCAACAATGGCGGTGAAGCTTTTCCATTGAGACACCGCTCCTATAGAAGGTACCTTGGAAACAACACAAATCCAATCTATAACAATCCGCTATGGACCATCTTCGAACAAGATGCTACTACCAAGGTGAATCGTTTTATCATGTCAGCAGAAATCGATATTACGCCTACCGATTTTATGAATATCACTTTGAGAGGTGGAGTGGATAC
The DNA here is from genome assembly GCA_028282725.1 of Saprospiraceae bacterium. Lineage (GTDB taxonomy): Bacteria > Bacteroidota > Bacteroidia > Chitinophagales > Saprospiraceae > JAJRXG01. Next base: position 62,777 of record JANQHF010000073.1, read on the forward strand.
ATATGATGACAAGAGAGCCTATTTTTTCCCGATTGGGTCCGCAGGGGGCAGGGTGAATGGCTGGTTCACAGAGGATATTCTGGGTAGACAGGAACTCAACTTTGATGCCATTGCCAGAGCCAACTTTGACCTTACGGATGACATAGGTCTGGTGGCTAGTGTCGGATGGAATATTAACGATCGCAGGTTAACTTCGAACACAGCCGAAATCATTGGCTTCCTTGTCAACGCCCGAAAGCAAACAACGGATTTAAATACAGCAGCGGAATCTTCAACTGTTGCAAATTCAAAAACGAATTTGAGATCAAATCGTGGTTATGGCACATTGGGCTTTGACATCTTGGATAAAATCTTCATTAATGCTTCAGGAGCCATTGAAGCTGCATCTACAGTTTCGAAGAACTTCTTCTACCCTGCTGTTGACGTAGCATACCAATTGATTGAACCCAACAACATTAATAACTCTACAATCAGTTTTGCAAAAGTTCGTGCATCCTGGGGTAAGGTGGGCATAGCTCCACCTGCTCACGCTGCTCAGACACTGGCTGAAGGAGGATTTTCATATTCCACATATAGTGATCCACTGAGTATAGGATTATTCGGAGGGGGTTTCCGATTGGATGATGACAGGGGTAATCCGGACCTCGAGCCCGAAATCAAAACAGAGTGGGAAATTGGAGCCGACTTAAGATTCTTCCAGGATCGTCTTGCTTTGGGAATGACTTATTACCAAAATGATATTGAAGGAATTATCATTCGTACTGACCTGACTCCTTCCTTTGGGTTTGATACACAAATATCAAATGCCGCTTCCATGGAGAACAAAGGATTTGAGTGGGATTTGGACTATTCAGTCTTTAATAATGGCGATTGGAATATTGGCGTATATGCCAACTGGGCTACAAATGACAACCTCGTTACAAGTTTGGCAGGAACGGAAACTATTGACCTTTCAGGAGGATCCGTTAGTTCCAGGGCAATTGCCGGACAACCCCTTGGAACTCTTTTCGGTACAGGCTCAGTAACGGATGAGGCAGGAAACTTTGTTTTGAATGACGATGGATTCCCGATGACCACTCCCAGCCCTATTGTATTGGGAGATCCTAACCCGGATTGGCGGGGAGGTTTTGGTATTCGGGTTAATTTCAAGGGATTCGCATTCAATGCACTATTGGAGCACTCACAGGGAGGTGTGTTCATGCCAAGAACACTGCACGTTTTGAATCGTTTCGGAACCACTCAGGTGACCGCAACTCGACAGACATTGACACAGGATCTCGTGAACTATTCTGGAAACACAATTCCGTCCGGAACGACAGTGAGAGGGAATATTATGGATTTCGGTGGAGGACCTGTACTACTGGATGAGACATGGTACCGTACAGGAATCGGTGGAGGATTTGGTGATAACCAGGCCTATAACTTCTCCTTATTCGATGCCACATTCTCAAGGTTGAGAGAATTGTCACTGGGTTACACATTACAGTCCGAAGCATTTACCGAAAAGACAAAGTTGGGCTCTGTGACTTTTTCTGTCACCGGTAGAAATATTTTCCTGTGGGATAATATTCCGGGAGTCGATCCGGAGATCAATCAGACCGGCGTCGGAAACGGACTGGGATTGGATTACTTCACGAATCCGAGTACCCGTTCCGTCTTATTCTCAATATCTGTTAACTACTAAATCTGAAGGAAATGAAAAATATATTTAAAAGTTCAATATTAATTATTGCCCTTTTGGCCACTTCCTGCCAGGATTTAGTCGAAGGGATTAATGACAATCCAAATAAGATCACTATTGAGGATGTAGATCCTACATTGTTCCTGACTGGTGCAATGTTGGCTAATACCTCTGCACAAGCGGGGCATTTGAATCGAATTGCCGGCATGTATAGTGGTCAGCTAACCGGGTTGAGTTCCTTGTATTCAAATATCTATGGTTATTCACTTTCCACTGCCGAATCCGTGGGGACATGGAGTCGTATTTATATAGGAATAATCCCCAATGTCCGTCATATAAGGGAGCAATTGCCCGGCGATGCATTGATGCAAGGTATATGTAAGGTGCTCGAAGCCCATGCAGTAAGTACAGGTGCTTCTCTGTTTGGAGACATGCCTTATTCAGAAGTGAATAACGAAGAAATTGATGATCCCCGGTTTGACAGCCAGATGGACGTATTGAATGCTGTTCTGGCCCTACTGGATAGTGCGATTTCAGATTTGAGTGGTGCCTCGAGCAGAAACTTGGATGAGGACATCTATTTTGAGGGCGATGCGGACAAATGGCTCGCAGTCGCCAATACACTGAAGGCACGCAATCTCATGCACATGAGAGATTACAGTGGTGCATATAGCGCGGCACAACAGGGAATATCCGATTTCAGCGGAAACATGAGACATATTCCAAGAGGAGATGCCAATGTAGCGGAGGGAGACAAAAACCTATTCTGGACAATATTGGAGGGATCGAGGACTGGTGATATAGGTAGCGCAGGTAGCTATCTGGCAGACTTGTTGGATCCAGCTTCAGAAATTTATAGAGGCAATGCTAAAACCGACGAGACTGCTCGAGGCATGTATAATTTCATTTTTGAAACAGGTGGGGCTGATAATTTGGGAGTCATTGAGCAATTCGAACCGATGAACCTGGTGAGCTTTGAAGAGAATCATCTCATCCTCGCTGAAGCAGGTGCAAGGACTTCAGGTTTTACAACGGGATTGCAGCACTTGAATGAATTCAGAGCCTGGTTGAATACCGGAGGACGTTTGAATGATAACTTTTCCGGTGAGCCGTTCTTATACGAAGCGTATGATGCTGCAGATTTTGATCCGGGAGGAATGGAAAATGCAGATAATATCGCAGCGGATCGTGCCCTTCTGAGAGAAATTATAGAAGAGCGGTATGTATCAGGATTCGGTCAATTCATGCCATATGACGATGCGAGAAGACTAAGAAAGGGTGATAATGACTTATCCGTTCCTTTCCCATTGAATGTACCTGCTGCTTCACAACATCCTGAAAGAATGCCTTATTCTGATGACGAATTGAACACCAATTCGAATGCTCCATCTGAGGATCCTGGCATTTTTGTCAAGACGGAAGTGAATCAATAAGATAATCGATGCAAATCATTCAGAAGCCTTTCATTTTATGAGAGGCTTCTTTTTTAAAATGAACTGTAATTCTTTGGTCTTGCCAAATCACGACAATTTTCCCTACCTTAAAAACTCGGGAATTCGGATGACCTGATCATATGAGAGCTCTTTACGTCTTAATATTCCTCTTTGTTATTACTTCCTGTTTCAGTCAGGCAGACAATTCAAAAAAAGTTCTGTTTGTCGGAAACAGTTATACGTATTTCTGGAATTTGCCCCAAGTAATAGAGCATCTTGCGGAAAGCCAGGATATCCCTCTGATCGCCCGTCAATCAACAGCCGGGGGAGCACATCTTGGTCATCATTGGACAGGAGCACGTGATCTCGATACCTACAACCTGATTAAAAATGGCAATTGGGATTATGTGGTCTTGCAGGATCATAGTCTGAGAACGATAGAAGCACTGGACAGTTTGATAAAATATGTTGAGCTATGGAGTGATGTGATCCGCGAAAGTCAGGCTGAGCCCGTGCTATATATGACCTGGCCAAGGGCGTTTAATCCGCTCATGATTGAGAAGATTTCTTCAGGTTATCGGGAAGCGGGCCGGGGAGAAGGTCTGATCGTTGTGCCAGTGGGAGAAACGTGGTCTTTGGCGAGGGAGCTCAGGCCCGAAATAAATATTTATGACCCTGATGGAAGTCATCCTTCTCCACTGGGGACTTACCTCACAGCTTGTGTCTTTTTTAGAGCATTGACGGGACAATCACCATCCGGCCTTCCCGCCAGGCTGACCACAACGGATAGGAATGGAGAGAAGCTCTATCTTATGATCGTGCCACCAGACGATGCACGGTTTTGTCATGATGTGGTAGAATCAATATTTTCAAATTGTCTAAATTGTAAAATTGAAACAGACTAATGTTTGATATGAGAAAATGTATTAAGTTTTTCGCAATAGCCACTGGCCTATTGGTCTACCCCCTGGAAAGTTATAGTCAGGATTTACTTGGTAATTTGAAATTTCGCAATATCGGTCCTGCCAACCAGGGAGGGAGGATCGTGGATATTGAAGCTCATACTGATGATTTTACAAAAGTCTATGTGGCAACCGGGTCCGGAGGGATTTGGAAATCCGAAAATGCAGGCACTACATGGAAGCCGATTTTTGATGATTATGAGACAGCCTCCATTGGAGATATTGCTTTGGATCCATCGAATGAACAAGTAATTTGGGTTGGAACCGGGGAAGCGAATAATCGCAATAGTGTTTCATGGGGGAATGGTGTTTATAAATCCGTTGACGGGGGAGCATCATTTGAACGAACCGGTCTCGAGTCCACACATCAAATCGCAAGGGTGCTTGTTCATCCCGATAATTCTGAAGATGTATGTGTTTGTGCCATAGGCCATTTATGGGGATATTCAGGGGACCGTGGATTATTTCATACAAAGGATGGAGGAACCTCCTGGAGCAAACATACCAATGGTTTGCCAGATGATGGAAAAACCGGTTGTATCGACCTCGTCAGGGACCCGCAGAATCCTGAAGTGCTGTACGCTGCGTTTTATCACCGGCTTAGAAAACCCTGGCATTTTCATAGTGGAGGCGGAGAAGGGGGTATCTATAAAAGTACGGATGGTGGCCAATCGTGGTCAAAGCTGACCAACGGCTTACCCGGAGGTCCAACGGGGAGAATTGGCCTGGCAATTTATCAAGGTAACTCCAACATCCTTATGGCCATTGTTGAGGCTGAACGTTCAGAATCATTGGACAACCCCGGAAGCGGTATCTATCGTACAGAAGATGGTGGAGATACATGGCAATACGTCAATACTTATAATAATCGTCCCTTCTATTACAGTCAGATCAGGATCAATCCTCATGACGATCAGAGGGTATATATTCTGACAACTACTTTCAGGGTATCTGAAGATGGAGGCACTACCTTGAGCGATGGGAGTGCTGACCGGGAAGTCCATGGAGATTTTCATGCCATGTGGCTCGACCCCTCCTATCAGGACCGCTATTACCTTGGGGCAGACAAAGGACTATCCATTACACATGATCACGGCAAGGGATTTCAGTTATTGGATAATTTGCCGATTGCGCAGTATTACCGGATCAACTATGATATGAGAGATCCCTATTATGTCTATGGGGGATTACAGGATAATGGTTCGTATGCTACGGCCAGTTTTAGCAGGGACGCACGAGGGATACTCAATGATGACAATTGGAAAATGCATTGGGGAGATGGCCAGGACGCGGCATTCAACCCGTTTGACCATACGGATGGGTATTCTTCTACGGAAAATGGAAACTATTTTAAATACAATCCTGACACCCGGGAGATCAGAAGAATCAGCCCAACCTCCGCAAATACGATCAACCATAAAGATTACTTTCCCGATACGATTACTGATCTGAGATCAGCTATACGGTTTAACTGGTCTGCACCTTTGATCCTTTCTTCCCATGATCCCTCCACGGTTTATGTAGCGGGTAATCACGTATACAAATCGATTGATCAAGGAGATTCCTGGCAAATCATAAGCCCGGATCTCAGCACCAACGATCCGGTTATGCGCAAACAGGGCGTTAGTGGTGGAATTACTCCGGACAATACAGGTGCTGAAACTCATTGCAGTGTTTATGCATTATCCGTTTCGGAAATTTCTGACCAAATCATTTGGGCCGGGACGGATGATGGAAATATTCAGATCACCAAAGATGGAGGCTTGCATTGGGAAAATGTCCGAAATAATTTGTTTGGTGTACCTGAAGGAATTTGGGTCAGTCGTGTGGAAGCTTCTAAGTTCAGCCCAGGTCGGGTATACGTGACCTTTGATGGGCATCGAAGTGATAACAATGGTACCTGGGTATACAAATCTGAAGACTTTGGACAAACATGGGAAAAGATCACAGAGGGGATTTCGGCCGGTGAAAGCGTCCGTGTGATCAGGGAGGACCTTGTCAATCCTGATCTCTTGTTCATTGGAACGGAGACGGGTGTCTGGTATTCTTTGAACAGGGGTTCATCCTGGGTTCGAATGAAACATGGCCTTCCTACAGTTTCAGTGTATGACATAAAAATTCATCCAAGAGAAAATGACCTCATCATCGGCACTCATGGCAGAAGTCTTTGGATCATGGATGATATTTCTCCATTACAACAGCTGACCCAAAGTGTTCGCAATTCAACATTTCACCTGTTCGAGCAGGAGCCTGCTACGCTATGGCACAATGTGAGCAGGGGAGGACAACGAGGTCATTTTTTATACGCAGGTGAGAATCCTGCTTACATTCAGAACACTTCCGATGTCCCCAGGGCAGGTTTTGAGAGCCTGGTGCCTATTACCTTTTATTCCGGAAGTGATGCTGAAACCATGCAACTTGCCATCCGTTCAAATTCCGGTCTTGAGGCAAAGATGGAACTCCCGGTTCACCAGGGAATAAACCGGTTTTACTGGAATCGGGAGTTTGATGCACAAGAGTATACATCGGAAGAACAGGCTTCCATAGAAAACTTGTTGGAGGAGCTGATGAAGACCAATTTATCGTCCTACTTCAGAAGGCTTTATAACAGGTTTATGAATGCGGATACATCGAAGGAAAAAAGAAGAATATTATCTCCGCTCACATCCAGTTATCGAGGAGGTGCTGTGCCAGTAAAATATGGGATTCAGAAAGCAGGAGCAGGTGTATATACGATTGAGTTGTCAGTAGAGGGAGAAGTGCAAAGAGGAAGTGTTAGAATCGTAAATGATATTTTGAAATAGATTTGACCTGGTTAACTTTCTCCCATCAGGAAGCTCCATACTTTATTGAAGATCACTTTACGAGCTGATTCCTGGGTACTGTTTTCTTTGGATGCTTCATTGGTTATGGCGTCTGCGATTCCCGATTTACAATGTTCAAGACCGTCAAGGAACTGCTCCAATAACTGTTTGTCGGAAAGGAGCAGGGTAGAGAATGATTCCTTGTCGATGACCAGGACCTGGCAGTCTTCACGCGCCTTGATTGAAGCTGTGCGCGGTTCTCCTGTGAGCAAGCTTAACTCGCCGAAGAATTCCCCTTTCTCTTTTTGTGCTACTTCGATATCCTGTTGTCCCTCGGCTTCGACAAGCACCCGGATACCTCCTTTATAAATAATATACATCGAATTCCCGGTTGCACCCTGGTGCACGATGATATCGTCTTTTGCAAATAGTATATGACGACATTGATCTGACAACTCCCTGATTCTTTCATTATCCATATTCCTCAACCAATCCAGTGAATTCAGGAATTGGAGGATGTCATCATCTTCCAAGCTGATAATCTCCACGTTAGAGTCCTCAACAACCTGCATTTGAATCTCACTGGTAGGGTATGGAATCTTAATCTTGTGTCTGCTCAATGTGTACCATAATCTGGATAGTACTACATCCTGTATATAAAGTATATCTGCATAGTCATAGAGCCAATACCTCAAACAATATTTCACCCCGCTGTCCATATAATCGGTAACAAAAACGCCGAGATTACCATCTATTTCAACTTCGTCAATTTCATTGAGCAGGTTTTTCAGGACATTTTTTACGCGATTGGGTGGGTGGCTGTAGTCCAGTACGATAAAGAAATTGTGGATTTGTCGACGAGTAGGTCTTGAGAAGTTGACTATTTTATCTTCTGAGACAAACCTGTTAGTTAATGAGATCCTGTGATTCTCCCGTGAAAGGATAGTAACAGTACGCCAGTTTTGGTCAACGACCTTCCCCTCAAATCCTCCAAGGTTTACCCAATCATCAATATTGAATGGAGATTCTATTTGCAGGGATATACCGGAAAACAAATTGCTGAGAGTGTCCTGAAGTGCTAATCCAATGACTGCCGCTCCAACTGTTGAAGTGACCAAGACACCGGTCAGTTGCTTGTTGAAGATGACGCCAATCAGAATGAGGATCACGACTACGACGATGAAAAAGGCAAGAATGTCAAAAACAAACCTTGGGAGTTTGAGCCATCTGCGATAATGCAAGAGTGCATAGGTGATCCAAAGTCCGAACTGTATGACTCCGTTGATGATCAGAATCAGGACTATAGTGGCAAATACCTTGTGAGGGTCACTAAGATTTTCCAGATTATGTATATCGAGATCTCCTAAGAAATAGGCAACAGTCGCCGTGAGAAAAGCAATGAGGTTAGAGAGAAGGGCTTTTCGGTCATATGAAATGCCCATCGCTCTTTTAAAATATACGGAAACAACGAGGACGAGCACAAAGAGTGCACCAGTGTACAGAAATATGTTTCCATTCATGATGGAAAAATAGTCACTATTTTTAAAAGAAGAGAATGAGCCCTGCTTTAGCTTTAAGCGTTTCGCTTAAAGCAACGGGAAGTTAAACAATGGGCTAAAGCCCATTGGATGTCACACTTTGATGGTCATGTCTCCTCCAAGGGGGTTTTAACCTTTGGATAATTAAACAATGGGCTTCAGCCCATTGGATGTCAGTAATTAGATTTTTGCATCACTCCCAAACTCAAACACTTCACGCACACATGACCCCAAAGGGGTTTCACCCCTTGCTGCTGTATATACCCTCAAATATCCTCTCCGGAGGTGAGATCGTCAAACATACCGGCAAGGGGATCTGAGAAACTGAATTTCGAATCAAGAATATTTTTTCCAATGACCTCAAAAGCAGCCAGTCCGTGCAGAATAAGTTCTTTGTACAAATATTTCATTTCATGATTGTCCGTCCTTCCATTGAGAATCTGGTCCATCCCTTGTACTTGATCCAGTTTAGTCCGGAAATCTTTTTCGTTGTCATCATTTAACAGGTCCAGATGATTTCCTGAGGCAAACCATGCCCTGGTAATACCGTAGGGATCTTTTTCTCCCAATTTTTGACTCTTATCCGGATCGGGGAAGTGATCGAGAAAGAATTCCTTGATCGCTTCATCGACAAGATGCATGGCAACGGCATAGGGTCCGATTTGTTCTCCCTCATAGACCAACTCAACTTTTCCGGTAATAGCCGGCACCACACCCCAGAAATCGGTAATGCGGACCGAGGTACTTTGATCCTGGTTTTGTAGCATTCTACGTTCTGCAGCGCTAACGAGATTCTCAAGGGCTGAAATACTCAATCTTGCAGAAACACCGGATTTGTCATCGATATAATCACTTTCGCGTGCCTGGAAGGAAATCATCTCCAGAATAGTCCTGATCTCGTCACTGACAAGAATGCTGTTTTCTTGTTCGGCGGCTATAGATGATTCCTGATCAGTAATGGCCTTGGCAATATCAATTTCCTTTGGATAGTGCGTTAGAATCTGGCTTTCAATTCGATCCTTTAGGGGTGTAACAATGCTCCCTCTATTGGTGTAGTCTTCCGGGTTTGCCGTAAACACAAATTGGATATCAAGGGGAAATCGAAGTTTGAATCCCCTGATTTGAAGATCTCCTTCCTGCAAGATATTAAAAAGAGATACCTGGATCCTTGCTTGCAGATCCGGCAATTCATTGAGTACAAATATCGATCGATGAGCCCTCGGTACCAATCCGAAATGGATCACTCTTTCATCGGCATATGACAATTTGAGGGTGGCTGCTTTGATCGGGTCTACGTCACCGATCAAATCTGCAACACTGACGTCGGGTGTTGCCAGTTTTTCAACGAAGCGCTGACTTCGATGGACCCAGTCAACAGGGGTTTCGTCTTCCATTTTTTCAATAAGATCGATGGCAAATCTGGATAGTGGTTGTAACGGATCATCACTGATTTCGGATCCCTTTACAACCGGTATATACTCATCCAACAGCTGAGTCATCAACCTGGCGATCCTCGTCTTTGCCTGTCCTCTCAGACCCAACAATAATATGTTGTGCCTTGATAAAATGGCTCGTTCAATGTCCGGAAGGACCGTATCATCAAAGCCAATGATTCCTTCGAATATGGATTCATTTTTTTTGATTTTAGCGATCAGGTTTTCACGCAATTCCTGTTTGATACTCCTGGGACGATAATCACTTTTCTTAAGTGCACCCAGAGTGGTAATGTCTGGTTTGGCCAATGGATTTGATTTTATTTGATAATGAAATTGATCTATTGTTTTCTTTTTCTTTTGTTGTCCTTGTAATCCATAAATATGAATTCGCCTAGTCCACGCAAGCTGCTGTAGAAAGCCTTCCCATCATTTGCCCTGGTAAACTGGTCGACAAAGTTCACGAGATAGGGATCGGTCGCAATCATGAATGTCGTAATGGGAATGCCTAGTTTTCTGCACTTGGTAGCAAGACCCAAAGTTCGATTTAAGATTTTCCGGTCCAGTCCAAAGGCATTCTTGTAATATTTTTTACCTTTTTTCAGACAGGTGGGCTTCCCATCGGTAATCATCATGATCTGCTTATTGGGATTTTTTCGTCTGCGTAAAATGTCCATTGCCAATTCCAGTCCTGCAACTGTATTGGTATGGTAGGGACCCACTTGCAAGTAGGGGAGGTCCTTTATTTCGATCTTCCAGGCATCATTGCCAAAAACTATGATGTCAAGGGTGTCTTTAGGGTAACGCGTTTTAATCAATTCGGCAAGTGCCATCGCTACCTTTTTTGCCGGAGTGATCCGGTCTTCTCCATACAAAATCATGGAATGGGAAATATCGAGCATCAGCACCGAGGACGTCTGGCTTTTGAAGTAGGTCTCATGAACTTCAAGGTCATTCTGAGTCAATCTGAATTCGTCGATACCATGGTTGATCTGTGCATTTCTCAGTGACTCACTTACGGCAATGTTATCCAGTTTATCTCCGAATTGAAAAGGCCTTACTTCTGAAGTGAATTCGTCTCCATATCCCGTATTTCGCGTGATGTGGTTCCCTCGCTTGGACTTTTGCAATTGATCGAAGATATCATCGAGAGCTTTGCGACGAAGTGCAATTTCCATTTTGGTGGTGGGGTTTAACAGTCCTCCTTTGGCCTTGCTTTCCGATATGTACCCTTTATCGATCAGATCTTGAATAAAATCTGAAATGCCGTAATTCTCATCCGTTAATTCGTACTGCTTATCCAATTCTGTCAGCCAGGACAAAGCTTCGCTGACATCTCCGGATGTATACACCAATAGTTCCTGAAAGATCTGAAGCAATCGCTCAAAGGGATCATCGGCAAATGCGTCTTTATCAAAGTCTGTAAATCGCCAACCTATCATCGTAAATAATAACTGTATTCGAGACGGAATGTTTGAACTCCAATTTTTTGTTCAATCAGAAAAATCAGAAAATTCTGAAAAATAGAAATATTCAGCTTATCTTTGTCGCAAAAGTAAGATATGGAAGACTTACAATCCAAACAATATTTTGAGACTGTATCGTCTGAATGGGATACGATGGGCAATAGTTTTTTTGGTGATGCTCCACGAAACCGGATCTATAGTGAAATGTCCACAAGACCAGGACAAACTATAGCTGACATTGGAAGTGGCAGTGGCTATTTGTTGGAGGGACTGGTTGATCAACCTGTACACCTGGTAGCTATTGATCAATCTCCGTCCATGTTAGAGCAAATCCGGGAAAAATTGGGAGATCAGATTGAAGTCATCGAGGGCACTTCAGAGAATTTGCCGTTGCAAGACGATAGTGTGGATTATGTTATTGCCAATATGTACCTGCATCATGTCGAGAGACCCGGAGCAGCGATCAAGGAAATGGTAAGGATTTTGAAACAAGACGGCACCCTTATTTTTACGGACCTGGACAAGCATGATTACGAGCAATTGATCACAGAACATCACGACCGTTGGAAGGGCTTTGACAGGGAGGACATTAGGCAATGGATGACAGAGGCTGGACTGAAAGATGTTGTCGTTGATTGTCTGGGATCGGGATGCTGTACCACCACTTGCTGTGATGGGGATATTGCGATCGACATATTTGTAGCAAAGGGAATGAAGACCTGATCATCGTTAATTGAGGGATCATTTATTATAAAAAAGAGAAAGGATGTCAGAGAAAAATAATAATTGTACGCAAATCGAAGCGATTGTAAGTTTTGACGAAAGAGGTCAATTGGTCATACCCAAGGATCTGAGGAAAAAGTTCAACTTACAACCCGGTGACAAATTTGCATTGATCAGTTGTATGACAAATTGTGGAGATGGTAATTGTACGTCTGAGGAAACCACTCTTTGCTGCTTTACCCTTGTCCATACGGATCAGTTAAAAGGGGTTGTAAATCAAGCATTGGGTCCGGTGATGTCAGGGATATTTAACAATTGACATATGGGATTTTGTCTATCATATTTAGATCGAGTATTCACTTATTAAATCAATAGTTATGGGATTTCTAACAATTCTATTGTCAGCACTTTGTCCAATACCTGGTTGTTGTGACGATGACTGCTGTTAATAGCAGTATGCATGCATCCCGGTCAATTCGTTGATCGGGAGTGCATGCACCTCATTGAGATTTCTATAACAAATATAGCGATTTGAGTAGTACAGTTCCCTTGCTGTAAAAGTCAAAAGAAGGACAGGCTCTTTACTTCTAACATCCTATCAATTGATATCTCTTTGAAATTCATTCATCTCCCGGGGAGTGGTGATCGCCTGTTTTTTGTTCAGCAACGTCCTCAACATTTCATTATGGATAATTTTCATACCTATGTGGATTATACGCGATTTTGTCAAAGATCAATTACAACATCTTTCTTCCTCCCATTATCGTCCTTGTCCTTGTACTCGGAGGAACTCTTCATGATGCCGTTGCAATTACCCGGGTCCTTCAATATTTTAGAGAAGTCATCCTGCTTTATTTTGATTGGTTGTTCAATCTGACCGTATTTTCTTTTGGCATTATTTGTCTCATCATTTATTTTTCACCTTTGGGAAAACAAGTCATCGGAGGGCCTGACTCCAAGCCTATTCTTGACAAAAAAAGATGGTTTGCAGTTGTGCTTTGTACTACAGTGGCAACGGGCATCCTATTCTGGGGCTCTGCCGAACCGCTTTTCCATCTTCACGAACCTCCGTCCTACAATATAACACCATCTTCAAAAGAAGCTGCTGTCACATCGATGTCCGCCTTATTTATGAATTGGACCATACCCCCTTATGCATTGTATACATCGGTATCGCTTTTGTTTGCGTGGTCATATTATAATAAGAAACGCCCCTTTCGCGTGTCTTCTGTCATTTTTGACTACAAACAGAACAAGAGCCGTTGGTTTCATGATGTAGTAGATAGCATTTGTCTGTTGTCTCTTGTTGGCGGGATGGCGGCATCATTGGGCGCAGGAGTGCTGACTATTTCCGGTGGGCTGGATCGGAGGTTTTCATTTTCCCAGGGACCTGAGCTATGGACATTAATTACAGTAGCTATTGTCCTTGCATTCGTTATTTCTGCGGCCAGTGGCATTCAAAGGGGGATCAAGTGGTTGTCCCAGATCAATGTACTTCTCTTCATAGCCTTAATCGTGATATTTACCTATAGCCTGATGAATGCAGATGCTCTGATTATATCGTTGAATGCAATTCCGGAATTCATTGTTCATTTTGTTCCGAGAAGTCTGGGGATCTCTGATTTTGATAGAAGTTGGGAACAAGCCTGGATGTCCTTTTATTGGGCCAACTGGATGGCCTGGGCCCCTGTGACTGCCTTGTTTTTGGGAAGACTTGGGGTTGGTTATTCTGTCAGAGCATTTATTCGAGTGAATTTATTATATACTTCCTTGTTCAGTGCGCTCTGGATGTGCATTTTTGGAGGAATTGCTCTGAGTATTGATATGAAAAGTAATGGAATCTTGTATGAAATCCTGGTCGACTCAGGGCCTCAGGATGTTCTTTTTGAGTTGATCTCCAGGATTCCTTTTGCCCCGGTCATCTCCATACTGTTTTTGATCGTCGTCTATGTCTCTTATGTCACTGCGGCTGATTCCAATACCTCTGCTATGAGCGGACTGAGTGCCCGGGATGTTAATCCGGATCATCCTGAAGCCTCACTTGTCATTAAGATGATATGGGGCTCATTCATTGCTGTCCTGGCATTGATCATGATCATAACAGGTGGAATTGAAGGAATCAAGACCATTTCAATTCTCGGTGGATTTCCGATTCTCTTTTTATGTTTGGCAGTGCTATTCAGGCTATCACAATGGGTCTATGCATCGATGAAAATCACAAGATCTCCCTGATCAGGAAAGGTTATTTGTCAATGGCACCGATCACCCTTTTGACAATGCCGTCCATAGCGTTGCGATTGATCCATCTGGCTACAATCACCAAATTGTGTTCCGGATCGACATATACCATATTAGTTCCGGCACCCAAATGGAAAAAGGACGATTCTGGTGCACTGGGCAATCGCTCCTGGTCAGTATTCAGAAACCAATTCATGTATCCATAAGTCTTCATTGCAGGCCCAGGTGTCAATGATTTTTTTACCCAATCTTCAGAAAGTAACTGTTGATTCTTCCATTTACCGCGATTCAGTGTCAGGTACCCAAACCTGGCCTGGTCGTATGCATTAATAAACATTCCTCCTCCCCAATGACCACCTCCACTAGGGACCTGGACTGCCTTTCCGTCCATGATGATCCATGAATTCTCATATCCCATCCAACGCCAGGTCCTGGATGCGTCTATTGGGTCCATTACATATTCCTTAAGGACTTCTTGCAAGGGTCTTCTCCAGATATTCGTGCCGGCGAGGGCAAGCAGATTGACCCGGGTATCATTGTATTCGTAAACGGTTCCGGGTTCGACTCTCTCCCTGCTGATCCACTCTGATCTCTCCCCGCTCGGCCTGTCAGCCCAATCTGGTTTTCCCCATAATGAACCCTGCCAATCACTTGTCTGACGGAGCAAATCGTCCCATGTTATTTTACTGTTGTGCGTGGATTGAAATGGTTCTAATACCAGTGGTTCTCCAATATGATCGGCCTTATTCACCCCACGGGCACTTTGAAGAGACATGACCGGAGCCATGTAATCAGCAACTCTATCATTGACATCCCTGATCAATCCCTGATCATGAGCCACGCCGATCGTTGCCGACAGGAAACTTTTCGTTACAGAAAATGTCATATCCACTCGATCAGGCTCGCCCCACTCTGCAATAATATAGCCATCCTTTACTATGATGCCCGTCTGATCACCCCTGGTTTTGAATGGTCCGATCCCATCACCAAAAGGCTCTCTTCCAAATCCCAGGTAGTGGTTGATTTCCAGGTTTCGGGGACTTTGACTTTCATTTGAATAAGCATATTGAATTGCTGATGCTATACTGTCCGGATTAAGGCCTAACTCGGAAGGGCTCTTGCGCTCCCATTGATCCGTAGGACCGGGAAAATATGTCTGAGCGTCCAAACCGATGGTCAGGACAATGAAGATGATGAACAATGCTCTATTCATTCCAATTAAATTTTGATCAAGATAAGATGATTCCTGGCTTCGTATCCTCAAGATTCGATTTTAAACCCAGGATGCTCAGCGCCTTTCGAAAGGGAAGACTCAAGGGAGCAGAAATAACAATGTCTTCTTTGTTGGGGTCGCACAGCACCACCTGACGGGCATGTAGCAACATTTCGGGAATACCCAATTTTTGTTTCCAGATCCTGTTTTGTTTATTGCAACCGTGAGGCCGGTCTCCGATAACAGGATGATCAATATGTGCCAAATGTTTGCGGATTTGATGAAATCGTCCGGTTTCAGGCAAGACATTGATCAGACTGTAACGCGATGTATTAAATTTTCCGGAGGGAATATTCAATTCAAATTGTTCGATACGATCATAGTGAGTGATGGCTGACCTGACCTTGCCCTCATGCTTCAAGTCATAGTTGATCGTACCCCTTTCATGCATATATCCTCTCACAACTGCGATATAATTCTTTCGGACCTTTCGCTCCCGGAATTGCTGCTGATAATACTGATTCGCTTCTTTTGACCTGGCAAATAACAAGACTCCTGAAGTTTTTCTGTCCAAACGGTGCACCGGGTATACCCTGTGGCCCACTGCTCTTCTCAAGGACTGAAGGGCAAATTCTTTTGCATCCGCCGCTATTTTTGTCCGGTGCACCAGAAGGCCGGGGGGTTTATTAATGGCAATCAGATCTTCTCCTTCGTAAATGATCTCTAATTGTGAAATTGCCGTATTCATACCCAATGGAAAGTTAAGCTGAAATCATATACTATTGTATTTTTCACAGTCATTTATAAACCTGTATTGAATCCGGCATCTTCTCTTGTAAGCATATTGATGCCTGTCAAAAATGCAGCAGCATTTTTGAATGAGTGTATTGATTCTATCATCAACCAATCGTGGAGTAGTTGGGAATTAATTGCTGTCCATGATCATTCATATGATGACAGCCTTAAAATTTTACATCAATATGACGGGCAAGACCCCCGCATAAAGGTTTTAGAGAATAAAGGACATGGGATCATTCCCGCTCTTCAATTGGCATTTCAACAATCCAAAGGCACATATATTACCCGCATGGATGCTGATGATATCATGGCTGAAGACAAAGTAGAATTGATGGTCCGGGCTCTATGGGAAAAAGGAGAGAATTCCCTGGCTGTCGGACATGTCGAATATTTTAGTCATTCGGAACTGGGTGATGGATACAAGAAATATGCTTCCTGGTTAAACGGCCTAACACAGTCCGGAAGTAATTTTTCAGAAATCTATAAGGAGTGTACCATACCTTCTCCCTGCTGGATGACAAGCCGTTCCGATCTTGTAAGATGCGGAGGTTTTTTTTCAGAGATCTATCCCGAGGATTATGACCTTGCTTTTCGATTTAAGAAGGCCGGACTGTCTATTGCTCCGGTAAATAAAACGGTACACAAATGGAGAGATCACCCCGACCGGGCATCGAGAAATGATCCCAATTACAAGGACAATGGTTTTATCCAGGTAAAAATTCAACATTTTCTGGAACAGGAACTTAGCCCCAAATCAAAATTAGTCATTTGGGGTGCGGGCAGAAAGGGGAAACAAGTTGCGAGGTCATTATTAAAACGTGAAGTCCCATTCACTTGGATGACTGATAATTTGAAGAAGATAGGCCGGAAGATTTATGGTATTCTTCTGCGATCATCCAATGAAATGTGTAGCATTGAACCGTCACAAGTGATCGTTGCCATTGCGGCCATTGAATCACTTGCCTTGATTGACAAAACTATTGAAGAAAATGAACAGCATGCATTCTATCGCTTTTGTTGACTTTCTTCAGATACAATCCAAAGTTGCTTTTTAGGACATAATTATTCTGACCTCAGAGATTCAACGGGATTGGCTCTTGCCGCCCTGATACTCTGAAAGCTCACTGTTAAAAAGGCAATCAGGATCGATATCAGTCCCGCAAAAACAAAGATCCACCATTCGATAGACACCCTGTATGCGAAATCCTGCAACCAATTCCTCATTGCATACCAGGCAATCGGGCTCGCTATGATGATGGCCACAATCACCAACTTCAGAAAGTCTTTAGACAGCAGTTGTACTATACCTAACGATGAAGCACCCAGCACCTTTCTGATTCCAATTTCTTTGACTCGTTGTTCAGCTGTAAAGGCTGCCAGTGCAAGTAGACCAAGGCAGGCAATGAAGATAGCAAGGATACTGAATGTACTAAAGACCTTGCGTGCGGTCATCTCTCTGTCGTATAGGTCTGCCCATTCCCGATCCAAAAAGGCATACCGGAACGGCAAGTCGGGTTGAAATTGCATCCACAAATTTTCTATGCTTGACAGAGTGGTTTGAAATGCATTCGGATTCATACGAACTGTAATCAGATTATCAACACCGGGAGTGCCGTTTCTTAAATTACTGACCAGGAACAACGGAGAGATTGTCTGATGTAATGATTGAAAGTGATAATCTCTTACCACACCGACAATAGTATATACGCTTTGAACATCCGGGATGGGATTCAAGAAATTAGCCGGAGAAATTACTTGAGTGCCGATCGGGTCTGACAAGTTCATTTCTCTTACAGCAGCTTCATTTACCACTATAGAAAGGGAGTCAGCGAATTCTTCCGAAAAACTTCGTCCGTCAATAATTTCCATTTTCATACATTCCACATATCCATCATCGACGATTAATCCACTCCCTGTGGTCATTTCAGTTTCACTTTGAGGCCGGAATGAAATTCCAAAAAACTGTCCTCCCGGTTGTGTACTACACCCACTTACGGCGATTACTCCAGGCAAGTTTTCAATCTCATTTTTCAATGTTTCTTCCTGAGACAAGGTCATTCCTCCTGCTCCCTGCAATGTGATGAGATGATCCTTATCAAATCCCAATTCCTTGTTTTGGGCAAATACCATTTGATTATAAATCAGGATAGTACTAATTATGAGAAATACAGAAATTCCAAATTGAAATACAACGAGTGCATTTCTGAGGATGGCCCCTTTTTTAGTCTTGGAAAATTGCCCTCTTAATACCTCGATTGGTTTGAATGATGACAAGGCAATGGCAGGGTAGGTCCCCGACAACAATCCTGTTAATCCTGTTATGCCCACAAACGTCAATAAGTATTCTACGCTAGTCAAATCTGTTGAAGCGAAATTCTTTCCTGTTAATTCATTAAAATGAGGCAATGCCACGGAATGAATAAGCAAGGCGAGCACACCGCTGATCAGGGTAACCAGGAGGGCTTCTGCAAAAAATTGAATCGCTATTTGAGATCTCTCTGATCCAAGCGTCTTTCTGATCCCTACTTCTTTGGCTCTTGTAGCAGACCTGGCGGTAGCCAGATTCATGAAATTAATGCATGCAATAATTAGAATGAGAATGGCGATTACCAGGAAGAAATATACCCGTTGCCTTGAGCCCGGTGGCTTAATTTCACTTTCCAATTTTGAGTCCAGGTAGATATCCTCCAGGTGCTGTAGTGTATAGTTATATCCATTTCCCTGATTTTGATATTCGGCATAATCAACTCCAAAGTTGTTTAAGATCTGGCCGCTGGCATACTTGACTACGAGATCCGGAAATTTAGATTCTAATATGCCGGGATCTGTTTCAGGATGTAACATGAGATATGTCAGTGCCGAGAAACTGATGAAATTAGGAGCCTGTATAAAATTCAGACTTTTGGAAGAAATCAATAAGTCAAATTCGAGATGACTATTGTGTGGAATATCCTCTACAACACCACTTACCAGGTAGTCATTGTTGTTTTGAGGAAGTTCCAATGTTTTGCCGACTGCACTTTCTCCCTTGAAGTATTTATCTGCAAGAGTTTTGGTCAATACTACTGTATTCGGTTTGACAAGAACTTCAGCCGGATTTCCTTCTAATAATCCTATATCAAAAAAATCGAAGAAATTGCTATCCGCCCACATATACCGTTCCTCTTCATAAATTATCCCGTTGTGTTTAATTACAATAGGGTTGCCAGCAAAGTAGAAAATCCTTGTTGCGGCTTCTACTTCGGGAAACTCATCATTCATAGCTTCCGCATAGGAATGTGGAATGATAGCATAATTTCTGGTTCTGCCCGGGTACTTTCTCTCTAATGCAACTCTGTAAATTTGATCTCCTTTTTCATGCCACTTGTCATAACTCAATTCATCCTTTACAAATGTCATGATGATCATAAAACATGCTAAGCCTATTGCCAGTCCGAGTATATTGATCAGGGTATAACCCTTGTGTCGGAGAAGATTTCTAAAAGTGATTTTAAAATAGTTCTTTATCATTTTTGCTCGCAGATTAGGTGAACAATATTCAACCGGTTCCTGGAATTAGTAGATTATCATCATTCATATCTAAGGGAATTAATAGGGTTGTCAAATGCAGCACGAGCGGTCTGAAGACTGACCGTGATCCAGGCAATAAGCATGGCAATTCCTGCGGCGACTAAAAATATCCCCACCCCAATAGGAATTCTATAAGCAAACTCTTGCAACCATCCTTTCATTAAATACCAGGCCAGTGGCGATGCAATTAAAGCAGATATGATTACCAGCAAACTGAATTCCCTGGAAAGCAACATCATTATATTTCCACTTGAGGCACCTAATATTTTCCTGATACCAACTTCTTTCTTTTTTTGTTCGGCCGTAAAAGATGCCAATCCGGCAAGGCCAAGGCAGGCTACGAAAATGGCAAGGAGGGCAAATATTCCGAAAATCTTACCTTGCCGCTCTTCAGCCCGATATAGAGCCGCGTAATTTTCATCTACAAAAGTGTATTCAAAGGGGACCTCCGGGTTAAATTTTGTGAAGACCTCTTCAATGTATTGAATTGTCTTTGGAATATTATAAGGTCGTATACGCACCGCATAATTCCAGGCCATATACGGTGCAATAAAATATACGGTTGGGATGATGGGCTTTTTTAAAGTCTCAAAATGGAAGTCCTTGATGACTCCGATTACCTGACCATCGCGTTCGACCCACTGGCCGGAATTCCAATCTGTGATTTCCGAACTCCCAAATGTCTTACCGATGGCATTCTCATTCGTCCAACCCAGATCCCTGACGGCTGCTTCATTCAGGATAAACGCACCTTTGGAATCACTTGGAAAATCCCGGGAAAAACTTCGACCGGAAATCATTCGAAAACCCATTGTTTCTATAAAATCGTAATCAGTCCAGACGGTTTGCATTCCCTTCCTCTGATCTTCAGGTACTCCTTCAGGCCTGGTTCCCAGTGAACTACTGAGTCGTCCCGGTGGAACTCTTGAGGATCCTCCGCCAGAAATGACAGAAGGATTTTTCATAAGTTCATTCGTGAATTGTTCATACTGACCCCGCAGTTCAAGTGGGGAACCCATCAGGACAATATGATCTTTATCGAATCCCAAATCCATAGTTTTGCAATAGTCCAACTGCTTGTATACCACTCCGGTAACGACCAGTAAAAATATGGATGTGGCAAACTGGAATGTCACTAATATTTTTCTCAATGTACCTCCCCTGCTTCCCGTATTCAACTTACCTGAAAGCACATTGACAGGTTTAAAGGAAGAAAGGAGTAATGCAGGATAACTGCCTGCTGCTATACCGACGAATATGGTGATGAGGATCAATCCTCCAAAAAGGGGAAGGTTATCCAGAAGATTAAGGCTGAGATTGGCTTCCGCCAGTTCACTGAAAAACGGTAAACTGATACGCACAAAAATTAATCCCAGTATCAAGGATATAAATGCCAGAATTGTGCTTTCACTTAGAAATTGACCGACAAGTTGCCCTTTCAGTGCGCCCACCACTTTTCTCAGCCCGACTTCTCTTGCTCGCATACTGGATTTGGCAGTAGAGAGATTCATAAAATTGATACAAGCAATAATGAGAATGAATAAGGCGATGAATGAGAAAGAATATACATAATTGATATCTCCACCTGTCGCAAATGAGCTAATATCCTGGGAATGCAGATACATATCTGTCAAGGGCTGCATGACAATGGCGGGTGAGAATGATTTCCAGGATTCAAGTTTCACATCGACAAATCTGGCGAGACGATTTTCTAAACTTGAAGATTTGATACCCGGAGGCAACATTGCAAATGTTTCTACATATCCTTCACCCCAATTTTCCAAAACAATTCTTGAAAACACCTGCTTTCCACAATTCATGGACACCATCATATCAAATGGGAATTGAGAATTTTCCGGGATCTTTTCTAATATTCCGGTTATTTCAAAATCTTCATCACGTACTTTCAATACCCGCCCGATCCCATTTGACGTGCCGAAATATTTGTTACTTATTTCTTCCGTAACGACAAGTGAAAAGGGATTTTCAAGGGCAGTTATTGGATCTCCATGCAGAAGGTTGAAATCAAAAACCTGAAAAACTTCAGGATCAACGAAAGTCAGGTTTTCTTCTACAAATACCTGATCTTGATATTCTATGGACTCACGATTCTGAGGTGCAAAACGAATGATGTGCTCAAAGTCAGGGAAATCCGGCTCTAATTCATCTGCCAATCGATAGGGCCCTATGGCTCTTTGATTGACATCACCGGTCTGAGGATTTGTAGTCTGGATAGTAAGACGGTAAATCCGATTTTTATTTTGGTGAAAACTGTCAAAGCTAATTTCTCTTTGAACATAGAGCATAATGAGAATAACACATGCCATTCCAATAGCCAGGCCCAAAATATTAATAGCGGTAAATCCTTTGTGACGAATGAGATTTCGGATTGCTATGGTTATATAGTTTTTAATCATTTTACAGTGATTATATGATTTAAAAATTTTGGCTATTCGTTTCTTATGGAATCTACAGGGTTTGCGATTGCAGAGCGTATTGAATGATAACTGACAGTAAATAATGCAATGAGAATAGCAGAAAGTCCGGCAAAAATAAATATCGAGTAGCCTACATTTACCTTATATGCAAAACTGGAAAGCCATTGGGACATTAAATACCAGGCAATCGGTACTGCAATAATCAAAGCCAGGAAGACCAACTTTAGAAAGTCTTTTGATAAAAGACTTACAATTCCAAATGTAGTTGCACCCAGTACTTTTCTAATTCCTATTTCGCGGGTTCTTTTTTCGGTTGCAAAGGCTGCAAGCCCGAACAAACCGAGACAGGCTATAAATATTCCCAAGCCCGAGAATATCGAGAATATTGTGCCAACTCTCAATTCTGTACGATAGATGTTGTTAAAGGATTCATCCATGAACCTGTAGGAAAAAGGTTGACCAGGCGCTAATTCTTTCCAGCTTCGTTCTGCATGTGCAATCGCTTCCGAAGGATTCCCGGGTGTAAGCTTTACGGAAAGAGATCCCGAACTTTCATTTAACATAAATCCCAGTGCACGTATATTTTCTCTTAAACTTTCATAGTGAAAATCTTTGGCAACGCCGATGATCTTTAGTGGAATCGATGCAAATCCTGCATCGGGGCCGGCATCCGCACTTCCATATATTGTCTTTCCCACCGGATCTTCAAGCCCGAATAACTTAACTGCCGTTTCATTCAAAATTACTGCCTGGGAGTCCGTCGCCATCGCAATATTAAAATCCCGCCCTTCTTTCAGCTCAATGCCCATTGTTTTTATATAATCTTCGTCGATATCCCAATTTTGCATGGCTACGCAATTATCCTCCCTTATTTCAGCACTCTTACAAAGCGGTGAATCACTTCGACTCGACGGCACAGGAAGATAACTGCTGTAAGACGACATAACTATTGAAGGGTGCTCACTTAGTCTCTTCTTGTATGCATTTTTATTATTACCCAAGGCATAGGCATCATCAATGACCAGAACGTGTTGCCGGTCAAATCCCAGTTTTTTATTTTGGATATAACTCAACTGTTTACGTATACCCATAGTCGCCACAATCAGTACAACTGCAATGAGAAATTGAAAAACTACCAAGCCATTTCTTAAGGTTACATTTCCTTTTTTGTCAGACAGACGTCCTGTCAATGTTTGGATGGGCTTGAATCCGGATAAATAAAAAGCAGGATAGCTACCTGCCAGTAGCCCTATCAGGAATGTTCCCGAAAGGGCTATCGTCCAGAAAGAAGGATTGGAAAAAGGTATTGATAAGTTTTTATTGGCCAGTTGATTATATGCCGGAAGGGATATATGAGCCAGGGCCAGCCCCAAAAGAAATGCCAGAAAGGTTAAGATGAGAGACTCACATAAAAACTGACTGATTAAATTACTTTTTAGTGAACCCATCACTTTTCTCAGTCCAATTTCTTTTGCCCTGAGCGCTGATTTGGCAGTCGTCAGATTCATAAAATTGACAACTGCGATGATCAGGATAAAAATTGCCGCGGAAAGAAAAATCCACACGTATTGTATATTCCCGTTGGGGGCCAATTCTGCTACCAAATCGGAATGCAGGTGAATTTCTCTCAAGGGTTGATAGAAGTATCTGATGAATGCACCGGATTTGGCTATTTCATCGTAGGTTGCCCCCATAATATTTTCAATTTGAGGGCCTATATATTTTTCCAATAAATGTGGAAATACTTTGGCCTCAAATGCTTTGTGATCAACACCTTTTTTCAGTACGTAATAAGTTGGAAAATTATTGCTGACCCATATTCCATTATTGGCTTCCTGACCACCGGTAAGACTGACGAAAAAATCAAATCTAAAATGTGAATTTTCAGGCATGTCTTTTATGATCCCGGTAATCTCATATACCTCGTTATCGTCAAAGGTCAATGTCTTGCCCAGTGCGTCCTCATTATTGAAGTATTTCAATGCTGCCGTTTCACTGATGACAACAGAATTAGGTTCCGTTAAAGCAGATTTACTTCCGGCAATGAGCTTTAAATCAAAAACATCAAAGAGCGTAGAGTCAGTGAAAACTATATCTTCTTCTTTGTAGTTTTGTACATCTCTCTTGACTAAAAATGAGCCATAATCTCTGAATCTTACGGCACTTTCCACTTCGGGAAAGTCGCTTACCAATGCTTGAGCAAGTGGTGCAGGTGAAACGGCATAGCTTTGATGCGTTCCTGCAAAATTGATTTCAGATGCGACCCTGTAAGTTCTGTCCGCCTTGGAATTCCAATTATCATAGCTCAATTCATCACTCACCCATAGCATGATCAGGAGACAACCGGCTATTCCAATAGAAAGACCAAGAACATTAATAACTGAATTGCTCTTGTTTCTCGTGAGGTTACGGAGTGCTATTTTTATGTAATTTTTGTACATGATTATTCAGTTATTCTCTTTTTAAATACTCTGTCGGGTTTGAAACAGCCGCTTTGGTACTAGTTAAAAGAATAGTGCAAAATGATATACTTATGATCAAAATACCGGCAGCGGCAATTATACTGAAGGGTACATCAATGTGGTAGGCAAAATTCTGAAGCCACTTTTGCATTACATAGTAGCCTATTGGTCCTCCAATGAGGAATGCAAGAATTACAATTTTCATTAAATCAAATGATAACATCTTAAAAATCCCGGATACAGATGCACCTAAAACCTTTCGAATGCTAATTTCTTTTTTTCTTTCTTCAATTATAAATGCTGTTAAACCCAAGGCTCCGATGCAAGCAATAAAAATTGTAATTATGGAAAATATTCTTAAAAGTAATTGGAATTCTCGCTCTTTCGCATAAATGTGATTATAAAATTCTGACATAAAATTATAATTGAATGGATCTACAGTTGTGGCGTGTCTTTCCCATATATTTTGAATTACTCTTATAGTTGATGAAATATGTTTGTCCGATATTTTTATAAACACCATGGGTGAGTGATTGCTATAAACCATGATAAAGGGCAGGATTTCAGAATGCAGACTTTCAAAGTTAAAATCTTCCAGAACGCCTATAATTTTACCTTTTTGGCCATCATAGATTACTGTATGCCCGATAATATCGCGAGGAGATGAAACACCAATACTCTCCATTGCTGTTTCATTGATCAGATAGCCGATTTCGTTATCGGCTCTAGTATCCCGTATCTCAGAAAATGTACGTCCTGCAAGTATATTCAACCCAAAAACTTCGGCAAAACCAGCCCCAACCTCTATTTTTCGCAAAGGAGTGGTTGGCTCAACGAATTGATTGCCAATTTTAACACGCGTTGGTGTAGCAGGTAATGATGCGTGCATGTCATATAATGGTCTAACAGCTGAGCGGCCTACACTTAAAATCCTTGGCTCTTTAAGCAATTCTTCAATAAATGATTTATTGCCGGTCGAACTGTTGCTTGGGATAGATGTAAATACAATTTGTTCTTTATCTAAGCCTAAATCAGTTTGATGTAAAAAGTTGATTTGAGACCATACGGTACCAGCTGCAATTACAATTAGTGTCGCTAGCGTGAATTGTACAAGAACAAGAGACTTCCTTACTGTTGCCCTATTCCCACCTAAACTGAACTGACCTTTGAAGATATCAATTGGTTTAGTCAGGGACATTTTGACACCCGGATATATCCCGGATATCACGCCCAACAAGATGGCAAAGGACAATAATATATACCAGGATTGATGGTAATTAATGGAGAGGTCCATTTGAATAAATGAATTGTACACGGGTTGAATAATTTCAACTACCGTTAATGCCAGGATCATAGCGAGAATCGATATTAAAATGGATTCGACGAGGGATTGAACGATAAATTGTGTTTGGAGTGCCCCAAGCGATTTCCTTATTCCCATCTCTTTCGTTCTTTTAGAAGATCGTGCAGTTACCAGGTTTATATAATTAATGCTGGCGACCAATAATATTGTCAGGGCAATTAGTACAAATATTAGAATAGTCTGCCTGTTACCAGTCTTTGCCTGATCTGAATCCAGATGATCAGAATAGAGATATATGTCTTCAACTGGTTGAACATGAATTGTTGATCGCCGGGCAATTTCCGAACCTGATCTTCTTTTTAGAAATTCGGGAAATTGTTTGATCAATTGTGATTTGGATGCACCATCCCTTAAGAGGACATAAGTGAATACATCACGTGCTAGCCAATCCTGGTTATTCAAATACTTATTGGGGTTAATTGATTCTAAAGTGTTATATGATATTATTGACTCAAATGAAAGATGTGAATTTGGTTGTTCGTTTTCAATAATTCCAGTCACTTCTAATTTTTGATGATCCCGGCCATACGTGTGAAACTCAAGGTGTTGACCAATCGGATCAAGTGTGCCGAATAGCTTGTGAGCCAGGCCCTTGTTTATTACAATGGAGTAAGGTTCAGAGAGGGCGGTTGAAGGATTTCCGGAATACCATGAGTATGAAAAAAGATCAAAAAAATGCGATGAAGCATACCAGGTTTCTGAACCACCTGGAATGACATGATTCCCTTTAAAGCCCAATCTTACCGGAGCCGTAAAACCCATTTGAACCACTTGTTCAATCATTGGGAAATCCTCAACCAATGCCGGTCCTAACTGGGTGCTAACGAAAGGTAGATGGCTTTGTTGGCTTTCATTTTTTGTCGATTGCGTAATTCGAAAGATCCTGTTCTTTTTAGCATGAAATTGATCATAACTATGTGCATCTACTATAAACTCACTTAACAAAATTGTGCAGGCAAATCCCAGGGCAAGGCCCAAAACCATGATAAGGGCAAACCCTTTCTGACGGTTGAAATTTCGAATGGCAACTTTGAGATAATTTCTAATCATGAGATTTAGGCAAATTGAATCTGTTAAAAGAGGTTATGAGATGTCATCATGCTGATTTGTATTTTCTATTTATTCCGTTCGAAGACTTTCTACAGGATTTGCCCTGGATGCTCTGACACTTTGAAAACTCACAGCTATAAGTGCTACTGATGCTGTCACAATTGCAGCCATGACAAATATCCACCAGCTGATACCTACGTGAAATTCGAAATCCTGAAGCCACTTTGTCATTGCATACCATGCCAGAGGCGAAGCTATCATTGCTGAAATGAAAATCAATTTCAGATAGTCCATGGATAACCAACTTAAGATGCTCGAAGAACTTGCTCCCAGTACTTTCCTGATTCCGATTTCCTTTGTCTTGTGTGAAATCTTCAATGCCGAGATCCCAAACAGACCCAGGCAGGCTATGAAGAGAGCAAGAACCGTAGCATATCCGATGATGTTGCTCAACTTGGTTTCTTTACGATAGAGCATATCGATGTCATTGTCTATGAAGCTGTACGTAAAAGACTGATCAGGAGCCACTTCTTTCCAGGTATTTTGAATATCTCTGATCGTTCTCTGAAGATTCCCCCCCTTTACCTTAACCGAGAATTTTGGATTGATGGGATCCATGGAGCCCATATCCGGGGCTGCCCGAATGAGTGGCAGCATATCATAGGACATAACAAGGGGATCTACCGGATTGTGCAAGGATGAAAAATGAAAGTCACCAGTCGTACCCAGGATTTTATAATCATTAAAGGGTTCGGGAAGTAACTTGCCAATCGGATTTTCTAAATTGTATTCGCTTATCATCGCCTGATTGATAATCACCCCCTTCTCGTCTGTGTCGAATTCTTTAGAAAAATTCCGCCCATCGACGATATCTATTTCCATCAATGGAAGAAAGTTTTCGTCGACCTGGATCGCATTGAAATTTCTGAACTTGTTTTGTACTTTGTCCGTATAACCCAGGCTCAGCCAACCGACGCTTCCCAATGCATGAGAGGATATTGAAGTGCCCAGGATCGAAGAATTAGAAGCCAGCCTGTCCTTCAGGCGTGCGTGAATTTTATTGCCATCTTCCCAGACTTTTACGAGTCCTTCACCAGACACGTTATAAGGGAAGGTGATTACCTGTGATTTTTCGAAACCCAGATTTTTATTTTGTAAATAAGACATCTGGGTTTGCATAATTCCGGTACAGATGATCAGGACTACGGAAAGAACAAACTGGAATCCTACTAGCCAGGTGAGTATAGATGCTTTTGATTTTTTTCCGGTAGCAGCAATTCCTTTTAACGCGTGAATGGGTTTGTATCCTGATAAGACCAGTGCGGGATAAATACCTGCTACGATTCCGGTAATGATAAAAATGCCTCCAAGACCCATAACAATGCTTGGGTTGGGACTTAATAAGAGATTCTTGTCTGCAATTTGATTAAAAAATGGCAGGCTGAATTTTGCCAGGATTATTCCTAGGAGTACACCTGCAAAAACTGTTAAAAATGCTTCACTCCAAAATTGAAACATAATTTGTGGTCTTGTCGCTCCGGTCACCTTTCTGACGCCAATTTCTTTTGATCGGCTTACTGACCTGCCTATGGCGAGTGTTGTAAAATTAATACACGCAAGGAGCAGAATAAGAAGGGCAACACCGGAAAGAATATAGGGGTAACGACTATCACTCACTGCAACAATGCCCTGCGGGATGTCATTGTTCAGATGGATATCAGCAAGAGGTTGGAATCCCACTATATACTCACCCGGTTTATAATCCCGAGCCACTTTTTTATCGATAAATGGAGCGACGGTTTTTTCAAATTCATCGACGTCCTGACCTTGGTTCAGCAAGACATATGTTTCGACCGATACACAGGTCCAGCATTGCATTCCAAACTCAGACATATAAGAAGTAGTATTTTCAAAAGGAATGAGAATTTCATATTGAATGCTTGAATTAAAAGGAGGATCTTCCATTACGGCACCAACGGTAAAGTCTGTCCATTCTCCTGCGACTTGAAGCACAATATTTTTTCCAAGAGGAGAGTCATCGCCAAAATATTTTTTGGCACTTTTTGTCGAAAGAATAGCATGATGTTTTTCCTCTAATGTGCTGCTGGAACCACTGAGAATATTAAAGTCAAATACATCCAAAAATGAAGGCTCGACAAGATGTACATCCTGCTCTTCTACGTTTCCATTCTTTTTGACGAGACTGTTTATTGTGGTGTACCGGACCGTTTGTTCAATACTCGGAAAATTGTCATTGAGCTCACTTCCTAAGGGATACGGTGTAATACTATTGAAAAAAATGTCACCTTTAAAGTGCTCCTTGACCCATGCTCTATATATCCGGTCACTCTTAGAATGAAATTTGTCGAATGACCATTCATCATTGACAAAAAGAAATATGAGTATACATATTCCAATTCCCATGCCCATCCCTGTTATATTGATCACGGAGTACGTCTTTCCTTTTAAGAGATTTCGCCATGCGGTTTTCAGATAGTTCTTAAACATGGTGTTTATATTTTTTACTGATTTGAATTGCCTTCTATTGATCCATCAATCCGTCTTTGTAGAGTGCTCCTTTGCAAAACCGTCCAACAAGTTGATAATACGGGTCCCGTAACTTGCGTTTTTTTCCGAGTGTGTGACTTGAATTATTGTCATTCCATCATCATGGAGGGTTTTAAATAATTCCATAATCTGCTCACCCTGGGTTGAGTGTAAATTACCCGTAGGTTCATCGGCCAATAGTAATTTTGGTTTTCCGACTATGGCTCGTGCAACGCCCACTAATTGTTGTTGTCCGCCCGATAGCTGACTTGGAAACAGGTCTTGCTTTGCTACAATATTAAACCGGTCCAGTATATCAGCTACCATTGCTTTCCTGTCTTTGCCCTTTACTTTTCTGTACAGCAATGGAGTTTCAATATTTTCATAGACCGTTAGTTCATCGATTAAGTGATAGGCCTGGAATACGAAGCCTATGTAGTGTTTATGAATTTCCGTTTTTTTCCTTTCACTTATTTTATGAACAGGTTCATCAAGGAATTCATAAGTGCCGCTATTAAAGTCGTCAAGCATTCCTATGATATTGAGCAGAGTGGTTTTGCCAGATCCACTGGGTCCCATTATTGTGACAAACTCACCTTCATTTACGGCCAGTGATACATCTTTTAATACCCAGTGTTTTCGTAAACCGGTGCGGTAGTATTTTTCAATATTCGATAATCTAAGCATGTTTGAGAAAGTGTCCCTGTACTGATGAAGATCTTACAGATATTGCTTCACGAGGTTCTCAGTCACTACTTTTCCATCTAACATTCGGATGATGCGATTGCCAAATTCTGCACAATACTGTGAATGCGTAACCATTACGATTGTGGTTCCTTCTTCATTTAATTTGGTAAGTATCCGCATCACCTCATTTCCATTGGTGCTATCCAGGTTTCCGGTAGGTTCATCCGCTAATATCAGCTTAGGGTGATTTACAATAGCCCTGGCAACGGCAACTCTTTGTTGTTGTCCTCCAGACAATTGTTGTGGAAAATGATTGCGACGATGCATAATATTCATTCCTTCCAGGAGCTCTTCAACTCTCGCTTTCCGATCATTAGCTGCAACCTTTGTGTATAACATCGGAAGTTCTACATTTTCAAATACCGTTAATTCATCAATTAAATTGAAACTTTGAAAGACGAATCCTAAATTGTGTTTTCTGATATTTGATCTTCCTCGTTCAGAAAGATGACCAATTTCCTGGTTCATAAAGTAGTATTCCCCGGAAGTTGGACTGTCGATCATCCCAAGTACGTTAAGAAGGGTAGACTTTCCACATCCCGAGGGACCCATCACAGAAACAAACTCTCCTTCCTTAATTTCTAAATTCAATTCATTGAGAGCAGTTGTTTCAACTTCATCGGTCTGGTATACCTTTACTAAATTGACTGTTCTTATCATAACTTTTATTTATTGTTAGAATTTGTGTTTTTTGAATTTCATTTTATTGTAATACTAATTCTTCATTGTTTCCAAAATTTTCGTAACTGGAAGTGATGACCACGTCTCCGGGGGAAAGGCCTTCCAGTATCTCGAATGCATTCGGATTTTGCTGACCTACTCTTATGTCTCTTCTTTTTGCAATTTTTCCGGATGGGTCCAATACGTAAATCCAGTTACCACCTGTAGTCTGATAGAAACTTCCTTTCGCCACGAGGAGTGCTTCTTGTTCAGCACTCAATTGTAATTTGACAGATACGGTTTGTCCCCGTTTTATCCCCTCAGGTGCGATACCAGTGAAATGCATGTCAGCCTGAAAAGTGCCATTTGTGACTTCGGGATATATCTTTTGTATAAATAATTGATATTGCTGGCCGGCAAAATTAAACGAACCCTGTTGTTGGGTGAAAATCCGGGATATGTAAAATTCATCGATTTGAACCCTTATTTTAAAATTGGACAAATCGTCTATTTGTGCAATCTGGCTACCTTCAAGAATTAATTCACCTAACTCTGAATTCAGGCCCGATAGTTGACCTGAGATCGGAGCTTTAATGACGAGGTTGTCCAAACTTTGTTTAGCTATAACCAAATTGCGTTGCATCAGGTCGAGCGTTGTTTCCATCTGTTGTTGCTGAAGTTCAGTCGACAGACTATCCTTTATAAGAGTCCTCGCCAGCAATCCTTTTCTTTGAACCAAACTTTCATATTCAAATTCAGTTTCCATAAACTCTACCTCGGGAATAACTCCGTCTTCCATAAGTTTCCTGTTGCGCTCCAGACGCTGGGATAAAATGTTTAAACGATAATCAACGTCGATGGCCGTCTCTTTTAGATTGAGACTTTGTTGTTCCATCAGCAAACTGTTGCTTCGGATTTGATTGATCTGTGAAACAATATTAGCTTCCTGGTTGAGATAATTGAGTTGAAGATCGGGATTGCTCAAGCGCAAGATGGGCTGTCCCGGTAAAACCATTGTGCCGTCTTCAACATATTTCTCATCGACTCGTCCTCCTTCTATGGCACCAATCAGAACATTCTTGATAGGAAGCACAACACCGGTCACAGGAATAAATTCCTGGAAGATTCCTCTCTTCGCCGTATCAATGAGTATCCGATCTGACTGGACATTCAGTTTTGAGGTTCCGGCTGTCTCATACATCTCTTTGGCAAAATATCCAGCAACCGCGATGACGACAATAAGGATCGCAATTCTTTGCCAAGTCCATTTCTTCTTTTTTACCTGTCTGTCCATTTATGAGTTTTAATATAGTCGTTTCAAAAAGGGGATTACAGTGAAAGAGTCTTTACACTTACGGAGACTCAATATATTACTAGCTATAGATATGCCAAAATATGTACCTTATTGACAATCAACGAGTTATAATCAATACCTCAAATCGAAACCCATTGAGAATGTTCATTTATGAACAATGAGTGTGCGATAATGAACAACTTCATTTGTTTTTATCGCGATTTCTATCTATCGCAATGACGGATGTGTAAGCCTTGCGAGATCTTTAAATCGTTCCATCTTGTTCTTCCGATTTGTCAAAGGGAGCCATGATCACAATTTGTCCGGTTGAATTCAAAGTGAAAGAACACGGGAGTCCTGCAATGAAGTTGATTTTTAAAGACTGTATCAATGTAAATGATCTGAAGAGTGGAATAGGGGACCCGGAGTTTAGAGGGGGAAGGTAATCGAGGTCAGAACATTTCAACCCGGTCGATTATCTCATTCGTAATTAAAGTCAGATCTTGTGAATGCACGTGTCTGGTTG
Organism: Saprospiraceae bacterium; assembly: GCA_028282725.1. Lineage (GTDB taxonomy): Bacteria > Bacteroidota > Bacteroidia > Chitinophagales > Saprospiraceae > JAJRXG01. The sequence continues at coordinate 95,723 of JANQHF010000073.1, forward strand.
GAGTAAATCCTAGTCTTCAGTATCAGGATCTATACCCATTCTTATTTTTTCTTTACGCTCAACATGCGCATAGTGATTTTTCAGGCCTTTATTAACGTAATATCCAATGATCGCCACAACCGGAATTAAAACCCAAATAATCCCGGGATCCATCAATTTTTCTAAAGCTTCCATAATTCAATCGTTATTTAGGTGATTCGATTCAGATTAAAGTGCAAACAGGTTGAATGACTTCTCTACCTATCATTTACCTGCACAAGCTACGATTTTTCCATAATGTTTGATAGGCGATATCGACCACTAACATCACTAATTAGACTAGCACCCATCATTGACTTCCTGTATGAATCAGAGAATATTGGGATCGGTAGAATAATAATGAAAAGCTCGTCTGTCACATCGGTCATTTTTCTCTTTTTGGATTGGTTTTTATCATTTCTTGTGGAGATGATGACGATGGTAATGATTGTATAGATGGAAACGGCCCGATCACCTCTGAGACCAGAATGTCGGATGATTTTCATAGTGTTAGCTTTGATGGAGCCGGTACCATTTTTCTAACCCAGGGTTGTCCATAATCATTTCGTATTGAAGCGCTAGAGGAAATTATTGATATAATAGAAACAAACGTAGTCAGTGCTGAACTGACTATGAATATGAGATCATTTGGTTGCATTAAAGGTTCGATAGACAAACTGGGCATTTATATTACCATTCCTGAAATTAAAAGATTGAGTATACAGGGAGTGGGGAATACAGAGGTCAGGGTAAGGACAATTTAAATGTAATATTCACCGGAAGCGGAAATGTGTCTTTTGAGGGGAACCCAACTATTTCCGTCGATATCACGGGCTCAGGAAGTCTTAATTGATGCCCATTAATCGTACAATCATTCCATGGGTGACAATGATATCCCGGAAGCAAAAGCCGTGTACGGCAATAGGTCTCACCACGTAAGTATGATAGATGTCCCCCGGTTTCAATTGCACTTATGTCTTGCATGTCGCTTGTTCAGTGTAAACTGTCCAGGATACCTTTCGTCCTCAAATCAAGATGCTAAGTGTTTGAAAATGAACAGTTAGTCTAAATACTGTTCGATAATGGTCATTTTTGGATAGCTTAGTTATATGAAGAGAGACGGAAGAATATTGATAGTGGATGATGAAGAAGATATTTCATTCGCCCTCCGATTATTACTCAGTCAGCATTACGAAGAAGTATTTACTGAGAATAATCCCTTTCATATTCCCAGGTTATTGAGACAAAGAAATCCGGAAGTGGTGCTACTCGATATGAACTTCAGCAAGGGAAAGCAGGACGGCAGTGAAGGTCTTCATTGGTTGTCCAAGATTAAAGAACTGCAGCCAAATGTACAGGTATTAATGGTTACGGCTTACAGTGATGTTCATACAGCTGTTGAGACATTAAAAGCCGGAGCTACAGATTTCATTGAAAAACCATGGCGCAACGAAAAATTACTAGCTACAGTCAGCAGTGCATTTGAACTTCATGATTCGAAAACGAAGGTTGAAAATCTTAACGAACAGAAGCAGTTGCTCAATAAGACTTTGGATGAACCATATAGCGAGATTATCGGCACTTCCCCTCAAATGAACAGTATCTACCGCACTATTGACAAAGTTGCAGCAACGGATGCTCATGTATTGATCATGGGAGAAAATGGGACAGGAAAAGAATTAATTGCCAGAGCCATACATAGAAAATCTGTACGCCAGGACCAGGTATTTATTCCAGTGGACCTGGGGGCTCTTCCGGAATCTCTCTTTGAATCTGAATTATTTGGTCATATCAGAGGTGCTTTTACGGATGCACATGAAGACAAGATAGGTAGATTTGCTGCTGCCGACAGTGGTACGATTTTTCTTGATGAAATTGGAAATATTGGTCTCGGTTTACAGTCAAAACTACTTCAGGTTCTACAAAACATGATTGTGACCCCTATAGGAGGACATCAGGCTGTGCCGATCAACGCTCGCGTAATCTGTGCTACGAATATGCCGTTGTACAAAATGGTAGATGAAAAGTCATTCAGACAGGATTTGTTGTACAGGATCAATACCGTTGAGATTAATGTGCCCCCCTTGAGGGAGAGAAAAGGAGATATCCCTTTGCTGGTTGAACATTTTATCAGGCAGCTGAGAAAAAAATATAACAAGCCCGATATACAGCTACATCCTTCTGCACTTCCAAAATTAGAAGCTTATTTCTGGCCCGGAAATATTAGGGAGCTCAGACATCTTGTGGAACGCGCAATAATTCTTTCAGAAAATGATATCATCGAACCCCATAAATTTATAGCTCCTCAAAGAGTCAAGGAATCTGATTCTATGACTTTGAATCTGGATGAGTTAGAAAGAAAATCCATTTTAAAGGCACTCGAAATTCATAATGGAAATATTACCAAGGCCTCAAAGGATCTGGGAATAACAAGAGCAGCACTGTATCGTAGAATTGAAAAATACAAGATTGATGACGCAAGGCCTTCTTAGCGATCGCTCTTACGAATGTTAAAATGCTTCAGGGAAAGACATATACGCTTGGCCGGTTCAAAATGAAGGTGATCGTATACATTGCGATGATTACAGGGATTTTATTGCTCGAGACCTATCTGATCATTACCGGACAATCTTATTTTACGATCAGTGTCATTGCTGTTTTTCTATGCTATTTTATCTACAGGCTGTTTTCACTTGTAAATAAAACGAATCGTGATCTGACCAATTTTCTCATGAGTATTCGCTATAATGATTTTGAAACCACCTACAGTCAGAATAGTAACCAATCTGAAGACAAGGCATCACTTTACAATGCTTTTAACCTGATTACGGGAAAATTTCGCGATATCCGATCCGAGAAAGAAGCTCAACATCAATTCCTGCTTGCTCTGGTGGAACAAGTTGAAACAGGAATTATTTGTTTTGATCAGGAAGGAAAGACGATATTGATGAATCACGCCTTGCAGAAATTATTGCATAAATCCTATTTGCCTTCAATTGAATCACTTAAAAGGGTCAATGAAGATCTTTATCAAAGTATCATGGAATGTCATCCGGGTGAACGTAAGCTTCTCGATGTCAAAATTGAAAATGACATTCTTCAATTAGCCTATGAGGCAACTTTGATCATCATGAATGAGGAAACACTTAGATTGTTTTCATTTCATAATATCAGATCAGAACTGGATTACCGCGAGATGGAGTCCTGGCAAAAACTAATTCGGATCCTGACCCATGAAATTATGAATTCGGTAAGTCCGGTCGTATCACTGGCTTCAACCACCGATCATATTATAACTAATGCCAAAGGTCTGGATGAGCAAACCAGAACTGACATTCATCAGGCCATCAGTGCCATTCAAAAGAGAAGTGAATTTTTGCTGGATTTTACAAGTAAATATCGTCAACTGACGCGGGTACCACCTCCTGAATTTGCAATGTTTGACGTTAAGGAATTATTCGAAAGACTGATCATACTGCACAAAGCGGAAATTGATGACCAATCAATTACATTGATCAAACAATTCCCTGAGCACAAGGTGATGCTGAATGGTGATGCGGGTCTTTTAGAACAGGCTTTTATTAATTTGATAAAAAATGCGATTGAAGCCCTGGAAGGTCACCAGGGCCCGATTCTAGAAATTCGCTTGTACAAGGATGTAGAAAATGTAATCATTCAAATTGCAGACACCGGAGATGGCATCGAGGAAAGTATGTTGGATCAGATATTCATCCCATTTTTTACAACAAAAAATAGAGGTTCGGGTATTGGGCTAAGTCTTTGTCGTCAAATTATCGTTGCCAGCCGTGGAAGCATTGATGTTCAAAGCGTAAGGGGAAAAGGGACAATCTTTACGATCAAATTGTGACAATCATGATGATTTGAAATTGTGTCGATCCGAGAGATTGCTTGAAATTGCCTCCACAGAAAAGAGGTTTTACAGAAGATATTGGCTGAGGAAGGCGGGCAAGTATTTCGTATAATATTTCCAACTACCAAGGGCTGCCTTAACTGTATTTTTGTTTTTATATGCCGTACTAAAAAGTAAGTCTTTATTTCACGAATTTGTACCTGTTTTATCGATAATTGCATTTGACATTTATTTTATCGTTATTATCGGGCAGGGATATGAAAACTATAAAAGCGATCATTCTTATCCCCCACCACTCTTGACAGCTCATTTTTATAATTGGGACCTTTGTTCTATTCCGGCAAGCGTGATTTTGTTCTATCAGTATTTAAGTTTGGATACTTTATCATTTTCAATCGTCACTGCTGTAATCACATCGGTAGAATTCAGTCTATTATTGATCATGATCCATGCCTGCATATTTGTTTTTCCAAAAATGGCTCAGGGGGCATTCAAAAGAATTACCAATATCCGGGTATTGTCTGAAGCAATACCGTCTAAAATTTCACTTGCACAAAATCCAATTTGGAATCCGGGGAAACGGCAGAAGTCAATGTAGAAATATTGAGTCCGTTTACCCCGAAGGCCATCAGTAGATCTTTTATGGCCTTGGCTCGATTACGTGCCAATGAACGAGAACGGTAATTATCCAGATGATAGCTGATGACTGTGATTGATTGGACGACTCCTACTTCGAATTGATCCGCGATCTTTCGAATCTGATCGACTGCTGTATTCAGCAGCAATGCTCTTTCGGGGCTGAAACCAATATACTGGCTGCTGCCGGTGATAATGGGTTGCTTATTTTCTTCAGAAAAGGAGGGAATGGGTTCTTCTTCTTTTTCAAAAAAGACTATTTGTCCCGATGGAGCAGGTTGATCTTTTGATAACCTGTCAATAATCGAAGTTGTAGATTCTCCTGAGGTGAAGAGGCCTTCTACTCTTTGGTAGATTGCTACCAGGTCACCATTGACAGCCACATCGACCAAATGTGCATTTCCATTGATCAGAACAATTGTTCGGACAGGATCTTCCTGGGCATTGAGATATGCACCTGAAATCAGAAAAGCGATCATCATCATCACCTGTGACATCCCGGTTGTAAGTTTATCGACCCTTTACGGTCTGATTTGGGAATGTAATGTATAACACTAAGTCGTGAATTTCAAGACCAGAAGAACGGTTGACCTGTTTTTGGACCTAGATTCTATTCCCACAATCGTTCAATGGTGGATATCTTTTCAAATGATAAGTAAACTTCAGTTTCGGATCCTTCCTTCCTCAATTCGACCAAATCATGAACATTATCAGCAAGGCATAATACGCCGTCTCTGGCTTTGACAAAGTATCCGATGGATGATTGATTATTAATGTCTTTGATTATGAATTTTAATTTTTGGGATGATGTGCAATGAAGAAATGGAGTTCGTTGAAATAGTCTTTTTCTTTTTTCAGAAGATCATTATTCTTCTCATTCAAAAATTCTCTTTTGAGATCTCAAAATTGAGAGATAGTAATTCTTTACCGGTGATCGTCTTTCTGTTCTTCCTGTTGGTTGTTGTTATTAAATTTGCCAGGACAACAGCACCGAAATTGAATATTATTGGCATGTAAAAACTGATTGGCAGATTTGAAATCAGCTTTGCTATATAAAGTGAATCCAGTGGCTAAGAAAGCCGTTGATATCGTATTGGTAATCTATCCCCAGGAATTTTATTTTGGAAATGAGACTTGTTGAATAACAACATCTGAAATTTATTTACATGTAGTGCACCAGCTTCTTATGGCTTCCTCGAATTCACTTTTTATAGAAATTATGGTTACAAGTGGGGGTCGATATCATAAATAAAAGCTCTGACATTCTTACCGTTGACCAGTTGGGTCTTTTTTTTGTAAAACTCTGATCGTTTATTTTGAAAGGCCGGTTTTGAAATTAGCGATTGAGAATACGAATTATTTGTGATCATTATTGCAATAGTGATCATACATATATGAAAGAATCATGTTGTCAAACTGGAGATCTTAGAACAATTTTTTAGAGTGGGAACGGTTGATCAGCTTCGATCATTCAGCGATAAGATACATATTCTTTTAGCTGTATTCAATTCAAATAACCGGGTATTCAATTTCTATATTATTGATCCAATAATTGTAACACGTGGTCAACTACATTTTCCGCTGTATATCCAAACTTTTCATCAAGTACCTTGTAAGGTGCCGAATAGCCGAAATGTGTCATTCCATAGACTTTGCCATTATTTTTGACGACACCTTCCAGGGTGACTGGCAATCCGGCAGTCAAGCCGAAGGTAGGGATGTCATCAGGCAGTAATTCGTTTTGGTAAGCTGTGCTTTGTGTCCTGAAAACACCTTCTGACGGAATGGAAACAATTCTTACTTTAAGTCCCCTCGATTCCAGAAGAGGAGCTGCAGAGACAAGAGTCGACACCTCTGAACCGTTGGCCACAAGGATGATATCCGGCGTACCGGATCCTTCCTGAATAAGATATGCTCCCTTATACAAATTCATTGCATGGTACAGCCTTGTCAAGCCTTCCGTACCAGGAACATCGGTAATATTTTGTCTTGATAATATGAGACCTGCTGGTCTGTCTTTTGTTTCAAGTGCTAATTTCCATGCTGCCACGGTCTCTGCACTATCGGCCGGTCTTAGGGCCAGAAATGCTGATTTGCCAGAGTGATTATGCAATTTTTCCAATAATCGCAATTGCGCCTCCTGCTCAATGGGTTGATGAGTCGGTCCGTCCTCACCCACCCTGAATGCATCATGGGTCCAAACAAATTTGACGGGTTGCTCCATAAGAGCTGCAATCCTGAGGACGGGCTTCATATAATCTGAAAAAGCGAAAAAGGTCCCGCAAACTGGAATGATACCACCATGGAGCGCCATTCCCGTTGCCAATCCTGCCATCGTCAATTCGCTGACACCGGCCTGCAAAAAACCGCCGGAGAAATCTCCCCGGGTAAAAACTTTGGACTTTTTCAGAAATCCATCGGTTTTATCGCTGTTCGAAAGATCTGCTGACGCTACGATCATATTTTCCACACGTTCAGCAAGAAATCCGAGTACCCTGGAAGAAGCATTTCTCGTTGCTTCATGCTCTCCAAGAACAATTTGACTCCAGTCGAGCATTGGCAATTCACCTGAAAGGAATAGATCTAGTTTTTTGGCCAATACCACATTGTTTTGTCGCCACGCAGAATATTCATCCTTCCTTTCATTGGCATCCGATCGCTTTTGTTCCAGCACAGCGGAATAGTATTCGGAAACGTCCGTAAAGATTTGAAACGGATGTTCCGGATCACCACCGAGATTTTCGATGGTCTTGTTAAAGGAAGCATTTGACTTACCTAACGGCTTGCCATGGGTTTCCACTTCTCCTTCATGAGAGCTGCCATCTTCTTTGACAGCACCCTTACCCATGACTGTATGACCTATAATCAATGTTGGCTTTTCTTTTTCGGCTTGAGCTTCCTGTATGGCTTTCCGTATTTGTTCTTCATCATTACCATCTATACTCATGACATGCCAATTCCAGCTTTCATATTTTTTAGCGGTATCTTCAGAAGTTACTTCGCCGACCATGGTGCTCAGCTGTACCTCGTTGGCATCGTAAAACATAATCAGGTTTCCAAGCCCCAGGAAACCAGCAATACGGCCTACTCCCTGTGATATTTCTTCCTGGACACCTCCGTCTGAAATGTACAAAAAGGTGTAATGACTCAACCAATCTCCGAATCTCTCAACTAAAAATCGCTCGGCAATTGCTGCTCCGGCACCAAAGCAATGACCCAGGCCGAGAGGGCCGCTGGTATTTTCGATGCCACGTTTGATGTCGATTTCAGGATGACCGGGTGTGGGACTTTTCCACTGGCGGAAGTTCTTGATGTCATCCATGGACATGGCATCACACAACAAAAGTTGCGAATAGAGCATGGCAGACATATGTCCCGGATCCAGGAAGAATCGATCCCTCATGAACCATCCCATATCATCCGGGTCAAATTGAAGAAATTCACTGTACAGGATATTGATAAAATCCGCTCCTCCCATTGGTCCACCAGGGTGACCGGAGGAGGCTCTTTCTACCATGGCTGCTGATAAGATCCTTATGTTGTCCGCACATTTTGTAGCAATGGATTTGGCCATTTGTTCTGTCTTTTTTTAATAAGCGGCAAAGGTAATTATTTAGTTATACGGTTGTAATTTTTGAGTTTTGAGTTTTGTCCCGACGATTCGCTTTGCGAATGTACGGGATACCTGTCTGACAGATCGCACCAACCCGTCCCAGATCAACAAATAAACAGATCAACAAATAAACAGTCGATGGTTGATAGTCCATTGTCCATTTTAATGAGCATGTCTAATAGTCAAGTTGCCCTCAGGCACATACCCGTACTCAAGTCATCACCCGACTTTAAGTCGAGTGATGCAACCACGCCCTGCAATCAACTTCCAAACTCCAAAACCCAATGACTAATGATTAAAAAGCCCTGTAGGGGCGAAATATCTGTAGCCCGGGGTAAGTGCGCAGCGCGCGACCCTGGGCGGAAGAGTCAAGGACACAGCAGTTTTGGCGGTAGACGGAATACGGTAATTGGCAATTGGTCTTTAGTTAGTTTGAGGTTAATGGTCGATGGACTTTTCAACCTAGGTTGATGCCCGAAGGCCGATCA
>JANQHF010000088.1 GCA_028282725.1 Saprospiraceae bacterium
GAGTATGATCTTGCCGTTCAGCTAATGCTTCCCCTTGCCGGGTGCATAGAGGACTCTCACCTCCAAGTATCTGCCCCATGCCGGGCGCACAAAAGAAAAGGAGTCATGAATTTCTCCATAACTCCTTGATAATCAAGTCGGGGCGGCAGGATTCGAACCTGCGACCCCCTGTTCCCAAAACAGGTGCGCTAACCGGACTGCGCTACGCCCCGGGGGCCGAGTGTGAATTTGAGTTCTTGTGTGAGTGTGACCCATTATAAACAGATCCACATCACACCCAAACACCAACCCTTGCTCACACCCGATCAGCGGTGAGAGGGGGATTCGAACCCCCGGTACCTGTTTCCAGGTACGCCGGTTTAGCAAACCGGTGGTTTCAGCCACTCACCCACCTCACCTTGGTTCCGTCATCCCTTCGAACAACTTTATTTCTTTTTGACCAGCTCCTACGCCGGTTGAGCATCCCGCCACGGGCGGATCTGACACTCACCCACCTCACCTTGGTTCCGTCATCCCTTCGAACAACTTTATTTCTTTTTGACCAGCTCTTACCCCGGTTGAGCATCCCGCCTCTGGCGGATCTGACACTCACCCAACTCACCCTGGTCCCCTCATCCTTTCGAACAACTCTTTTTCTTTTTGACCAACTCTTACCCCGGTTGAGCATCCCGCCACGGGCGGATCTGCCACTCACCCACCTCACCCTGGTTCCGTCATCCCTTCGAACAACTTTATTTCTTTTTGACCAGCTCCTACGCCGGTTGAGCATCTCGCCTTTGGTCTGACGACTCCGATAGTCGTATCAGACTCGTCGGAGCGGATCTGATACATTCTTCCCTTTCAATTTTCTCCTTGAGAATGCCAAATGAGTGACGAAATTGTCGATTTCAATGATCTTCTCAGAAAAGAGCCCCAAAGATATATTTTCCAATGTTTAAATCAAGGTCAATTCTTCAAGATAATACCGTACTATACACCTCCGGTGATTTACCTGTCACATTAAAATTACCACGAATCAGACACTATTTACATTATAAATTTGGATATATATAGCATTCCTGCTTATTTTGAGGCACGTTTTCATCATTAGATCCATATTGGTCAATTCCCACACCTGAGAAGGTAATGATTGGCCAAAAAGACGGGGGCGGTACTTTGTACCGCCCTTTTTTATTTTCTCATATAAAAAGGTCATATTCGGGAGTTCAAGAATCACGTATGTCTCGAAGACCCTACATACTATCTGAATGTACATGGGCTGAAGTAAAGGAAAGAAAGATCGACCTGGCCATCCTGCCATGGGGTGCGTGTGAAGCACATAATTTTCACTTGCCGTACGGCACGGATATCTATGAGGCTGATTATATCACTCACGAATCAGCAAGAAAGGCATATAGCAATGAACAGGGCTTCATTGTCTTACCTACAATCCCTTTTGGTGTAAATACCGGGCAAATGGATATTTTTCTGGATATGAATATCTATCCAAGTACCCAACTCACCATTCTTCGGGACGTGATCGAGGTCTTGTCCAATCATGGAGTTTCAAAGCTGTTGGTACTCAATAGCCACGGTGGAAATAATTTCAAGCCACTATTACGTGAATTAGGCTCGGAATTCCCGGAAATGTTTCTTTCATTTTGTGATTGGTTCAGAAGCCTGGACAAATCTGATTTTTTTGAAGAGGAAGGAGATCACGCAGACGAGATGGAGACCAGCATCATCATGCACCTATATCCCGATTGGGTCGACCTTTCATCAGCAGGTCCCGGTGAAGCCAAAAACAGCAGGATCGGTGCTATTCGCGAGGGATGGGCATGGGCTGAAAGACAATGGTCTGAAGTCACAACAGATACAGGTGTTGGCAATCCTATGAAAGCAAATGCCCAAAAGGGAAAGAATTTTCTTAATTCGGTTACTGATAAGATTTCACAATTAATCATAGAACTTTGCCAATTGGATCTCGAGAATAAATACGAGTAAAATCAATACAAGAGAATGGCTAAAAAGGTAAAAAAGACTAAAAAAACTACCAAAAAAAAGCAGGTACGTCAACCTGGTGAATGGGAATCGAGAAAACCGGTTCTGAAGTTTGCAGGATCATTTCTTTTGGCCTGCCTCATATTTTACTTGCTTACAAATATGTCCTGGTTCAGTGCCTTCCGCACTCCCCTCTTAAACATGTATTCCGGTATATCGGCAGCTATATTAAACATATTCGGTTTTGGAGTGAGTGCCAGTGGTCCCATATTGAGTTCGGCTGACTTTTCCGTGAGTATTGAGGAGGGATGTGATGCAATCGCACCTTCCATTCTCTATGCTATTTCGGTAGCCATCTTCCCCATGTCCTGGAATGTAAGATGGAAAGGGCTGGTTTTTGGACTTCTGGCTATTACAGTTCTAAATTTGATACGAATCATTACCCTCTACCTCACTGGTATTTATGTTCCTTCGTTGTTTGAGTTCATGCACGTAGATTTTTGGCAGGCAATTTTCATCGTGTTCACAGTCGGTATCTGGATCTATTGGATGAGATGGGGAACAAATCTGGATGCCGCTTCAACCAAAACTGCAGCATCATGAAAAACCTCCCCAACGTTCTGAAATTTTTGATTGTTTTTTTTATCGCCTATATCCTGATCACACTATTACCACTGATTGCACCGGTTCGGACGGCGGCAGTATCTACATATAATACCTTTCAACAAGTCACATTCAATGCTTTTCATCCGACTACCAGAACGGATTTTAGACTTTTCGACGGTGATTCAGACGAATTTGATTATTCGGTATATATCTATTCTTTAAACCAATGGAAAAGCAGCCCCAATAAGAAATCAATACAACCATCATTTATTCTAAATCAAAACGCTCGCCTTACAGCTTTCGGCCCATTTATAATGCTCATTTCCCTGATTATCGCTTCACCTATCAATTGGAAAAGAAAGCTCATTTCACTTTTTATAGGGGGAATTTTAATTTGTATTCTTCTCGCTATGAAGTACACTGCAATGATAGACGAAAATGCACCGGTTCTTCGTCCGGAAGGATTCTCAGCCTGGATTAAAATATCCGGCTTGTTCAATAATGCATTCAGGACCCAGGAATTTCTCGCCCTGATCATCATCCCGGTTTGGGCTATTTCAAGTTTGCGCAAGCAGGAGTGGAAATGGTTCATGACCTGATCTTCTCATAACTCAGCCATTGAATAGTCAGACCTTCAACCCAGCATCATGGCGGCATGATCCGAAATTCCTTCTGTTCTCAATTCATGCAGGTAATGCCATCCCTTAACCAATGGTTGCAAGTCTTTGCTAACATAAGTATGATCATAACGGTAACCATTTCCCTAATGACCCATCCGGGAAAATTCCCGTTTATTGCCATGTACCAATCCGAAATATGTGGTATTAGTTAATACGAATACCAAAAGAACAAATTCCTATATTTGATAATATGAACTTAGTAGAAGATTTAGTAGCGAATTATCACTCAAATAAGGTCAAGAATCAGGATGAAGCAATACATAATTGGTACAGATTTGTCCTCTCATTTCCTCCTCATCTTGTCCAACATTATATAAACAAATTCCACATAGGTAGTGAACATACTATACTTGACCCATTTGCTGGAACAGGAACAACGCTTGTCGAATCAAAGCTCAATGGAATTAATTCTGTTGGAATTGAAGCTAACCCAGTAACGAAATTTGCAACTCACACAAAGCTCAATTGGAATATTGATACAGAAAATCTCGCAGATACAGCTTTATCAATCGCTCACAAACTGAGTATTGATTTGAAAAGTCAAGGAATCATTGATTCAGAACTGATTTTTCCTGAGGAGCAAAAATTGTTGTCACTTCCAGAAAAAGAGTATAAGCTCCTAATAAAAAACTCAATCAGTCCAAAAGCCTTACATAAAACGTTAGCACTATTAAAATTCATAAAGAATGAAAAGTGTGATAAAATAAGAAGTCATTTATTATTAGCATTTCTTAAATCAACTGTTAAAAACGTAAGTAATTTAAGATTTGGTCCAGAAATTGGAGTTGGTAAAATCAAAGAAGATGCAGAAGTAATTGCACCATGGCTTAATAATGTCTTGGTTATCAAGAGAGATCTTGAACAAATATTACAGTCCGACAAAAATACTTCCTCTGAAATTTACTTAGGCGACTCAAGATCATGCAACCAATATCTTGATCCATCATCAATAAATGCAGTGATTACCTCTCCTCCATATCCTAACGAAAAGGATTATTCAAGAACTACAAGACTTGAAAATGTTTTACTAGGTTTGATAAAAGACAAGTTGGAAATGAGAGCAATAAAGAAAACCTTCGTCAGGTCAAATACAAGATCGATATACAAGGATGACAAGGATGACATTTATATAAAGAAATATTCGAGTATTATAAAACTCGCCGAAAAAATTGAATCCAAGAGAATGGAATTAGGAAAGACCTCTGGTTTTGAAAGAATGTACTATAGGGTTGTATTACAATATTTCGGTGGAATGACAAAGCATTTAGCAAACTTAAGAACGGCTTTAGCCCCAGGAGCTAAACTAGCGTATGTCGTTGGTGATCAGGCATCGTTCTTCAGAATTATGATTAGAACAGGAACCCTTTTATCTGAAATAGCTCAAAAATTGAACTATGAAGTTGAAGATCTGGAATTGTTCAGAACGAGAATGGCAACAGCTACAAAAGAACAATTAAGAGAAGAGGTTCTTATCCTCAAATGGAAAGGATAAACAAATGGCCAGGCAAAACAGAAATTCTAAATTAATCGAAAAGATATTTTTTGACAATTATAAAAAAGGTGTAACAAAAATTGAATTCAAACGCGAAGATATCACTGATTCTGTAGCCTTCCCCGAAACACCGTGTCTTGATGTCATATCTCTTCATTCTTCAGAGATGCCACATTGCTACACTAATTTTTCCAAATGCTGAAATATATCCCTTATCTGTTCGCTTTCATCATCCTGAGTTGCCATTCCCCATATGAGGATGAGGTCCTGGAATGGCGGGCACAAAGGTTGGCCGAATTGCAATCCCCATATGGATGGCCATCGGTAGTTGCCCTGTTTCATCTGAAAAACTCCCTGGCCTACTTCGGAAGGTCTGACAAAAATGACTTTATCATTCCCAAAGGTCCATCAAGTTTTGGATTTCTTATGAAAACAGATAGTGGCGTTGTCATGAATACTTACCAGAGTGTATATGTTCAAGTCAACAATGAGCCGGTGCGACAAATCCTTATGAAGTCAGACAGGGATGCCGAGGGACCAACCATGGCCTCTTATAAGAGCTTGCAATGGCACATTATCGAAAGAGGAAGTAACTATTATTTGCGCGTAAAAGATACCCTGAGTGAATATAGAACCAACCTCACGACAATATCTGCATATCCCATCAATGAAGATTACAGGATTCTTGCAAAAGCCATTGATACGGATAATCCATCAGACAGCATCAGCTATACAAATATTCTTGGTTTGAATATTGTGAGACCGATTGCCGCTTTGCTCGAATTTACCTGGAATGACGAGATCTATCGTCTGACCGCATTGGACAATGACAGCAGCTCATACTTTGTAATGGTCCATGATAGGACGAGTGGAATATCGACCTATGGAGGTGGAAGGTATCTTTACCCTGAAAAGAACAGTCGATCAGGTGTTGTCGTACTAGATTTCAATAAACTTATAAATCCTCCCTGTGTATTTACACCGTATGCGACCTGTCCTCTTCCTCCTAAGGTCAATCACTTGCCGTTTGAGATTAAAGCGGGGGAAAAAAATATGCACCTGTATTAATAATGATACCTCTTGTTTTTTAAAGGTTTCATCGGTAGAATTCCCGAAGGATTTACACGGATGAAGATCGTTTTCGTTTTCTTAATTATGAGGTACAAAGAATTTTTCATACAGAACCATCGTTAATTGGCCAGACGAAATCACTTAATAGACATGCGAATCCAGGTTTTCATCCTTGCCTTTGCTTTTTTTACATCTTCCAATATCGGAAGCAGCCAGGAATTCATGCCGAGTGACGAGGTGTTGAGCGATAAGGGCGAGACTGTGGATATCCAATCATACGTTTCAACGGGAAATCCTAAAATCGTAAGTCTGTGGGCAACATGGTGTGGTCCTTGTCGAATGGAACTCAATGCATTGAAAAAAGTCTATTCCAGGTGGTCAGAGGATTATGGAGTGGAAATTGTCGCAATTTCAGTCGATATACCGCTTATGGTCGGACGCGCAAGGAAAATGTTTGAGGTGAACGAATGGGACTTCACGTTTATGCATGACACCGACCAGGATCTTATGGAAAAATTAGGAGCTCAAGGATTACCCTATTCGATGTTAGTGGATGGGTCCGGAAAAATTCAATCCGTGCAACTTGGATATTTTCCCAATTATGAAAAACAACTTGAAAAGAAGATCAAAAAGCTATAGGAATTCGGCAAGTTCCAGCCATCTCATCTCCAGTTGATCACTGTGGCTTTTTATGTCTCCTAACTCTATGGACAATTTTTCGATAGCCGCCGAATCGGAGAGTCCTGACAAGAATTCACTTTCAATTTCTTTTTTTCGACTGTTCAAAGCATCTAATTCTCGTTCGATATCTTTTAATTCTTTTTTTTCCAAATAGCTGAGTTTTCTCACCGATTGGATCTGATTCGACGAATTCGAACTTTCACTCTTCACTTTCGCAGCATTCGACCGTGACCTGTGATGCTCTTCCTTCCATTCTGAGTAGTTTCCATTGTAATCCTTTATGACACCACTCCCCTCAAAAATGAATAAGTGATCCGAACATTTATCAATGAAGTATCGATCGTGTGAAATGACGACCAGACAACCCTTGAATTTGGACAGATAGTCTTCGAGCACATTTAATGTAAGTACATCAAGATCATTTGTTGGCTCATCAAGAATCAGGAAATTGGGGTTGGACATAAGTACCGTCAAAATCTGCAATCTCTTTTTCTCGCCTCCACTCAGTTGTTCCACTTGCACTTGATGTTGCTCGGGCTTAAACATAAATTTTTCCAGGAGCGTGACAGCACCTAATTTTTTCCCGTTACTCAAAGGAAGGTATTCAGCAATGTCACGGATCAAATCGATGACTTTTTTATTGGAGTCCAGGTCCATTCCATCCTGCCTGAAATAGCCAAATTGAACCGTTTCGCCTATGACTCTCTTACCGGAATCTAAGGATTGTTTACCACATAAGAGTTCTGCAAAGGTGGATTTGCCACTCCCATTGACACCGCATATTCCAAGTCTCTCTCCTTTTTTGAACTTATACCAGAAATTCCGTAGTATGATGTTGTCCTCAAAGGATTTCGAGGCGTCATAAAACTCCAGGATCTTCTTACCGAGACGGGATGAATCAATATCAATTTTGAAGACATCCTCATATGTAATACTACTCACTTCTTCCTCGAGCTGGTGGAACTCGGAAATCCTGGATTTGGCCTTTGTCGTCCGTGCCTTTGGTTGTCTTTGCATCCAGGCAAGCTCCTTCAGGTAAAGCTTTTTCGCCTTATCCCTCATGGCATGTTCTTGTTGACTTCTCAGCGCCTTTTTTTGCAAATAGTCAGAATAATTTCCTGAATATGTGACCACCTGGCCACGATCGAGTTCAAGAATTTTTGTACAGATTCGCTCCAAAAAGTACCTGTCGTGAGTGACCATTAGAATCGTCAATTGACGCGATTTTAAATAGTTTTCGAGCCACTCAATCATTTCAATATCCAAATGGTTAGTAGGTTCATCAAGTAGCAAAAGATCTGGCTCACTCAGGATGAGTCTCGCAATGGCCAACCGCTTCTTTTGTCCGCCGCTCATTGATGCCACGACCCGGTCAAAATCAGTCAGGTGTAATCTATAAAGCAGCTCTTTAATCTTTGCTTCTGTGTCCCATGCTGATCTTCTATCCATCAGCTGAACAGCCTCATCAATTTTGTCAGCATCATTTTCGTTCATAGCCGAGAGATAAGACCGTAAGGCCAGAATTTTCGGTTGATCGATCCGGAGAATTGTATCAAATATTGAATGTGTCATGGTGAGCTCTGGCTCTTGAGGCAGATAACCCAGCTTTATATTCTTACTTAAAGTCACCTGACACCGCTCACCCTCAGGAGCCACGATTCCGGCTATGATCTTAAGGAGTGTGGACTTTCCACTGCCGTTTCTTGCGATCAGAGCAATTCTGTCACCCTTTGAAATTTTCAAATTGATATTGTTAATCAGGGTTTTGGGCCCATAGGACTTTGAAATATTTGAGAGTGATACAAATTCCATTGAAGTTCTTTCCTAAATAAAAACGGGTCTAACAAATTGATTTATTAGACCCGCCTTCAATATATGGATTCCGTCTATTCCTTACCTTTTGACTCGAGGCTGGTATATGAACCAATATCGATCAAGTCCCGCATGATTGCCAATGATTCTTCGATATAGAAGTCTTTGTTCAATCGATCGATCCAATCTTCGTGGGAAGCCCTGGTGGAATCATCAAGGTTTATTCTATACTCATCCTCAGGAAGATGATTGATGGACAGATTTTCAATTCTCGATGTCATCAAATCATTAAAACCTGCAGTTCTTTTATCCTTGTCATCCAAAAATTCCTGGTGTTCTTCAAGGTTCAGTGAGTAACTGGTCTTAAGCTTATTTTCTTTATACCATTTGGCTTGTTCGCTAATGAGATTAAATTCCTCCTTCCCTGATATTCTCTGTTCACTCCTTGACTTTAGGTAGTCTTTCTTGCTGACCTTGTATACATCCTGATCAAAATCAAGGGAAGAAAGCTGAGACCACTCAAGAGCGTTGGAATATTCCCTTTCACCCACATCGATCAAATTATACCGGTCTGGTAAGATGACATCCGGAGTGACTCCTTTTAGTTGTGTCGAACCTCCATTGATCCTATAAAATTTTTGCATGGTAAGTTTGACCTGGCCAAGGGGTTTGTAACTGGTATTTCCTCTTACAGCCCTATCCAGATCAATAAATCTTTGAACCGTCCCTTTTCCGAAGGACTGACTTCCGACGATCACAGCGCGATCATAGTCTTGCATGGCTGCGGCCAAAATCTCGGAAGCAGAGGCACTGAATGAATTAATCAGGACAATGAGGGGACCGGAATACTGCACATCCGAATCTTCATCTTTATAAATGTAAGGTTTTCTCTCTCTTGGTTTCACCTGCACAATCGGGCCATCTTCGATAAATAAACCAGTCATGTCCACTACATCCTTAAGAGAGCCCCCACCATTATTTCGAAGATCCAAAATGATTCCGTTTACATTTTGTGCCTTTAGTTTATTAATTTCCTTTGCCACATCAGCTGCACAACTATTTCCCTGAGCACCTTCAAAGCTGCTGTAGAATTTGGGGAGATCTATGTATCCAATATTTTCAATCAGACCATGATAGTCAAGAATTGCGGATTTTGCAAAGATCTCCTGCGTGTTGATCAAATCTCTTTCCAACTCTACTTCGATCAATGACCCGTCTTTCTTTTTGATCGTCAGGTTCACAATGGTTCCTTTCTTTCCCCGGATCATACTTACAACATCGTCAAGTCGCATTCCGAAGACGTCAACAGGTTCTTCTCCCTTCTGGGCCACCTTGGTAATGAAATCATTTACATCGATCTGTTTGTTTTTCCAAACTGGTCCACCGGGAACGATCTGAACCACTTTGGTCAGGTCTCCATCTGCCTGAAGCCGGGCACCAATTCCCTCGAGCTTACCCCCCATTTTTATATCAAAATCCTGTTTTTCTTTTGGATTGTAGTAATCAGAGTGAGGATCAAAGAGATGTGCAATAGTATTGAGATAAGCCTCAAACCGGTCCGATCTTCGAACTTTGATGAATGACTTGAACCATTTCTCATAATCCCTTAGTGTTTCCTTTCTTGCTTCTTCCTCTAATTCCGTAAAAGATTTGATATCCATGTCATCCAATTCGGATTCGTCATTCTCCTGTTCGGAAATCTTATGACTCAATTTGGTCATGACTTCATACTTGAGCAGTTTTCGCCATCGATCTTTCAACTCTTCATCATTCAATACCCAGTCTTTCTTCTCTGCATCAAATTCAACTGTTTCTTTCAATTTGAAATCGAGCGGCCGTTCAAGAATTTCAGTAAAAATTTCGTCAACCATGTCGATTCGTGCTTCGAGCAAGTCAGTCGCAAGGTCAAAGAACTCAAACGATCCTGACTGGATGTGGTCATCGATGAGCGATCTGTAAGCGGACAATTGATCGAGATCTTCCTGGGTAAGGAATCTCTTTCTACTATCGACATAGCTTAGAAAAAGATCGAAAGCCTCGTTAGAGAATTCATCGTTTAAATCTTCCGGAGAGTAGTGATATTGATTCAGGATGGTCAATACTGCATTCTGAATCACCTTTTCTTTAGCCGGATCGGAATGGTCATCATTCAAGAATGATCCAAACAATAAACTGATACTACCCAGAAAGGTGAAAACGATCAACTTAAACATAGTGGGATATTTGTTCTTTAACGCCAATTACTATATCAATATACATGTTTAATGCCAAAACAGAACCGGTGTTGTTTATTTAGTGGGAAATTAACTAAAGAATAACAACGGTAGATTCCGTTCAGGAAATTGACACAGTACAAAAGACCCTAAAGGAACGGAGCGATCACCAGCGCAACAACGGACATCAACTTGAGCAGAATATTCAAAGAAGGTCCGGAAGTATCTTTGAATGGATCTCCGACAGTGTCCCCTACTACGGTTGCCTTATGCGGATCGGATCCTTTATGATATTCGACTCCCTGGATGTTTACTCCTTCTTCAAACATTTTTTTCGCATTGTCCCATGCACCCCCCGCATTGGACTGGAAAATTGCCATGAGTACACCGCAGACAGTTACGCCTGCCAACAGACCTCCAAGCATTTCAGCCTGACCTAAAAATCCAACAAGAACAGGGGAAGAAATAGCAACAAGTCCGGGTAAGATCATCTCCCGGATAGAAGCGCGGGTCGAAATTTCCACACACTTTCCATATTCGGCTTTACCGTCTGCGGCTTCAAAAGTCCTTTTATCATCATCTGACCACTCATCAAATTCTTTCCCCTCATTACTATTCATTACCGCCAGGGCCGCCTTTAACTCGGGTATGGAAGAAAATTGCCTTCTTACCTCCTTGATCATATCCATCGCAGCGCGACCTACTGCATTCATGGAAAGAGCGGAGAACAAGAACGGAAGCATTCCTCCTAAAAACAATCCCGCAAGGACACGAGGTTTTGAGATATCAATAGATTCGATTTCGGCAGTGGTCATGAAAGCGGCAAAAAGAGCCAAAGCTGTAAGAGCTGCTGATCCGATCGCAAAACCTTTACCGATGGCGGCAGTTGTATTCCCTACAGCATCCAGCTTGTCTGTTCTTTGTCTTACTTCCTTGGGCAGCTCGGCCATTTCAGCGATTCCCCCTGCATTATCGGATACAGGTCCATATGCATCAACCGCCAGTTGAATGCCTGTATTACTAAGCATTCCGACAGCCGCAATAGCTATACCGTACAACCCGGCAAAGTGATGGGCCCCTATGATCGCAGCAACTAAAACCAATATTGGCAAAGCGGTAGATTGCATACCCACTCCCAATCCTGCAATGATATTTGTAGCAGAACCCGTCAACGATTGATTGACGATACTCTTAACTGGCCGGGTTCCCGTCCCGGTGTAAAATTCAGTTATTACTCCTATTAACACACCGGCAACCAGACCAAAAATAACAGCCCAGAAAACACCCATTGAAGTATATTCTACACCGCCTACTGTCCATGTGGCTGGTAAAATTGCCCGGACGGCAAGAAAGGTAACAATCAACATGATGCCCACGCTGATGTATTCACCCCTGTTCAATGCAGATTGTGGATTTCCTCCTTCGGAGACACGAACGAAGAACGTACCAATGATGGAAGTGATGATCCCAATCGATGCCAGGACCAAAGGAAGGATGACTGCGGAGAGTCCGCCAAAATTATCCGACCAGCCAGTACTGCCCATTAAAGCTGCACCCAAGACCATCGTACCAATAATCGAACCCACATAAGATTCAAACAGATCAGCTCCCATACCCGCAACATCTCCGACATTGTCACCAACATTATCGGCAATAGTTGCCGGATTGAGTGGGTGATCTTCAGGAATACCGGCTTCGACCTTTCCGACCAAATCAGCTCCTACATCAGCTGCCTTGGTATAAATACCTCCTCCAACACGGGCGAAAAGCGCAATCGAAGATGCCCCAAATGAAAAACCGATCAGGACATTGATGACTTTTTCAACGCTGCTCATGTCTGAGACACCAAACATATTTGAGTAGAGCATGAACAGGACACCTAAACCAAGTACACCTAAGCCGACAACCCCTAATCCCATCACTGCTCCACCGGCAAAGGCAACTTCTAATGCTTTTCCCAAGCTCGTCCTTGCTGCATTTGTCGTTCTGACGTTTGCCTTTGTGGCAACCTTCATACCGATAAAACCGGCCAATGCACTGCATATGGCCCCAAGGATAAATGACAAGGCAACCAATGGGTGTGAACCTTCAGTTCTGCCGCTCAATGCCAATAAGATGGCAACGGCTATAACGAAAATAGACAGGACCCGATATTCTGCCTTCAAAAAAGCCATGGCTCCTTCAGATATATTGTCTGCGATCTTTGCCATTCGGTCATTTCCAACATCTTGCCTGGATACCCATGAAGATTTCCAAAAAGTATACAGAAGAGCAATGACTCCGAATACAGGTATGATATAGGTGATATTTTCAGACATTTACAACTAGATTTAGATATTAATTACGATTGATTTCTACCTGATTTACAGGCGTGCAAATGTAACGCTATTTTGATGATTACAAAGACAACAAATCACTAAGTTGACGTCGATGGCAGGCGAATTATTCATAGACAATTCACAGATCTCATGTAAATAAAATTAAAACAGTATAAAATTATTTTTAGATAAGCCTAAATTCTTATCTTTGTCGTATGGATATAGACCTGACGGCAACGGAAGAAAACTATCTAAAGGCCATATATAAGGCAAATGAGTCTTCGTCTTCACTGGCAAGTACCAATACGATTGCCCGATACTTAAGCACTTCGGCCGCATCGGTAACCGACATGATGAAAAAGCTTTCGCAGAAGAACCTGGTAATCTATCAGAAGTATCACGGAGTAAAACTTAGCCAGGAGGGAAGCCGGTTGGCCACGGCTCTTGTACGCAAACACAGACTGTGGGAAACATTTTTAGTTGAAAAACTGGGATTTTCATGGGAAGAAGTGCACGACATCGCCGAACAACTCGAACATGTTCGATCCAATGAACTCGTAGATCGGCTGGATCAGTTTCTGGATTATCCAAAATACGATCCCCACGGAGATCCCATACCTAGTGCAGATGGAAAATTTACGCTCAGGGAAAGGATTGCATTGTCCAATTTGTCAATTGGTGAGTCCTCAATACTGGTAGGTGTCAAACATCACGACAAGGTCTTCCTGGACTATTTAAATCAAAACAGGATCAATATAGGTGTAACCATGAATATCCTTAGTAAGTCACTTTACGACCACTCGATTCGCGTCCTCATAGAAAACGAAACGGAAATATTGGTGACCGACGAAACGGCGAAAAATTTACTGGTTCGCAAATTATCAGCGGATTGAGACTCCTCATTGTCATATTGTATATAGTTGGTTGCTCAATGAGTCTCAGAGCACAGGATAGAAAATTAGTCATTGCCTCTGCTTCAATGATCGCAGATATAGCGGCTAATATCATCCGGGAAAAGCACGACATTGAGATGATCGTACCTATTGGAGGAGATCCTCATCTTCACGAACCTACACCGAGGGATGCCAGGTTGGTCGCTGCGGCGGATCTCATTCTTGTGAACGGACTCACCTTTGAAGGTTGGATCAACGAATTAATTCAGAATTCCGGAACAGAGGCCGTAACTGTTACTGTCACCGAAAATATTCCGGTATTGACGAGTCAAACATATCGAAACTCTTCGGATCCTCATGCGTGGATGGACGCCTCAAATGGAATAATCTATGCTGAAAACATACGGAATGCCATTTCGCAACTTGATCCTGAAAATGAATCCATTTATAGTAAAAACCTGGAACAGTATACTGAACAACTGAGCAAGCTCGACGAGAACATCGCCCGGCAAATCAAATCCATCCCAGGTGAAAAGAGAGTATTAATCACTTCACATGATGCCTTCCAATATTACGGCAAGAGATATAATATTCAATTGGAAGCTATAATGGGTATTTCGACCGAAGCAGATGCCCAGACCAGCGATATTATGAGAGTCAATAAGGTCATTCGAGAGAAGAAGATTCCCGCCGTTTTTATAGAAAGTACGATCAACCCGAAATTGATGGAACAGTTGGCGGCGGATAACAGGGTGGTTATCGGGGGGAAACTCTATGCCGATTCATTGGGTGATCAAGACAGTCCTGCTAGCACGTATATCGACATGCTCCGGCATAATACATCAACCATTGTTAAGGCATTGACATCAGATTCAACCCAACTGATCGAAAATCAGAGCCGACCAAATTATGTTTTTTTGATCTTGCTCGGGGTAATTTTGGTAGCAGGCCTCTTCATGGCAATTTTTTACTTCAACAGATAAATGATGTCATTTCCAATCATTGACATAAAAGGTCTTTCGGTTTCCTACGAACGCAAAAGAGTTCTGTCCAATATTTATTTGAAAATCGAAAGCGGATATATCTATGGCCTTGTCGGTCCAAACGGAGCAGGTAAATCGACCCTGTTTCGTGCAATTCTCGGAATTATCCGCCCGAATAGTGGTAGGATATTGATCAACAGTAAAGACATCGAGCAATCCAGAAAATTGATTGCCTATGTCCCGCAGAAAGATGACATCGATTGGGATTTTCCAGCTACCGTGCGAGATGTAGTTTTAATGGGGCGTTACCCGCATAAAAGATTGTTTCAAAGACTGGATAAAAATGATCATCGGATTGCGGCCGAAGCAATGGAAAGACTAGGCATTACCGAATTGGCCAATCGTCAGATCGGAGCCCTTTCCGGGGGGCAGCAACAACGTGTATTCATAGCCCGTTCCATTTGCCAGCAAGCCGATATATTTCTTATGGACGAACCCTTCGTGGGAGTCGATATGATGACTGAGCATAAGATTGTGGATATCATGCGCGAACTCGCTCGTCAAGGAAAAACCATTATAGTCGTGCATCATGACCTGGGATCGGTAGAAGAATACTTCGAACGAGTAATCCTCCTCAACCAGCGATTGATCGCATACGGGGATACATCATCCATTTTTACCCGCGAAAACATCACGATGACCTACGCTCCTCAAATGAAGATCTTACAGGACATCGGCCTCATTGACCAGGAAAATTTATAGATCATCTCACGTTTCTGCCTTTCCAACTATATCCTGGAAAGAAGATACCTGACAATCCAAAATAGATAATGTATACCACATGACCCAATGAATAGAATATAGACTCCACAAATGATACCTCATCATTAAAGAATGGGACGGAATTTCTCAAGAGTAGGTGGTCCATTGCGAATTTGATAATCAAGAGAATAACGAATCCCGGCCAAAAGGAAGAACTAAAGAATACACCTAGGACTAAGAGGACAACAAGGGTCAATTGATAAATAAAATTGAAACCGGCAAGCAGCTTCAAGCCATTCCATCGGTAGTCTGTAGTTTTCGAAGCCCATCTCTTTCTTTGAATTATTAATTTTGACAATGATAATTCCACTGAAGTCTTAACCATAGCTTCACTGTCCTTTACGAATGAGACAGGATGTCTGTTGCGTACGGCATAGTCAATAAGAAAAATATCATCACCTGAAGATCTGGGAAGTCGATCACCCTTTACGAATTCCTGATAAAGGCTGCGTTTATAAACCATATTTGCCGCATTCGCACTAAACCAGTAATTCGAATTGATTCCAACCATAGTCCCCATCATCGTCAAAATATTATCAAGGACTTGCCACCTGGTAAGCTTCGACGGTCGCCCGTACAATGCAATAACTCCAGTGGCCAAATCATGTAAAAACATTTCAGCTGACATTCGGCGAATCCATCCGGGCGGGCAGATACAATCACCATCCGTCTGAAGTATCACATCATATTTGGCATATTGAATGGCCAAATGCTGCCCTGCCTTTTTATATGCACCATGAAATGCGGCTGCATCGTTTTCAGTCAATTCAAGAATCCGCAGATTGGAAATATTCAATTTCCTGGCAACTGCTACGGTATTGTCCTGGGAATGGTCGTTGACCAATATGATTTCGAATTTCTCTCGAGGATAGTCATTATTCGAAATTGATTGCAGACACTGAGCTATATGCTCAGACTCATTTCTGGCAATGATGATAATGCTTACATGCGGAAGGTCTTGCGTATCATGATTGGCGTCACGCTGCTGTCGCCATCGGGTGATACAAAGAATGGACAATGACGTGTATGCGATCGATAGAAGTAGGATATACGCGATAAACAAGGATAATGATGTCTATTTTAAGACATCATTATAATCATTATCCATCTTCTTTTTATGTTCATTTAAGTCAGAAAGGTCCAAAAAATCATCATTTACCTCCTCGTACCGAATGTATTCCCCTTTCTTTCTGACTCTTTCAGCACCCACTCCACGACTGGATAAAGCCCTGATCAATAAGAAGGCAGCAACCACGGGAAATCCGATTATGGAAAAGATGACAGCAAGAATACCGAACAAGGGATTCCTTTTCAACAGACCAGCTAACCACCTGCCATATCCTACGATCACCCTGTAGTTAATAAATAAAGTAGCTATCAATAAGACAGGTGCTATAAAAGAGAGGATTTTGAATATGCTCTTGGCAACCCAGATCAAAACAAGTACGACCAAAGCAAATATGACGACCAGCACGAATGGGTTGGATTTCTCAAAGTGATAGATTCTATTTGTTGCCATTGTCGAATTCTTTTATGTACAATTTAATGAACTTTTGAAGGTTCGAAATCTATATTAGATAAATGCTTCTTTTTTTTGGATAAATTACTGCCTATTGGAAGGAGGCCTCTTCGCTATACTGCATTTCGTATAATTCCCTGTATTTACCATTCTCTATTTCAAGCAGGTTCATGTGATTGCCAAACTCAATGACCTTACCGCTACTCATGACCATAATGTAGTCAGCATTTCGTATAGTAGACAATCTGTGGGCTATGATAATAGAGCTTCTGTTCTCGGTCAACTTTTCGATGGCGGATTGAATGATTTCTTCGGTCTCTGTGTCAATAGAAGAGGTTGCCTCATCGAGAATGAGAATATCCGGATTTACCACAAGGGCACGTACAAACGATATAAGCTGGCGTTGCCCCATAGATAAATTTGCCCCTCGTTCCATGATTTCATATTCATATCCTCCTGGCAAGGCTTCAATAAAACTATGTGCGCCAATCGTTTTTGCAGCTTTTTTGACATCCTCCAAAAGAATCGATTCTTCCATCAAGGTGATATTCTCATAAACGGATCCCTGGAACAGAAAAACGTCCTGGAGGACTACGGCCATGCGTCCTCTTAAGTTGGCCAAGGGAATGGTTTTCAGATCGATGTCATCAATAAATACCGTGCCTTCCTTTAATTCGTAAAACCTTGCTAATACATTGATTATCGTGGACTTTCCTGAACCCGTACTTCCGACAATAGCAAGGGTTTTTCCAGCATCCAGCGTAAAATTCACGTTTTTGAGGATCGGAGTCTTTCCATCATATGAAAAATTCACATCTCTGAATTCCACCTTGCCACGCAGGGACTCCACCTTCACATAGCCACGGTCAGCGATGTGCTCTTTTCGATCGAGTTCTACAAATACTCTTTCAGCAGCCACCATTCCCATTTGAAGGGTATTAAACTTATCCGCAAGCATTCTTACGGGTCGAAAGAGGAGGTTGATGTACCAGGGAAATGCCAACAAGGCACCCAGGGTTACCTCAGCCTGAATCACATATCTGGCTCCCAGATAAACAAGGATGGCCAAAGCCAAATAGTTGATCATTTCGACAACAGGAAAAAATATAGCGTAATAAGTAATGGCATCCAGGTTCGCCTGCGTATATCTTCGATTGATCTTTTTAAACTTGGTCATTTCCTGGTCTTCGGCATTGAAGATCTGGATGATGTTCATTCCTGTAATCCTCTCTTGCAAAAATGCATTCATATTTGAAAGTTCGCCACGTACTTTTTCAAAGGCAACTTTTACTTTTTCCTTGAAGATGTAGGCGGCAATTACCAGCAATGGGAAAACCAATAATACCAATAAGGTCAATCTCCAGCTGGTGTAAAGCATAATTCCAACCACGGCAAAGATGCCCAGGAGATCTGCGATCATTGTGATGATTCCCTGTGTAAAGACCGTATTGATCGTTTCGACATCATTGATTGTGCGTGTTGTTACCTTACCGATAGGAGTCTGATCGAAATATCTCAACTTGAGTGAAGTGATGTGATCAAAGACGTTCTTACGCAAATCCCTGATGACTGATTGCCCCAGTAAGGAAGAAAAGTAAATAAGAGCATATCGCATAAAAGCCGCCAGCATGACGACACCGAGAAATACAATTGCTATCCTGAATAATCCGGGTATATCACTATTTAATATAAAGTCGTCAACCATCACTGAGACCAGGTATGGTCGAAGCATTGATACCGGGGCCAGGACGATTGCCAAGAGTATAGTGAGGATGAATAGTGTCCTGTAGGGTGTGGCAAGACTGACAATCCTGGCCAATAGGTTGAAGTCAAACTTCTTCTTTTGCTCTTTTTCCGGCATAGCTAACGTCCAAATATAGCACAACTACATAGTCTGTTCCCTGAATATCTTTAACTGAGTCAAATAGGCATTCCTTAACTCTAGATCTGTGATCCCGTTTTCTTCATCAAAATTTGCATGAAAAGAGGGAAGGGAAAAAGAAGCGATCACCTTGGCGCCCATATGTGAGAATCCTTTTACAGCGGCGTCAAGAACTCTTTGAGCTCCTCGTCTCCCGGGTGATGTAGCCAATAAGAAAAAGGGTTTGCTCTCCCAGGTATCGCCCTTGATTCGAGAGATCCAATCCATGACATTCTTGAATGCTACTGAATAGCTTCCATTGTGTTCGGCAAAGGAAATTACAATAGCATCAGCCTGGCGAATAGTCTTTTTAAAAGAGTGTGCAAGATCAGGTATCCCGATTTCATTTTCTCTATCTATACTATAAATCGCCATTTCATAATCATTCAGATCGATGATCTGCACTTCGGCTTCTTTAATTTGACGGGCAGTATAAACCGCGAATTTTTTATTGATGGATTTGCTGCTATTGCTAGCGCCAAAAGCAAGGATTTTCATATCGACGATGCTTTATCTGAAAAAGGGTACAAAGAAATACAAATGATCCGAACGATCATTTTTATAATAACTTCGATGCCTTGAAGAAGTTTATTCATATCACAGCAATTCTGTGTGCGGCCGGTCTTTCTTCCCGGATGGGAGAGACAAACAAGCTCCTTTTAAATTACCGAGGAACATCACTCGTGCATCGAAGTGTAAGGGCATTGGTGGATAGTTGCGTGCACGACATTATCGTGGTACTCGGGTATGAAAGGGAGCTGGTCCGCCAGGCGATAGGCAGCCCTTCAGGAGTACTTCAATTTGTATATAATCCCAATTTCGAAAATGGCCAGACATCCACTATCCAGGCCGGTCTGAGCCATATTTCTCCACACTCAGATGCTTTTATGATTTGCCTCGCAGATATGCCCTTGCTTACGTGTGAACATGTAGACAAGCTGGCAATGCATTTTCAAAGCCAATCTACACCGGATCGTCCCTTGATGTGTCGGCCTGTACAAAAAGATCTACCCGGACATCCCGTTATTTTCGATGCATCATTTGCTATCAAGTTGATGAACTGTATTGAAAGTGATGGATGCAGATCAGTGATCAGGGAAAACATTGATTTTCTTGTTCCATACTTGACCGATGATGTTGCTTTTTTTACAGATGTGGATAACTATGATAAATACCTTGAGCTTCTTTAAAGATCTGATGTTCGATGAAATATTACTTTTATGAAATAAGCGTTAATGTTTTCATGAAATCAATCTTTTGTACAACGGTAAGCTTATTTACTATTCTTTGTCTTGGGTGTAATGCGGATGTGGTCGAACCAGCCCAGGGCTGTGATATTTTGGAGGCGGCATATGATATAAATATAAAGGCCATCATTGATCAGACATGTGCATATAGTGGTTGCCATGACGGTGCAGGAGGAATTGGTCCCGGCAACTATAATACATATGAGGGTCTGATTCAAGACCTGGAAAGCGGCTCCTTCGCATCCAGGGTGATCACACTGAAGGACAACCCTTCTCTGGGTATGCCCCCCGATCAATCCGTCTATCCGCAATCACAACAAGACACGTTGAGTAGTCTTCAATTGGAAATTATTACCTGTTGGTTACAAGAGGGATTTCCACAATAATTTTATCTATGAGTATAAAAAATAAGGTAGCCCTGATCACGGGTGGAACGAAAGGAATTGGCCTGGGCATAGCTGAAGCTCTCCTGAATGAAGGAGGGAAGGTGGCCATTACCGGCAGAAGCAAAGAATCTTCTGAAGAAATTGCCAGTCTTCTGAATGAGACGTACGACGACTCTGTGATTGGAATCAAGGCGGACGTAAGGGAATTGGATGACCAGGTAAGAGCCGTTAGAATGATCACTGAAAAATGGGGAAGGTTAGATGTGGCAATTGCAAATGCAGGGGTCGGACACTTTGCTTCCATTCAAGATCTGTCTCAGAGACAATGGAATGAGGTAATCGATGTGAATCTTACAGGGGCCTTTCATACCATCAAAGCGAGTGTTGAAGAGCTCAAAAGAAATAAAGGGTACTTTATAACGATAGCCAGCCTGGCGGGGACCAACTTCTTCGCTAATGGGGCGGCCTACAACGCAAGTAAATTTGGATTGGTCGGATTTACCCAAGCTGTTATGCTCGATCTGCGTAAGTCAGGTGTAAAAGTTTCGACCATTATGCCCGGTTCCGTAGCAACGTACTTCAATGACCATATTCCTTCCAAAGAAGATGCCTGGAAAATTCAACCTGAAGACATCGGAAAGTTGGTTATCGATCTTTTGACGATGCACCCCAGGACACTTCCGAGCAAAATAGAAGTCAGACCAAGCATTCCAGGTGGGAAGTAAGCAATTTGATGAGTCTTTTTGGTCCGGATTCTATCAGGCTGATTTTAAGCCCTGGGATATTGGATTTGCAGCTCCTTCGATCACAACTTACTTTGACCAAATTGAGGACAAGTCAATCTGTATTTTGATTCCCGGATGTGGTCTTGCATATGAAGCGGAATACCTGTTTGATCATGGATTTCAAAATGTTTGGATTGCAGATATTTCTCATCGACCCCTTGAAGGTTTTATAAAAAGAGTAGCTGGATTTCCACGCACCCAACTCTTGCATTCGGACTTTTTCACAATTGAAGGTCCATATGACATCATCATGGAGCAGACCTTTTTCTGCAGCCTGGATCCTTCTCTCAGAGCGAACTACGTCCAGAAGTGTCACGACCTCTTATCACCCGGGGGTAAAATCGTCGGACTTCTTTTCAACAGAGAGTTCGATAGACCCGGCCCACCTTTTGGTGGCAAACGCGATGAATACATCGGGTTGTTTTCCAATCATTTCACGATTAAAATAATGGAACCATGCTATAATTCCATACCTCCAAGAATGGGACATGAATTGTTCATCATTTTGGAAAAAAAGGAAGATTAATCAAACGGCAAATGATCCAGGCTGACATTCCCGCCGGTAATGATCAACCCGATCCTCTTATTTTCGAATTGATCCTTATTGAATAGAACAGCTGCTAATGAAACCGCACTGGATGGTTCTATAATGATTTTCATACGTTCCCAAACAAGCCTCATAGCAGCTATAATTTGATCTTCTTCAACCCTGATAATCTCCTGGATGAGCTCCTTTATGATGGGAAAATTGATGTTTCCCAGTTGGGTACGCAATCCATCTGCAATGGTATCCGGATTGACGGAAGGCTGGATGCTTCCTTTTTTAACAGACCAATAGGCATCATCAGCATTCATGGGTTCTGCTCCGATAACCTTTGTACCAGGTGAAAAATGCAGACAAGCCAGACAGGTACCCGCACCAATTCCACCTCCTCCGATAGGACAAACAATATAATCCAATTGTTCAACTTCGTCTATTAATTCCATAGCCATCGTTGCCTGGCCAATGATCACGTCCATATCATTGGAAGGATGTACAAATGTGGATCCATGTTTTGCGATGGTCTTATGAAGTGTTTGTTCTCTGGACTTTAGGGTACTTTCAGACAGGATGACTCTTCCACCATAGGACCGAACCGCCTGGATCTTAACAGGAGGTGCGTTACCAGGCATAATAATGTAGGGGATGATCCCTGCCGTGTCTGCGGCAATGGATAGTGCCTGGGCAAAATTACCGGATGAGTGCGTCGCAACACCTGCTCGTTTATGTTCTTCTTCCAGGGATAATACAGCATTAGTGGCTCCACGAATCTTATATGAACCTCCCTTTTGGAAATTATCACATTTAAAAAAAAGCTGGGCGGGAATCATTGCTTCAATAGAGGAACAAGTAAGAACCGGTGTTCTATGGATGAATGGTGAAATCAGCTTGTAGGCTAAAATCAATCGTTCTTTTTGGGGGAATCTATCCATTCTTTTTCGCTCTCTTGGCACTAAGGTAATCCTTCAACTGCAAGCCCTGCTAACTGAATCAATGCATTTTGATAACCCAGCTCCATATTAGACATGATCCGTCGATGATTGAAAGCCAAAGGACTGCCCAACAGACGGGAAGGTCTTACGTACAGGATGTCAACTTTATTTCTCACTCTTTTCTTAGGCCAAATGTGTCGGGCCATGGTAACATCTACTACGATGATCGTATTTACGTCTTGATCATTGCGCAAAAAACTGATTGGTCTGTTGTCATATATTCCGCCGTCGATATAAAGATGGTCTTCAATGCGGTGAGGTTGAAATCCCGGGAACGTCGAACTGGCAATGACATACTCCGTCAGTTTGCCTGTTGGGATGGATTCTTTGACCATGTATTTTGCTCGTTTTTCCGTCAAGTCAAAAACCACCATACCATAGTCAAGATCAGAATCCCGGATGATTTGTTCATCGATGACTTCTCGCAACAGATCTTTGAGCGGGCTCACGTCTAACCCTCCCTTGAGAAATGCACCTCTCATCCAGTTTAGGTACAACTTTCTTTTAGAAAGTTCAGAATCATATTGTGGAAGATGAGCAAAAACTTTGGAGTAGGTGATTTCATGCCAGATATCCAATGCTAGTTGAAAATCATCCTGGACAATAGCGGCCCCATTGATCGCACCGACGGATGTTCCATACACGGAGATTATATTGCCGGAAAGTCCTAAGTCCACAAGAGCCTGCCACACACCAACCTGGAATGAGCCTCTCGATCCTCCTCCCGACAAGACCAGTCCTATTTTGAGATCATCCTTCATTGAAAAATAATTAACGTTTCGAGGGGTTACTTGGTGCCCGAAAAAGTCATTCTTTAATAGAGATCAATGAAATACACCAAAGATATGGATGCACTATCTATCAAGGATTGGGCGGAGGATGATCGCCCGAGAAAAAAACTGCTGACAAAAGGAAAAGCGGCATTAAGTAATGCAGAACTGCTTGGAATCCTTCTTGGATCGGGATCCAGGTCCGAATCCGCAGTTTCCCTTGCACAACGTATACTGAAGCAATTTGAATCCCTGGAAAACCTTGGAAGAATCCCGATTGAGCAGCTCACTCAATTCAACGGGATCGGATCTGCCAAAGCAGCCAGTATTATGGCGGCTATGGAATTGGGAAGACGTAGACAACTGATTCGATCAGATCAAAAGATCAAAGTCACTTCCAGCCAGTTGGCATATGACATCCTTGGTCCTGCACTTGCAGATCTTCCCTATGAAGAATTTTGGATTGCATGTTTGAACAGGGCCAATCAGCTTTTGGCAAAGGAGAGAATTAGTACAGGTGGGATACACGGTACCGTTGTAGATCCCAAAATTGTCTATTCGTCCGCGCTTAAGATCAAGGCATCTTCAATCATTCTTTACCATAATCACCCGTCAGGAAGTCTTCAGCCAAGCCAGGAGGACATCCTCATTACTGAAAAATTGAGAAAAGCCGGTAAGCTGTTAGACATAACGGTTTTGGACCACCTGATTATTGGTCATGGAGCCTATTACAGTTTCAAGGACGAGGAAATAATTACCTGATTGAAACATTTATTTCAGATAAATACGCTTATACAAGGCGAGCGATAATACGCTATCTTGCACTTCTCACTTTGGAGGTTTATGAGCGGCAGACTTTTCATACTGTTGATTCTTTTTCTAGCAGGATGTCAGCTTCAAAATGAAGAGGATGATTTCAGTCATATCGGGGATCAAGATGTCAAGAGGATCCTGAAGCGTGCATTTGATTCTGCGGGCACCCTGAAAAGCTACCGCGATATCGAGAGCATCCGATACCGAAAAAAGACAATTCTCTATAATGAAGACGGGAGCATCGAAAGCAGTGTAGATCAGATTCACGAGATGCGTCTATCTCCGTCTTTGACGGGATCAATCATTTGGACCGACAGTACGGGAAATCGCATGATTTATCATTCTCAATCAGAGTCGTATACCAAGTTAAATGATCAAATCGTACCAAATACTTCAGAATCAGCCAAACAATCATTTTTCAGTAACTATTTCGTATTATTCATCCCGTTCAAGCTGTTGGATACGGGGGTGCAGCTGACTTTCGAAGGAACCACTGAGTTGGCATCAAATGCTCGGGCGGACATAATCAAGGCCGTATACAGCCCTGAGCAATATGATAATCACAGTACGTCAGATGAATGGTATTTCTTTTTTGATAGCACGACGGGACGTGTTTTAGCAAATCTTGTATATCATGAACCGACTTATGCATTTATTGAAAATATTGAGACTACCGAAGAGTTTCCCATTAGAATGAATGTCTACAGAAAAACGTGGAGGACAGATAAGGATCGCAACAAGCAATATCTGAGAGGAGAATTTTGGTACAGTGATTATGAATTTGAGTCAAAAAATGAATAGGCTGTTTTTTAATTATCCATTGATGTAAGGGTCCACTGATTAATATGTACGTACCAAAAATCCACCGGGCAAAAAATGAAAAAGATGTTCTTGAATATTTGCGCATACATCGATTTGCGACTTTGGTAAGTCAGCACAAAGGGCGGATTATTGCAACTCACATACCCATGGTCCTGACGCATATTGATGAACAGCCTTTTTTGCTAAGTCATATTTCTGTAGCAAACGAACAGAAGACTTCTTTCGATAACGAACAGGAGCTGCTCGCTATTTTTATGACCACCCATTCCTACATTTCTTCGTCATGGTATGATCATATCAACGTTCCTACATGGAATTATATAGCCGTTCACGTTTATGGTAAAGCACGGATCATTGAAGGTGATGAGTTGGAAGAAGCGCTGACTGAATTGGTAGATATATATGAGGACGGCAGAAAAGATCGTTTTAAGATCTCAGACATGCCAGATAAAATGAAAAAGGCACATTTAAAAGGACTTGTTGGATTTCAAATGTCAATGGACAAAATCGAGACCGCTCACAAATTGAGTCAAAATAGAAATGACAAGGATTATTTCAATATTATCGAGGAATTGGAAAAAGAAGAAGATCCCGGAAGTGCAGACGTAGCACGTGCGATGAAGAAACTTAGATCTTGATGTTTTACAAAGTGTTCGCTCTTTCCTTTTTGCTATTTCTTGCGCCCTATCTTTTGCCCGGACAAGCAGTCAATAATGATTATCTGGATAATATTACAATTTCCATTTTGACTTGTGGCCCCGGTAAGTATGCATATGATTTATTTGGACACAGCGCCATAAGAGTGCAAGACCTGAATTCCGGTGTTGACCTGGTATACAATTATGGAACCTATGATTTTGACACACCGGGATTTTATCCAAAATTTTTAAGAGGACAATTGGATTATGCACTGAGCATAAGCAGGTTTGAAAGGTTTTTGCGAACGTATGAGCGCGACCGCAGGAGTGTAACCATGCAAGTGATGGATCTCAACCGGAAAGAAAAATTTGATATTCTAAAAGCACTTGAGGAAAACAGTAAGGAACAAAACAGATATTATAAATACGATTTTTATTTTGACAACTGCACTACAAGAATCAAAGAGCTATTTGAAAAACAAGTCGGTAATATCAACTACGAATCAATCAACGATGAAAATTATTCATTCAGGAATTTGCTCCATTTGAATTTGGAAAATCATCTGTGGACTCAATTTGGAATGGATATTATCCTGGGTACTCTCTCGGATCGTAGAGCCTCGAGAGATCAACAGATGTTTCTTCCCAAATTCTATTTTGACTATATGGAAACATCGAGTGTACCCGAGAAAAAACTCGTATCGGAAACCAATGATATCATGACCTTCCCGGATCAAATAAAAAAAGGAAGTTGGTTCAGTCCATTTAGAGCATTTATCATCCTTCTTGCAATTGAAATAATCGGCTTCTTTTTGTTTTACATTTCAGGGGACAGGGGTGCATTGCTCATTTATGATCGTGTATGGTTTTTCCTTATAGGACTTGCCTCCCTGATCTTCCTGTTGTTGTGGTTCGCCACGGACCACCTCGTGTGTAAAAATAATTTCAATTTACTATGGGCAGGGCCCTGGTCAATTTTGTATTTTCTCAAGTGGAATAATTTGCAACGCACGGGTCTCTTTCTCACCCTACTCTGTTCTGTAGTATACATAGTGTTTTTTCAATTTATACCACAGGGGTTGCACGAAGTAACCATTTTGATTGCATGTATTACTGTTTTGAAATGTTTGAGGTTATTGGGAATTTCCAAATTATTGGATAAAATGAGATTTGTTGTTGTCACTCTGATTTTTATCATCTCCTGGGCTCCTCTGCAATCCCAGGCTAAGATTGGAGGTATCACCTTAGTTGCTCCTCCTTCTATTTTTCAAACTGACCCGCTGCAAGAATTGAAAAATGTGAATGCCAATTGGGTAGCCTTTGTGCCTTTCGCATATAGCAGGCCAGGAGATCCCGAAGTGCGCCATGGATTTTCCAGACAATGGTGGGGTGAAAGAACTGAGGGCATCAGAACTTCTGTCCAACTAGCCAAGAAAAACAACTTGAATGTCATGCTCAAACCCCAGGTCTGGATACCAGGAGACTGGGTAGGAAATATGGATTTCGAATCTGAAAAAGATTGGGAAAAGTGGGAGAGCACCTATGAACACTACATTATGCAATATGTTGAATTGGCCATCGCACAAGATGTAGAAATGATCTGCATTGGTACGGAATACCGGATAAGTGCAATAAAACGAGAGAAGTTCTGGAGAAATCTGATCGAAAAAGTAAGAGGAAAATTTGACGGAAAAATTACCTACTCGGCGAACTGGGATGATTTTGAAAAGATTCCTTTTTGGGACTTGTTAGATTATATCGGTATCAGTGCCTACTTCCCCTTATCGGATATGACAACCCCTACAGAAATGCTTCTTTCTTACAAATGGAAAAAGCATCTTAAAAAACTGAAGAATTTCAGCAAAAAATGGAAGAAGTCCATTTTATTCACAGAGTTCGGATATTTATCCGTTGATGGGGCAGCAGGAAAAACCTGGGAATTGGAAAAAAATGTCCGGTCACTAAATATTAATCAAAAAGCCCAGGCTATCAGTTACCAGGCATTATTAAAGACATTCTGGAACCAACAATTCTGGGCAGGGGGCTTTCTTTGGAAATGGTTTCCTGAAGGCAAGGGACATGAGGGCTATCCGGAACGTGACTATACTCCACAAAATAAAGAGGCGGAAAAAGTAGTTGCCCAGTGGTATCTACATAATAAACAGAATGAATGAAGACGATTCAGCACTCTGACGTTCTCACCAATGAGATCCTCGAAAAAAAGAAGCAGGGGCTAAGCATAGGATTTGTCCCAACGATGGGAGCATTGCACAAAGGTCATTTTTCTTTAATCAGAAAATGTAAATCTGAAAATGACATTTGCATTTGTAGCATTTTTGTAAATCCCACCCAGTTTAACCAAAAATCAGATTTGGAAAAATATCCGAGAACCCCGGAAGCTGATGCCGATTCTTTGAGAACCTATAATTGTGATATTTTATTTGCACCTGCGGTAGAGGACATCTATCCGGATGGTATGGAATACGACCTGGAGATTGACCTTGAAGGATTGGATGAGACCATGGAAGGAGAGAAGAGACCAGGGCATTTTAAGGGCGTAGTACAAGTCGTAAAGAGACTCCTGGATATCACCCGGTGTGACAAACTCTACATGGGACAAAAAGACTATCAGCAATTCACAATTATAAACAAGCTCATTTCTGTGTTCAATATGTCCGTTCAGTTGATCGTCTGTC
This sequence comes from Saprospiraceae bacterium, assembly GCA_028282725.1. Lineage (GTDB taxonomy): Bacteria > Bacteroidota > Bacteroidia > Chitinophagales > Saprospiraceae > JAJRXG01. The sequence goes on from JANQHF010000088.1 coordinate 28,682, forward strand.
CCACTGAACGAGCAGAAGATGGACTGGCCCTGAGTTCCCGTAATGCAAGGTTGACCGAAAAGCAAAGACGAAAGGCATCTATTATTTATCGCGTCTTGAACCAAAGTAAGATTTGGCTGGAAGAAGGTCTGTCCCCTGTAGAAATAAGATACAGAGCCATGGAATATCTCGATTTGCCCTTGTTTCACCCGGAATACTTTCATATAGTCGATGGATACACACTCTCGAGAGTATCAAATCCCGATAATCATAAGGTAGTGGTGGCTTGCACGGCCGTTTGGACAGGAGACGTTCGCCTTATTGATAACATGATCTTAAAAGGACAATTAAATCAATAATATTACTGTTCATATGAGCATAAATACACTTCTTCTTGGCAACTAAGAATTTGAAGATAGTTCTACAGGTAGGAATTTTCGCGCTCATCGGATTCACTATCCTGTATTTTCTATGGCAGTCCCTCGGCAACCAATACATGGAAGAGTGCAGACTTAATAATATTCCTCCGGAGGAATGTTCGCTGGTGAAACGATTAGCAGGAGATTTCAGAAGTGCAGATCCATTTTGGTTGATCATAATTTCCATATGTTTTCTGGTGAGTCAAATATTGCGATCCGTACGATGGGTAATGATGCTGCAACCACTTGGATACAGCATCAGCCAATTCAACTCATTTGCTTCAGTAATGAGTGGATATTTTGCAAATCTGGCTGCTCCCCGGTTGGGAGAAATCGTACGTGCCGGTTTAATTACTAAATACGAGAGAGTCGCAATTGAAAAGGCATTTGCCACCATTGTCGTAGAGCGGGTGGTAGATGTACTTATGTTTTTTATCATGATTGTACTCGGGTTGATATTTCGATACGATCAACTTTGGGGATACATCGCAAAGAACGCCGTTATTCCGTACACGGCTATAATCATCCTATTGGTGGCATTGGCACTTGGAGCAATAGTCGGCCTGTATTTCATCAACAACTTACTTAAGACCAATGATGATCAATTGTCCAAATGGCCTCTGAAACTTAAAAGTCTGATCAAGGGCTTCCTGGAAGGACTGGCTCAAACGAGAAATATGAAAAATGTAGGTCTCTTCTGGACTTATTCCGTTGGCATTTGGTCGATGTATTATCTGATGCACTATTTGGCTTTTTTCTCCTTTAAACCCGTTGCTCACCTGGCTCCCCTTGATGGATTACTCGTGTTTGACTTCGGAACCCTGGGTATTCTTTTTCCTTCGCAGGGCGGTCTAGGTAGCTATCATTTCATGATCGTTGAAGCCCTGAAGATTTTTGATGTCAATGCGATTGATGGTATGTCATTTGCTATGATCACCTTTTTTACATTGACCATATTTTGTACTGTTCTATTTGGCATTATTTCTCTTGTTTTGTTGCCAATCGTGAACAAAAAAAGGATTAATGGTTCGGACGAATAAGATTTTTAGCGACAAAACACAAGTGGACACCAGAGATTTAAAAGCTCCATTGGTATTTACCAATGGCTGCTTTGACCTGTTACATGAAGGTCATATATCCTGTCTAAGAAGTTCAAGAGCAATGGCAGCAACCCTTATTGTCGGTCTTAATAGCGATCGCTCAGTGCGAGAGCTAAAGGGGGCGGAACGTCCGGTCCAGGGGTGGCAAGAAAGAGCCGAGGCTTTAATCAATACCGGAATGGTCGATTTAGTGATCAAATTTGATGAGCTTACTCCTTTGTCTTTAATTAAATACTTACGACCTGATATTATAACCAAAGGGGGAGATTATCAATCAGATCGAATGATCGGAAGAGAATTCGTAGAGTCCTATGGTGGCCGGGTTGAAATCATGCCCTTTTTGAAAGGATTTTCTACTACATCAATGCTCAAGAGAGAGAAGGATCGCAGATGATCGAGTACTTTTGTCGTCAGGACATCGAATCTAGTAATGAAGTTAACAGATATTACAGCCTTTCTTGAACAAATTGCACCTCTTCGATTTCAGGAAAACTATGATAATTCAGGACTACTTCTTGGCGATCCCGGCATGGACATATCCGGAGCATTGATCTGTCTGGATGCAACTGAAGAAGTCATCAATGAAGCCAAAGATCTGAATTGTAATCTGGTGATCGCTCATCACCCAATCCTATTTTCCGGGATCAAAAGGTTTAAGCATGACAATTATGTAGATCGTGCTTTGATCACGGCAATTAAGAATGACATAGCTATCTATGCCATTCATACGAATCTGGACAATGTTTTGAGACATGGTGTCAATGAGAAAATAGCGCAGCGACTCCAACTCTCCAATGTCGAAGTCCTTTCACCCCATGCTTCAGCACACCTTGAGACTTCCTATCAAATCGGAGCCGGAGCAATCGGTACTTTGGAAAATTCGATGACCGGAAAAGAATTCCTTGCCTATGTAAAGGATAGGATGAATCTTAATGTCTTGCGTCATACCAGGATCCTGCATGATCAAATCAAGAGAGTGTCGGTTTGCGGTGGGTCCGGTAGCTTTTTACTTCCAGCGGCGATCAATGCAAGTGCCGATGTCTTTGTCACGGCAGACTTTAAATATCACCAGTTTTTTGATGCCAATGATCGCTTGATGATTGTCGATATTGGACACTATGAAAGTGAGTATTTTACAATTGAACTTTTATACGAGCTTATATCCAAGAAATTCCCTAAATTTGCGGCCCATTACACAAAAGTGATTACCAATCCAGTTTTTTACTATTAATTTCTTGTATGGCGAAGACTACCAAAGGTGTGGCTGATAAATTAAGACAATTGTATCAGCTACAATTGATAGATTCTAAGATAGACGAAATTCAAATCCTGAAAGGTGAATTACCCATAGAGGTAAGCGATCTTGAGGATGAGATCGCTGGTTTAGAGACCAGGATAAAGAAACTAGACGAAAATATTGCTGATGTTGACCATGAGATCAGTGCTCATAATGCCAATATCAAAGAATCTCAATTACTAATCGAACGGTACGAAAAACAGCTCGACAAAGTAAAGAATAACAGGGAATACGAAGCTCTTACCAAGGAGATTGAGATGCAGAATCTTGAAATTCAGCTTTCTGAGAAGAAGATCAATGACGCATCTGCAACGAAAGAGACCAAAACGGTCACTCTGGATGAAGCAAAGCAGAGATTGGCAGATAAAGCAGAAAACCTGTCTGTAAAAAAGGTGGAACTAGAAAAGATCATTCAGAAAACTGAAAATGAGGAGAAAAAACTCAGAAGAAAATCTGAGAAGGAAAGAGCCACGATCGAAGACAAACTGATCAAATCATATGACAGGATTCGAGCACGTTATCGCAATGGCCTGGCAGTAGTAACTGTAAAAAGAGATGCCTGCGGTGGTTGCTTTAACCGTATCCCGCCACAATTGCAAATTGAGATCGGTCTTTATAAGAACGTGATGGCTTGCGAACATTGTGGACGAGTTCTTGTGGATGACATCATATCCGAAGAGCTTGAGGCAGCCAACGCCTGATGGAACTCAAAGATTATTCCGTATCAATTCGATCTCTTCTTCAATGCCATCGTATAGTTCGAAGGCGCGATTGTAATAGAAGTACCATAGTGCGGCTCCCAAAAGATAAGCAATCAAATATGCTATGCCCAATGAGTCAAATGGCTCATTAACAAATGTGATCAAGTGCAGTTTGACAAGCAAGACGGGAAAAAAAATCATGTAAAAAAGTGCTGCCAGGACCAATCGTGTCTTTTTTATGTCCATGGCATATTCCAAATATGTCAATTTTGTCAGTATAAAGTTTTTTGAATCATTTGGAAGTCCTCCTGAGGACTGATGAGCCTGATGACTTTTTTTGATCGTGAGATTCGTTCGAAAACGTATGATCAGTAAAATAATTCCAATACCGAATAAGAGCAAGGCGTTTTCAAGATACTCTTTCTCGATTACGGATTGCACTATTAATACAATGACCAGCGGGACAATCAGAAGAACGTAGTGAATTTTGGCATTTGATTGATCCCCACGATGTCTCAAAGATTCAATGATCGAATTCACTTCGACTTGAAGGACTTCATACTTGTTTGGAGCATCATCGGGATAATCGGAAGATTGAATTCGATTTAATTTTTCAATCAGTTGTTGATATCTTCCTTCGCGATACATTCCATCCATAATATGTGTCATTGCTATGGACGCATCCTACGATGCCCACTAATGGAGCTGTGAAGATAAATAATTATACAGTGTAGAAATGGGGAAGAACCCGAGTTCTTCTAAGCCTCGGATTTCAAACCCCGGACCAGCAATGAGACTTCATTGTTCAAGACTTCAATGAAGCCTCTTTCGATATTATATCTAATGGTTTCACCTTTTGCATCAACAATCCTGATGTGTCCTTCACTCAATGAAGAAACAATGGGGGCGTGACCATTTAATATTTCAAATTGTCCGGAGGATCCGGGGACCTTCACCGAGGTCACTTCGCCTTTATAAATTTCTTGTTCGGGAGTAAGTATTACCAGATTCAATCGAGAAAATTTTAATCAATTACTTGGCTTCTTCCAGGAGTTTCTTACCCTTGGCAATGGCATCATCAATAGTACCTACCAGGTTAAAAGCTGATTCCGGATATTCGTCCACTTCACCCTCAAGGATCATATTAAATCCTCTGATCGTTTCTTCAATCGGAACAAGAACCCCTTCCAGACCTGTGAATTGCTCAGCGACGTGGAATGGTTGAGATAAGAATCTCTGTACCCTACGTGCCCTGTGGACGACAAGTTTGTCTTCATCTGACAATTCTTCCATTCCAAGAATGGCAATGATATCCTGTAATTCTTTATATCGTTGTAAGATATTGACCACCCTGAAGGCAGTATTGTAATGTTCCTCTCCGATAATAGCCGGATCCAGGATCCTGGAAGTACTGTCAAGTGGGTCAATAGCCGGGTAAATACCTTCTGCAGCAAGCTTTCTACTCAAAACCGTCGTTGCATCCAGGTGCGCAAAGGTAGTAGCAGGCGCCGGATCTGTCAAATCATCCGCAGGTACGTACACTGCCTGAACCGATGTGATAGATCCTCTCTTTGTAGAAGTAATCCGTTCTTGCATCACACCCATTTCTGTTGCCAGCGTAGGTTGATAACCCACGGCTGAAGGCATACGTCCCAGTAGTGCTGACACTTCAGATCCCGCCTGTGTGAAACGGAAGATATTATCAATAAAAAACAGAATATCCCGTCCGCCGGATGGATCCGAAAGATCCCCGTCACGGTAGTACTCTGCCACTGTTAATCCCGACAGAGCCACACGTGCCCTGGCACCCGGAGGTTCATTCATTTGTCCAAAGACCAAGGTAGCCTTTGAATCGGCTAAAGCATTCTTATCGATTTTGGATAGATCCCAACCACCTTCTTCCATGGAGTGCAGGAAATCATCTCCATATCTGATAACGCCGGATTCAAGCATTTCCCGTAGCAAATCGTTTCCTTCGCGAGTTCTTTCTCCTACACCGGCAAAAACTGAGATTCCTTCATAGGCCTTTGCAATATTATTGATGAGCTCCATGATGAGCACCGTCTTTCCAACTCCAGCTCCCCCGAAAAGTCCAATCTTTCCACCTTTGGAATAGGGTTCTATCAAGTCAATCACCTTGATTCCTGTAAATAAGACTTCTGCCTCTGTACTCAATTCTTCATATGTAGGAGGCTTCCTGTGGATCGGATAGGCATTTTCATCTATTTCCACTTCTCCAATTCCGTCGATTGCCTTGCCCACTACATTAAACAGCCTTCCTTTGATGGCCTCACCCGTAGGCATGGCAATTGGTTGTCCTGTATCCGTTACGGGCATGCCCCTCGTCAGTCCGTCAGTCGCATCCATGGCAATTGCCCGGATACTGTCTTCTCCAAGATGCTGTTGGCATTCCAGGACGAGGTCTTCTCCATCAGGTCTTTTAATGATCAGCGCATTTAAAATTTCTGGTATTACCGATCCTTCTTCCTCAAAACTTACATCCACTACTGGACCAATGATTTGCTTTATTTTTCCGATGTTCGCCATGCTAAAATTCGATTCAAAAATTTGCGCAAAGATATGTCTATCTCCCTTCTTTCACAGCGATCCGAAAGGAAAATTTGACATTCAATCTGATAGCTTGGATATCCCGATAATTGGCATTTAAAATGATGACAATACGGTCATTCGGAGAATAATATTCCGACTGAAATTCCAGGGAAGTCCACTTCAAAAATGTTGATTAGAAAGTAGAAGCATTATTTTCTCTCAACCCAAAATTGATTGACGTTATCACCACTGGTGATCAGGACTTCTTCATTGTTGATTAATTCCAAAAGAGAAAGAAATGTAATGATGGCATGCATCCTGTCATTCAAATTGGAGAACAGTGACTCGAATGTGGTTTTGACATTTTTTTTAATCCTGGAAAAGATGTACTCCTTTTGAATTTCGACCGAATAATCATATTTATAAACAAGATGTTTGGGACGTCTGTTACGTACCTCCATATTGCGCATAGCTGTTTCAAATGACCGGAATAATTTGAATAAGGAAAGGGATTCTAACTCCAGGTCAACAAGTGCCTTTTCCGCTATTTTCTTGAGCTCCAGCCTGGTATTCCCACGATTGGTTATTTTCTCCCTTTGCTCTTCCAGGATCCGGAAATCATCAATCACTTCCTTGAATCTCTTGTATTCCAACAGCTTTTGTGCAAACTCCTTTCTCGGATCAATTTCCTGCCCGAACTCATCCAGTTCTGGTCTTGGCAATAGCATTCTTGCCTTGATTCTCATTAATGTGGCAGCAACCAGGATGAATTCACTGGCGACATCAATATTGAGTTCTTCCAAAGTTTTAATGTAGGATAAAAAATCCTCTGTGATTTTGGATATGGGAATATCCATGATGTCAATCTCGTCCCTTTCGATAAAGAACAATAGAAGATCAAAAGGACCTTCGAATTGTTTAATCCTTATCGTAAAGCTGTCTTGACCGGTGATCATGACGCGAAGGTACTTATTCTAATGAATCTACAGACTTCTTGTGCGACCTCCGTCAACGGGCAAATTAATTCCATTGATATAGGAGGCAACAGGGCTTGCGAGGAAGGCAACAGCACTACCCACTTCTAACGGATCTGCAATTCTACCTAATGGAACATTCTTCGTCATCGAAGATTCGACCGACTCATAACTGATTCCTTTTTTCTCTGCCTGCACATTGATGATTTCCTTGAGGCGGTCAGTTTGAGTCAGCCCGGGCAAAACATTGTTGACCGTTATGCCGTGCACCCCAAGCTCATTGGCCATCGTTTTGGCCCAGCTCGCAACGGCACCCCTTATTGTATTGGAAACACCAAGATTGTCAAGTGGCGCTTTTACAGAGGTTGAAATAATGTTGATGACCCTCCCGTAGCCCGATTCGATCATACCTGGTTTTAATAATTGTACAAGTGTATGATTGCATAATAAATGTTGATTGAAGGCACGTTCGAACTCGGAGGAATCTGCCTCAGTAATAGGGCCACCCGGAGGACCTCCTGTATTATTGATTAATATCTGGTATCGACATTTGGTTAATAATCCCTTGACCCTCTTTTGTAAATCTTTAAAATCACTGAAATCCGCTACCAACCAGTCATGATCCTGATTCTTATCAATTCTCATCTCCATTTCCCTGACTACTGCAGCCATCTTTTCCGGGCTCCTGGAAACGAGTGTAACGTTGGCTCCAATGGCTGCCAATTGAATGGCACAGGCTTTTCCTATTCCCTTGGAACTTCCACAAACAAGCGCATTCTTACCGAATAAATTGAGATCCATGGTCATCATATTTCCTTCAAATATCATGATAGAGATGATAAATGCCCAATTGTATTGAGTTAATTTGCGTCGCTATGGGTAAAAATGAAAAGTCCATTTTTTTCACTTCTGATTTTCATCTTGGAGCGGACTTTGAAATGAGTTCAGCGGAACGCGAAAAAAAAGTTGTCAGATGGCTGGAATCTATCCAATCTCGTGCAAGAGCTATTTACCTTGTCGGTGATACTTTTGACTATTGGTTCGAATATCGATATGTAATTCCAAAAGGATATAGCCGTTTCTTTGCACAACTGACCAGGATGATAGATGACGGTATTGAAGTCCATTTTATTAAAGGGAATCACGACATGTGGGTTTTCGATTATTTTCAGAATGAAATAGGAATGCTGGTTCACGATCACTTTGTGCAGTCAGAATGGGATGGCAAAACTTTTTATATCACCCATGGAGATGGGCTGGGGAATACGGACAAATCCTATTTATTCATCAGACGTATCCTGCGAAATAAATGGGCTCAATCCATTTTTGCCAGTTTGCATCCCTCACTTGGCATCCCTCTGATGAGGTGGACAAGTCGCAAAAGCAGGATAAAAAGCGCAACCCTGGATCTTGAAAAACAGTTGTCCGGGATGCTGGAATTCCTGGAATCGTTTTTCGCTGATCAATCAATCGATTTTTTTATTTGTGGTCATATTCATCAACCCATCAAAAGAGAAATGAAAAGTGGCCGGATTACCTTCTGTAATTTAGGAGATTGGATCGACAATTTTTCTTATGCGGAATGGGATGGAAACGAATTGTGCCTGAAGACTTTTGACTAAACAGTCATAATTTCTTTTTCTTTGGCATCCAGTAAATCTTCAATTTTCTTGTAATATTCCTTCATCATTTCCTCTACTTCGTTTTCTCTTTTTTTCCCGGCATCTTCAGGATATCCGTCCTTTACTTCTTTTCTGATGAAATCAATCATTTTATGACGTTCATTCCTTAAAGATATCTTGGATTCTTCGCCTAATGATCGACACTGTCTTGATAAATCCCTTCTTCTTTCTTCAGTAAGGGCGGGAATGGAAATGCGGACGAATTCTCCATCATTCATGGGGGTAAGCCCAAGATTTGCCGCGAAAATTGCCTGTTCAATTGTCCCCAACATGGACTTATCCCAGGGTTGGATGGAAAGGGTCCGGGAATCCGGAGTAGAAATATTTGCCACCTGGTTGAGCAATGTCGGATTGCCATAATAGTCCACCTTTACTCCGCTCAACATTGCGGGTGATGCCTTTCCCGCCCGGATCTTGATCAGTTCATTTTTCAAGTGATCAATTGCACGGTCATAAGCACTTTTGCCATCTCTAAGAGTACTTTCGATTGTAGCTTCCATAGTCAAGTTCTTGTTACAATAATAGACAACAGTGTCTATTATACCAAAAGTTTCGAATATGACTTAGAGTTGAGCGAGGAAGTACCCCCGGAAAGATATTTGTCGACTTCAATTGCTGCTTCACGTCCCTCGGAAATGGCCCAGACGACGAGGGACTGACCTCTTCTCATATCTCCGGCGCTAAATACTTTGTCAATACTCGACTTGTAGCCTTCACCTGTATCGACGTTGCCACGTTTATCCAGCCCCACCTTCAATTGCTCCAGGATACCTTCGTGTTGAGGATGCAGAAATCCCACGGCCAGCAATGCAAGTTCGCATGGAATTTCCTGTTCACTACCTGGAATTTCCACAAAGGAGGATCGTCCTTTTTCCCTGTCAAATTTCCATTCGATTTTGACAATCTTCAAACTTTGGAGATGGCCGGCTCCATCACCGATAAATTCCTTGGTCATAAGAGACCAATGTCGGTCGCAGCCTTCTTCATGCGATGAACTGGTGCGAAGTTGCATTGGCCATAAGGGCCACGGGGTGCTTGCATCTCTTTCTAAGGGTGGTTTTGACAATAATTCTATTTGAGTGATGGAACCGGCTTTTTCACGATTGGCAGTGCCAACACAATCAGATCCTGTATCTCCACCACCAATAACCACTACATTTTTGTTATGAGCAGTAATGATTTCGTGATCAAATGCTACCTCCCCGGCGACTTGCCTGTTTTTTTGTTCCAAATAGTCCATGGCGAAGTGAATGCCCTTTAGATCCCGTCCGGGAATTGGCAGATCACGGGGGATAGTACTTCCGCCCGCCAGAACGATTGCATCAAATGCATCCATGAGTTCATCAGCCTTCAGATCTTTACCGACATCAATTCCTGTCCTGAACACGATGCCTGATGCTTCCATAATGGCCGTTCTTCGCCGGATCATCCACTTTTCCAATTTGAAATCAGGAATACCATATTGAAGCAGACCACCAATTTTGTCATTGCGTTCAAAGACGACGACTTCGTGGCCAGCTTTATTCAACTGGTCAGCAGCGGCAAGACCTGCAGGGCCGGAACCAACCACTGCAACTATTTTCCCGGTCCGTGTTTTGGGTATCTGCGGTTTTATCCACCCTTCTTCAAAGGCCCTTTCTGCTATGGATTTTTCAATGTGTTCGATTGCAACCGGATCATTATTGATGCCCAAAACACATGCTTTTTCGCATGGGGCAGGGCAAATCCTCCCTGTGAATTCCGGAAAATTATTTGTGCTTGACAATATTTCGTAGGCCTCTTTCCAGTTTTCATTGAAGACCGCATCATTAAAATCGGGAATAATGTTGCCCAATGGACAACCACTGTGACAAAATGGAATTCCACAGTCCATGCATCTTGCAGCCTGGCGATACGTCAGTTCCTCTGAATGTGGAATGTAGATTTCCTTATAGTCCTCTACCCGCTCCTCGACCGTCCGGCTTCCGGGAAGTTCGCGGTCAAACTTCATAAATCCTTTTAAATCACCCATATTCTAAGCTGCCGCCATTTCTTTTTTCTGATTCAATGATTCCAATACTCTCTTATATTCTACGGGCAGGATCTTGATAAAGTGCTCTCGTCCTTGATCCCAATCTTGCAGAATTTCCAGGGCTACAATACTGCCCGTATATGTAAAGTGGCTCCTGATCAGTGAACGCAGTTGGTTTTCATCTTCCTCGCTCATTTGCTCCACGAGAATCATCTCTTTGTTCAAAAACTGATCTGCGGCATGTTCAGGATCATAGATAAAGGCTATTCCACCACTCATTCCCGCACCAAAATTCCGTCCGATACTTCCAAGAATGACCACGCAACCTCCAGTCATATATTCACAACCATGAGCTCCTACTCCTTCTACTACAGCTATGGCACCACTATTTCTTACAGCAAACCTTTCTCCTGCAATTCCCTTTATATAGACTTCTCCCGAAGTTGCACCATATAAGGCTACATTACCCGCAATAATGTTTTCATGCGGAATGAGCGTAGCTGTTCGATCAGTCGAGAGGATTAATTTAGCCCCGCTCAGTCCTTTTCCAAAATAGTCATTCGCATCGCCTTCCAGAGTAAATGTGAGTCCCTTGGCTCCAAAGGCTCCAAAACTTTGTCCTGCAGATCCCCGGAACCTGAAGTTGATCGTATCATCCTCAAGACCCCGGCTGCCGTATTTCCTGGCTATTTCATTGGACAGCATGGTTCCCACTGCACGGTTTGTACTGACCACATCAAACACACTGTTAATAGTGATTCTGTCTTCCAGGGCAAGGTCGGCGTATTCGATTAATTCGCGATCGATGATATCAATGATGTCGTGATCCTGTTTGGTATTGTTGTAATTTGTTTGCTCATCCGCCAGCGGACTCCTCCAAAACAATGGAGACAGATCCAGGCTTTCGTGCTTCCAATGATCCGGATTTTCACGCATTTTCAAAAGATCTGATCTCCCTACCATTTCATTAATTGTCCGAAACCCAAGACTCGCCATAATTTCTCTTAAGTCTTGAGCCAGGAAATGAAAATAGTTGACTACGTGTTCCACTTTCCCGGTAAATTTTTTGCGGAGTTCAGCATCCTGAGTGGCAATGCCGACAGGGCATGTATTCAAATGACATTTTCGCATCAGGATACATCCCTCAACAACAAGTGCTGCAGTCGCAACTCCCCACTCCTCTGCCCCGAGCAATGTAGCAATGGCCATATCTCTTCCTGTTCTGATCTGACCATCGGTTTGTAATACGACCCTGTTTCTGATTTTGTTTTCTATGAGCGTTTGGTGGGTCTCACTCAGCCCAAGTTCCCAGGGAAGACCTGCATATCTGAGTGAACTCAACGGAGATGCACCGGTACCTCCATCGTGCCCTGCGATCAGGATATGGTCTGCCATTCCTTTTGCCACACCAGAAGCAATAATGCCAACTCCTGCCTTTGATACGAGCTTCACAGATATTCGTGCTTTTCTGTTGGCATTTTTCAGATCAAAGATCAACTGAGCAAGATCCTCGATGGAATATATGTCGTGATGTGGTGGTGGAGATATCAACCCAACACCGGGTGTAGAGTGTCTGACGCGTGCGATCCACTCATTCACCTTATGACCTGGCAACTGTCCCCCTTCACCAGGTTTTGCTCCTTGAGCCATCTTGATTTGAAGCTCATCCGCATTGGTCAGGTAATTTATGGTAACTCCGAATCTTCCGGATGCTACCTGCTTGATGGCAGATCTTTCCCAATCCCCATTTTCTGAGGGAAGAAACCTGGATTCATCTTCACCACCTTCTCCACTATTGCTTTTACCACCTATTCGATTCATTGCCTTGGCAAGAGTAGTATGCGCCTCATGAGAAATCGATCCGAAGGACATAGCACCTGTCGCAAATCGCTTCAAAATATTCTCAACTGGTTCTACTTCTTGCAATGGGATACCGGGTCTGTCCGATCCGAATTCCAACAGACTTCTGAGCGTGCACGCCTTTTGTTCTTGTTTGTTGATCGCACCTGCATACTTCTTATAAACATCGTAATCGTTGTTTTTGGTACTGTGCTGAAGCAGGTGAACGGTGGTGGGATTGAACAGGTGATATTCTCCCCTTCTCTTCCATTGGTAAATTCCCAAATCGATTAATTCGTTCTGCAGATCATCTTCAAATGCCACTTTATGTTTTGTCAGTGCCTCCTTTGCTAACATATCAAAGTCCATACCTCCGATTCGCGAGACTGTGCCTCTGAAGCACATCTCAATTACATCATTGGCAATCCCAAGTGCTTCAAATGTCTGGGCACCCCGGTAAGATTGGACAGTAGATATACCCAACTTTGACATGATCTTGAGAATGCCCTTGTTGAGTGCCTTGATATAGACTTTGAGAGCATCATATTCACTCTCAATTGAATCCAGTTTGCCTTGTTCATAAAGGGTTGATACCGTCTCATATGCAAGACTTGGGTAGATTGCATCGGCACCATAACTGATCAGGGTGGCACAGTGATGCGTTTCTATAACGTCACCTCCGTTGACAATTAATGCAGCGAATTGTCGGAGTCCGGATGAAACCAGGGTGTGGTGTACGGCACCGGTGATCATCAATGTTGGGATCGGAACTTTGTCCGCAGCAATTGTCGTATTGTCCAAAATGATCATATTCCTGCCACTCTTCACGATATCTATGATTTCTTCACAGATTTCCTCGATCCTTTTTTTCAGATCACCTGCAGCATAGTCATTTGTAAACGTACAGTCGACAGTCGCACTTTTAAATACATTATGCTTGATATTCGCGATCTTTTCGAAATCATCCAGGTCGAGTATTGGACTTTCGATTCTTATGAATCTGACGGTATTTTCCTTTGAGTTGAGAATGTTGTTACTTCCTCCAAGTAGTGTCTTCAAGGTCATATATTCACTTTCCCTTAAAGAGTCGATTGGCGGATTTGTCACCTGGGCAAATTGTTGCCTGAAATAGGTAGAAATATGCTGTGCATATCTCGAAAGAACGGCCAATGGAATATCAGAACCCATCGACCCGACAGGATCTTTGGCCTTTGCAATCATTCCCTTTATTATCAATTCTTCATCCTCAAGTGTATAGCCATGGGCTACTTGTCTTTTAAGCAGAGAATATCCGGGATCCTTTTGAGGTGATCTGTGTAGTTTTATGTCATCGATATGAAGTTTGCTTTCTTCTAACCAGGAGCCAAAGGGAAGTCTCGTGCAGATAATTTCTTTTAACTCTTCATCACCGATTACCTTTTTATGATCTAAATCGGCAATCAGTATTTTGCCGGGCTCAAGTCTTCCTTTTTTTACAATGGTCGCAGGATCGAGTGGAAGGACGCCCGTTTCCGAAGCTAATATCAGCCGGTTGTCCATTGTCAGGCAATACCTCGAGGGTCGCAAGCCATTCCGATCCAAAGTTCCCCCAATCAAAGTTCCATCAGTAAAGCACATACTTGCAGGTCCATCCCAGGGCTCCATGAGTGCCTCATGGTATTCATAAAAGTCTCGTTTGAATTGCTCAATGTGATCAAAGTTCTGCCAGGCCTCCGGGATCATCATCATTAGTGCATGGGGAAGACTTCTCCCATTGTGCACCAGGAATTCCACTATATTATCAAACACAGCGGAGTCACTACTCGTCGGATTGAAGAGAGGAAACATCCTCTGTAATTCTTCCTTAGAATAAATCTCGCTTTTGATCGTCTTTTCCTTTGCTCTCCACCAGTTTTTGTTACCCTCAATCGTATTGATTTCACCATTATGGGCGATCATCCTGAAGGGCTGTGCCAACTTCCATCTTGGAATGGTATTCGTAGAAAACCTTGAATGCACCAGTGCAACTGCAGATTCCAGTTTCGGATGCCTCAAGTCATCGAAGTAAGCTCTGACCTGTGGGGAGGTCAATTGTCCCTTGTAGACAAGGGTCCGGCAGGACAGTGATGTGATGTAAAAATCATCTTTAAATTCAGGATAAGCAGCAATCACCTTGTGATTTGCATACTTTCTGAGGATGAGTAATCTCCTGTCCAAGAGTTTCCCGGAAGCATTGTCATCATCGACAAAGAAGATATGATAGATATCGGGTTCTGACGCCATCGAAGCTTCTCCTAGAATGCCACTATTCACAGGAACTTTCCTTATACCCAACATGGAAAGAGAAAGTTCATTCGCCGCACTTTCTATCACATCAAGAATCTTTTGAAATCGCTCTCCCATGGGAAAGAAAAAGCATCCTACTCCATATTCCCCAGGAGGGGGTAATTCAAAATCCAATGCTTCATTAGAAAACAACAAATGTGGAATATGCAATAGTATTCCAGCTCCATCTCCACTTTCAGGATCACATCCACAGGCACCCCGATGCTCCATATTCTCCAGCATGGTCAATGCATCAGAAACGAGTTGGTGAGAATAGTGTTTTTCAAGATGAGCGATCAGGCCTATTCCACAAGCATCGGATTCAAACTGTGGTGTATACAATCCCTGTTGGTTACCTCTTTTCATCGACGAATTAATAAACTCGGTCAAAACAATTCATTCCTTCTTACATGCGCAAATCAAAATGCGTAAAACTGAAGGTCAATCGAGCGATCTTGACCTTATTTGACCAAGAATCAGTTAGTATTGATTTTTGAATTTAGACCGTTCACCTAAAATAAGACTTTTTCAATTTTTCCAGGGTCCAAAATATCACGATACTTATTCGGACTCATTTTATATAAATCCCGAGTATTAAAAAACCTCACCGCATGAGTACGGTGAGGCACAACGTATGAAAAATCTAATCTATGCTCAAACAGTTTTCACGGGAATTTTTAGATAGAAATCAAATCTTATCAAAAGCTATAGACCGCAGCCAGGATCACCTGGCTTAAGCTACTGCTGGTTCCATTATCAAATCCATCGAATGAAAGGAAGTCTGCCCGAATTTCCGGAATGATCGTCAGGTTTCCGATGGTTACATTTGCCGAGAATGTTAGATCAAATACATTCTCTTCCATAAATCCATCATCCGGTAACGTAATCGCACCCACTCCTTTGTCAGCAAAGTACTCGCCCCGAACTCCCAGTTTCAGGTTGTCCGAAGTCTGAAACTGAAGATAGCCTGCAACTCCCGCAAAGAGATCGCTGGTAGCAGAAGTTGCATTCACACCGAGGTAAAGCTTTTCTGTCAGGTCAACTCCTGCTGTCAAATCTACCTGGAAGTAATCTTCTCCAAACAAGAGATTCAAATAAGCAGAACCTCTGTCAAAACCATAACCAAGTTGGGCTCCTCCAAAAAAGTCATTTGTGGGATTATATTCGGTGGCATCCGTAGGATTGAATACACCTAACATCAGCGAAAATCCTCCTCCCAGGTCAGCATCCATCTTTAACCCTGAATGGGAAAACGGCCCGTAAGAAAACATATAGGAAGTACTGTAATTGAAATTTGACGCGGGGGAAATAACTTCATATCCAAGGAATGTATTAAAGTTTCCAAGGGTAAGAGTAACCGCATCACTCACTTTCAAGTATGCGTATAACTGGTTAATAATATTGGAGCTTCCTCCGGGCCTTAGATCCGGTGACAGAAAAGTAGCGTCTTCTCCCCGTGGACCGAAAACGAGATCGGCGACAAATCCTGCCTTTTCACCCTCATATCCGGCCACAATATTGGCCATACCCAACGAGAATCCGGGCAGGTTAGCGAAAGAAGTTGCCGGTGCATCATTGAATTCTCCACCCAAATTCAATTTGTAATACGTATCAATAGATCCACTTACCGAGAAGCTTTGATCCCCTTTGGTAGTTTCTTCCTGCCCGAAAATTGTTGATCCGGTAAGGGTGACAAATATGAACACCAAAAGCAAGTGCAGATTCTTTTTCATGATGATTAAATTTTAATAAAATGAATGATGAGACTCTGACAAATGCCATTGAAATTCCGGCAAGAATATATCTATATTAGCAGCTGTCATTTAAAATCTCAGAGGGAATATTCCCTTTAGTTTTTAATAATTTTTGGCTCTCATCAAGTACCAGTTGGTGAGAGCTTTTACTTTTTATGAATAGGAGCGCATACCATGTTCCATGATATCCAGTCCCTTTTCTTCTTCTTCTGCATCAACCCTGATCCCTATAGTCACTTTTAGCACAAAGAACAGAGCGAATGCCACGATGAACGTAAAGGCTCCAATGGCCAGAATTCCAATGATTTGATCTGCAAACTGACCCGTTCCAGCGTCATCGAAATCTCCGAATATGGCTACAGCGAGTGTTCCCCAGATACCACATACCAGGTGCACGGAAGTGGCACCGACAGGATCATCTAGTTTCATTCGATCAAAGGCAGTCACTGATATGGGAATGATAATACCTGCAATCAATCCGATGATCACTGATTCATTGACAGATACTGAATCTGCGCTGGCGGTAATCCCAACCAGTCCCCCCAGGATACCATTCAATACCATGGACAGATCGTGAGTCTTCGTCAGAATATAGTTGCTGAAGAATGCTCCTACAGCTCCGGCAGCAGCGGCCATAGATGTTGTCACAAATACCAATGATACCAGATTGGCATCCGCATTCAATACCGAACCACCGTTAAATCCAAACCATCCAAACCACAAGAGAAACACACCGACTGCGGCCAGTGGCATGCTGTGACCGGTGATCGGCCGGATTCCTTTTGAAGTGTACTTTCCCGTTCTTGGACCGAGTAGAATAATTCCTGCAAGAGCCGCCCATCCTCCTACGGAATGAACGATCGTAGAACCCGCGAAATCGTAGAACCCGCGAGCATCCAACCAACCGTAACCCCATTTCCACATTCCCGTTATGGGATATGATAAGGCCACAAAAATGGCTGCGAATATGAGAAATGAAGATAGCTTGATGCGCTCGGCAACCGCTCCGGAAACTATTGTAGCACATGTGGCGGCAAACATTGCCTGGAAGATGAAATCTGAAAAATATGTATAATCTCCATATGCCGAAGTTTGGCCATCAGCCCCGGGATTTAGTCCAAATCCTGCGAATCCAAAGAACCCGCCTTCATTCACACCAGGATACATGAGATTAAATCCAACAGCCCAATAAGTCAATAGACCAATGGAAATGATCATCGCATTTTTGAACAGAATATTGACCACATTTTTCTTTCTGACAAAGCCAGCTTCCAATGTTGAGAATCCCAGGTGCATAACAAAGACCAGGGCTGCCGCAATCAGAATCCATAAATTATTTGTAGTGAACAATGCGTTGTTCGCTGCATCTACTGCATCAGCAGCAGTGGCTTGTGTTACTATTACTCCTAAATTTTGCATTTAATTTCAATTTTAATCTAAGGCTGAATCGCCCTCTTCGCCAGTTCGAATTCTATAAAACTTCTCGACGTGTGAAACAATAATTTTTCCGTCCCCGATCGTGTCAGTCTGTCCATGTTCTAATATGGCATCAACAACATCCTGGCTTTTTGCATCGGGAACGACGATTTCCAATAACATTCTTGGAATATCACCAGAGTCATAAATGGCTCCCCTGTAGGTAACTGTATCCCCCTTTTGCTTACCATGCCCGTAGACCTGTACATACGTGAAGAAGTTTACTCCTATACCCTCGAGAGCTTCCTTGACATCCTCAAAAGTTGAGAATCTGATGATAGCTTCGATTTTCTTCATAGCTGTTTTATTAATTTGAATTAAGCCTCAATAATAATATGGGTTGGCGTCAGCTAAAAGATTTGATTCTCCTTACATTGTGATATTAAAGCGGACATTTGATTTTACTAATCAATTGAAAACCAACAAAGTATACCGCTGGTCGTTGTTATGCCTATTTCCAATTCAACATCTCTTTTTAAGCTTATAAAGTCCATGACCAAGGCGGATAAGCGCAATTTCAAGCTCTATGCGAAGAGGGTTCAGGGAGATGAATCGCTAAAATTCATCCAGCTATTTGATATTCTCGATAAGATGAAAAACCTGGATGATGGTAAGATTGTGGAAAAACTCGATGGTATTCCGAAAGGACAGTACAGCAACTTAAAAAGACATTTGTACAGTCAGATTCTAATCAGCCTGAGGTTGATTTCTATTAGCAGAATGAAGTCTATAGAAATCAGGGAACATCTGGACTCTGCCCAAGTCTTGTACAGCAAGGGTCTTTTCCTGCAGAGTCTTAGAATTCTGCAACGCGCCAAAAACATGTCTGAAAAAGAGGAGCTCGATTTACTCACACTTGAAATCATCGAATTTCAGAAAATCATCGAATCGCGCCATATTACCAATTCAGGACCTCTAAAGAATGATGCCTTAACCAAGGCTGCATTTGATACAATAAAAAAAGTCAACAATTCCATTGCTCTCTCGAACCTTCGCGTAAACCTGCACAGCTATTATATTCGAAACAGCCATATCAAAAGCGAAAAAGAGAAAAATGAAGTCATTTCGTATTTAAAGGAGAGGTTGCCCCAAATCAGTGAAGAAATACTGGGATTTCCTGAAAGAGTCTATCTCTACCAGTGCTATGTCTGGCATTACTACATCCTTCTCGATTTTAAGAGGTGTTACGATTATGCCGTGAAATGGGTCAATGTATTCGAAGATCAGAATGAACTGAAGTTTTTGGATACGGATCTGTACATGAGGGGCTATCACTACATGTTAACAGCTTCTTTCAATTTAAAAGATATTGGTAATCTTCAGCGGCATCTGGAGGAGCTTCAGCATTTTCGAAAAAGTAACTATTCCAAGTTCAACGAGAATTCCAAAATCTTCTCCTTTATGTATGTGCACTGGGCAAGATTCAATGTCCATTTTCTGACTGGATCTTTTGATGAAGGTGTAAGTATTATACCACGTACTTTACGACGGATAAATTTGTACAAGGACCGGATCGCTCCTCATAGGTTAATGCTCTTCTATTACAAAATTGCATGGATGTATCTCGGTGCAGGTAAACCCGATAAAGCGGTTACTTATATTTCAAAAATCATCAATAATGACCTGGAAGATTTCAGGGAGGATATTCAATCTTACAGCCGGCTCTTATTCCTGATGTTACATTACGATATGGATAATATGGAGTTACTACCCTACCTTGTGAGAACGGTAGATAGTTTCTTTAGAAAAACAAAAATTCAAAACAAGTTGCAGTCAAGAACACTTCAGTTCTTTAAAAAAGTCACAAGCGTTCCTATTGTACAAAGAAGTAAACTCATGGCAGATTTTAAGTCCGACCTTATCGAAATTTACCAAGACCCCTTTGAGCTACGGGCCTTTCTATATCTGGATATCCTGAGTTGGGCCACTGCCCGGCTTGATAAAAAAAGAAAAATGCAGGGAATGTTGTCTCTGCCCAACTAAAAAAGGGCATCCCGTCCCCGAATGCCCTTGATTTTTCTTTCTCTCTCAGTTAATCGTTACCCATAAAAGCAAGCAGGAAGTATAGAAACATGGCAAGTGCAGATAATGCTCCTGCTACGTAGGTCATGGCTGCCCACCAGAGGGCATCTTTGGCTCCATCATATTCCATACCTCTGGTCGTACCTGTATTGTCGAGCCAGACAAGTGCTCTGCGGCTCGCATCGAATTCCACGGGAAGTGTAATCAAGGCAAACAAGGCTGCAATTCCAAATGTTGCCACCAGTAATATCATAAACAAATTGCCGAGCATTCCTGCCTGGGCTCCCATGCCAACCAGGAATCCCATGAATAACAATTGCTGAATTCTTGAAGATGCCTGTACTGCAGGTACCAGGGCTGATCTGACTTTCAGCATTTGGTATGCCTGGGCGTGTTGAACCGCGTGCCCGCATTCATGAGCTGCAACAGCCGCGGCCGCAACATTTCTACCCCGATACACCTCGGGACTCAAGGATATCGTCTTCTTTAACGGATTGTAGTGATCTGTCAAAAATCCTCTTCCTTCCTTGATCGTTACATCACGAATGCCATAGTGGTGCAACATATCTCTGGCGACTTCTGCTCCACTTTGACCACTGCTCAATGGTACCTGACTGTATCTTTTAAATTTTCCTTTGAGGCGTCCACTAATAACCATTCCGGCTATCGTTGCAACACCTATGATTAACATATATCCGATCATGATTTATACATTTCTATTTTATAATGTCAAATTTCGTGTAAGGTTGTAATACTTCGGGAATTTTAACACCTTCATTGGTCTGATTATTTTCCAATAACGCCGCCATAATCCGTGCTAGTGCCAATGCACTCCCATTTAAAGTGTGCGCAAGACTTCTTTTCCCTGAACTATCCTTATACTTCAGGTTCAAACGATTGGCTTGAAATGTTTCAAAGTTAGACACCGAGCTCACCTCAAGCCATTTTCCCTGCCCTGCACTGTATACTTCAAAGTCATACGTCAATGCCGAAGTAAAACCCAAATCTCCTCCACATAAACGCAAAATTCTATATGGCAGTTCCAATTTAGCCAACACGTCTTTTACGTGTTCAACCATTCGATCAAGAACCTGATATGATCGATCAGGGTGGGCAATTTGAACAATCTCCACCTTATCAAATTGATGGACTCGATTCAGTCCCTTGACATCAGCACCATAGGAACCCGCCTCTCGTCTGAAACAAGGAGTATAACTTGTCAATTTAATCGGGAAATCTTCGTCTGTCAATGTCACATTGCGGTAGATATTGGTTACCGGAACTTCAGAAGTGGGTATGAGGTAGAGATCGTCCTTTTCACAATGGTACATTTGCCCTTCCTTATCCGGGAGCTGTCCTGTTGCCCGGGCCGTACTTGCATTTACAAGTAAGGGTGGTATGATCTCCTCATATCCGGCATTAACTGCTTCGTCGAGGAAGAAATTAATCAGTGAACGCTCCAGTCGTGAACCTTTGCCCTTGAAAAGAGGAAATCCCGAACCGGTTATTTTTACACCCGCTTCAAAATCGATCAAATCGAACTTCTTTGCCAATTCCCAGTGAGGCAATCCATCTTCAAGTGAAGGCAATTCAGTGGGCCAGTCCTGAATGATCTCATTATCGTCTTCGGTATTACCTTTTGGCACGGAAGGATGGGGAACATTGGGAACGGCAAGAAGTAGTTCGTCAAGACGGTCGGCTATCCGGACACCTTCTCCGGACAATTCCTTGCTCGTGACTTTCAATTCGGTCACCTGGCTTTTGAGCGTCTCTGCCTCGTCGCGCTTCCCTTCTTTATAGAGGGCTCCGATATCCTTAGAAAGTCGATTGATTTCAGCAAGACATGCATCATTTTTAGTTTGATTTGCCTTGCGATCATCATCAGTTGAAATGATTTCATCAATAACGGACAACTCCTCTTGAGGAAAATTCCTGACCTTGAGACCATTCTTGACCTTGTCGGTGTGCTCCCGAATGAAGTTTATTGACAGCATAATTTAATAGTAAACAACAAAGGTTAGGATATTATTTGAAATTGATATTTCCAAGTTCAATATTTAAATGTATTTTTGCGTCGTTAATCTGCACAGGTACAGTAATCCAATACGTCCGATTATAACACCCTTCCGCAGAGGATGACCCGTAAGTTAAAGTCATCCAGGTTTACCAAAGTATATAAACGAACACCAGAGAGATTTTTTAATTATGTATGATATACTCCAATTAAATGAGATGCTCGTGCCTGAGTTACGGGAAGTAGCTGAATCTTTGGGCATGAAATCCTACAAGAAGTTGAGCAAGCAGGATCTCGTGTATAAGATCTTAGATGAACAGGCGATTTCTTCCAAAATAGAAAGCTCGAATGGCAATGAAGTGAAGGAAGTTCAGTCATCTGATGCACCTAAGGAAAAAGAAGCACCGTCACATCCGAGGCAAAGACCTGAAAGAAAACCGAAGCCCGATACAAAGGATACGCCCAGGGAAAAGGTTGAAAAAGAAGACAAAAAGGAGGAAAAGGAGCAACCCGAAAAGGCCGAGAAGGCAGAAAGGAAGGATCCTCCAAAGGAAGAAAAAAAGAAGAAATTCAATGTTGAACTTGAGGGCATGATAGAAGGCCAGGGTGTCCTGGAGATGATGCCGGACGGATATGGCTTCCTCAGATCCTCAGACTACAATTATTTGACTTCACCTGATGACATCTACGTTTCTCCTTCCCAAATACGACTCTTTGGTTTGAAAACGGGTGATACCGTTCAGGGTGCAATCAGACCACCCAAGGAGGGTGAAAAATATTTTGCACTATTGAAAGTATCGTTTATCAATGGCCTCGAACCAAGTGCAATAAGAGACCGGGTGCCATTTGACTACTTGACACCATTGTTTCCGACAGAAAAGTTCACTCTTACTTCAAGACCGGATGGCAAGGATTACGGTAATCGAATGATCGACTTGTTTGCACCTATTGGAAAGGGACAAAGAGGCCTGATCGTGTCTCAGCCCAAGACTGGTAAAACTTTCTTGCTTAAGGACGTGGCCAACGCTATTGCGGCGAATCATCCCGAGTGCTTCCTGATCGTCCTGTTAATTGATGAACGACCTGAGGAAGTAACAGATATGAAGAGAAGTGTGCGTGCCGAAGTCATTTCTTCAACCTTCGACGAACCAGCCGACAATCACGTACGAGTAGCGAATATCGCAATTGAAAAGGCTAAGAGATTGGTGGAATGTAATCATGATGTTGTCATATTGCTGGATTCAATTACCAGGCTGGCCCGGGCATACAATACCGTAGCACCGGCAAGTGGCAAGGTTCTTTCAGGTGGTGTGGAAGCCAATGCACTACAAAAGCCGAAAAAATTCTTTGGTGCTGCGAGAAAAATTGAAAATGGCGGATCGCTGACCATTCTTGCAACTGCTCTTACTGATACGGGCTCACGAATGGATGAAGTAATATTCGAAGAATTTAAGGGTACGGGCAATATGGAGCTGCAACTGGATCGTACTCTCGCCAATAAACGACTGTATCCGGCGATTGATCTTACAAGATCAAGTACAAGACGAGAAGAATTGCTATTGGATGATGCAATTCTGAAACGAATGTTTATTCTGCGCAAGCACCTTGCGGATATGAAATCTGACGAAGCTATGGAGTTCTTGCGAAAACATATGCTGGGAACCAAGACCAATGAAGAGTTCCTGGTAAGTATGAATAACTAGTTCGTATCAGAGCGGGATTTTGTAAACAATTCACGAATACACTATATTCGCGCTCCATTTGCGTTCAGGAAGAATAAATTATGAAAAGAACATTTCAACCCTCCAATAGAAAAAGGGCCAACAAACATGGGTTCAGGAGCAGGATGAGCTCAAAAAATGGTAGATCGGTTCTTTCAAGGCGTCGGTCAAAAGGTCGAGCTAAATTGACTGTTTCTGATCAAAAGCATACCAAGTAGTCAATCATATACCCGGGGCTCTCGCCTCTGTCTACCTCCCATTTTCTTGTGTAATCCTCTTCTGATACCAAAACTTTTATGGTACAGCGATGATCAATGCGTACATTTAAAGCATTACTATTCATCGTGAATAACCGGCTTTCAAAAGATCATCGACTCAAATCCAGAAAGGGGATTCAAAAAGTCTTCACCGGGGGAGCATCTATTTTCGTCCACCCAATCAAGTTATTTTATACATCCAGGAATCGAACGGATCATAAGCAGCCCATCTTTAAAGTTGGGGTGAGTGTACCCAAGAGATTGCACAAAAAGGCGACAACGCGAAATTTGCTGAAGAGAAGAATGAGGGAAGCTTATCGCCAAAACAAACCGGTTCTATCTTCGGACTACAATATCGGCCTGAAAGGCTGGGATCTAATGTTTGTGCTGATTGATAAGGAAATCACTGACTACAAGATGATTTTGAAATCTATAAAAAAGCTCAACAAACGTTTTATTGAAGGAATAACGCGTAAATAATGCCTTTGCCGAACAAATGGATATTCTTTCTATTCCTCATTTTGTGCAGTAAGGGTATATCCGGTCAAATCTATTTACAATTGGAAAAGGCCAATAGTCTGAATGTGAGGCGGTACTCGGCTGGTGATCACATTACCTTTCGCACATCAGAATTTGGTGAGAATTGGCTGGATGGCCATATTCATCAGATCCTGCCGAAAGAAGATGCCCTTGTGTTCTATGATAAAATCGTCTATCTCCCGGAAGTTACGCATTTCCAGTACACCAGGCCGTGGTTGCACGGGCTAGGTGCCAACACCATGCGATTTGGTGCTGCCTGGTTGACCTTTGCGACGACTATTGAGGGACTGCGTCGCCTTGATGCAATTGATACCCAATACGAATTTGGGGTAGATACTGCCGTTATTGGTCTGACTGCAGTTGCGACGGGATTTCTCGTTCAGAAAATCTGGGGCAGAGCAGTTAAAAAGATGAACAGCAGGAATCGGCTCAGAATAATTGATGTCACCTTCTAACGCAACTTTTCCAAGGCGAGCGCATATCCCTCCAGCCCCTTTCCGGCAATAGAGTCCAGTGCTACCGATTTGATATAGGAATGATGCCTGAACGATTCGCGTTTATAAATGTTCGAGATATGCACTTCTATTACGGGAGATGTAATTGCTGCCACCGTGTCTGCAAGTGCGATGGACGTATGCGTATATCCACCGGGGTTGAAAATAATTCCATCTAATTCAAAGCCCACCTCCTGCAGCTTGTCGATCAGATCTCCTTCATGATTGGATTGGAAATAAGTCAATTCAATGTCATCAAATCTTTCCTTAAGCTTCAAGAAGAACATCTCGAAGGTTTCGTGCCCATAGATTTCAGGCTCTCTCAAGCCTAAAAGATTTAAATTCGGTCCGTTGAGGATAAGTATTTTTTTGGGCATGACTTAATTGACTACATCGGACATAAACTTGATTCGAACGAGCCGGATTTCATTGAGTGTAATATCGTCCTCTTTCAATTCCTGGAAGGCATCATCAACGGAATCGGAATCTGCATCTCCAAAGTAATCGTAGATGTCATCCACGACATCTTCATCCAGATTGTCCTCCAGGTAGTAGTTGATATCGAGTTTTGTCCCGGAACTCACGATGATATCCATTTCGTCCATCAGGTTGTCGAGCGACATTTGATTGGACACGGCAATATCTTCCAGGGGTATCTTCCTGTCAATGCTTTGGATGATCGCTACCTTGGATTTTGATTTGTTAGCAATTTGCTTGACGACGAAATCCGATGGTCTTTCGATATTGTTGACTTCTACATATTCCTGGATAGTCTCCAGGAAGGGAGCAGCATACCTTTGGGCCTTTCCCTGGCTTACACCGGAGATGTTCAACATGTCATTCTTGGAAATGGGATAGTAAGTGGCCATATCCTGGAGTGAAGGATCAAGAAAAACAATCCACGGTTTGACGCCATGTTTTTTGGCCACCTGAAGACGTACTTCCTTGAGCATTTTAAACAGCGTGTCATCAAGTGCTCCTCCCTGGCTGGAAGTAGATGTTACAGCTTCTTCCGCAGCTTCTGAAGAATAGTCATGATTGATGCTAATCATGAACCTTTCCTTGCTCTTTAGAAATTCACGACCCTTTTCTGTTGTTTTGATGATACCATATGTCTCAATATCCTTTCTCAGGTAATTGGATAGGATTCCCTGTCTAAGCAGGGAATGCCAGAATAAGGGCTTTTCATCTTTACCGATACCAAAGCTCTTCTTCGTATCAAACTTATAGTTCTTCATTTCCTGGGTATTTCTTCCAGTTAAATATTCTACAAGGAATTTGATACCATAATTTTCGTTCAGATCCTGGACGACACTGATAGCTTGCCTGAGTTTTTCACCCACCTCCATCTGTTCTTTGGGCCGCTTACAATTATCGCACATCTTGTCACAGCTGTCACGTCCATAATCTTCGCCAAAATAGTGTAAGAGAAATTTGCGACGACACTGACTCGTCTCCGTATATGCCACGACTTCCTCCATTAACTGAGCGCTCAATTCTCGCTCGGATAAAGGTTTGTCTTTGAGGAATTTTTCGAGTTTGAGGATGTCTTTGTACGCGTAGAAGGCAATACATCGTCCGATCAGTCCATCTCTCCCACCACGTCCTGTTTCCTGATAATAATTTTCAATGCTTTTTGGAATGTCATAATGAATGACGAAACGAACATCGGGCTTGTCAATTCCCATTCCGAATGCGATCGTCGCCACTATTACATCAACATCCTCCATGAGAAATTCATCCTGTATCCTCGTCCTCGTCTTTCCATCCAATCCTGCATGATAGGGGGCGGCTTTGATACCATTTACCTGCAAAACCTGGGCAATTTCTTCTGTAGATTTTCTTGACTGGACATAAATAATCCCAGATTCTCCCTGTTGTTTTTTAATAATCTGGACGATTTCACGAATCGTTTGATCCTTGCTGATTTTCGGTCTTACTTCATAGTATAGATTCGTACGGTTGAAAGACGAAACAAAGGGTTTCACATCTTCCATTGCCAGGTTTTTTATGATGTCGGACTTCACTTTGGGAGTCGCCGTGGCAGTGAGTGCCATGATCGGTATTTCATCATTAATACCCTGGATCATTTCGCGAATCCTGCGATACTCAGGGCGAAAGTCATGTCCCCACTCAGAGATACAATGAGCTTCGTCCACAGCAACAAATGACACCTTGACACTTTTAAAGAAGTGAATATTTTCTTCTTTTGTCAGGGTCTCGGGTGCGACGTATAATAATTTCGTTCCTCCCTTTACGATGTCTTCCTTTACCTGCTTAACCTGTGTCTTGCTCAATGAGCTGTTCAGAAAATGGGCAACGACATCCTGTTGACTATATCCCCTGATCGAATCGACTTGATTCTTCATTAAAGCGATCAGAGGAGAAATGATAATAGCCGTACCTTCCAGCAAAATGGCAGGTAGCTGATAGCATAAAGACTTGCCACCACCTGTTGGCATGATCACCAGGGTGTCATTGCTGCCTAATACACTTTGGATGATTTCTTCCTGGCGATCTTTGAATGTATCAAAACCAAAATAGGTGGAAAGAGCTTCATGTAATTTTCCTGAAGAAATATTCATTTGAGTCGGTTCATAATAAAAAAACTGGTCCTTTACCCCTCGATTTCAACCTAAGATCTGTACTCTTCTACACAGCTTTCAAAATACATGTACGGTCTCTTCAGTATCTTCTTCTAATATAATCTTTTAGAAGCAATGATCAGATAACTGCACTGGAAAAAAGCATCCGTAATCCCAAATAGAATGGTAGACATCGAGCTTTTTTCAAAAGGCCGACGAAAATACAAAATCTTACCCACAAAAGGGAGTAGCCCCTAGTTAAAAATTGAAGGAGATTCCATAGTCTGTCAAGTCCAATTTAAACGCATATCAACCGACCTTATCTCAATTTTCGAAAACCTGTTCAAACTTTGGGAGAAACGAGTTGGGATCGGCTTTTACAAAGTCGGATCTCCAGTATTCAGGGCACGATTCTATAGACAACAAAGATCCTTTGGTGATGTATGGGTATATTTCATCGTATGTCAATGAAACGTTCATTTCTACCCTGCGATTGACATGGGATCTGTTGATCAGATGTATTTTGGAGAGTCCCGATGCAGCGAGGAGTTCCATGAAACTATGCACAGTCTCTTTATGATATTCAGCCACTCTTTCTTTCTTATCCGTTACATCGAGTCCCCTCATCAATTTTGGATCGCTTGAGGTCACTCCAACAGGGCAGGTATTTTTGTTGCACTCCAGGGCCTGTATACAACCCAGGGCCATCATCATCGCTCTTGCACTATAACAGACATCGGCCCCGAGGGCAAGTGCTCTGTATATATGGAAGCCATTTACAATTTTACCGGCGGCAATGAGTGCAATCTCTTTTTTGAGATCAAATCTCCATTGAATCGATTGTGATATTCGGATATTCCACCTTCGCCGGTATTATGTGCAAATCCTCCGATCGCTGCTCCCCCGTTCAATGCCAGGATCAAAAGGAGGGCGAAAAATCCGGCCAGAATTCAAAACCCATTGGCGACCATCAGTGATAGCACGACAGCAACAATGATCAGAATTGATAAAACAACGAAAATCATAGGAAAAGTCCGGCTCAAAGTTAAAGATCCCATTTTAGAAAGTTGACTTCAATTTTACACCAAAAAGACAGACCTTGCCCGCACATTCCATTAGAAAGACAAAACTTGTTCAAAATGAATTTCAGGGTTATTCTGTTCATCGCCATCTTATTCGCAGCATGTACCAATACCAGAAATCCTTCGAGCAATCCAATGAAGGCTGGATTTACTTGGGACAATGCCACGGTGTATTTTCTCTTGACAGACCGCTTCAATGATGGTGATGCAAGTAACAATTATCAACATAGTGATGACAACCCACCCGCACCCTTTCGTGGATTCATGGGAGGAGATATTAAGGGGATTACGCAAAAGATCGAAGATGGGTATTTTCCCGACCTTGGCGTGAATGCAATTTGGATGACTCCGCTTGTAGAACAGATCCGGGGATCTGTAGATGAAGGTACAGGCAACTCCTTTGGTTTTCATGGATATTGGACGAGGGACTGGACGGCTCTTGATCCCAGGTTTGGAACACGGGAAGAATTAAAAGAAATGGTGCAAGTTGCTCATGATCATAAAATCAGAATTTTGATCGATGTAGTTGCTAACCATACCGGCCCGGTCACAGACCTCGACACGAAATGGCCGGACGAATGGGTGAAAACGGGACCAAGGTGCCGTTATGCAGATGCGCAGTCTACAATCGATTGTACGCTGGTCGAAAATCTCCCCGATATTCGAACCGAAAGCACAGATGAAATATCACTCCCCCCCTTCCTTGTCGAAAAATGGAAGGAAGAAAATCGCTATGAGCGCGAAGTGGCAGAGCTCGACGAATGGTTTGCCGAGACGGGGTATCCTCGAACAGCCGTTCATTATATACTGAAATGGATAGTGGATTTTATCGTGGAATTTGGAGTCGATGGATTCAGGGTGGACACCGTCAAGCATACGGAGGCATATGTCTGGACCGATCTGTGGCGAGTTGCTCGTAAAGCATATGAACGATACAAAGAAGAGCATTCCGACCCGGTCCTGGACGAAGACAGTGAATTTTATATGGTGGGTGAAGTCTATAATTACTTCGTCAGTGGAGGGAGACAATTTGACTATGGTGATCAAAAGGTTGATTTCTTTGATCATGGATTTAAGAGCTTGATCAATTTTGATTTCAAGAGTGATGCTCGTTCCGATTATGAAACCATTTTCTCAAAATATGACCGATTATTGAATGGTCCACTAAAGGGAAAGTCAGTTTTGAATTACATCAGTTCGCATGATGATGGCGGACCTTATGACCTGAACAGAGAAGATCCAACAGATGCCGGGACCAAACTGCTCCTTTGCCCCGGAGGAGTTCAAATTTACTACGGAGATGAAACAGCCCGATCGCTGACCGTAGAGGCCCAAGGCGATGCAACCTTGAGATCATTCATGAATTGGGACGAACTTAAAAACCGTCCAGAAACCAGGAGCATCCTGGAACATTGGCAGAAAATCGGAAAATTCCGAAACGACAATCCTTCAATTGGTGCAGGCAGACATGCGCAAATATCTTCTGATCCATATGTCTTTGGCAGGTATTTAGAACAGGAAGGAAGCAGCAACACTACTGTAGTAGGCCTTGGCATGCAGACAGAATTGAAAGAAATCCCTGTTGATACATTCTTCAGGGATGGAACGAAGGTTCGTGATGCCTATAGCGGAGCGACTGCCGTGGTCGAAGACAAAAAGGTCCGGATATCGAGCTCTTTTGACATTGTACTTCTCGAGCAACCTTCCGGTTTATAGATGTACGGTTCAGGACTATTTTGTGAATCGATCAGACAGAATTGAAGTCAAAATGTAAATAGCACTACCTTTACGCCCAAATCAGAAAAGGTATTCATGGACATAAAATTAGAACGGATAGACAACGCGTTCAGGATGGAAGCCTCTAATTCCAGGAGAGATCTCCTTTATTGTGATGGATCTGCAAAAATCGGGGGAAGCGAACAGGGTTGGAGACCCATGGAACTTTTATTGGTAAGTCTTGCCGGTTGCAGTTCAATTGATGTAATCAACATCCTGAGAAAACAAAGACAGGATATTGAAAACATGACCGTATCCATCTCAGGGCAGAGAAAAGAAGGAATACCATCACCGTATGAATCAATCGATGTACATTTTGAAATGACGGGGAATATTCGTGATAGCAAATTGGAAAAAGCCCTTGAGCTCACTAAAAATAAATACTGTTCTGTCTATTTCTCTTTACATCCTGATATCTTGGTGAAGTACACATATTCCATCAATAAGGTATCTTCAACATAGCAATAAACTTCAAATTTCGCAGCTAAAGTCGATCATCCACTAATTAACAGGGGTCCGGACAAGATGAAGGAAGGTACCAAATCCATAAGGAATCAGATGAGTAATACCGCTTATCGCGAGCATAGTACTCCTTTGTTTTTGACATCTTCCTTTATTTACGAAAGCGCAGAGCAGGCAGAGCAGATGTTTGCCGGAGCAGGGGAGGGAGACATCTATTCGAGATTCACAAATCCAAATACGACTGAGCTCATTCAAAAATTTTGCGTCCTGGAGGAGACTGAAAATGGAGTTGCCACTTCTTCCGGAATGGCCGCAATATTTTCCACGCTTTCCACCCTGCTGAACCAGGGAGATCATATTGTAGCATGTTCCTCATTGTTTGGAAATACACTGTACATTCTGAACCAAATCCTTCCAAAGTGGGGAATTAACTGCACTTTTGTTGCCCCTCTTGATCGCGACGGGTGGCAGCAGGCAATTACATCAAATACAAAGATGGTACTGGTCGAATCTCCTACAAACCCTTCTCTGGAAATTATCGATTTACCCTGGCTGGCCGACCTATGTCACCAAAATAATGCAATCTTTTGTGTAGACAACTGTTTTGCAACTCCCATTTTACAAAAACCCGTTGATTTTGATACTGACCTGGTGATTCATTCCGCCACCAAATGGATTGATGGTCAGGGAAGGGTGCTTGGAGGCCTGGTACTGGGATCCGATGAACTGATACAACCCATTTTCGATTTTCTTCGACGCACAGGTGCATGTCTTTCACCATTTAATGCATGGCTGCTGAGTAAGAGTACCGAAACACTCCAGGTCAGGATGCATCAACATTGTACCAATGCCCTTCAATTGGCACAATGGCTCGAAAGTCAGGAGGGTATAAAAAGGGTCCGTTATCCCTTCTTGCCCTCTCACCCCCAGCATGATTTAGCCCGTCAACTGATGAAGATGGGTGGTGGCATCGTCACGATTGACATTGATTCTGACAAGGAAGGAACATTCAGGTTCATTAACGCTTTGACAATTCCTTCGATTACAGCCAACTTAGGAGATAGTCGTACAATTGTCACACATCCATCCACTACTACACACAGCAAACTCAGCCCGGAAGAACAAGAGGAAGGCGATATATTCGATAGTACGATCAGGATTTCCGTTGGACTTGAGAATATTGAAGACCTACAGGAAGATATAGAACAAGCACTGAAGAGATCCCTATGAGTATTCAATATTCGAAGCTCGAGCACCCATTAAAACTGGAAAGAGGTGGCGTTCTCCATAGTCCCGTGGTAGCCTTCAGCACCTATGGCAGGTTGAATGAAGACAAATCAAATGTCATCCTGGTCTGTCATGCCCTGACCGCTAACAGCGTAGTACCGGATTGGTGGGAAGGCATATTCGGAGACGCCAGGATACTTGATCCCGCGAAAGACTTCATCATTTGTATCAATAATTTGGGTTCTCCTTATGGTACTTCTTCTCCAAAGACGGATGATGAATCGGGCAAAAGATATGGCTTGGATTTTCCTGATTATACGATAAAAGATACGGCAAGACTTCATATTGAATTCTTATCCACCCTCGGAATAGAACGAATAAAAATGATCATCGGGGGATCCTGTGGTGGAAATGTTTCACAGGAAATAGCTGTCCTTTTAGGAGAAAAAGTTGAGTCCCAGGTGTTGATGTGTTGCAGTGCCCGGGAAACGCCCTGGGTAATAGCCATACATGAATCCCAAAGAATCGTGATGAGATCAGATCCGGACTTCGTCAACAAGGAAGGAGGAAAGTCGCTTGCCCTGAGAGGAGCCCGTGCATTTGCACTGCCCTTTTATCGTTCGCATGCCTCATTTGAAATCAAGCAGTCAGAAGAGGATCCGGAAAAATATGACGACTTCAAAGCTTCAAGTTACATCCGCTACCAGGGAGAAAAATTTATATCCAGATACGATGTACACTGTTATTACAAACAATTGATCGCCCTGGATACGCATAACATTGGTAGAAACAGGGGAGGAATTCAAAATGCTTTAGGGAAAATTTCAGCGAGAACTTTATGTATTGGTTTTTCCAGCGATGTACTGGTCCCGGTGATTGAACAAAAAAGACTTGCGGAGGATATACCCGGGGCTGTTTATGAGGAAATCAACACACCGTTCGGACATGATTCTTTTTTAATCGAAACAGACAAAATAAACAAGGCGGTGATCAATTGGAGTAGAAGTCGGAAAAACTAAGCTTTACTAAGTCTTAGTGCTTTGATCAATTCGTCCGATTTATTAAAGATGCGAACGATATAAATCCCTCTTTTTAAATCGCTAATGTCGTAAAAATTACTGGAGTTGGCCTTTACTTTACGCACTTCTTTCCCAATAATGTTATTGATTGAAATATAATTCAATTCAGAAGCAGGAATGGTCAATGAAAAATGGTCTGAAGCCGGGTTGGGATAGACTTTGATGACCTGATATTCCTGGGATTTATTCTTGGAAGCATATGGTTCTCCCACACTTTGAGCCTGGACGGCCTGAACCCCGCTAAGAACCATCGTTATGAGTACAAGGTAAAAATGCTTCATCTATGGTAAATATAGTACTTAGAGTCCTTACTATCACCTAAAAAATTGTTAAAGAGAGTCAAATCAGCTCTTGGCACAATTAACCAGGTCTTCGTTTAATAAACAAATATAAGAAAAAAATGTAATGTGTAAATCCTTGTACTAGTTATATTTATATTCAAAAGTGGAAAGGTGACGATCATCCGCCTTAACTGCTGAAGAAAGAAAAGGAAAGCAATAGGTAGTCGATCAGACTTTTGAATGCTTATCTCAAACGTCCTCTACGAAATTACTGTTCAGTTGACTATCTTTCAGCATAATCAATGAATCAGGCATGCATGTCGTCATACTGGGAAATGGAATCAGTGGTGTAACAGCTGCACGTTGGATACGTAAATTGAGCGATCACCAGATCACGATCATTTCCTCAGAATCCCAATATTTTTATTCCCGGACGGCACTAATGTACATATACATGGGACACATGCGCTTTGAAGATACGAAGCCATATGAGGATTGGTTCTGGGCCAAAAACCGGATTGATCTGGTATTTGATCATGTCAATGAAATTGATTTTGAAAAAAAGGAACTGAAGTGTAATTCCGGTGAGGAAATCAAATACGATAAATTGGTGCTTGCTGTCGGTTCTGAATCCAATAAATTTGGTTGGCCCGGTCAGGATCTGAACAGGGTGCGAGGGCTGTACTCATTACAGGATCTGGAATATTTGGAAAGTTGCACCAAATCCATGAACAGGGCAGTGATCGTCGGTGGAGGATTAATTGGAATTGAGCTTGCGGAAATGTTGCTCTCCCGCAGGATTCCGGTTACTATGTTGGTGAGGGAAGAATATTATTGGGACAATATCCTACCGAAGGAAGAAGCCAGGATGATATCCAGGCACATTCGTCGTCATGGAATTGATTTGAGGTTACAGTCCAATCTGAAGGAAATCCATGATGATGGAAGTGGCAATGCCTGTGGTATTACCATTGCGGAAAGTGGTGAACGCATTTCATGCGAATATGTCGGATTGACTCCGGGAGTGAGTCCCAATGTTCGATGGCTCAAAGAATCAGGTCTTAACATCAATCGCGGCATCCTGGTCAATCAGTATCTTGAAACCAATATCAATGATGTATATGCCGTCGGTGATTGCGCTGAATTGACCAATCCTGTTGAGGGAAGACGAGGAATCGAAGCAATCTGGTACACCGGTAGAATGATGGGTGAAACATGCGCCTACAATGTCTGTAATCAGGTTAGATCTTATGACCCGGGCATATGGTTCAACAGCGCTAAATTTCTCGATATAGAATACCAGGTCTATGGAGAAATACCGAATCAGCTACCGGGTGCCCACAAGACTTTCTATTGGGAACATCCCGATGGGGAAAAGAGTCTTCGAATCAACTATCATGACCGGGACTTTCACATCATCGGATTCAACCTGATGGGTATCAGATTCAGACATGAAGTATGTGAAAAATGGATTGCGGATCAATTACCGATCGAGGAAGTTATGTCAAATTTGGCCCTTGCACACTTTGATCCCGAGTTTTATGATGCTCATTATCGCGATATTGTCAAAAGCTTTGAATCCCAGTCCAATATGAGTATTGAATTCAACGGCAGGGTCAATCTGAATCGAGTTTTGCAATTTTTAAATTCATAACATTTCTATGAGCCAGGTACAACCCAGCATGTCTCTTGCTAATCCCCACCCTCCTTTTTTTGACACCGCTCAAAGAATTTGGGCAGGCATTTCCTTTTTGGGCATTGGAATGATGGGTGCAGCCGGTTTTGGTGTTGCTTCATTAAACAAATCCCATTTCCTGACATTATCAATCGCCCTCCTGGCTATCGGTATCATTGGCTTTTCGTATCGCACATTTCTGACCCGATCCGAAGGAATCAAGAATAATGGCGTATGGTTCAGTAGTACAATGGCAAGAGGAATGATAGGTTGGGCAGCGGGGATTGTGATCACCCTTTTTTACGTATTGCTCTACTGGTATCCGGCCTACTTGGGCTTGGGAAGCGAAGGTGGCTCCAATGTCGGACTAGTGGGATTTTTTGATCCCCTATCCATGACCTTTAAAGGCGTTCCTGCCAGTCAATGGTTTGTCTATGGAACATTATATACACTGGCGATCGTATTATTTGGAATCAGGTTTATATGGAGATACAGACACAATCGATACCAGATCATTCGTACCCTGAGTGTAATGGGTTTCCAATTATTCTTTGCCTATATGATTCCCGAAATAATGGAAGGCTTGAACAGCGATCTAAACACAAAGTGGTTTGATAAGGACTTGAAAAATATGTGGCCGTTGGATTACGATTTTTTTGATCAGTGGCATATTGCCAATATGAGTACCACGGGATTGGTTGGTTGGTCCTTTTTAATATTCAGCTTGTTGTTGATCTTTTTTATCTCTCCTCTCCTGACCTATAAATACGGCAAGCGTTGGTATTGCAGTTGGGTGTGTGGATGTGGCGGATTGGCCGAAACTGCGGGAGATCCATTCAGGCATCTGTCTGATAAATCGATGAAGGCCTGGAAAATAGAACGATGGTTAATCCATGGAGTCCTGGTATTCTCCATCATTATGACCATCGCAGTAGTATATGGTTACCTGGGAGACGGCAACCAATATTACATAACCCGGACCACGTTTACATGGATCGTAGTTTCCCTATTGATTGCTTCGGCTGTAGTGATGTATTTCTTCATGAGAAAAAACAAGTACTCCGGGGAGTCCTTGAATAAGATCATAGCGGGGATAAGCGGAGTAGTAGTGATCATTCTTATAATCAACAGCCTGGCAGGAAGTGGAAATGCATTTTTTGTTGATAATTACTTCTTTAAAAAATGGTACGGCCTTTTAATAGGAGCAGCTTTTTCGGGCGTCATCGGCGTTGGTTTTTATCCCCTTATGGGAAGCAGGGTATGGTGCAGGTTTGGATGTCCAATGGCCGCTATTCTCGGTATCCAACAAAAGTTCTTTTCAAAATTCCGAATCACTACGAATGGCGGACAGTGTATCTCCTGCGGTAATTGTTCTACTTATTGCGAAATGGGAATAGATGTACGCATGTATGCACAGAAAGGTCAGGACATTGTCAGGGCAAGCTGTGTAGGGTGTGGGATTTGTGCCGCCGTTTGCCCCAGAGGAGTGTTACGATTGGAAAACGGGTCTTTGGACATATTTGAAAAAACAGAAAATGTGAGAAATATTCATATTCGGCCAGAAGCATCAACTACTTCTTGACACCAACGGAAATCACACTCAGACCTAAAAAAGGTCTTGTAAAAAAATCAATCATTTTATAGACCGGAACGAATTGGTCAAACAACTTCATCTGATCACCCGGGATCGATCTCCTTTTAAAGATCGAACCATTCAGGTACCATCCGAGTATTCCAATAGGATTAAAGTACTTGCTGTCGACAATTTGAAAATAACCTGAAAGCAGTCTGTTCAGGTTTGACCGATTATATCTTCTGTAGTGATAGAGATCTTCGTCGAAGGAATTATACAGAAATTGAAATGCCGGGACGAGGATGACACACTTCCCCCCGGGTCTAAGGAATTTGAAAATATTGGAAATGGCCCTGTTGTCATCTTCTATGTGTTCGATCACATTTAAGGCAAAAACGGTATCATAACCGGATAGGTGCTGTTGATATTTATTTTCAAATTGATCATGCACAAGATCAATACTCAACACTTCATTGCCCGGAAACTCCAAACTTAAATAATCACAATATTGACTTCTTAAATCACTGAGTGTGAGCTCTTTTTGTTCGTCAATCAGCAATTTTGAAATATTTCCGATCCCGCTGCCAATCTCAAGAATCCTTCCCGTACAATGCGGTCGGATCACATCGTACATCCATCGATTGAATCGTGTGGCGGCAGCTATTGTCCGCAAGGTTTCTTCACCTTCTAAATCCTTTTCTTTGAAAATGAACTCTTTCGACATCGAGTTAATTTCTTGCAAAAATATTGTATTTCAATATTGCATAAAGGGCTCGAAGACCATCTTTCCAACCTATTTTCTTTCCTTCGGAAAAGCTCCTTCCATAGTAAGAGATTCCGACTTCATAAATTCTGATATTCTCTATTCTGCTGATCTTGGCAGTGACCTCGGGTTCGAATCCAAATCGATTCTCAACCAGATTGACGCTCATGAGCACCTCTCTTTTAAACAACTTATAACAGGTCTCAATATCTGTCAAATTCAGATTGGTAAAAATATTAGATACGAAGGTCAAAAACCTATTCCCGATCGTATGCCAGAAGAAAAGGGCCCGATGAGGCTTACCTCCGACAAACCTGCTTCCATAGACGACATCGGCATGTCCGTCAGTAATGGGTTGGATCAATAAATTATATTCATTAGGATCATATTCCAAATCGGCATCCTGGATGATGATCAGGTCTCCACTGCATTCCGATATACCCCTTCTGATAGCTGCCCCTTTACCCATATTTCGCTCTTGCTGAAATAAATTCATTGAGTATTGAGAAGACCTGGAATCAATGAAATCTGTAACAATTTTGGCTGTCCTGTCCGTACTGCCGTCATCCACGATGACTACCTCCATTGGTAGCCCGTTATTGAGAACAACGCTTTGAATAGTTGCTAATACCTTCGCAATAGTAGGTTCTTCATTGTAAACCGGGATGATAACCGAAAGCATCTTCAAGCAAGTGATTTTTAAGCTGGGCCGAAAATAATGAACCCATTTCAATTTACACCGTACCGGCAGCATTATGGTCAGTTGATCAAAATTGATTAATTATTAACTTGCCGGTCAGAATGCGCCGTAGATCATTTATGAACCAAGTAGGGAGAGGGCTTGCTCTTTCGGCTTTACCTGCTGAACTTCTACGCAATCATTCCTTCCCGAGAATTGATTCCTTCCGGTCAAATGCGAAGCCCCTTGCAATGGCCATGTGGGATTTCTCATGGTTGCTGAGGAAGTATCGCAAAGGTGGCTTTGAGGATTGGAATAAAGCCCTGGACGAATTACAGGAAAGGGGATATAATGCATTAAGGATTGAAGCCTTTCCCCATTTTATTGCTCATGATGACAACGGCATTCGGCAGGAGGAATATTTTCTGCCAAAGAACGACTGGCGACCAGCACTTTGGGGTAATGAAATCAGTGTCACCATAAGTCCTCTTCAAAGTCTGATCCAATTTTTGACTCTTTGTGAAAAACGACAGATTAAGATTGCGTTGTCCTCCTGGTTTTACGGTCATGGCACCCAAAGGAATCGGGGATTTACAGGTATCGATGGACTCGTTCGCGCATGGAATGAAACTCTTCAGTTGTTAAAAGAGAAAGATTTGCTGAAGAACGTGATGTACGTTGATCTGCTCAATGAATATCCACTTTGGCATGGATACGCCTGGTTACGTAGCGAATTGGAGAGATCCGGGACCCTCCAATTCCAACCCTTTGATTTTCTGAATGCAAAGGGTACAAAGCTTCATAATGATGAACAGATCAATACGTACAATGAATTTATACAAGATGTAATTCGCCGATTGAAAGACCTGTGGCCCGATTTGAAATTTTGTGTTTCACAAACAAATACACTGAATACCCCCTGGGTGGATCTTGAGGTGAGCAGCTTTGATGTTTTAGACATACATCTCTGGCTTGTATATCATCCTGAATTCAGCAGGTATACAGAATATTTTAGTAATATTCATCCGATGCGGAATGACCTTCAATTTGAAAAGACCAATCGATTGATCCTGGAGTACTGGCACCGGAATAAATCAGTACTGGTCCAATGGCTGGAAGGTGCTATTGTTCAAAGAAAAAGGTTGGCTGCACGGTTGGACGTACCGCTCGGTAATAGCGAAGGATGGGGTACGGTAATGTGGAAAGAACACCCGGCATTGGATTGGACATTCATAAAAGAAGCAGGTCTTATCGCAGCCGAATTAGGAGCCAAACATGGTTATGCATTTAACTGCTCCTCAAATTTTACTCATCCTCATTTTAGAGATTTGTGGGCCGACATCGACTGGCATAAAGAGGTAACGAAAATAATCAGGAAGCAATAGTATGAAGTTTATAAGGCCAATTTTCCTCAAACTTCTCTTCTTGATATGCTGCCTTTCTGTGGAAGGTCAACAGGTCCAGATCACCAATATCGTTGGTGCAAATATTAATGCTGACCAAAACAGGATTCTCGAAATTCCATTCGTAAATCAAGTCCCGAACATTCCATTTGTCTTTGTGTGGCAGGATGAAAGCGGACAACAGTTTGCCTCACAATTTCTGACTACAAAAGACAGGTTGATCATTGATCTTTCAAAGCACGATCAATGGAAAGGAAATATCAGGATGGCCGGGATATCCCTGAACAATATAAATGCCACGATACGACCGATTCGGACGATGGATCATTTTCAAATCTTTCTCATGAATCATCCACTGACTCCAGGAAGTGTCAATTTTACCGGACAATATGATTTCTTTCAATGGCCATTTCGATGGTTCTGTTTGGCGCTCTTGTTCGTCCTTTGGATGATATTGGCCGTTCTTTCCGGGGATATATTCAGATCCCTTTACATCGCATTCTTCATTTCCTTTATCATTTACGGGTCGAGAGGTGCCTTCAATAGATGGGCAATTATGACTGATCTGCATAGTAATGACTACAACATCGACATCTTTACTGACCTGGATCAATTCCTCAGGCAAGCCAGATCCGTAATAGGTGATCAATGCTGGACCAAAGAACAACTCTCCGGAGTGCTCAACTCCTACTGTACCTACACCCTTGCGGATCTCTGCTACAAACCGCAATGGTCAGAGATTGCCCGGGAAGCCATGTTCATCGTTACGACGAACCCTGGTGAAAGAAAAATTGTGGTCAATCACGGTCCCTATTATCTGATTTCCAATAGTGGCATGGAATGACGATCTTACTGACAGCATTTCATATCATCGTTGATGTTCTCATTGGATTGGGAATATTGTATTTCTTAGGCAATAACAAACCTGGAATGCTAATAGTCACGCTTTCGTTGGCCTTGGGATTTCTAGTAGAAGGACTCTTTGCCGGCATCCTGAATTACCTTGGGGTATCCGTACTCATCAGCTTCATTTCATTCGCTGTGGTGAGCATTGGGTTCTTTTCCTGTCTCTTTCTTCGCAGTAAGGGTCAAGTACTTCCATCGCGACCGGAAATGAGGATGCCGACCAGTTGGATCGAATGGATTTCCATTGTTGTCATTGCAGAAGCCTTGATTTGGACTGCGTTCAATATTTATAAGATGCCGCTTTATTTTGATGATGCATTGAATCATTGGTCTGGTCGGGCAAAAGCTATTCTCTTTGATGTTAACTGGTCCTGGGTTAAAGACTCCGTCTACTTTTTGGGAGACCCCTTCGGACACCCGGAATATCCTTTGTTGATCCCTTTTTGGAGGGCAGCCAACGCATGTATGCTGTCTTCTCCAAACAACATAAGTGATCGTGTGGATGGCTTGTTAATGTTCCTCATTACCTTGATCACTATCTACTACTGGACCCTACAGATTACCAAATCGCGCGAGGCGGGATTTGTTGCAGCAGCAATAGTCTCGTCACTCCCTCTTCAGACCTGGCACGCGACGGCAGGCTATGCCGAATTGCATATACAGGCATTCCTTCTCCTTTCGATGTGGGCCGTATTCAATAATCGACTTGTGCTTGCAGGCCTGTTTACAGCGGGGATGATTTATTCCAAGAATGAAGGGTTAATCATCTATATGCCTTGCGTTCTGTCCTACGTGACCCTTCGTCTATTGCTGAACAGGGAAACAGACTTTCATCAAAAATTCAGGGGTTTACTCAAATACAATGTAACATGGATTGTACCCACTGCCCCATGGCTGGTATTCAAAGTCTGGAATAATGTAGGATTTACGATTCCATCAGAAGCAGGATTGGGATATATGGAAGGTTCGATTCAGATGTTCTTCAAAATGTTATTGGATGCTCCGGCCTCCAATCTGTTCTGGATTGCAGTGATCGTCATTCTGATCGCGACGCTCAGAAGAATTATCGATCACAAGGAATTGCGGCTGTTGGTTTTTACTGGCTTGTTGATGATGGCAATGTTCATCTTCATATTTACCTCGACAGGCGCCTATGTCTTCATGGAAAACCAAATGACCATTCACCGGTCCCTCCTTCAAATTGCGCCTTTCTTCGTATTGATCTGTATCAGTGCACTGCTTACATTCCGCGAGAATCGTCAATTGAATCCAATCAATTGAACTTCGAAAACCAGGGGAGTATTTGGTGGAATAGATCCATTGGTCGTACCCGTTGCCCCATAACCCAGCTCAGCGGGAACAAACAAGGTACCATTCCCCCCGATACCAAATAAGGGAATACCTTCTCTCCACGCAGGAATCACATTTCTCAGTGAAATCTCAAGCGGTGTGCCTCTCTGGACAGATGAGTCAAAAATATTTCCATCGAGAAAATAACCGGTGTAATGTACGGTGACAATACTAGACCTCGTCGGCTTCTCTGCACTACCCTCCTCCTTGATTACATAATACAAACCAGAGGCTGTTTTTTGCGGGCTGATATTGTTCTCCATAAAATACTGTTGCAGCAATTCTTCGCTT
This sequence comes from Saprospiraceae bacterium, assembly GCA_028282725.1. Classification (GTDB taxonomy): domain Bacteria; phylum Bacteroidota; class Bacteroidia; order Chitinophagales; family Saprospiraceae; genus JAJRXG01. The sequence continues at coordinate 70,948 of JANQHF010000088.1, forward strand.
CGATCCACATCGTCTTCGCCGCTGCAAGAAATAAGAAATAACAATACTCCCAATAGCAATATTCTGATCATCTGAATCTTTTTGACCTGTCTTAATTGTTCTTTTTTACCGGAGCCCGAAGATACAATCTTTGTTACCGCGCATAAATGGTATCCATTCTACCGGATATTTCACTGAGTCGATTTCGATCACCGCCACTCACTTCAGCAGAGCCCCATCCGTTATACCCCACATCTGCCAATGCTTCATTGACCTTTGCCCAGTCCACACTACCTTCTCCCAACCTGGTTTCAAATCCTTTCCAGACTCCTTCTTCATTCGCCTTTTCACGACTGTAATCTTTAATATCGATTTTGAAAACCCGGTTGCCCAATATTCGGATCCACTGTTCGGGCCATCCATAGCGGATAATATTTCCAATATCCATGTACCATCCTATATATGGGCTATCGAATTGGTCGATGTATCGAACCGCCTCCAAGGGGCTTAGCAAGAAATTATTCCAAACGTTTTCGATTGCGATTTTGATACCCGTCTCTTTTGCTTTAGGAAGCATTTTATAAATTTCGGCAGTCGAACGTTCCCAGGCCTCATCGTATGAAACTGAATCGTTGACTACTGCAGGCACCAGTAAGACCGTGGTTCCACCTAGTTTTTTACAGACTTCAAGAGATTCGATCATGGAATTGGTGCATTCTTCCCGGACGGCGGGATCGGGATCAGACAATGGGCGACTCCAGTGTTTGGAATTTACCAATCCCGGGACAACAATATCCGTTTGCTCAATGGCATCCAGGACTTCTTCCGGGTTCAGGTCAGATGGACTATCCAATTCAATGCCATCAAATCCAAGTTCCTGTATGAGACGGAATTTTTCAAGTACGGACATTTCTTCCTTGATCATACCCCATTTCAGACTTTTCTTATTCAAGGGCCTGTCCGAAAGATCAGGAGCTTGCCAGGACAGGCAACTGACTCCCATGGCTCCAATTGCCGATACGCCTAAAAAGTGTCTTCTGTCCAAACTATGTGAATTTTGTAATTCCCGGTTGAGCTACCGGTGCCAATGGCCAATTGAGACTCCAATTGTATTCATCAACGGCAGGTCCTAATAGTTCTTCAGAATTCATGGCTTGTTCCCAGGTGAGTGTTTCACCGGTATATGCTGCCATTCGTCCGATTATGGCCAGCATGGTACTATTCGCCATTCTTACTCCATCATTAAATGGTTCGCCCTTGCGAATGGAAGCAAACAGCGTGTCATGCTCATTTTGATACATATTCGACCTTTCTCCCTCCCACTTCCATTTACTTTTGCCATGAATGACATGCTCCCTGGATACATCTATGTATGCTCTTCCCTGATTCCCCATCATGCTGATATCATATGCCCTGCTGCACCCTTTCTGTTGCCTGCTAAAATGATACCCCATCTTCCCATCACCATAATCATAGACCACGGCAAAATGATCATAAACATTTCCAAATTTCTCTTCCGTACGACTCTGACGACCACCGGTTCCGGATACCCTTTGCGGCAAAGTATCACCGTAAGCCCATGACATAAGATCAAGGCTGTGGACGGCTTGCTCGGCAATATGATCACCGGATAACCAATTGAAATACAGCCAATTGCGCATGGTCGTTTCAAATTCACTCCAATTACCCTTTGGCTCCTTGTACCACAGCGCCCCTGTATTGTATGTATTATAAATACTTGTTATCTCGCCAATGGCACCATCGAGTAATCTTCGGTACGTATCTCTTTTGGGAATATCATGACGCCAGCAAAAACCGGACATAAGTGCCAGTCCTTTCTCCTTGGCTTTTTGTGCTGTGGCAATGACTCTGCGAATGCCCGGAGCATCGACAGCGACGGGTTTTTCACAAAAGATATGCTTACCTGCTCCAATAGCCGCTTCAAGGTGTGCCGGTCTGAAACTTGGTGGCGTCGCTAATATTACAACATCGACATCGGTCTCGAGCACTTTTTTGTAAGCATCAAAACCTACGAATTTATGGCCTTCATCCACCAATATCTTTTCGGGATTTTCCAACATTAGATTGTCATAAGAACTGTCCAGGGTATCTTTAAAGATATCAGCCATTGCGGTGAGTACGACATTGGGGTCTGCCATTGTCGCCTGATATGCTGCCCCGGTTCCTCTTCCACCACATCCGATCAGTCCTACCTTCAAAGTATCACTGTTGATCTTGTGTTTATAATTTTGAGCAGTAAGAATATTGAAACCCAATGTTGTTCCTATTACTGCCGATCCTGACTTACGCATGAAGTCCCTTCTCGATTTTATCATGTTGATTTGTTTGAATGTTCGTGTTATAAATGCTAAAGTTCTAAAAATACATCTTAAGATTCAATTACAAGACCTCAACTTCAGGAAATAGATTGACAATTTCGACTACTTTTTCCTTCCCAAGAATAAAGGCTATGGATGCAAAAGCATCAGCAATACTGCAATCCTTGGCTGCCACAGTGACAATCTGGCCGTCGATCACACCCCGACCGGTCAATGGATTGACGATATGACTGTAAGTCGCTCCTTCGTGATTTAAATATCGAAAGGTACTTCCTGAACTCGCAATTGCACGATCAGTATAATACATAGTTTCCCCATTGGACGACAAATGAATCTTCCATCCGGCTTCTCCGGGTGGGGCATTCCCAACTCTCAGGTCACCTCCCCCGTCAATAAGAATACTGGATAGTTCTTCGGATTTCAACAGGTGATACAGCTCATCTACGGCATATCCCTTTGCAATCGCTCCAAAATCGAGTTGCATCCCGCTTGTTTTCAGTTTTACCCTTTTTTTTTGTTCATCCAATTCGATCAGATGCAGACCAACCTTATTTTTTGCCATCTTCAAATCAGACGCATCCGGCATCTTTTTCCGTCGAATAGCATGACGCCATAGCTTGCTGAGCGGACCGATTGATACGTCGAACACACCATTGCTGGCTTTTCCTAGTGTGACAGCAGTAGATAAGACAGACCACATGTCATCCGAAACATCCTGCCATTTACCCGAACAGGAAGAATTTGAAATCTTGTGTGCTTCACTATTAGTCCGGTAGTCGCTGAATACCTGGTCAAGCTGTTCGAGTCTCAGGCCGCATTTGCGAAAGATTTTCCGGGCCAATTCCTGGTCATCAGTGTAGAATATAATCCGGAATGTAGTCCCCATTTTAGGTATGGCATATTCGAATCGTTCAAGCTCCTGCGCAGGACATGTAATTTGAAGAAGCAGAGATAAAATTCCGAAAAGTAAAGACTTATTCATGGCTATCCGCCCAATACCATTTCCCAAAAAGCATTTTGTTCTTCAGCCGTAGGTTGTGCATATGGGCTGACAATTCTGAATCCTACAAATGGAGAATCCGTATTCCACCAGAAGCTTTTGGGTATTTGCGGATCACGCTCTTTCCACTTGCGGTTAGATTCTATGCGACAAGCACACCGATGCATGGAAGGCCGGTCGTCCCATGATCCTCCGCGCACCGTTC
>JANQHF010000116.1 GCA_028282725.1 Saprospiraceae bacterium
GACAAGCCTGCCAAATCCCCCTTTCCATTCGTCATCTCCCTCATAAAAATTCCCGTAATGCGCCCATTTGGATTCCGGATCGGGTCCCCTGAAATGGAAGGCATGAGTCGCTGTCCTGATACCGATCACGGATTTCCCTTTCTTCAGAAAGTCTTCGATATGTTGCATCTGTTCATCAGGAAGGGCTCGAAATCGAGTAAAGATAAGCATCAGGTCTGCGTCACCAAGGTTCTCTAATCCAGGTATATTCCGTACATAATTCGGATTGACAATGCCTGGTTTGTCTGGTTCCTGTGCAAATAAGACGGTGCAATTAAATCCGTGATGTTTATTCAGGATTTTGGCCATTAATGGTAACGCTTCCTCGGAGCGGTATTCTTCATCTCCCGAGACAAGGACGATTTTGGGCATATCGTTTTCTCCGGCAAAGGTCAACCATCTTTCAACGGGGGATGTCTCATCTACATTGCTACTTGCTTTCTGAGGGGCATCGGCTTTGCAGCTTAGAAGTGTGAAAAGAAAGCTCGTACCTATCAGTAAAATAAATATTCTCATGTCAGTAGATTTTGGAAGTTGTGCCTTGTGTAAGTTACTAGGGATTTGGGAAAAAGTGTGAAGTCTCCCTCAAGAAATTGGACAATGGGTTTTACACCCATTGCATTTTATACTCATTTGCCACCGAAAGTATCTTCACCACCGAATACACAGATGCACACGGATTCTTCGCAGGTGGGTGAGGCCAGGTGATAATTCATCGTCTGCCTGAAAATCAAGTGGTACTGCCTCCCGCAGTAGCTCATTGCCCGAACTTCAAGTCGAATGATGGAGGCCACGCTTTTCTATGTGACGAGGTTGCTAAGGTTATCCGTCCTACCCTTCTTCCCAGGGGACAACACGATAAATCCTGCCTGGTCTCTCAACGGAGACATAGATGTATCCGTCCGGGGACTGTTTGATATCACGTACACGACCAAGTCCCTTCATCAATACTTCCTCGCCCATCGATTGATTATTTTGAATCCTGACCAGGTTGACTTGTTCGAATTTCAAAGAACCAATCAATACGTGTCCTTTCCACCCAGGGTATACATCGCTGGTGACAAAATCCATCCCGCAGGGTGCAATCGAAGGCACCCAGTAATGTGTGGGTGATTCGAATTCCGGCCGATCGGTTTCATCCGTAAACCGGGTCCCGTTGTAATTGATTCCGTAGGAGACCACTGGCCATCCGTAATTCTCTGATTTGATAATCCGATTCAATTCATCACCACCGCGTGGTCCATGTTCATGTGTCCAGATTACTCCGGTATTGGGATCCATGGCCATACCTTGTTGATTCCGATGGCCGAAGGAATAGATACTTGAAACGGCATTTTGCTGATCTACGAATGGGTTATCAGTGGGCACTCTTCCGTCATCATACAGTCGATGAACCTTTCCTGCCGATTTACTCAGATCCTGGGGATTCACGGATCTTGCGCCACGATCTCCCATGGTAATATAAAGATACCCTTCCCGGTCAAAGATCATCCGGCTTCCATAGTGATGACGGGTGGTACTGTACGGTTTGCCCTCAAAAATTTCTTGTTCATTGACCAGCATGTTATCCTTGATTTGGAAACGGCTTACCGCTGTAGTATTGGACTTTCTGCCCACCCCGCTTTTAGTTTTTGAATACGACAAGTAGATCCACCCATTGTCTTTGAAATCCGGATGTAATTCAACATCCATCAAGCCTCCCTGACCAGCTGAATTGACTTCCGGTACATTATCGATCTCCACGGTGGCACCACTTTTATAAACGCGGAATAATTTGCCTTTTTTTTCAGTGAAGAAATAGGACTCAGCATCGACGAAAGCAATTCCCCATGGACTGTCCAGGTCTTCATGTACCGTTTCAAGCCGGTATTCAAAGGAACCGCTTTTGTAAATTTTACTAAGGTCCGGTTCCGGGGGTTGATAGGAATCGAGCTTGTTGATTCCGTCCACGAGATATGCAACGAGGTTATCAATTTCCTTGTCGCTTAACGCACCTTCATAGGAAGGCATAGCACCTTCACCCCTCCCCTTCATAATGGACTCCTTAATAGCATCCTTGCCCGTACCGAAATTCCATTCATGATGCACAAAGGCCTGCATTTCCTTGCCGTGACAATCCGCACAATATTCCTGGTACAATTTTGCGCCTTCGGTATCTGTAGTACTCTCATCCACAGTGCAAAATGCAGTCAAAAAAGCTCCAATAAGTGTCATAAAAAATACTCGATTCCCGTTCATAATTTTTCTTCTTTATTGACTGCAAAAACGATATCCCGAACGATGTTGATCGGGACGGTCTTCTTGGGACATTTGAAGACCCTTTCCGGATGTTCATATTGCAAAAACCGGTTAAAATCCTTACAATCTGTGAAGAGGTCAAATTGATTCCTGTCAAAATCAAAGATGATTCCCTTCAGTTCTTCGCGAGGACCGCCAGTACCCACGCTTACCGGACCCCCTCCAATTGACAATCCCAATCCTCCTCCTTTTTTTGTGAACCCTTCCATGTAAAGGTAATTTCCCAGGTCCAATACACGGAGGAATGAATCTTTGTGGTCAGTTAACTTTTTACGCTCCTTCTTTTCCATAAAATCCCTTATACTTTTCACTTGTATGAATAATTGCCCACTGTAGGAAATAGCAAATACATCCTTGACCCGTTTGTCATTCCTCCGGTAATAAAAGAAGCAATTGTCAATCTGTGCACCCCTGATTCTTTTCTTGGGCTTGAATGGGTCCCTTGCTTCAATACGCTTCGTATCCGAAGGCTTTTTTTCAATAAAATCCTCAAAAGTGACATAGATACCCTCCGGATAGCGATTGATCATGTCCGCTATATTGTCAGATTCGGGTTCTGTTTGTCCGGTTGAAGGTACTTGAAGGATCAAACAAAAAAATACAGTCAAGAATAGTTGAACGATAATCGGCTTCATAGATTCCATTTATGTTTCCCAAGATTTAATTTTTCCCGTCTTAAGGTAAGAGAGAAACCAGATTCCTTTCATTAACGATTGAAGAATGAGATCATTTTATAAAGCGTACAGACATTATTTCTCCAAATGACCACTTACGATGAATTCAACCCTTCTGTTTTTCGCAACATATCTTCCATCTTCAGGAATTTGAAGCGGACGTGACCCTCCGAATCCTTCTGCACTGATTCGATCGGCTGCTACGTTCTTTTTGACCAGGTACCTGGCGACAGCGTAGGCTCTTCTTTCTGACAAGAGAAAATTCTCTTCTTCATTTCCCACGGGATCCGTATGCCCTTCAATCTTTACGTTTATTTCGGGATGTTCAAGCATGAAGTCGGCAAATCGGTTGAGTTCGTGATACGATTCTTCAAGAATGGTAACCTTCGTTCTTTCAAACAGGATGTTCTTTGGAATGAAATCATCTATTCTTTCAGGAGTGGGATCTAAATCATCTGTTGGATTCGCAGACTCTTGTTCTAAAGACTCCTCAATCTGACTTTCCCGCATGGTCTTTTCTGTATTCGATTCCCGTGATGCCACGATTTGAGACGGCGGTTCCTCAGAAATGCTTACTTCGGAAGAGACATCAGCAATGAGTTCAGGTTCTGATTGAACAGGTGGACCCTCATTAATCTTGCTGGGGTCGGGAGTGAGATGAAAGTAACCGGGTTGTATGATTTCATAGTCCTTCTTTTGAAACCACCGGTTATACCATTTTACATTGCCTTGGGGAATGTCCCAGAGCAGTGTTATCTCACCTTCTATCAATGCGTTGAAATATTCCACTTTCAATTTGTAAAACTGATCTTTTTTCAGGCGAGCACTTCCGTTTGAGATACCAACATCATTCAACTTCCAATTGCTGATGACCAGCTCGTCATCAATCCAAACCCTGATCCCGTCGTCTACCCGTGCATAAAAGGAATAAATCCCGGACTTTGCTGGCCTGATCCAACCGGTCCAGCGAATTGAACAATCATGGGGATCAATACCCTCAACAGGTGGAACTTGATTCCAAAACATGTCGATCTTGTTTTCAACCCGTGAAGTGACGTAGCGGTCAAAATTCCTGCCATCATAGTAATCCGCTTTCAACCCTCTCTGGGCTTCGATCATGGTCGAACAGAAGATCAAAATGACAAAGGTTGACCATTTGAGACCAACAGAGATATGCCAGGGTAGTCGTTTCACAGTAGTCAGGATTACTGCTATACAATATAGTATTCGCCGGATTAATCTTCTGACCTCTTTCTATATCAGACCATGAAAATTCGACGAAATCAAGAAATCATTTTAGTGTGACCAGGAAAGACATGAGATCGCGTATTTCCCCATTTGTTAATACATCCGTTGTTTTAAACATGGCAGATGGTGCAGTTTCCATTGACTGGATTGCGTTTCTTTGGACATTCCTGAATTCATCCCCGACCTTCACCCGGACCTCATTTTCTTCTTCTTTTTCAAGGAGTCCTACGATTTCTTCACCATTTTTCAGTTGAACCGTTACAGTCCCATAACCGGGGGCAATTCTGTCATTTGGAGCGACCAGGGAAAGCAAGAGTTCCTCCCTTGACAATGAAGAGGCAATAGTAGTCAACTCAGGTCCAATAATACCTCCGTAGTCCCTGACCTGGTGGCAACGAAGACATTGAGCAGCAGCATTCCTGCTAAATATCTGTAAGCCGTTTTCGGAATCTCCTCCGGCAATTAAATGACCATACCGGGCCAAAACATCACTTTTATCAAGCCCGGATAAATACACTTCTTTTACTTTTTTCAGCGCACCAAAGGAACTTGAATCAATGGCTACAAAAAGATCGTGGATGATTTCTTCTTCCAGTTTTGAGACTTCAAATTTCTCCCATTGCGATCTCAGTCTTTGTCCAGCATTCGGGCTATTCATTTTCGATAAACTGCGCAATGCTTTTTGTTTGTCTTTCCAATGTCCGGTTTGAAGAATTTGATCAAGGATTGGGATTTTATCGGCTTCATTGATGTCAGATGTACCAAGAATTTCCTGTGCCAGACTTCGAAGCGCAGGATCCGGGGAGCGCATGGCTGATTCAATATGACCAACGATGTTATCGGCATCCACCCTTGACAGAGCTGATAGAGCCGCCTGCCTGATTATGAATGGTTGTTCAGGGTCATCATATTTTTCTGCGATCTGAATACGTGTCCCGATCATGTCCAACCGTCCTGCACATTCAATGGCAGCCGAGGAAACAGCGACTTCCGGATCACTCAACAAAGGAGTGAGAACCCTGGCAAAATGCCTTCTGGCTTCTTCAGGATTGTGACCGTCGATAGGACGATATCTTCCCGTCACCCGGTCGAGAATTGGAGGCTGAGTCCAATAGCCAAGTGCCCATAGCGCATCCAAACGGAGTGATAACTTCCTGTTCTGGTCCAATGCAAATTGTGTCAACCGAAATGCGGACGAATCATCACCGATCCTTAGATTAGCATTGATCGCTCGTCTGATAAAAGGCTCTTCAAGAACACCTCCTTGCTTATTCAAAGCTTTGGCCAGACCTGGCAGCGCTTCAGATACGGAGAAATCATCATGAATCGCTCTTGCTGTCTCATTTAACACCCATGGATCATTGTCATCCAGGAACACCGTCAATGATGGTTCTCTTTGATGACGAAGGGCAACAACGGCACCAATGCGTACAAATTTGGAGGGATGTTCTGCCAGTGTTGTCAACTGATCCGAATTACCAAGCCTGGATAATGCCAGGGTCATAGCATGTCTCAAGTGGGGATCACTGTCCTTATAATCATTCAGAATTGTAACCAGATCATCAAATGCCTCATTCACACCTATTTTACCTAGTGCTTCCGCAGCGAAAAATTTAACCCGGTCGGATTGATCCTCCAGCAATTTGGTCAATACCGGCGAGGAAGATGATTCTTTGTTTTCGCCCAATATCTTACAGGTCTGTGCTCGTATTTCAGGATCAGCATCTGTGAGATATTCCAACAGGTGTTTTGTATCGAATGCTCCTTGCCGACCCAGCTGACCTAATCCCCAGATGGCGTGAATGCGCGCAAGCTGGTTGGTATGCTGATCTGCAGTCATCTGCAGTGCTTCTGTCTCTTTGCGATTGACCAGTTCGAATTGGGCGGCGAGCCTGACCCGCTGATCATCATAGGCAAGGAGCTGTTTGAGCAGTTCGCCGTCGTGATTCGTCATCCCCTCTTCAAGTAAATGTTGGGTTCGGATGCGAAGAGGGTTTTTAGTACCTGACACGTCCATCTTCCAGATTCGACCTTCTGATTTTTTATCATAACTGTCTTTCCAGTCATTGATATATAAAGCCCCGTCAGCCGCAAAGGTAATCCCCGTTGGCACGATACCTTCTGCTACAATCTGTTCATTGACGATTTCGAATGTCGATCCCTTTTGTTGTAACTGGAAGGCCTCGATTCTCGAACTGGCAGAAGATCCTGTAAAGTAGGAAGCGAAAAAGAATTCTTTCCATTCATTACCCAGTGCACTTCCCGGATTATAAGCTATGCCTGCCGGACCATTATATGCTAATTTCAATGCAGGAATTATGTAGGCAGCCTGACCGGGAAAATACGTCTTGTACAAACCTTCATCCATCCAGACCTTATAGGATTCATTTTTTTCATTGTACTTTCCATACTGCCAGTTGATCCGCCAACCGGAATCCGATCCCTCTATGATATGGACATATCGTTCGTGCTCACCGGGATGATCGCCATCGTTGTCCACGCTGAATAGATTTCCATAGTCATCAAAGGCGAGTTCTTGAGTATTGCGCAACCCATTAGCAAAAACCTCAAATTCCGAACCATCCGGGTTACAGCGCATCACACAGCCCTGGTTGGGATATTTCCAAAGTGTCCCGTCAGGCCCGGTGACATTGACACCGAAGTCCCCGATGGACCAATAGATCTTTCCATCAGGTCCAAGTGTCACCCCGGACATGTCATGACCGGCATAACCAATATGAATCCCATAACCGTAACTCAGGCTCTCTCGTTGATCAGCATATTGATCACTATTTGTATCTGACAATTTCCAGAGGTCAGGAGCGACCGTGAGATAGATCTCATCGTTGTAGTGCAGTATACCAGCTGCTACCCCGGAAAGCATGCCGTCAAATCCACGTGCCCATTCCTTGGCACTATCTGCTCTGCCGTCACCATCGTTGTCCCAGACCTTTTGAATAATTTCCGTCTGTACGGATAAGTCGTGGTAATCCCGGTTGCCGTCATCATTGAAATCTTCCATCCATGGGTTCTGGTCACTGCGGTTAGGGGCCAATTCCTTCACCAGGAAGGTCCGTGTGTCCTCAAGGCTTTCGAGCGATAGTTCCTGGATCACCCATTCCATATGTTCGCGAATGTCCAGATCCGAACTTTTCCGTCGGTTTGTCTGACTGATATAAGCAGCACCGTATTGATCAAATGTCAATGCTACGGCATTTTTTAGCAATGGACCAGGGGCCCACAAAGCCATTTCCAATCCTTCTGCCAATTGAATGGAAACCTCATTCTCCTCTGCAAAATCCTCTTCAGATACAGAAATAACCTCTGGTATTGGCGAATTTGATGTGCATTGAAAAAATAGGAGTCCTATTGAGAAAATGCAAAAAAAGTACGAAATGAATGAATGGTTTGATTTCAATTCTTCGTGTTCGAGATTCGAAAAATACCGCTTTGTTTTTGCATCGGTTCAGGAGACCAGATCTTGATATTATCGAAATGGCCGGTGTCATCAAATGAACCGAATCCAATCTGGCCTGAGTGGAAATGACTGTCCGTCGATTCCATAATGGGACTATCGAAATCATCAAAATAGATTCGGATCATGCCATCTTTGACAGTGCGTACTATTCGAACCTTGTGCCATGAGTTCTGTTCGCCCCAATCCGTGCCATCGGAGGTCATCGTTCCGATCTTGACACGCGGCTCATCATTCACAATGAATATGTTATTGGCATGATCGTCCGCCACTGAAGCAATGTGTACATAGTAGAAATTCGTAGGATCCTGAAATCCAAAGAACAGGCAAAGATCCCGATGTCCATATTCACGTCCGGACTGGGCCAATTCAACTTCAAGAATAAAATCAGAAAAGGCAATGTCCCTTATCAAAGCAATATTGAATGGTGACCGGACCCTGGCTTCGTAAATACTCGCTCCATGTAATTCAAGCGTGTGATTCGTATGATCTTTTGTCACTTTCCATGCCTCCGGATCACTCATTTCAAAATCCAGAATGTCCTGGGGTCTTTCAAAGTCCTGCTCATAGACTAAAAAGAAATTGTCAGGAATAGAGGCACTTTGACCAATGATCCGTAAATGGCCAAGCAGGATGACTAAAATAATTCCGTATGCCGGGTGATGGCTCATAATTATTTAATTACAGGTGATATAGCCGCTTCTTTATTATACGGCAGAGCCGATGGACCTTTCAACTCAAGTCGATCGTTGATTTTTTTCAAATGGTAATCTACCCCAATTTCGGCACCCGGTATGAATCCCGGCACTGTAATAACCTGGGCAAGCGCGCCACCAAGGCCCCGGTGGACAATCCCCCGGGGAATAAATACGAGGTCGCCGACTTTTAACCTCGTATCTTTTATGAGATGTACAGTCCGATCGATAGTGACCTCTTCCGGCCGGGTTATGTACTTCAAATGATTGCTTGTCAGTAATCGCGCATCCGGCATCACCATTTGCACCAAATAAAATTCATCGAATCCACCTTGAACGGGATGGTAATGCGTGAATGAATCCATGATTCGAACCCTGTGAGCATTCAAACCATGAAAAACGTACGGGCCGACCTCCTTCTTCCATGTCAAAAGAATGCGCCTGTATGCATTGGTTTCAGTTGCACAGCCACCGGGAACATCGGTAATATTTTCATCCCAGTCAGGGCGAATGAAGATTGGGATATCATCAGAAGGTTTGTCCGGAACCTCGATTACCAAACAGGAAAACAAACTGTCCGTAGTCAGGCCTTCTCCGGCGTTTAAATTTATGGCATCACCTACAGAGAACTTAGAAGACGGTCCGGAATAAAGTTGCGCCGTTCCACCCCCGTCCTGGATAAATAGAATTCTGGAGCCATTATGCGGATCGATCTTCCGGATCTCATGCTCATAACTCAATCGATAACCTGGATTTGATCGTTCAAACTTCGTTTTAATCAGTGACAGTTCCGGAGAGTTGCCATTGGCCAGATTGGCTATGGCTATTCCATTATGATCGTGTTTCTGGTAATCGGTGTGAGAAAAAAATACAAATGAAATGACAATTGAACCTATCAGAGATATATGCCATATCACATTCATGAATTGAATAAAATTACCACTCTTTAGTGAAGGATCGGTGTCAGTACCATATTCCTGTACATCACTTTCCCATGATCTCCCTGCAAGTAGATAGGTCCTGCGGCAAAGACATCGGAACTAATCGCTCCTCCTGTCGGCCCATGAACAGGTGCATTGTCGATAATCTTCTGTCCATTCAAGATCACAGTGATGTGACGATCGCAAAGAGTGATGTCCAGTGATTGCCATTCTCCCGGAAGACGTTCAGCAGCAACTCTTGGTGTGATCCGGCTGTAAATCGCACCCATGTGATGGGCATCCACATCCTTGCCATAGGAGTCCAGCACCTGGACTTCGTATAACCCTCTCAGGTATACACCACTATTATTTCCTTTGGGTACATTGACTTCCAACTTGAGATTAAAGTCCTCAAAAACTGCATCTGTACGAAGGTTGCCGTAATGGATGTGATGTTCCTCATCCTGGACGGGTTCGTTCACAAGGATTCCATCTACTATCTTGAATCCATTTCTATGCTCGGAATTGATGACGCTCCAGCCTTTCAGCGTCGTTCCGTCGAATAAGTCGATCGGTTGGCCATATTTGACTGATGACAAATCAGGTGCGGGTCCAACAGGATCCAGACGTGTACCGACAAATGAAGTTTTATATTCAGCGGTGCCCTGCCAATTGGGGCCGGACATCGTACCAAATATGTGATCTCCAATCCGCGTAATATCGAGCCTGTTGGTCATTGTAATCGAACGTTTAGAATCTTCATCTCCCTTTTTTTCGACTGTTCTCGTGCGAGTTACTACGAGCTTATTTTCACCGGATTGGTATATATGAGCTACGGGTAGAACGCTGCCACCAATCCACAAGAGTTCACCATCGAGGTAGCCATTGCGATCATGAATATTTAACCAACTGACTCCACCACCTTCAACATCTATGATCCACATCCCAACCCACGGTGATTGTCCCGGATCTCCGCCAACGGATTTGTTGGAAATGGTGAATGAGAAAAAGAATGTCAATAAAATGAGTGCCTTAGTTGTGAAGCTCATAATTACTATTTATTCAACGTGTAAATTTCAAATATAAAAGTCTCTTCTCAAAATTGACAATGATCAGTTTAAAGTTGGACTCTTGTATTGATATAAAATCAGGCTGAGACAACAAATGGTCAGGATTCCAAGTAAAGCTAAATCCATTCTTACCGCTAAGACTGTATTCGGAATCAAACCCAAAAGTGAGAGAACAAAGACGAAGATTGCAATGAGCGTTAACAATGGTAACCACTTCAATTTATGAGCACTTGGAAAGAATATTCCGGTCATTATTAATGGTGCAAGCAATGAAGTACCAGCAAAACTAGTGCGGGCTAAGAGGACGAGTTCATCGCTGGATAGCAATGCAAAGATCAGAGATGAAATCGCAAAGATCGCAATACCGATTCTTGCTATGGTCACCATTTTTTTGTCCTCACCGTGCAATACAGATCTCAACTCCCCTCCCAATGCAAATAATTGTGAGTCAGACGTTGATATTGCAGCAGCAATCAAACCGATCATGACAATGGCGCCAATAATGCTGGACTGATCAGCAACAAAGGTCTTGTTCAGAAATTCCGAAGTGCTGGCTTCAGGGTAGAGCACAGCTCCATACATCCCCATAAACGCCGTGGGCAGGATGACGAGAAATGCGAAAAAACCAATGCCTACGGCCATCCGGTGCAGCGAACGAACATCTTTCAGTATGGCAATCCTGGTACTCACCTGTGGTTGGGTATATGGTAAGAGCGTAATGGCGATCATTGAGCCTAGCAAAAATTGAAAATTAAAGAGTCCATTCGGACCTGGTACAGAGAGCAATGCGTCATTGACTTTTTCTACCTCCTCAAACATAGCTTTGATTCCACCAAAATGATTCAGGCAATTCATACCTACGATCCAAATGGCAATCAGCAGGAGGATACCTTGCATGACATCACTATACATGATGGCTTTCAGTCCGCCCACCTCACTATAAATGATCATGATCGCGACAATAGCAGTCGCCCATAACCACATGGGCAGTACATCCGGAAATGTCGCATGCAGGAATATGGCAACTCCACGAATTTGAATCGCTATGTACGGAAGCAAGAAGATAAATACACCGATAAATGCAACATAGCCAGCAAACTTCGATCTGTACTGATCCTGGAGGAACCCCGCCATTCCATAGTAGGTAGTTTTTCTGGCCCTTTTGCGAAATGAATAACCGATCCATATCAAACCAAAGACCATAACGGCGTCTGAAAACATAAGAAATATCCAGGCTCCGATGCCGTGGACTCTGAAGAAGTCAGGCATTCCGAGTAAGGTAAAGGTGCTGAAAAGCGTAGCGGCAAATGTGAAAAATCCCAGGAGGGCTCCGAGGTTCGAACCCGCCATTAGATAGTGTAACGAGCTTTTCTCCTTTGATTTGGTGCTGTAAGCCAAATACCCCAGTACGCATATGTAGATGGCTCCAATTATCGCAAGTGTACCTAACATTTCGCTGACTTATTCATTTCTTCCCGGATGGACACGAGTTCCCCACCAGACTAAACCGACAATGAGGAGTGAAACGATCATCCCTGACCAAAGGGTAAAGGGAATGCCAAATATTTGTGGCTTGTATATCCCGGTTGGTGTAACAAGGGGTGTAAATGTGATCACAACCAAGACGGCTACAGCCCACTTGATCCATTTCCAAATTCGTTTGTCTGACATATTATGTGTTTTTATAGTCTCGAAATGCTAAATCCTCCATCGACATTGATGACCTGACCCGTCGCGTAAGGCAAATCTCGTCTCAACAGTGCTGCCACCACTTTCCCTACATCTTCCGGACTCCCCCATCTTTTTTCTATGGCAATACCCTGCTCGAAGAGTCGGTCGTACTTTTCTCTTACAGCTGCGGTCATATCTGTTTTGATAATGCCGGGCCTTACTTCATATACAGGGACTCCCACTTCACCCATCCTGACCGCAAACAATTTTGTGACCATGGAGAGCCCTGCCTTCGAAATACAGTATTGTCCTCTTTGAACAGACGCCGTATCTGCAGAGATGGACGAGATCATGACGATGCTGGCATCAATCCTGTCTTCGCCTGGATGAGATTCAAGTAGTTTCCTGGCAAAACTCTGTGAGAGAAAAAAAGTGCCTTTCAGGTTTATATCGATCACCCTGTCGTACGACGCTTCATCCATGTCTAACAAGTCTTTTCTATCTCTTGGCGCAATTCCGGCGTTGTTCACCAGCGCATGTACATTTTGAAATTGCCTGAATACATCTTCAACAATTCTCATGCGATCATCGGCATTGCCGATATCCCCCTGGATATAGTGTACGTCGTTGTTCCACTGGCCAAGATTAGCCAGAATGTCCTTTATCTCTGAATCAGGACGGACACCATTGATGGCGAGGTCCCATCCCGCTTGCGCCAGACAAGTCGCTATTCCCAGGCCAATTCCCCTGCTTCCACCAGTAACCAGTGCAACTCTATTCTTCATCAGAAATGTTTTCTGAAAGATCGGGAACATCAATCCATTTTCTCAGTTTCCAACTTAATATGCCCAGTTCGGCCAACTGCACTCCTTTGGCTCCTTCCATCAAATTATTTGTAAAAGGGGAATTCAACAGGACGTGATTCAGGAAAAGCTTCCATTGAACCTTGAAGGCATTTTCATATTCTTCATCGGCAAAGACTTCTTTCCAACCTTCGTAGAAATTGATGGGTTGCTTTTGATCAGGATTCCATATCGGAACGGGTGTATCCTCATATGATTGAACGTAACAATTCCGCAAACCGGCGACGGCAGAGCCCTTGGTTCCATCCACCTGCAGGGTCAAAAGATCTTCTCTTCTGACGCGGGTTGCCCATGAAGAATTAAAATGTGCAACGATTCCTCCTTCCAAAGAGAAGCTCGCATAAGCCGCATCATCTGCGGTGACCTTGTAGGTCAGTCCGTGTTCGTCTACCCTTTCCGGGATATGAATGGCTCCCAGGCAGGAAACAGCTTTCACCTTTCCAAATAAATGATCCAGTACATATCTCCAATGACACAGCATGTCGACAATGATCCCTCCTTCGTCTTCCTTTCGGTAGTTCCAGGATGGACGATTTGGAGGAACGGTATATCCTTCAAATACCCAGTAGCCGAATTCTCCTCTGACGGATAGTATTCTGCCAAAGAAGCCTTCCTCCTTAAGACGTTTTATTTTTAACAGACCCGGTAACCACAATTTATCCTGGACTACACCGTGTTTTACTCCTGCCCGAACGGCTGCTTTGTAGATAGAAAGAGCTTCATCCAGGTTGGATCCTGTCGGCTTTTCACAATAGATGTGTTTACGGGCATCCAAGGCCTTTAATACCGCTTCATGACGCAAACCGGTTACTTGCGCGTCAAAGTAAATGGGATAGTCGTCAGTGGCCAGTGCAACATCGAGGTTTGTCGTCCACTTTTTGATACCGGATTGTTCACATAATTTCCGAAGCTTCTGTTCATTTCTGCCAACAAGTATTGGATCAGGCATGAGCACACTTCCATCATCCAATGGAATACCACCTTCGTTACGGATGGCGACAATGGAACGCATGAGGTGTTGATTAGTGCCCATTCTTCCGGTGACACCGTTCATGATTACGCCAACTCGATGAATATTCATTTACCTCTTTTCGACAAGTGCAAGAAGTAAGATACTGAATTTCATGTAATGATCTGAGCGTAGGCCTCGATGATGAGATCGAGGTATTCGTCCTGATCCATGGCCCAATATTTATCAGAAAAAATCTCCACCTCCGTCTTACCCGTAAATCCGGCCTCGTAGACCCAATGCATAATACGTGAAAGATCGATACAGCCTTCACCCATCAAGGCGCGGTCATTCAACACATCGGCCATCGGCATTTTGTAATCACAGATATGAAACCCAAAGATTTTACCTGATCTTCCCGATCTGTAGATCTCTTTTTCCAGGTCAGGGTCCCACCACAGGTGATACACGTCAATTACGGTCCCGAGGTATTCATCATTGAATTTTTCAACTATATCATTGGCCTGCGTAAGGGTGTTGATCGCACTTCGTTCATATGCGTACATGGGATGCAGAGGTTCAATTCCCAATTTGATTCGGTATTCTTTCGCTACCGGAAGTATCTCCTCAAGTCCGTCAACGATTTGAGATCTTGACTTCTCGAGGGATTGACCCGGATGAGCTCCACAAACCAGGACAAGCAGTGGAGCATTGATTTGGGCTGCCTCCCTGATCATTGATTTATTCCAATCTACGGACTTCTTTCGTTCAGAACTTGAATCGTGAGCAAAGAATCCACCGCGTACATAGGATGTGACTTCCAGAGGATATTGACGAATTAATTGATTCACTTTTCCTGCATCAGAATCTCTAACGACATGTTCCCATATGCTGATACCACCGATGCCTCTATGGGTATATGCGTCAAGTGCTTCTTCTAATGACCAGGGTTTATTGGTAATCGTATGTATGCACAAATTGGATAAATCCATTAATGGTCTTTGACACAATTGAAAAAGGTAAGGTAGTGAGACTCATCAAGGATTCGTTGTAAATAAAGAGCGACCTCCCGTGCGTGATAATCTCCCCACATGGATGACTCGCCATTGGGAATCAAACTTCCCTCAGGAACATGGTCCCAACCATAGGGTCGGTGATATACGGAATGAAGGATCAAACCCTGGTGATCAGGATCAAGGCTGATATAGGGTCTTTGAAAAAGATGGTTGACAACAGTCAGTCCTGCTTGCCAGTACTCCTGCCCATCGCTTTCAAGCTGCTTGTTTAAATAATGACCCAATCGAAGCAGACCTTGTGCCGCTATACAAGCGGCAGAACTATCAATCGGTTCGTAGTCGTTGTACGGATCAGAGGTCTTTTCGTATACATCGCCCAACAGGTGCAGATTGGGTGCTCCGGTGTCCCAATAAGGGATGCCGTCAATGGGCGTATATTTTATATAGAAATCACTAGTGGCCTTTGCAGCTTTTAAAAAGATTTGCTCTGCTTCATCAAGGCCAGGATCATCAGGATGTTGCTCCTGATGAAATTCGATGTATTCCAGGAGTTCTGCAAACCCTGTGATCGCCCATGCAAGCCCCCGAGTCCATGTACTGAAACCGGAAAACCCCTGCTGCGCATTCGGACACCGATAAGATCCATCATTCGTATTGAAAATGGATTCGTGGGCAGTCCTGCCCCATTTATCATAGTCGTCTCTGCCCTCACCATAATAGACAGAATATTTTGCAGTAGCTATAGCATGCTCCATGGCTCTTTCAAGAAGATCCGTAGTTGCATCTTTCTCCCCCCAATGGGAAAAGCCCAATTCGTGACTAATGACAAGGGCACGCAGCGATCTGATGGTATCTACAAATAAGGAATGAGGTCCATTAAAAGAATATATATATCCGCCCTCAGGAAGTGCGGTCCATCGATTAGCCTGAACTGCACCGGATAGTTTGAGCGCCAATTCATAGAAATGGATCTCCCATTCCTCCTGAGGAATTTTACCTTCCCGGACCAGTCGAAGAAGGTTTCCGTAGGTGCTGCTATTATTAAATCCATGATCATGAACTCCGAAATGACCCACGTGACCCGCCATCTTTTCCAAAGTTGCATTTCTACCGATTTCCAGAAATTTCTCGTCCCCTGTGGCATCGAATTGCAGAATGGCGGAGCCATATTGAAATCCTTGGGTCCATTCGGTCCAACCCCGGCTGGTGTATGCTCCATTCCTGGTAAAAACCGGGGCACCCTTATCATGATCATAACCCTCTTCAATGCTGAGAATTTTTCTTCCCGAAACCTTCCAGAATTCTGACAGTTTGTTGGCCAAGGCAGAAACTTCGAGACTAGAATTGATGATCATACCTGTCAAGTGTTTTGAATCAGAAACGAAAAATAAGAGAATTCCTGGATCTGCTTCATTGGGCATTTTTCTCATGTACGACAATGACTTGAATTTCTTATTTTGTACCGTGGCTTTTGCAATTAAATATCGGAATTGGATAATCCTTATGACACTCGTCCTGATCGGGTTGATCGCTACAAGTTTCTGGCCTTCAAACAAAGATGATTTTCAACTGCCTAAAAAAGTAGATTTCAATCAGCACATCAGGCCCATACTATCCCAAAACTGCTTTATCTGTCATGGCAATGATCCTGAAAGCAGGGAAGCCGGATTGCGTTTGGATACTGAAGAAGGTGCAAAGGCCATCCTCGAAAGTGGAAATCGTGCGATCGTAAGTGGTAATCCATCTCGAAGTACAATTGTCTCCAGGATCTCATCCAATGAGGCTGATTTTAGAATGCCGCCACCTGAATCCAAAAAAATCCTTTCCGGTCAGGAGAAGGCAATGATTAAAAAATGGATCAGACAAGGTGCGGAGTACAAACCACATTGGTCTCTTGTGCATCCGAAAAAATCGTTGAATCCTGCCGATCGCACTCTGACCAATACAGAAATTATTGACAAGTACGTACATCAAAAAATTGAAGAGAAGGGTTTAGTAAGATCACCAGGGGCCAGTAGATCAGCTCTGATTCGAAGGGTGGCCTACCTGGTAACAGGATTGCCTCCAACAGTGGATGAATTACAAAGTTTTCTCTCCGATTCTTCTGTTCAGGCCTATGTAAGTATGTTGGACTACTACCTTTCGGCAGATGCTATGGGAGAGAGGTGGGCCCGACATTGGATGGACCTTGTGCGTTATGGCGAATCCATGGGTCATGAAGGAGATTACAACATCAGTCATGCTTATGAATACCGGGATTACCTGATCCGGGCATTCAACCAGGATGTGCCCTATGACCTGTTTGTCAAAGAGCATCTTGCCGGAGATATGTTGGATGAACCACGATATCACCCTACAGATCATTTCAATGAATCTCAAATCGGAACGGGCTATTTCTTTCTTGGAGAAGGCAAGCATTCCCCGGTGGACATTAAGGAAGAGGAATCGGATAAGATCGATAATATGATTGATGTAACGTCCAAGACCTTTCTTGGCCTTACCGTGGCATGTGCACGATGTCACGATCACAAATTCGATCCGATTCCGACAACTGATTATTACTCGATGTACGGCATGATCGAAAGTTCGAGGCTGGTACCGATCGCCGCAAGAAAGCCTTCCAATCAACAAGATCTGATCGATGAATTAAGGACAGCCAAATCCTACATTCGCGAGTCGATTGCAGATCAGTTGATGATCCAATTAGAAAAAGAGCATGAACGTAATGAGTTGGTTCAACTGACAGATTATTTGTTGAAATCAGGTGCTTCCATCTTGCCGGATTCGTCGATGAATATCCTGGCTGATTTCAGATCCGGTGAACGAACAGGTTGGTATGAAGAAGGGATCGCCTTTGGTGGACATGCATCCAGGGGTGAATTATTGATCGATCCGGAGACCCTGGAAATGGATGGCTTGATTACTGATTTTGCATCCAGCCGCACTTTGTCGGGTGGAGTTCAGGGAGTCCTCCATTCTCCGAATTTCACGATTGAGCATGATTCCATTGTAGTAAGAGCGAGAGGTAATAACGGGTTGATCCGGGTGGTCATTGAAAATTTCCAGGTCATTCAAGGTCCTCTGTGGGATTTTCTTGAGGCCCGGGTGAACGGTGATGAATGGAAGGACTACAAGCTTGAAATGACTCTTGCCAAAGGAAGAAAAGCATATATACAATTCCTGCCAGGGGATTTCATCGAACATATATATCAAATCGAACCGGATGACTATATAGACGTACAATATGCGGTGGCTTTTTCAGGCGATCATCCTATCGGAAGCGGAAGCTTGCGACATCCTGGACAAGGTGTGCAACAGGCAGATATTACGGAGGTCATCAATTCATGGAAGAAGGGATCAGCTTCTTCATCCGAAGCGGCAATCGTATCAAATTTACTATTTTCAAATGGAAGACGAATTGACATTGCTCCCCAAAATGAACATTTGTCCCAGTACCTCAATCTTTCGAAAGAGCTGTTTGATCCCACCCATTTCATTGGGTTTACGGAAGGAGATGCTGTCTTCAGTCCTGTGTTCATTAGAGGGGGCCATGAAAATTTATCCGAGTACAGAACGGATCATCGCTTCCTGGAAATGTTTGATAATGAAATGGCCCATTTTCCTTCCGGGGGTAGTGGCAGACTGGCGTGGGCGGAGTCACTTGTTCATCCGGATAATCCATTGACTTCACGGGTTATTGTCAACCGTATCTGGCACCACATCTTTGGCCGGGGAATCGTATCTACAGTAGATAATTTTGGACTTCAGGGCGCTTTGCCTTCCCATCCGGAATTATTGGATGTTCTGGCTGTCCGATTCGTGCAGGAAGGATGGTCAATCAAGACCCTGATCCGGCAAATCATGCTGAGCGAAACTTTCCAGCGGTCCACTGTGATAATGGATGAAAATAATGAGCTGGATCCCGATAATGCATATCTCAGCCATTTTCCAATCAGGCGACTTGAAGCTGAAGCCATTCGAGATGGTATTCTTACTGTTTCAGGTTGCCTGGACCGACAAATGTATGGAGAGGGTGTGCCGGTCCACCTCTCCTCCTTTATGACCGGGCGAGGCAGACCCAAGGTCTCCGGCCCAATGGACAGTTATGGCAGGAGGAGTATATATCGCACAGTCAGAAGGAACTTTATCCCTGAGATGATGTTGGCTTTTGACATGCCTATCCCCTTTTCAACCTTTGGGAAAAGGAATACCACAAATGTTCCGGCGCAATCTCTTACTATGCTCAATGATCCATTTATCCATGAGCAAGCAACATATTGGGCTGAGCGGGTAATATCTCAAAAGGATCAAAGAGATGAAGAAAAAATTGAGCAAATATATTTGACTGCATTTTCGAGAAAGCCGAATACCGAGGAGCTTGATACAGGGATTCAATTTCTCGAAAGTCGCTTTAGCGAGATTGCCGGAAACAAAGATGACCCTTTCACCAAAATGTCAGTGTGGAAGCAGTATTGCCATGCAGTTATGAATTTCAAAGAGTTTATCCATCTTTTATGAACGACCATTTATATATGAACAGACCGATGACAAGACGTGAAATGCTCACCTTGTCGCGAAATGGTTTTGGTTCACTTGCCTTGCTGGGCATACTTGGAAGTTCACCGATCGCTCCGTTAGCTGCCAGTAGCTCTCAAGTCATACAAGATCCCGGGGTACCCCACTTTATGCCAAAGGCCAAGAGTATAATTTTCTTATACATGGATGGGGGTGTGTCACAAGTTGACTCCTTCGATCCAAAGCCAAGACTGATCAAGGAAAATGGTGAAGATCCTTACAAGAAATTCAAGGTGGACGCTACGCAGTTCAATAAGATCGGAACTTTGATGCGAAGTCCTTGGGAATTCAGACAATACGGTGAAAGCGGAATGTGGATCAGTGATTTGTTTCCACACATTGCCACTTGTGTGGATGATATTGCCATGATCAACAGTATGTATTCGGAATTCCCGGAGCATACGAATGCCAACTACTATTTACATACGGGTATCGGCATTCAAGGAAGACCAAGTATGGGTGCATGGGTAACGTACGGACTGGGGAGTGAAAACAAGGATTTGCCCGGATATGTGGTAATCAATGGTGGTTTGACCCCTCCTGGAGGCCTGGACAATTTCAAAAATGGATTTTTACCTGCTTCTTATCAGGCATCTATTCTGAGGGCAGGAGATACACCGCTTGCCAATATATTACCCAACGAATCGCAGGAAGTCCAGAGAGAAAAATTGAAACTCATGAATGTGATCGACAAAAGTCTATTAAATCAGTTGGGTCCCGTCGATCAGATAGAATCTACAATATCCAATTATGAGTTGGCCTTTCGTATGCAGGCATCTGTACCTGAATTAGCGGATATCAGCAAGGAAAGTAAGGCAACTCGTCAGTTGTATGGATTGGACTCAGATGACAAGCATTTGCGGGGATATGCAGCTCAATGTATTCTGGCGAGGCGATTGGTTGAGCGGGGTGTCCGGTTTATTGAATTGACCTGTCCCAACTGTGGGTACGATCGCTGGGACCAGCATTTTAATATTAAAGATGGACACGAAGCAAATGCCCATGCGGTGGACCAACCGATTGCAGGTCTGATCAAGGATTTGAAATCCCGTGGATTATTGGAACAGACACTGATTGTATTCACCGGAGAATTTGGACGTACCCCATTTGCCGAAGAGAGACAACCACGAGGGCGGGATCATAATCCGCAAGCATTCAGTACATGGTTGGCCGGAGCAGGTATTAATGGAGGTACGATCTATGGGAAAACCGATGAATACGGGTATCGCGTCATTGAAAACCGAACGAGCATTCATGATTTGCATGCCACCATGCTTCATTTACTGGGTATAGACCATATCCGTCAGACGTATCGATTTAGCGGCAGGGATATCCGGTTGACCGATGTACACGGAGATGTGATACATGATATTTTGACATGATTAAAGATCCCGTACAATCGGACAAGCCCTCGGTCGAATAATATTCTTGGGCGGAGGAAAATGCTATAAATTAATGGCAAAAGGAATATGGACAGAAACGGAAATTGTAGAAAATGCGGATGCAGAGAATTTGAAACCGGAGAAGTCAGAACAACAGGTGGTTTCTGGTCTAAGATCTTCGACATTCAAAACAGGCATTTCATTTCGGTAAGTTGTTATGATTGCGGATATACGGAATAGTATAAGAAGTCATCCGGACGCACTGTTGAAAATATTTTTGATTTTTTGACGACTTGACCGGGCAAAAGCCCGGGATCAGGAAAATTGAAGGGAGTACACGTCACCCGACTTTAAGTCGGGTGATAACTTAAAGCAAGGTGACGACTTAAAGTCGGGTGACGGTTTTTCTCGACTTTTTTCGGCCAAAGGGGTTACCTGATGCTCAATTTGATCATATATAAAGAAAGAGCTGCTCTTGGCTTACTTACAATGAGATGTACAGCTTTATAAAATAATTATCCTGTTATGAGAAAAGTGATACTCAGCCTGGCCGTCAGTCTCGATGGATATATCGAAGGTCCTAATGCTGAATACGATTGGTGCTTTACCGATCAGGATTACGGGCTGTCCGATTTTTTCAAAAGAATCGACAGCGTATTCATGGGTAGAAGATCATACGAGCTGACACTTTCTATGGGCAATTCTGCAATGGCGGGTGTGCCAAAGTTTACCAATTATATATTCTCAAGGACACTTACACAAGTAAGGACGGGCGAAGTATTGATCAGGGAGAATATACGCGAAGAAGTAGAAAAAATAAAAAATGAAGAGGGCAAGGACATCTGGTTATTCGGTGGAGCCGACTTGACAACGACTCTTCTCAATCTAAATCTCGTGGATGAAATTCAAATGGCTGTACATCCGGTAATCCTGGGAGCAGGTAAACCATTGTTCCAGGGAATCACAAATCGACTTCATCTCAAATTAGTGGATTGCAAAGAATATTCCAGCGGTCTGGTTGCCCTGACTTATCATCTTGAATAGGAATTTAATGTTTGTATTCACCTCAAAAAAAGAAAAAAGACTTTGGATTCTGGTATCCATTATATTCCTGACGATATTTTCGACGCTTTTCACAGGTCATCCCCTGGCAGAGTTATTTGCAGATCAAAATCACAGGGCTATATTTTTTCTGATTGGAATGGCCTTAGTTGCAATAGCCATCTTCATGCATGCCACTTCGAACAATACAGGCAAATGGGAATTAGGCTTGATCGTTGGTATTGTTGCAGTTTACACTATGTTTTTTCTTAGATTAGGAATGGCAGAAAGAAGTCATATCATTGAATACAGTGTT
Source organism: Saprospiraceae bacterium (assembly GCA_028282725.1). Classification (GTDB taxonomy): domain Bacteria; phylum Bacteroidota; class Bacteroidia; order Chitinophagales; family Saprospiraceae; genus JAJRXG01. The sequence continues at coordinate 22,233 of JANQHF010000116.1, forward strand.
CTTGCCATTCTCATCCATATGGCTCTGATGGAACGAGGGATTTTCAATCATTCGAAAATAAAGACCGCCTTGCTTGCCTTCGTCATAACATTCCTGATCGGATTATTTGACGAGTGTGTTCAAGTACTGATTCCTTCAAGAGTCTTTGACTATTATGACGTTACATTCAATGCTATGGCCGCCGGTGTCGCAACTGGGTTCAGGCTACTTCTGCAGACAACGAGATCAATGATCAACAAAAAGCAGACTGATTTAGGTCGATGAACAATTTGGATCTTAATGACCCAAATTTTGATCAGAAAATGATGAAAGAGTGAGTATTAAGCAATTCAAAGCGTTTCTTTCCGGATTTGGACATGTCGATAATGTGATCCTGGACAAATATGTGAATGAATGGAAGGTCTGCGCCTTTCCGCGGAGGACGATCATGACAGCCCCCGGAGAGGTGCAACGTTATTGGTATTTTGTAGCTGACGGGATACAAAAGTCTTATTATATCAATAATGACAAGCAGCATGTCATGGCATTCACATATGCTCCATCATTTACCGGAATCCCTGAATCTTTTTTCCGTCAAGAGCCATCTCAATATTTTTTAGAAACAATAACGGACAGCATCTTTTTGAGGATATCATACGCCAGGCATCAATTAATGATGAAAGAACACAGGGAAATAGAAACCTTGTTTCGCAAATTAACCGAACACTTACTCATCGGGATTTTGGAGCGTTATTATGAATTGATGGCTTATGACATTCAAACCAGATTCAGATCATTTACTAAGCGTAGTCCTCATCTACTGAATATGATCTCCCAAAAAGATTTGGCCTCTTACTTACGGATAGATCCTACGAACTTCAGTAAGCTCATCAATGCACAGAAAATATAAAATCTTGGTCTGTACCAAGAATTGAATGATTGATAGGAAGCATCTTTGCTCCATAATTGACAATACGGCATCATGCAAAAATGGACTGATCAGATTGACCGGACAACCAAAAATTTCAAAGACGCATTTGGCCATTTAAATGCACGAGAATTGAATTGGAAGCCTGATGAAGCATCGTGGAGTATTGGACAAAATATTGAGCATCTCACCATCATCAACAGTAGCTATTTTCCTGCCTTGGAGGAACTTAGAAATGATATCTATAGGCTGCCTTTCCTCTCAAAGTTTGGCTTTATTGCATCATTTTTTGGGAAAACAGTGCTGAAAGCCGTGCAACCAGATCGAAAAAAAAGGATAAAAACTTTCCCTATTTGGAATCCAAGTTCGAGCAATTTACCATCAACTATTGTTGATGATTTCGTTCAGCATCAGGAAGAATTAAAACAGGAAATCCTGCTTTCCAAAAATCTGATTCTATCAAAGGCTGTCATATCCTCTCCTGCCAACAAGAATATATTTTACCCTCTCTCCATGGCCTTTGACATAATAGTTGCTCATGAACAAAGACATTTCCAACAGGCAAAAGAAGTGCTTTCCACCATGCAATCCGCTCAGGTGGAATAGGCATAACAATGATGGCCTGCCAATGGGGTTGAAATATTATTGAATTTGGTGCTAAATCCTATTGGACCACTTAGACCTTCAGTCCGGGTAAACTAGATATTCATTTGAGGGTGATCGAAATATTTTCGCATGTCTGTATGGCAAGGACTATATTGTCAACATGAAAGCAGCTGTTTCAGCCCGTTATGGTTCTCCGGATATCATTGAGATCAGGGACATCGATATTCCCAAGCCCAGGGAAAATGAAGTCCTGGTAAAGGTACATTCCGTATCTCTCAATGCATCTGATATCGAATTTTTGCGCGCCTCTCCTGCATATATCAGGATCTGGGGTCCCTTCAAACCTCGATATCATATACTCGGTAGTGACATTGCAGGGACCATAACCGGGGTTGGATCCTCCGTACAACGATTCAAGACAGGAGACGAGGTTTATGGAGATATTCTCTTTGTTTTTGGAGGATTGGCAGAATATGTATGCGTACCGGAAAAACATCTATCATTAAAACCCGGATATCTTTCATTTGCTGAAGCTGCAGCAATACCTCAAGCTGGCTCGGTGGCCCTGCAAGGCCTTCGGGACAAAGGATCAATCAAAGAGGGTGATCATGTGGTCATAAATGGCGCTGGAGGTGGTTCCGGGTCGTTTGCCATACAGCTAGCCAAAATGTATTGCACTACAGTAACAGCTATTGATCACGGCGAAAAGTTTGATCTGATGAGACAATTGGGAGCCGATCACCTGATAGATTATACAAAGGATGATTTTACAGACAATCATTCCCGGTATGATTTGATATTGGATTTTGTTGCATCTCACTCCATCCTTGATTACAAGAGATCTCTCAGGCCCTCCGGACGCTATGTTATGGTTGGCGGACATATACACCATATCTTTCAGGCTGTTGTCCCGGGGCGCATGCTTAGCCAATTCTCTGACAAGAGTTTAGGAATGCTGGCAGCTACTCCTAATAAGGACCTGGAACTGCTCGCTTCATGGGTGAATGAAGGTTTGATAAAATGTGTAATAGACAGAACGTATTCTTTTGAGGAAGTCAGGGAAGCTTTATGGTATATGGAAAAGGGGAAGGCTCAGGGTAAGGTGATCATCCGGATTACTAAAACATAGATGTTGTTTTATACAGATCATTTCGATCCTCCTGTGTAAAAATCATTCTGTACAATGACTTATATCAGTATCTAAATGTCCTCGTAAACTACCTTTAATTGCTGGTAGTTGAAACATGAAGGATTCATGCCTGACAAGTTATTCTCGAATAATTCCAACTCGATGTCCTCCCCGACAATAATCATTGTATTTGGCTTGCCAGGTACGGGCAAAACTACATTTTCCAGGATGCTGGCACATAGGCTGGGTTGTCGACATTTCAATTCCGACATGATCCGGACCGGTATGGGTAAACGGGGCCAGTACAAGGAATCAGATAAGGAGTTGATCTACCAAAAAATTTTGGAGATGTCGAAAAAGCAATTGAAGCATCACTCTTCGGTGATTGTGGATGGCACTTTTTATAAAGAAGAATTGAGAAATCAATTTTTGGACTTGTCAAATGAACTTGCTGTCCCCATTAGATGGATAGAAGTTACTGCTGATGAAGAAGTGATCAAAGAGAGGATATCCAAAAAGCGTAAATATAGTGAGGCTGATTTTTCAGTCTATGAGATTGTGAAGGCTTCATTCGATCCCCTAGAAAATGACCATTTGAAATTGAATTCATCGGAATTGGAATTGGATAAAATGGTTGAATTGGCAATGAATTACATAGAGGTATGACTCGTCCGGAAGTACTCTCGTTTATGGAAACTTTGTCATCTGACAGTCCGGGAATTCCTATAAAACTAATTGAGACACATATCTCCTGGGTGATCTTAACCGAATTTAAGGCGTACAAAATTAAAAAACCGGTCCAATTCAATTTCCTCGATTTCTCAACTCTTGGACATAGAAAGTCGGCCTGTGAACAAGAAGTGATTTTAAATAAAAGATTGGCACCACACATGTACCTGGATTGTGTGCCCATAATAATCGAGGACGACTTCATTAAGGTTGGATCTGAAGGTGGGCAAATATTGGACTTTGCAGTTCTGATGAATCGAATGGACGATTCTTTACAGATGGATTTGCTGCTCGAACAAGCCAGGGTGAAAGAAGAGGATATCATTGAATTGGCAGAGGTTCTGATTTCATTTCATCGATATGCCACAGTGATTGAAGAAGGCGAAGATTGGAAAGAACTGCATGCCGAATTTGAAGATATCATGACAGTTCTTTTTTATGTAGAGGACTGGTTTGGAAGTGATGAGAAAGAAGTAATTGAAAAATCTATTCATTATTCATATGCCTTTCTGGAAAGTATTCAACAGAGAATTATTGAACGCAATCAAGCGGGATTTGTCATTGATGGTCATGGTGACCTGCATACAAGGAATATACTATTGACAAAGCCTCCTACAATATTTGACTGTATTGAATTCAATGATGATTTTCGAAAACTAGATCTCCTGAGTGAAATAGGATTTCTTTGCATGGATCTGGAACGATTTGGCCGGAAGGATTTCGCCGATTTATTTTTGAAAATTTACCTGAACGAAATCATTTGTATAGAAAATGAAACGGATCAAAAATTATTTACATATTATAAACTGTACCGGGCGAATGTAATGATCAAGATTCATTGTATTCGCGCCGCAAAAACAACTCCGGGAGACCAAGATTGGCATTACTTGATTAAGAGTATTCAGCAATACTTTTCAGTGTTCCGGAAATATCTGGATGAGTTGGAAGCTTCTTTTTTAATTTGAATTTTTATCGTATATGGACCAGGCCAATTATTCCAATTGAAACCTGTTTGACCGGCCTTTTGTTCAGGCTTTATTTCAATATTCTATCACTCAATTTATAGAATAAAAAATGGAAAATCACATCAAATTTGAAACGCTACCATCAGTACTAAGAGTCTATCTCGAAAAAACGAATTGCAGTGGTAAGGAAAAAATTGAAAAGGTTCGGATCAAACAAAAAGGTTTATTCAATGTGAATGGAAAGCGGTGGACAAAGATTACGGCTAATCAAACTTTTGATGTAAAGAACCGGGAATTCGTCTGGAAGGCCAAAGCGGGATTCCTCCATGTCACAGACAGGTATGTAAGACATAAAGGGACATTGATTGTCAGACTTTTTAATTTGATCAAAATTGCAAAAGCCGAAGGGCCTGAAGTAGACCAGGGCGAAGCCCTTCGTTTTTTAACTGAAATGATTTGGTTTCCAACGGAATTGACCAGAAACTACATGGGCTGGAGCTCAGTTACTGATTTTTGTTGCAGGGCGACTATGTTAATACCTTCAGGAAGCGTTGAAGCTGATTTTTGCTTTGGTGAAAATAAATTATTGGATAAAATAACAGCCAGGAGGTATCGGGAGCATAAAGGCGGTTTTGAACTATGTAATTGGGAAATTTCAAACTTCGAATTCAAAGTGTTTAATGATATACTAATTCCATATCGGGCACATGTATACTGGCAGCCTGAATCGGGAGCATTTTGCTACTACAAATTGGAAATTACTGATGTCAGGTATGATAAGTTTGTTTACTGATGTTATTGTCCAAAAACTTAATTATTCCTATTATCACTATAATTTTTCCGACATGTTTAGATTGATCTCCATACTCATACTCAGTACCCTCATCGTCAGGCTTATGTCGAGCCAGGATATCTCCGTTATGACGTATAATATCAGGTACGATAATCCAAAGGATGGTGATAATTGGTGGAAACTGCGCAAAATGGATGTTGCCCGGTTAATCGATTATTATGAAGCGGATCTTGTGGGAATACAGGAAGGACTGTATCACCAGGTGGAATTCCTGGACCAACAGCTCTTAAATTATTCATTCATCGGTGCAGGACGGGATGATGGAGATCGAATGGGTGAGTTCACGGCTATCTTTTATGATTCGACTCAATTTGACGTACTGGAAAGCCAGACCTTTTGGTTATCGGATAAGCCCGATGTGGTATCGGTAGGTTGGGATGCTTCTATGGAACGGATTTGTACTTATGGACATTTCAGGCGAAAGGTCACAAGTGAAGACGTACATGTATTCAATACACACTTCGATCATATGGGCCCACAGGCCAGATTACAATCTGCCCGATTGATTTTGCGAAAGATTAAGAAGTTGGAATTGGAAAGCAGCCCATTGATCCTGATGGGTGATTTGAATTGTCTCCCTGAAAGCGATCCAATACTTACTTTAATGACCACTTTGGATGACGCATCGGTACTTTCAAAAAGTCAATTGTATGGGCCAAGAGGGACATTCAATCGATTCGATCCTGATCATTTTCCGGAGCGAAGGATCGATTATATTTTTTCAAAAAATATGATCGTAGATAGTTACAGGCATATTGATGATCGCAGGAAAAATAACCTCTGGGTGTCGGATCATTTGCCGGTATTGGCACAGCTAGAAATAGCAAATGAATAGTCATTTGCGATATTTCTTTTCAATCAATATTCCATTCACAATATACTGGTGGGGCTACAGACAATTACTGAATGATAATTTTTCCAGTTTTTACTTTGTCATTCACCAAATTGAGTCTGTAAAAAATCAATGAATGTGCTTTGATATTGCTTAAACCGATACGATTCGTATTTGGCGAAATTTCAACTGCTCTCAGTCTTTTACCAAGGACATCGTAGAATTCAATTGACCTGTACTTTTGAGGTCCATTAATGTAGATTTCATCTCGGGACGGATTCGGGAAAATAGAATAATCATCAATAGGTTGTATTTCATCTATGAATGTGGTCCGATCGTTACAATTCGAAACAGGTGGCCTGTCAAATAATTCCCGGACTCCATCATTTGAATTGTACATCAGGAAATGATCATGTCCCAGGTCAGGTATGATTACAAGCCGATGGTTGTTCTCAGCTTCATCCCCATAAGTACTCAATATATGATTGTAGTAAATAATTCCACGCTCGAGACGATGTTCTCCCTGGATTAAAGATCGGCAGGAAACCGAACCTGCATCAGAAACATTGTCCTGACCGCCGAGTAAATAAACCATCTCACGCTCCCCTGCCCATTTTCTAATCTTTGCAGCTCCTGAACGATCTGGATAGATAAAAAGATCCTCTAGTCCAAAGCTCCATTCGTTGTAATCTTCACAGTCGGTATCCGGAATGCGAAATTGATTGTCCGTTCCTCTGATATGGCGTTCTGATGTCATATAAACATACTTCGTGGGATTAGAAACAATGCTTTTTGACGATATACCATAATCCATGCAGAGAATTTCAAAAACTGGAGAAACGGCTGTATATGTATTTGTTAATTGTCCTCCTGCGGAGTGACCCGTAAATACAAGTGTTGAAATTGATGGAAAGACATTGATGGCTCTCATTATTAATGTATCTAGCACCTCAAAAGAGGAGATCCTGATTTGAGGTTCGTCGTTTCCTGAGGTCGATCCGGAGGTCCACCCTGCGGAAGACCAGAATGGAAAGCTTTCATTCACACCATGAAAATTTACGTCTTCCTCGGTGATAAACTGTGGAGCAATTACAACGGTTCGATCCACAAGCTCAGGCCTCTGCCCTAATGCCGACATCATATTGGTAAAGTATGTAGCCCCATTTCTTAAGGTTCCATGGGTGACGATCACTGCATGGTCAATTTGAGTATTTTCTTCTGCAAGTGACTCAGAACTATAATAATAAAATGAGATGGGTCTCAGGTCATGTTCAAATGTAATCGTTGTCACAGGCAGTTCTTCTGTTTGCGCATACCCCTGAATTGGATGGAGCACCAAAATGAATAGCAGGCTGAATACATTTAGATGCACAATTCGAATGGTTGTAACAAATAGTTTCACAACGGAATTATGGATTTCTGATGACGATCAGGTTTCCAACTTTCAATTCCGCCCCATCTCTTAACATTCGATACCAAATCGGTCCCCTGGGAATGATTGAAAGATCAACAGAATTCTCTCCTTTTTGCAATGTCCCAGAGTAGATCAATTGGCCGGTGAGATCAAAGAATTGTGCATGAACATTTTGTGTATTTGACATGATGATCAATGGACCCGACGTAGGATTCGGATACACAACTATTTCCATACCCTCTGTCAAATCATGAGTGCTCGTAGTTAATCCTCTGAATGCACCATCTAACCAGCCGGCTCTGTCCGTCAACCAATCTTTTAAATAATTAATTTCAGACAGATAGCTGGTCCCGACAAAATTATTGGGCCAAACATATTGCCCTATTACCGGCCATCTCACAAAATTCCTGCTACTGGCACCTCTCAATGATTCGACTAAGTCATCAATCATTTGAATCAGGTTTTCATCGCTAAATTTATCCTTCCGCAGGTCCTGCCAAAGATCTTTGACCTTTTGACGAAACCTATTGTCTGACATGAGACGTTCCCACCAGAAGTGATTGATCCAAAAATCCTGGGGACATACATCATTAAAGTCAATGGCCCAGCCAGTTATTGACGAACCATTGCAATAGTCTGCATTTCCAAAAGAGAGATTGTGATCCCATGTGGGTCCCATGGCCAGCTTTCCACCCTTATCCTTATACATATAAGTGCTCAACCGATATCCATCTACATTGCGTGTCAACTCGTTGATGATCACCGTTTGGACAAAGGATTCTATGTCTATATAGGGCTCATATCCGTCCACCGGATCCATATAATTAGGAGACATTAATGCGTGTTCGAATTGCGTAATGTAATTCCTGATGTACGTAAGCTGCTGGAAAGAGATGTCTTCCCGTTTGGGATAATGATAGATGAACCTCGTTCTTTGATCGCCGAAAAGACTTGGATTATAAGGAGATATCCAAGCCACCTCTTCCGGTTCATTCTTATCAAATCTGAGAATGTAGCCTCCTGTTATATTCTCGTCGTCATTTTCATCAGGAGTAAGTCTGCTGATATCCACCCGATTCTTATCTCTTTTGATCTTTTCCGTCCACAAAATCACACCACGATAATCTCCGTTCAGAAATAATTCTGCCATCCGTACCCTGGGTGCATAAACCATGATTTCTCCTGCCAACTGATATGCAAGAGCGTTGCGAATCAGGCTTTTATCACTGTACGGGCTATGGATGACCCAATCGGCCTCTTCCGGCATACCCATAATGGCCACATTGAGATCTTCTCCCATTGCATCCCGGGTCTCAATGCCATATCCTATTTTCGGGAAGAAGAGTTGAGAAGTCTGACCGCGCCTTTCAATACCGATAAAGCCGTCGTAAGCGAATGAGTCAGCATCGATACGATTCAATTCACCGACACCATTATCAATGATTTTCATCCTGGCTGTAATCTTTGGTTCATCGGGAATGCTCTGGCTATCCGTGTCGATGAGGACAAGGGGTAAATAAGAGGAGTCGACCGTTTGGCTCAAGCAAAATATGCTTAGAAATAGATTGGAACAGACTACGACTAAATACCTTTTCATGAAGAAATGCCTAACTACTGGACTAAATAGAATAAATATAAGATTCTCGAAAAAAATATTTGATCGATTACCTGATCAAGGTGATCGTACCGGTATATTTCTCGGTAAAAACACTCCCGTCTTCCCTGAAACCGGTAAGATTCAGTAACCACGTATATACACCGGTTGCTGCCTCCCTGTTCCGGTAAAGACCGTTCCATTTTTCTTGCTGGTCAGTAGTAGCAAAGACTTCATTGCCCCACACATCATATATTTTGAAATCGATACTGATCACATCTTCACCATAGAATCCGATTTCATCATTTTGGCCATCTCCATTGGGGCTGAAAATATTGGGGACCGTGAATTTTGTAGGACATTTCTGTTCAAAAAATGTACTGTCGGATGCCATACAACCGAATTCATCTGACACCTGGACGGAAATCATCCCTTCTTCAAAGACGACCAATTCGTCCAGCGTACTACCGTCAGACCAAAAGTATTCGGCAAAGTTACCTGGCGTCAGTTTGATTGGTTCTGCAAGTTCCGGACAAAAGACACCTCCGTCTCCCAATTCAGGTTCGGGTGCCGGCTTTACTTCCAGTTCAACCCCGGCTGGAAATGTAGCGCATCCGGACACGATGCCGATTACTTGATAAGTGCCATTCATATTTGGACGCACATCGTTGATGATGGGATTTTGATCCTCAGAAAAATACTCATTCGGACCTCGCCATTGATAGCGCGCGTTTTGTACGTCAGTAGCCCCTAATTGCGCCTCTTCTCCTTGGCAGAAATAATCAATTGGCTCCGTCTGAACCGATTGACGCAATGTGATTTGAAGCTCTTTAAACAATGTATCAAACAGGTCAAAACATTGATCATGGATAAAAAGATCCGCAGGAAAACTTCCTAGTTGATCATACATCTTTGTAAAGACATGGTCGGTAACCGTATCTCCCGGTCCGAATACCCACTGGACGGCGAACCGCTCTGCCGGAAGACCCGTGTCAAAAAAGACAGTGTCATTCAAACAACCTCCCTCGGGGATGGGGCTTGCATTGATCTTGCTGAATCTCGCACCTCCACTGTACGCATACGACTCAAAATTTCCGAGGCCATAAGCTTTGGCAATTACGCCACATCCCGTACTCGTTATGGTATGCGCCCCTGTCCCAACCTGAATGGTAACGGAGGCAAACTCGTCATTTCTTCCCAATAATTGAATATCAGAAGTCAGACTGGATACAGGTTGATTATCGAATCGTACATTGTCCAGATCAATAGTTCTGAAGATTATATTAATAAAGTTGTCTTCGATATTTTGAAATGAGGAATTGTAGAGTGTGACTGTATCCCGTATTTGCAACACACTGTTCAAGTAAAGCATCGATGGATCACCATTTTGCCCATTTCCGCATTGTAACTGATTCATGTATTGCGCAACAAGAATGGGTTTGTTCGATTGAATAAATGAATGTTGGCTGTCTTCATATTCGACGAATTGACCACGGTTCAGACGGTAGCTGGAAGATGAACCGTCCTGGTATATAATTTCTGCCTCTGTACCGTTTTCAGAAGCCAGAATTCGGAAAATATCGTTTATACCCGTCTGGAAAGGGGCAGAAACAAATCGATCACCCCAAGTACTGACCGGAAAAGCTTGTTCGAGAAGATTATCCCTTCCGCTTCTGAAACAATTCAATGCTGTATACCGCGCACCGCAGAAAACTGAAAAATTCTGATCGCCGATGATGTACGAACCGGACAAATCGTCATATTCATCTCTGCCTTGTATCTGATAGGTCTGTCCGGCATCTAAGGTGATGTTAATGGTTTGGCCAGCAAACTTGCCACTCTGTGTGTTTCCTTTCAGATCTATCGAAATATTAGTATCGTCTTCGGATGCCACAACAATCAACTGGGAAGGAAAAATCTGACCTTCGGTGAAATATCCCTGGTAGCTAAGGGCATAGTACTCATTACCGATTGAGCTCACGGGTAATACAACTGTCGCTTCAGCACGAAATGAATGATACTGATGTATATAAACCGACACCAGGTCATCTGAGGTAACTTTGAATCCATTATCGCTGATTGTTTCGGATCCAAAGGTCTCTGCAAATTCCGGGAGTTCCAAGATCGTCACCTGATTGGCTGCCACTGTAAAGGACTGGCTGAATCCTCCCAATGGAGAACTGACCGTACCCCGTGTATTGAACCGGGAGGTGATCATGACCACCTTCGTATTTTCTCTGGGATTCCTGTGTTCGAGAAAGCTGAACCAAAATTCTCTTCCTTCATTCGTCTGGCCGAATGTATGATCCGGAATCTGAATCAGCAGAAGGGCAAGAAATAAACCGAATTGATTCCGGAGCACTCGATTATTTGAAACGCAGAAATAGTACATTTTGGCTACGTTGTTAATTATTGCGAGCGATATTCAGGTTACTCTTTAATTCGTTGAAAGAAGCCTCCCATGCAGACATAGATACTGCATCGGGTATTTGTTCGTCCGCCTCCCTCGTCGCTTCCCTGATTTGAAGAAACCACTGATCCAATAGTGCATTTACAGTAGATTCTTTAAAAGGACCTTCAATAAATTCTCTCTTTTTTTGTTCATACTCATCCTGAAACTGAACCCATCCTGAAGTTAACTTATCGCAAGCGGCTGATCTCTGTTTCAAGCCGAAAAGACCGTATCTGAATGGATTACAATCGGCAGAAATTTCGCCCCAATCGTCGGCAATTGGGGTAACCGGATTTTTGTCGGAAGCAATATTCTCGAATGCATTATCGAGATCCCAGGGGATCAGATGCAATGTGCTGTCTTTCGGGTTTTCATACCAGTAATAATTATGGTTCGAACAAGTTCCACTGCAATACCAATGAAATGGACCGTCATCCACCCTGATCATCCTGTCAACGACAGCATAAGAAATAATTTCATCGACATCCATCCATTTCGTGATTACTTCCTGTAAATCACCTTCGCGGGCATTTTGAACCTGGGTAGCAAAGGTTTTAATAAGACAAGGTGACGGATCGTCCTCCTCATTAGTCCTCAAGGCATGGAGATAGACTTGATCAGACTGGGCTCTTCCCCTGTGATCAAGTGGCCACACCTCTTTGTAGAGATTACCTGATCCGTCATCAAAGTTTTGTCGCGTAAATCTCCCGTCAATTTGTTCAACAAGAGCATAGACTCCTGTGTAGACCCCATTGATGAAAATTCTTGCATGCGTGGAACGAGGGGCAGGTACTCCCATTTCCCGGAACAAATGATAGCCTAGTCGATCGCGCATCTGAGAATTGTCCAGGTTTTGAGAATGAAACTGTAGTTTTTTTAGATCGTAGAATTTGTCATCATTATCAAGCCAGTTCATTTTGACCTTCATCGAAAGCTTGGTGCATGTCTTATGTCCCGAAGGCTCAGTCCAATCCGAACCGGATACACAACCTACAAAAGCGCCAATTGACCCTTTATAACGAATCCCGACAGGACTCATGGTCTCGCCTTCAAATGTGAGGCTCCCTTCTACGTATTCTTCGGCAGAAGGGTCCCGGTCTATCCTGGCCAGGTTTTCCGGAGAAAGATTCAGCTCGAAAGTATGTAGCCTGGATTGATCAAATATATAATCTGACTTAAGACTCAGATAATTTTCATCACCGTTAGGAGTAACATATGGTATCGATGGATCGGGAATGGGTTCACTATCGCCTTCCACTTCTTCGCTGCACGCAAATGGCAGGATTAATAATGGAATCCAGAGCCAGCGATGCTTTCTTATCATTTAAAAAAATGTCTGGAGGACAGAATGAATAGAATTCGTCCCAATATCTTAAAAAATACAGTTTACTGGTAAGTGATTGATAATCAGAACATAATTCTAAACGTATAGCTATCGACATTTGTCTGCTATCCATCATTTTGGAGCAGATTACTATGTTATTATTTTGCTAATTTGGGCGTCTTTGAATGTGAATCTGTATATAGACGTGAGTGATGACCGAATTATTTGATATAGAATTATTGAATTACGATCCGGGAACACCTTCGTTTTATATCATGTTCATCACGGCACTCCTGGCTTTCTTCCTGTCTTCACTCATTGCCATCACCTATGAATTTACAACCAAGAGTATTTACAGGAAAGCACATTTTCTGCAATCATTGGCAATGATAGGAATAGTGGCTGCGACCATCATGCATGCCATTGGCGATAGTGTAGCGATTGGATTGGGAATGATCGGAGCACTGTCCATCATACGATTTCGTACGGTACTCGATGATCCAAGAAATATAACTTTCATGTTTGCATCACTTGCTGCCGGGATTGCATGTGGTGTGCTGGGATTTACGATTGCCGTGACAGGAACCCTGGTATTTTGTGCCAGTGCGATAATCCTCAGGTTTTCACCATTGAGCAATGCCAATGAACTCATCGGCGAACTGAGACTGCAGGTGCCCAAAAATGACGGCATACAGTCGACCATAGAATCGAAACTCAACCTTCATTGCCGGAATTTTGAACTCAATCAATTGAGATTTCTGAATCCCAAAAGAGTTCAATCTGTTACAGAAGGTGGACTGCCCATGATCGAAGAAATTACGAGAGAAAACCTCCAGGAATTCAATTACCTGATCCGTTTAAAAAGGAAGACCACCGTCCAGGGTCTAGAGCTGAGTATGAGAGAAATCGAAGGATTGGAAGGCCTTCGCCTGAATTTTCAAAAACAACGTACCCGGTTATAGCGGATGGGGAGGATCAATTTATTTTACATAGCTGTGATAGTCATCGGTATATCCCTGGTTATTATACTAAGACCGGATTTTCACGATGAATTATCCTTCTATGGCTTTGCCGAGTCGAATGAAACCGATATCAATTATAATCATGCCGTAGTCGTCGATGAAATCAGGGTTACTCCGGGCCAGGCAGTTTCCAGGGGTGACACCTTAATGAAACTCACGCGCAGAAAGTCCCGGGAGATCCTGGAAGATCAGGAATACAGGATCGCTGAATTAAGAGCTGAAGAGGCAATTTGGGTACAATCCAGGACATCAGATCTGGAACAGCTCAGGGCCGAATTGAACGCACAATTGGAGATTTTTGACAAGGAAGTAAACTCGAAACAGAATGAACTGAATTTTCAAAAGTCGCTTTCAGAAGGTCTGACCACCATTCAATCCTCCGAATCGACCTACAATTCAATCCAGGACGAGATTGCAGAAATCAAAGCCAAAAGACAATCATTTATCATTGAGCAGAATTTGAAAATTTCAAATCTTGAAGAAGCATTGAAAATTGGAACAAACCCTTACAGGGAGCAAATCAATCGACTTGGTGCCGAACGTGAATTTGAAGAATCTCAAATGATTATTCCAATTACCGTTGTCGCTCCTGCAGATGGTATTATAGGAAATATTTCTTGCAAGGAAGCGGAACATATTCCCTCCTACTCCACGCTAATGACCTTCTATGAACCACACAGCGGGCTGATCCATGGCTATGTTCATGAAGATTTGACGCTTAAGGTGGCTATTGGAGACAATTTTGATATCACATCACTCAAAGACGAAAGAATTAGTTATGTAGGAACGGTCATCGGACTTGGCTCCAGAATTGTCGAGATCCCTACCCGGTTGAGAAAAATTCCCGATGTCAAGACCTATGGCAGGGAAGTTCAATTGGAGATTACAAGAGACAATATTTTTCTTCAAAAGGAAAAGGTAAGTATAAGCTATATCGAATCACGTGAGTAGAACTTTGCAAATAAATGGGTTATTGCTCTTTCTCGTTGTACTTATTCCGGGAGTGAAGAGTCAAAGCACAATTGGTTCCGAGCAGTTTTTCGAACAGGCCATCTCGATGATCCCTCAATTGCAAACTTCTGTGCTGAATGAAGAAAGAGATGTAAATTTTCCATGGATCGAAGAATATGAATTCAGGACGGAAACCCGGGACTTTGATCCTGAGGACCAGGAATATACCTTACGTCTGTCTCCAAGTACCCCACGTATCCGCCGGGCGCAAAAAGCACTTTACAAACATTATTTGAACACTCCGAAATTTGAAAACAGGGAATTGATCTGTGATGCATTGTTGGATGCAAATGTAGACTGGACAAGTCTGTTTCTCATTGAAAGAAATATTGAACTCCTCATTCAACTTGCGATCATCTATGATGATAAAGACAAAGTGTTTCAAAAGATGATGTCATCATCAGAAATTCCTATTGAGAAAATCATAGATCTCGAATCCGACCGAACCGATCTGAAATTTGCATTGCAGGAATTGAAAATTGAAAAACAGAAAATCCTGATCAAGTACAATTTTAATGATGTGTTTTTGGACTTTGCGGACTTTATTAATGTAGGGGGGATTGCGTCCAGAGTTCGGGAAAATCTCGTTGCTTCTAATTTTTCAAGCCTAGAAGAGATTGCCTATGAACAAGAAGAAGTAAAAAAGGAAATCGATCTTGAATTGGCAGAAAAGCGACAGATATTTGATTTTGCCCAAGTCAGATATGAAGGTCCTCATACTGATTTTTTGAACGAGAGATTATCCCTTTCCGTAGGATTAAGAATTCCAAATTCAGGTAACCGAAAGCTGCGCATCAAGGAATTGGAATTCAGACAAGAGGATTTAATTCAAGAATCAAAAAGAGAGAGATTTGAAATCGAGAATCGCTTTGAACAGATCATGTTTGATTTAAAACTCAACATTGAAAAGTGGCAGGTATTTACATCGTTAATGAGCGACGAGGAAACGAAACTCAGTTCCTGGAAAAGCAGAATATCTGGAAGTGCCGATTTCACTCCGTTGATCTTACTGGAAATTGAGGAAAGAAAAATTGAGATGGAGTTGAAACAATTGGAAATCGTGGAAGATGTGCTCGATGACTATCTGAGATACCTGAATCAATCCGGTGTATTTTGCAACGGACAATATGATTCATTCTTACGTGAATAATCTTTCTGTTATTAACATCAATCCGGCAGAGCATATGCAATTACATAATCACCGAGTTTCGTGCCTGCTCTTGCATGTCCGCCCGCGCAGATGACGACATATTGCTTGCCATCCTCTTTTACCCTATACGTCATGGGTGTTGCCTGTCCACCTGCAGGAAGTCTTTCCTCCCAGACCATTTTGCCTGAATCTATGTCAAAGGCCCTGATATACTCGTCCATCGTTGCTGCAATAATGATCAATCCGCTTTTAGTGATAATAGGACCTCCCAGGTTAGGAACTCCGTATTTTATTTTCAGTGGGATGGGGCTAAGATCCCTGATGGTTCCAAAAGGTATTTCCCACATCAAGTCACCGGTTTTCAAATCTATAGCGGCGAGCTTTCCCCAGGGCGGCTTAATGCATGGCAATCCCAGCGATGATACCAGCATTGTCCTTGTCATTCCATATGGTGTGCCGGTTTGGGGTCCAACTTCTATACCTGGATTTTCTTCACGCACCCGCTGATAGTCTTTCGCAGGGAATAACTCGACTATCCAGGCCATATCCATGACGTTGGCAACGAGAATCTGACGCTCGTGATCCACTGCGATCCCTCCCCAATTGGAGCCTCCGGCGTTACCGGGATACATTAATGTAGGTTGACCCAATTTTGGAGGTGTATAGGCCCCTGCAAAATATAGTTCCTCCAGCTTTTTCCGACATTCGCCATCCATTCCGAGCGGACCCCATGCATCCTCTACAGAGACGTCATGACCGATTAAAGGAAGTGGTTTTACAGGATATGGCTGAGTAGGTGAAGTATATTCTCCGGGAACATCTGTCTGAGGCACCGGTCTTTCCTCAATAGGGAAAATGGGTTCACCAGTCGCTCGATTCAGGATGAAAAAGAGCCCCATTTTTGTGGCCTGGATGACAGCAGGAACCTTCTTGCCGTCTTTTTCAATTTCTGTCAGTGTAGGTTGAGCCGGGACATCAAAGTCCCAAAGATCATGATGGACAGTTTGAAAACGCCATTTGACTTCCCCGGTTTTCGAATGCAATGCTACGATACTGCTCCCATAGTGATCTATGCCATTCCGGATGCCTCCATAATAATCCGGGGACGGATTGCCGGTAGGCACATAGACCAATTCCAAATTTTCATCTACGGCCATGGGTGCCCAGACATTCGGAGAGCCCAGAAGATAGCCTCCTGAAGATAACATGTCATTTCTATTAATGCTATCCGGTGGAGAGAGATCCCAGCTCCAGATCAACGCGCCTGATCGGGCATCAAATCCCCGCACTACGCCACTGGGGGCATCCACCCGGCCATTGTCGCTCACAGCTGAGCCGACGACGACAACATCGTTTGCGATGGCAGGAGGTGATGTAACCTGGTATTCTCCCAACCATTTTTCGTCACCGACATCTCCTTTCAGGTCAATCTGGCCGGCATTTCCAAAATCAATACATGGCTTTCCGGTAAGTGCATCGACGGCAACCAATCTCCCATCGTTCGTACCCATAAAAATCCTGGAAGCACAGGCCCCCTGACTTTTTTCAGAATCCGACCAATATTCAACTCCCCTGCAAATCAATTGATTCGCATAGTAACCTTTCAAATCAATTTCAGGATCATAAGTCCAGATTTCATCACCCGTCTCTGCATGAAGGGCAATGATCCTGTTAAATGGCGTAGGGAAATATAATATACTGTCTAGGATGATCGGTGTCGCCTCAAATGCAGATTCCGAATTGGTAATTTCCCGGTTATTTCCAATATCACCATGCCTGTACTCCCATGCTTTCTTTAACCCCGATACATTGTCCCTGGAAACTTGAGTCAGCGGTGAATACCGGTCTCCTCCTGTACTCCCACCATATGAAGGCCAATTGGATATAGGTCCGCTATAGTCAACAGGTTGTTTGTTACAACAGACGAGGGTGATTGCGACGAACAGGATCAATGACAAATAGACATGAGATAACCAGTCGTTCTTCCTGAAATCAATCCTACTCCTGTTCATAGAAATGAAGTTTTGAGACTAAGAGTGTCTAATGTACAATGAATATTTTCAGTTAAAATAGAAAACTGATATTGTACTGAATTGTGGATCACTGTTCAAGTAATATGACTTCTCATCATAAACGGGTGTTGGCTGCCATCATGTTTACGGACATCAAGGGATATACAGCTCTGAAGGATATATTTCATGAAGAATGATCTCCAAACTCTTTAAAGGCATCCACGACCTATCAGGAATTAACCAATTCACGCAATAAAGGCCAGGCCGGGCTTGCCGTCGTGTATGCGGCAATTGGTGAAACGGACATTGCTGAACAATACCTGGCTCTAATGCTTGAATGGCGACAATCAGAACCAGATGTCTCAAGAGATATTGACCTGGCCATGGTATATTTGAGACTTGGATAATTGATCAATGCCTTGACTACTTTGAATCGGGGATGCAAAAAAGCAAGGTTCTATATTCATCAATATTATTCCTTTTTTTAACAGACTAGACGGCAATGAACGCTTTGAACAACTTAAAGCTTGGTTTTTACCCCAAGATTAATCGATGGGGCATTTTTTTGGGAGTCTCCATTTTATTCCTATCCAACTGTACCGTAAAGGAAAATGACAAGATCCCATTTGCGACCCATGTATATTTCGGAATGAAACCATTGCCAAATCCACAGCTTGTAGCCCCGGGGAACATATCGACTTCTCTCAATGAATATAACGGCACATTTTCTCCTGATGGAACTGAATTTTATTATACAGCAGAAATACCAGGACTGAGCATCGTTGCTTATACAAAGATGGACAGTTTAGGGCTTTGGAGTAAGCCCAGTGTTGCCAGCTTCTCGGGCAGTCATACCGATTACGATCCCTTATTTGCACCCGATGGAAACAGGTTATATTTCAGCTCGGAAAGACCGACCGATGACCTGGACAGCATTCACAATACCAACATATGGTATGTAGAAAGAAATAATAATCAATGGGGTCCACCACATTTCATATCCCTGAGCAACAAGGGCGATTACTTTAGTTCGTTAACCCATTCCGGAGATATCTATTTCAATATTTGGAGCACAGGAAACATCCTGAAAGCATCCAAAACGGACACTGGCTATGTCTATAAAGATTTACCTGAATCAATCAACGGTGGCCGTGATGTCGGTGACCCATTTATTTCACCGGAAGAGGATTATTTGATTTTCAGGGGCTATTTTGAAGACAGTTACGGTCTGGGTGACCTGTATATCTCATTCAAAGACGATGATGGATGGTCACCACCTGTGAATCTAGGGGAACCGATTAATTCAAGAGCCCATGAAATGACGCCTTATGTCACTGTTGACGGGCGATACTTCATCTTCTCGAGTAGTAGAAAAGTCAGTGCATATGACACTCGAAAGGGAGGAGATTTGGAAGAAGTGCACCGACAATTTCAGACGTTGGACAACGGAAGGCAAAACATATACATCATGTCGGCTGATTTTATTGAACGCTTTCGGAACCCAAGTTAATTCCACCACACGGCATACCCTTTCCTTTTCAGGCTGAGCGCCAATTCCTTTTCGATTCGTTTCGCCTGTTGTCTCGTCAGGGGATTCAGATGACTATACAAACTGGGTCGGAGGTATAATCCGTATTTCTCCACAAACCAACTTGATATTTTATATCCTTTTGTAGACCGATGTCCTGATTTATGTTTCGTGAATCGATCATTGGGGTTGAGAGCCGTCATACCAACATACAGACACCCCTGGAGCCCTTTATAATGAGGATTT
Source organism: Saprospiraceae bacterium (assembly GCA_028282725.1). Lineage (GTDB taxonomy): Bacteria > Bacteroidota > Bacteroidia > Chitinophagales > Saprospiraceae > JAJRXG01. The sequence goes on from JANQHF010000116.1 coordinate 42,007, forward strand.
GCTTTTCGAATTTTCCAGCTGTCTGACCAAACCTTTCTGTCCAGCTCGACTACATATACGCTATGTGTCTTGGCAGAAGCAACATTAGATTTTTGTTTGAGGCTCATAAGTGTCGGGTCTGTTATGTTCAGCACAAAAATGGCGCCATTCAAAGATTTAAAATGGTTACAGCTTCAATTGATATTCATATGAAATACTATTTTCGATGCGAACAATTTGCACTTTCAAGTCGCTATGAATAAAGTAGTTCTTTGCCAATTTGAAGATTTACAGGATAAACAACCCGCAGGTTATATTGTCGATGGTCTGGATCTCGTAGCTGTGCGATATTCGGATGAAGTATCTGTATTGTATGGCAGATGTCTCCACAGAGGTGCCTTGATGTCCGATGGACAAATCGAAGGTGATAATATCATTTGCGGTGTTCACGGTTGGGACTATAGGTATGACACCGGTGTAAGTGAATATAACAATGATGAGGCCCTGTACAAATTCAATTCCTCTGTCGAAGAAGGTACGGTTTATATAGATCGCGACGAAATTTTGGCTTATCTTGAGAAACATCCGCAGCCATTCAATCGAGATGAATACCTGGGTCAATATGCAGATACGCATCCTGAAAGCACAGAACCGTACACCCGGTACATAAAGGAGCTTGCACAGAATGGACTGAAGAATTACGGCCATCACGGTCCTTCCGCGGCAATGGGTGTAGATAGAAACACTTTACCAAAATGGGAAGATATCCAATGGCTACCTGCACAAATGGCAAAAAGACCCTTGCTCGATCATGAAGAAGTGAATACAAAAGTGGTCATTGGAAGTAATGCCAAAAAACCGCTTCAGCTCGATCTCCCGCTCTTTGTTTCCGATATGAGCTTTGGTTCTCTTTCCAGGGAAGCCAAAATTTCACTGGCAATGGGGGCAAACATGGCGGGTACAGGAATATGCAGTGGTGAAGGTGGAATGCTTCCGGAAGAACAGGAAAACAACGATCGATACTTCTACGAATTGGCTTCAGGTAAATTCGGATTTTCCTGGGAAAAGGTAAAAAGGGCGCAGGCTTTTCATTTCAAAGGAGGCCAGGGTGCGAAAACCGGAACTGGCGGACATCTGCCAGGACATAAGGTGACTGAGGAAATAGCAAGAGTTCGAGGTTTGAATGTGGGGGAATCTGCAATTTCTCCGGCAGCCTTTCCGGATATGTTCGTGGCCTCAGATTTCAAATCCTTTGCCGAAGAGGTGAGAGAGCAAACCGGTGGAATTCCAGTGGGATACAAGGTTGCAGCAAGTCACATTGAAAAAGATATTGATTTCGCTCTGGAAGTAGGAGTAGACTATATCATCTTAGATGGCCGTGGTGGTGGGACAGGCTCTGCACCAACGGTCTTGCGCAACAATATCAATGTACCGACCATTCCGGCATTGGCCAGGGCAAGGAGACATCTGGACGGGATTGGTTCGGACATTGAATTAATTATCACCGGGGGTCTGAGGATCCCGGAGGATTTTGCTAAGGCACTGATGCTTGGAGCTGACGCCATAGCCGTTTCGAATGCTGCCTTACAGGCCATTGGATGTCTTGGAATGAGGGCTTGTCATTCCAACAATTGCCCGGTAGGTATTGCTACCCAAAAGGATCACTTGCGAAAACGTTTGATCGTAGAAAGCTCAGCAGTCCAGCTCAAAAACTTTTTTGAGGCATCCAAAGAATTGATCAAGGTGATTGCCCGATCCTGTGGACATGATGACATCCGAAAGTTTAACCATGAAGACCTGAGTACGTACGACTTCGACATGCATCGCCTGACCGGAATCAGGTATGCAGGAGTACAACCTTTATAAATTGATAAGATGACTACTACCTTATCCATACTGTTAATCATTGCTGCCATGTATATGGTATTGGGAAATGTTTTTTCGATCCTTTTTTTATGGAAAGGATTGGATAAAGTCGACCCGGGAACAAAAGATTCGGGGATCATATTCAAACTCTTGTTGTATCCGGGGATGACAATATTCTGGCCTTTTTTCCTGACAAAATGGAAATTTGACTCGTGAAAAAAGAGCACAGAAAGTTTCATTTCAGTATTTGGATCCTAGTCTCCCTCCTAATCATCCTTGTCATCATTATATATCTGTTATGAGTGTTGATTACAAGTCCGTACTCTGGAATAAACAGAAGAAATACTACGACATCATTCTCTGGGGTCTCATTTTTCTGTGGTTCATTAGTGTATTCATTTTTCAATATGTAATGCACGAGGACATGACAATTGAAACGATGATCATCAGGACAACAGCAGTCACGGCTTTTTTTTTATTACATCTCATTTTAATGATTGGCCCTTTGAGCCGTCTGAACAAGCATTTCATGCCTTTGCTGTATAACAGACGCCACCTTGGGGTATCTATGTTCTTGATTGCTGCTGTTCATGGCATTTTTTCCATCATTCAATTTCATACGCTCGGCGATACAAATGCGCTTCTGAGTCTCTTCATTTCCAATAAGAATTATCTGACAATTAGTGATTTTCCATTTCAGACATTGGGGTTTTTTGCATTGATCATTCTATTTGTAATGGCGGCCACCAGTCATGATTTTTGGTTAAAAAATTTGACACCCGAAATATGGAAGGCCCTGCATATGGGGGTTTACGTGGCGTACGGCTTGATCGTACTTCATGTGCTCCTGGGTGCACTGCAGTACGAAAGCCATCCTGTTTACTTTGTCGCTTTAGTTTTGGGATTTGTGGCGATAGCCGGGAGTCACTTATGGGCCGGGTTACTTGAAAACCGGAAACTTAGAAACATTGAAAGTCCTTCAGCCGATGGATATTATAAAGTTGCAGAAGTAAAGGATCTGGAAGAAAGTTGCGGCACATCCATTTTTGTCAATGGTGAGAACATAGCTGTTTTCAAAAATGATGGGAAGGTCTCAGCCGTGAGCAATATTTGCAAACACCAAATGGGTCCTTTGGGGGAAGGGAAAGTGATCGACGGATGTATTACATGTCCCTGGCATGGCTACCAGTATATTCCTGAGAACGGTCAATCACCTCCTCCTTTCCAGGAAAAACTGGCTACCTATGATGTAAAGGTTATCGGGGAGGAGATTTGGGTGCACCCAAGACCCAGACCAGAAGGAACATTTGTGGAACCTGCGATAATTTCCAATGGCAAAGAATAAAGAATACTATGTCGGATGGCAAGACAAAATGCCAGACTCATACAAGAAGGTGGTTGTGAGAACAGTCATGATCATTGCTATTGTGATACCTCTTTTTGCATTTCTGCTCGTCAGTTTTCAAAGACCTTTTAATGATCACACCTTTCAGTTGGGAAGCGTATCCCAGTTAACCGGTATTTATCATTCGCTACCCGTACCATTGCTCGAAGTAGATGATGCCCAGCTTCCCGAAGGATATTCGAACCATGTTCTTTTGGTCGGATTTGGAAAGTTTGGTGCTGAAGGGATCATGAATGGCATTCAGTCAAAGGAAGGATCCCTTGAACGGAAAGAAATCACCATGCAAGGAACATTGATTTATGGAGATGGAAAAACCGTATTTGAGTTGACCCGTAAATCAAAAAGCTTGATTTCCGTCAATTCTGACGCCCTTCTTCCGGAAATAGAGCCAGTACCAGTTGCAAAGCAATTCTCGGCGGAAGGAGAAATTCTTGATCCAAAGTGCTATTTCGGAGTCATGAAACCGGGAGAAGGCAAAATCCATCGAAGTTGTGCGGTTCGATGCATATCAGGCGGGATTCCTCCGGTTTTCAGGTCCGGTGCTCCCGGGGCATATACCTATCATATCATTGTAGGATCAAACGGTCAGAAAATAAACAAGGAAATTCTTGATTTTGTAGGAATACCGGTTGTCATTGGGGGTACAGCATATGCTCAAAATGGTTGGAATGTTCTGAAAATTAATTCCGAAAACCTATCACTGAATCACTGAAAATGAATCAAAGAGATTTACAATTGCATAAGATTCTTGACAACAAGGATCAGTTCATGGAAGGCCGTGTAATGACGGCTGATCATACCCCAATTGTTAGGACAGAATCTAGTTCTTTTTAAGTTTATTTATATTAATAATAATCATTATACGTTTTCTTTCTTTTTTGGTTCTTTTT
>JANQHF010000050.1 GCA_028282725.1 Saprospiraceae bacterium
GTTCGCCCATTAAAGTGGCACGCGAGCTGGGTTCAGAACGTCGCAAGACAGTTCGGTCTCTATCTGCTGTGGGCGCAGGAATATTGAGAAGATCTGACACTAGTACGAGAGGACCGTGTTGGACGCACCTCTAGTGTATCTGTTGTGCCGCCAGGTGCATCGCAGAGTAGCTATGTGCGGAATGGATAAGCGCTGAAAGCATCTAAGCGCGAAGCCAACTTCAAGATGAGTATTCCTTGAGGGTCGTGGAAGATGACCACGTTGATAGGCTATAGGTCTAAGGCTGGTGACAGTCTCAGCCGAGTAGTACTAATTACCCGAAAGCTTCTTTATACAGTATTCTATTCTTCAATTTACTCGATATTTTCAGTCTGTCATTTTAAAATATAGTGGGCAAGTTCGGTAATGACCGAATCAGTGTAGGTGGGCGTCTCACTTGTCTGACGGCAGTCCAGGCGTACACTCAAACTACACACCCACACCTGATTAATGGTCGTTCCCGACGATAAATGTCGGGACAAGTGCCGCTCCGGGGTACCGGAGAAAAGAGTTAATGGTGGTTATAGCGAGGGGGTACCACCTCTTACCATTCCGAACAGAGAAGTTAAGCCCCTCAGCGCCGATGGTACTGCTAAGGCGGGAGAGTAGGTCGCTGCCAATTTAATTTACAAGCCTCAGATTCATTTCTGAGGCTTTTTTTATATCACCACCTCTTACCATTCCGAACAGAGAAGTTAAGCCCCTCAGCTTGCCTGCCATATGCAGGCGCCGATGATGACTGAGCCTGATAACGCCAGCGGCGTTATTGATCATGCCAGAGCATGAACACGAAGGAACCGCGACCAACCGGATCGCGGGAGGGCAGGGAGCCTGATAACGCCAGCGGCGTTATTGATCATGCCAGAGTTTGAACAAATTCATCCCTGACTCCTTTTTTCTAAGAACCATTACAGAGAATATTATCTTTATTACTTATTACATGTCGACCGTTGCGAAAAAATGGATGCTCGAACTAATTTGGTGGTTGCTTGCAATCGGTGGCTCCTGTCTCGTGATTTTGCCGATCTATCTGGCTCAAATTCCTTTTGATTGGCTGGTGTATAATCTTCTTTTTGTACTGGGAGGAATCACCCTGGTTCGCTACGTTTTCACCTTCCAACATCATCCACTTGCAGCCTCACGCATATTCAAGGTTCTTTTGATTTTCCTGGCACCTGTGTTATTCTTCCCCATTCTGGAAGGATTACATTCCTTCCTTGAATTCAATGATAGAGAAGGCCTTCAAAGTATCATGGGACACTTAAGTCTTCAGCGGCAAAATTGGTTTATTCAATATATTCGATTCGAATATATCATAGCCGGTGTTACCTGCCTCATAGGAATATTTGCGCTTATCATTAAAATGATCCGTTCGCTCTGGCGACAATATAGATTCAACGAGATATGAATACAGTAAAAGAATTCAATGATTACCGCACCAGGATGAATGCAAAAATATTGGGGCACAATCATAAAAACCTCAATCGATTTTTTAATCTCGATACCAACACATATAAGGAAGGTGCCCTGGATGTGAAAACCAAGGAACTTCTGGGATTGGTGGCTTCACTGGTCCTGCGTTGCGACGACTGCGTCAGGTATCATTTGGAAACTGCTTTTCAAATAGGTGTGACCAAAGATGAAATCTTTGATTTGTTCATGGTTGCAAACTTGGTAGGAGGTTCTATATGCATACCACATACGAGAAGGGCTCTGGAATTTTGGGAGGCATTAGAAGAAGAGGAGTCCTGATAGACCCATAAGAACTTGAAAATCAGTGCCTCCTTCACCTGAACTTATTCAATTTTTGAATTGTCGTCAACCCTACATCCGTTAGGATTATAGCTAGTCAATCTTTATATTTAGTATCGGTATTCATTTTTTGTCAGCTTCTTGAAGCGACCAGGTCCGCTTACATTCACGATTATGAAAAAACTGTGTATTTATTTCTTTTTTCAACGATCAAACCCTAGTAAAGACGAATTTTTTCAGGTCTTGTATGACAAAAACGATCTGGTCTTTTACAAGGATCTCCAAATTATGCTATATGAGAAAAAATCAAACGGGCTCTTTGAAACTCCTGCGCTTTTCTCAAAAAAATATAAATGCGATGTTCGTAATGGAGATTCTGAGACGGTAGCCGTTAATTTGAACAAAAAGGAGGTGTTTGAACATTTTCCCCAGATAGAATTAGTGGCTATGGAGGAGATCATAAAAAGGAAAAAGTACAAGATGAAAAAAGAGTCCGACTATATAGCTCTTTTCGCTCAATCAATTATAAGACTGAGCGCTCTTTAGTCTTCTGATATTACACACGATGCGTTTGAAACCTTCCCTTCAATCATCTATGCACAAAGTCTATTCCGGACTATGGTTTGTTGCTGGCCTGATCATATCCACATGCATAATAGGACAAGAAGAACCAATCGTACTAATCGCGGATCGGATTTTTGATGGCGAGGATATTCGCGAAGGATGGATGGTGGTGGTACAGAATGGAATGATCATCGAGGCTGGTCCGGAGGATTCGATCACTCCTCCACTTGAATCTCGCAATTTGATTTTTGAAGATCAGACACTCATGCCTGGAATGATCGAAGGACATGCGCATATATTATTACATCCATATAATGAGACACCCTGGAATGATCAGGTCTTGAAAGAGTCCTATGCCGAAAGAACGCTCAGGGCAGCAAATCATCTGAGAGCTACACTCGAAGCAGGTGTAACAACCGTGCGTGATCTTGGTTCGGAAGGAGCCGGATACCTGGATGTAGGAATTAAAAAGAGCATTCAAAAGGGAATTATTCCCGGTCCGGACCTGATCGTTGCTGGTCCGGCCATTGTTGCAACCGGCAGTTATGGGCCAAAGGGTTTTGCCGATCATGTCACGGTACCACTTGGTGCAGAAGTAGCTGATGGTTATGATGACTTAATCAAGACCGTACGACGACAAATTGGCAATGGTGCGGATTTCATAAAAGTCTACGCTGATTATCGATGGGGGCCAGATGGCGAAGCTCGACCTACCTTTTCAATTTCCGAATTGGAAATAATCGTGGAAACAGCCAAAAGCAGTGGAAGACAAGTTGCCGCACATGCTAGTACTGAGGAAGGAATGTTCAGGGCTGCTCTCGTCGGGGTATATACTATTGAGCACGGTGATAGTGGAACTGAAAGAGTCTTTGAAGTAATGAAGCAAAATGGTGTCGCTCTCTGTCCGACAATTGCTGCGGGTGATGCCATCATGCAATACAGAAGTTGGAGGAAAGGTTCAGAACCGGAGCCCGAACGAATTCAATTAAAAAGGACAAGCTTCCAAAAAGCACTGGATTCAGGGATAGGAATTGTCGCCGGAGGAGATGTAGGCGTCTTTCCCCATGGTGAAAATGTAAGAGAGCTGGAGTTGATGGTAGCATATGGAATGCCAACTGCAGATGTCATCAGAAGTGTAACGTCCGGAAATGCTGATTTGCTTCAATTAAAAAACGTTGGGAGAATACAGAAGGGCTATCAAGCAGATATTATTGCCACAAAGGGAAATCCGCTGACCAATATTTCCGAATTGCGAAATGTCACATTTGTCATGAACAATGGCAACATCGTAAAAGAAGATTTTTGAAGAGCTTTACCCTGCTGCTACTCGCATCAATTCAGCACAAATGATAGCCCCATAGGTTCCAAGTGCATACCCCAGGACCGCTAACAAAACTCCAACAGGTGCCAGTGCAGGATGGAAGGCATTGGCGACTACAGGCGCAGATGCCGCTCCGCCTACATTGGCGGTACTTCCCACGGCAATAAAGAAGTAGGGTGCTTTGATCAATTTAGCAGCTATAACTAGCGAGACCACATGAATCAGCATCCATACTGCCCCAATTGTAAACAAACCAATATTCTTAAATATTTCTCCAATGTTCATTTGCATTCCAATCGTTGCTACCAGGATGTAAATGAATAAGGATCCAAATCTTGATGCCCCCACACCTTCTAATTTTCGGGCTCGTGTAAAACTTAGAATGACACCTAGGGTCGTAGCGATGACCACTAACCAAAAGAAAGAAGACAGGATTGAATTCAAACGCATGGACTCTATTTGCTCCCGGAATTGCTCAAAAAACGGAACAATCAATTCAGCTCCCAAATGAGCGAGAGCAACGGTCCCAAAGGCGACACCTCCAATCACATACAAATCTCTCGTTGTCATTTCCCTCTTTACGCTCAACCTGTAGTCCTCTACTTTTTTCTTCAATATTTCAATGGAAGAATTGTCAGCCTTTAGCCATCGATCCATTTTGTCAGAAGAATTCACGCCATAGAGCAACACCCCCAACCAAGTATTCCCGATCAGGATGTCGACAATAACCATGGTTCCAAACAGGTTGTCATCTACATTGTAAATTTCTTTCATTGCGGCCTGATTGGCTCCACCTCCTATCCAGCTACCTGCAACGGTAGATAACCCCCTCCAGAGTTCATCCGGGGTTACTCCAATCAAATCGGGTGCAAGAGCGGAACAAATAAACAAAGCCACCGGTCCACCCAGAATAATACCGACGGAGGCTACAAAAAAGATGGTCAACGCCTTGCTTCCCAAACCGAATACCGCCTTGAGGTCAATACTGATACAAAGCAACACCAAACTAGCCGGTAATAAATAGCGGGATGCCATGTAATATAATCTGGACTCCTTAGGATCGATTAGTCCCAACGGCCAGTGAAATAGAGCAGGGACAAAGTAACAGAGAACGAGGATCGGACAGTATCGATAGAACTTTTGCCAGGACGGATTTTTTGAATGTCCGGTGTACATAACCGATGCGAGGATCAACATTAATACTCCAAAGACTATCGCATCATTCGTAAATGGGACATTCATCGGGGCCTAAATTATCATTTTCTTGGTTCAGACAATCAATCATTGAGCGCCTAATTATCCTTTGATGCTCTCATAGCCATGAGAAGCAATCATTCGACAGGTATCCCGATGCACAGTTTTTGTTGAACGATACGCTTTAATTCGGGCAGGTTTCGTTTCTCAAGAAGATTCAGGGCACGAACTTTACATAGTTTTTGGATCAATTCGATACCACCAATGGTATTGGTCGCAGGACCAGTCACAATGTCCGGTTTCAATTCAAAGCTTTGCATCACTCCAAGAACTGCGTATGGATCCGAAGCACAAAGCACAATGCAGGCAATATGATCCCGAATGACTTCTATGGCAGCATCTCCGTTATAGGGTTCAAGAGGAGATGCCCCAATTTCAATAACAGCGACATGGGGATTTGAGCTTTGTATCAAACTAAGCATTTTAGTTAAGGCAATATTGTATTTGGATGCAGGGCAGATAGAGGAAGAAAGTCCAACATCAACAAAATCATAGATGTTATCTGCTCCCGCGTCTTTTATTGTCAGAATATCCCTGTATCGTCCAGCCCCTGTCAACTTAGCTGCCGTTACTTTCAAATTGAGTTGCTTCAATAACCTGGTGAGGATCCTGGCTGAAGTGGTTTTTCCCGAGGACATCGATGTTCCGAAAAACAAAATAACAGGCACTTCGAATGGAATGATTTCGGGATTTGCTGCGAAATCCGTCATATTCAATTTTCTGCCATTCCTGATGGGGTGCCCCATGTATTGTACATCAATTAACGGAGTGATGAACATTGACCGGGAAGTCATCTTACCCATTAATCCGGCTCCTGTCAATATTTGCATGGTTCCATCGGGACCTACTTTTTCCCATGTCCCGGTGGCTTCAAGAGTTGCATGACGAACACCTAAGGCCCCTAATATGAGATCCCCTTCCATGAATTCCATCATTCTTCCATTGGTCAGTTCCGCCCTGACTTTACTTCCGCCAATATGAATCACTTTACAAAGGACATAGTCCCCGTCTTCCCAACTCTTCCTGTCAAGATGTTCAATCTCGAAACCCTGATTGAAGTCGGTGATCCTTGAAAGCGAGGAGAAGATGCATTGATCGCTATTTATGTGTTGTTTCATTGATCCATGAGTATGAGATGAGTAAGGAGGATGGTTCGTTCTTTGAGTCCTTCCTTAAATATAAATTCATGCCGGGCATGTGCTCCGTCCCCCGGAATCCCAAGTCCATCTAAGGTTGCCGTATACTGGCTGGTCGTATTTCCATCCGATCCACCGCCGGCAGTTCCCTCTTCCAGGTTCATTCCGATGCCTTGTCCTACAAGCTTGGCGGCCTCCCATAACTTTTGATTGCGTTTTGTTTTTTCCATTGGTGGACGGCCTATCGATCCTTCCACGGTGATTTTGGTATTGGGGTTTACAGGTTTAAGAGACATGATTTTTTGAGAGATTGTTTGTGCGTCATCTTGGGTCATAACCCGTACATCAACGATGGCCTTACTCGATGGTGCAATCACATTGGGTCTTGTTCCTCCTTCAATCATACCAACATTGACACTGATGCCTTTTAAAGGATCATTCAGTTGAAACAATTCTTGTATTTGGTGTGACAACTCCAGGATAGCGCTTGCTCCTTTTGATGGATCCAGACCTGCGTGGGCAGGTAAGCCCTCGACAGTAAGTACAAATTTTCCTAATCCCTTGCGCGCTGTTTTCAACTTTCCTTTCAATCCCAATGGCGGTTCCATAACATAAGCACGTGCAGCTTTTTTGGCCAATTTGATGATGTTGGATTCAGATTCTTTACTTCCTTTCTCTTCATCGGAGTTGATGAGAACGACCGGAGTCAGACTTGGTCGAAGCTCCAGTGATTTGATCGCTTTTAAAGCATAGACTGTCTGGACCAGTCCGGCCTTCATATCAAATACTCCGGGTCCACTGATCCTGCCATTTTCAGAGGTGTACGGCATCGATTTCAATGTTTGTAAAGGCCAAACTGTATCACAATGCCCGATCAGCAATTGTATGTTGTTGTCCGTTTCAGTGCCCTTTGGATTGCCAATTAAGTGTCCGCCAAAGAGATTTCCGGGAATGATGGAAACATTGTATTCAAGGGATTCCAATTCGCATTTAATCGCGTTTAAGATAGCCCCTTGTGCGTCTGGTTCACTTGTGGGACTTTCCATCTTCACCAACCTGGCCAATAACTGAATCATTTGGTCCCCCTGATTCAAAATGAATTGCTCAATCCTATTTTTTTGATGAATGGTCATGATATATTAACGCATCATTATATTTTTTCTACAAGGCCTCCCTGGATAAAGTCCTTTGGGAACGGGAATGCCTTGCTTGACCTGATTTCAGAAAACCGACCATAGGCCAGGTAAGCCAGCAAGGGCGCCTTATAGATCATTTGAGCATCGTCTTTATCGGAAACCCGGATGGAGTCTTCCTGAATTCGGGCATGAATTACTTTACCTGCAATAAGACTAAAGGATCCAAAGTCATCAATGATCCTGTCCAGTTGGCATTCCAGGACGAGGTAGGAATCTGAGATGAACAGGGCGTCGACTTCTGTTGCTTTGTTCGTGGGTAAATCCCGGATGACAGGCTTGGTGTCATTCAATTTACTGCATCTCTGTGAAGCAGCAAGACTGGCCAATACGACCTGGTTGGGTCGAATAAAACTTACTGTAAATTCTTTGTTGATTTTCACATTGTGGTAGGTAGAATGATCCGGAGTACATACAAAGCCAAAATAATTTTCATGCCCAAGTGGCGTGACCATGTGTTTGGGAGCAAGATCATACTCCTCGTTTTCTTTGGTTCCTATGACTACCAAAGGAGCCACAGTATAAAAATGGCTCCATATTTTTTTATTGGTATCAAGCGATATCCATTCACCCTCTTTCATAGTTTTCATGACGAAGTTTCATTGTAACTGGCAGTATATTGAGATATTGGAGTAATTCAAATGACAGGAATCAATTACCCTCTTGATCATTGTCAACTGAGTGAATATGATCATGCAGTATGAAATTCAATGAAAAGACAGATCTATAAATTACGGGCGGGCAATATAAACCGGTTAAAAATCAGTACGGATCATCTTCCGTTTCCAGGTCCCGGACAGGTCCAAATTAAGATGCAGGCCATCGGGTTAAATTTTGCCGATGTCTTTGCCGTACTAGGTTTATATAGTGCAACCCCACAAGGTGAGTTTATTCCCGGCCTGGAATATTCAGGAGAGATCATTGAGGTAGGAGAAGGAGTAGATCATTATGCTCCCGGACAGAGTGTCATGGGTGTCACAAGGTTTGGAGCGTATGCGAGTCATATCAATATTGGACAGGAATATGTCATACCGCTACCGTTGAATTGGACCTTCCAGGATGGAGCGTCCTATCTCGTCCAGGTGCTTACGGCTTATTATGGCCTTAAAGTTTTAGGGGACTTGAATGCAAAACAAACTGTTCTGATCCATTCAGCGGCAGGAGGAGTGGGCATATGGGCAAATAGGATCTGCAAAAAATACAATGCTACTACTATTGGGACTGTCGGCCAGAAAAGCAAGATCCGGTTTTGTATGAAGGAAAATTATGATAAGGTCTTCGTCAGAAACGTTGGTTCCTTTAAGCAGGATCTCAGGTCAGCACTCAATGGAAGAACTCTTGATATCATCATGGAAAGCATTGGAGGCAAAATTTTAGAAATGGGTTATCATGTCCTGGCGCCAACGGGGCGACTGATCGTATTTGGATCAGCCCATTATGGTGAGCGAAAGGACCGGCCCGATTATTTCAAGTTGATTCCTAAATACCTGAATCGCCCGCGAATCGATCCACAAAATATGATCAAGGAAAATAAATCGATCATGGCTTTTAACCTTATCTATCTATTTGAAAAGACCCAATTAATGCATCAATTACTGGAAGAGTTAAAAGTACTTGACCTGGGAAAACCGATGATAGGAGAACAATATGATTTTGAGGACTTACCCAACGCAATTCGAAAATTTCAGTCGGGCTTGACTGTGGGAAAGGTTGTTGTGAACCTGGATTCCAAACCTTTGGATTAATACCTTTTAATCAATAGGTCATGATCATATATTTTACCAACCAATTCCGTAATCCTCTCCATGGTTGCTGCTTCCTCCCCACATAGATCCGTTTGTCCAGTCAAAGAAGATAGCATTTAATGGACCCGAGGTGCGATCACTTTCCTGTAGACTGTATCCCATTGCACGTAATTCTTTCCTCGTCCAATAAGGAGTCGAACTGTGGAGCAACATCCTTCCCGGACGCACTTCATGTTGCCCAAATGATCCTCTCATTTGAAAGCTATTCATATTTGCTGCTTCAACCGCCTCCTGTACATTCATTCCAAATTCAACCATGTTCAGGAAAAACTGCAGAGAATTCTGGTCTTGACTGTCTCCGCCCTGGACGGCAAAGGATATATAGGGCTTACCATCCTTTAAAGCCATACTTGGAGTCAGGGTTGCTCTCGGACGTTTTCCGGGTTCGACAACATTGAATGGGTTATCAGACTCTTTCAGGACAAAACTTTGCATTCTCTGACTGAGACCGATGCCTGTGTTCCCTGCCACTACTGCGGGCACCCAACCCCCACTTGGAGTAATGGATACCACCCAGCCTTCAGCATCTGCTGCCTGGATCGACGTTGTTCCAAGATAGAACATTTCGTCCCCGGCAAATTCTTCTGAACGTGTGCCAGGAAGGTCAAGGGCAGAAGTTGCCTTGTTTGACCATTCTTCCAGAAGATCAAGAAACGGGTTGATTTCATCCTGGAATGGATAGGGATCTCCGGGTTTGACTCCTTCATCATTTTTATCCCAGTTTATCTGTTTGACGCGTTCTCTCGCATATTCTTTTGATAACAAACCCTCCATAGGTTCCTTTGGCTCGAAATAGGGATCTCCGTAATAGAAATCCCGATCAGCAAAAGCCATGTTCATGACCTGGTACAACATGTGCAGGTACCTGGTTGAGTTATAAGGCATTGTTGAAAGATCCATTCCTTCGATCATGTTGAGGGCCTGTAGCATCACCGGACTTTGAACCCAGGAAGTCAACTTGTAGACGTCAATACCCTTATAATTCGTCACTTCCGGCTCCTCAATATATACCTGCCATTGATCAAGATCCTCCATAGTGATCAATCCTCCTTGTTCTTGTGTCCCGCGGACGATCTCCTGTGCTATATCACCTCTGTAGAAGCGGTCGTAGGCAGCATATATCGCTTCTTTTCGGGATTTTCCTTCATCAAGCGCGTTCTTTTCAGCTTCAACGAGTTTGGTCAATGTTTGATACAAATCCTCCTGGACGAAAATCTCACCAGCATTCGGGGCTTCACGCTCCTCTCCGGGGTGTGTCAGATAAATTTCTTTGGAATATGGCCATTCCTTGATGCGCTCTTTATTGCGTTCGATCGCATTGGCTGTTTGTGCTTCGATAGGATATCCCAAAGCCATTTCCATAGCAGGCGCCAAGACCTCCGACAAAGACATGGTACCCCATTCAGCCAACATGGTCATCAAGCCACCAGGAGTGCCAGGAGTAACAGCCGCCAGGGGACCATATTGAGGGGGGAAATTCATTTCCTTATCTAAAAAGAAATCGGCCGTTGCACCTGTTGGAGCAACACCCAAGGCATTGATACCAATCACTTTTTGAGTTTTAGGATTGTAAATGAGTGCCTGTGTTTCTCCGCCCCAACTCAGGACATCCCACATGGTTGAGGTCGCTGCGAGCATAGCACATGAAGCATCGATTGCATTCCCTCCCCTGGAGAAAATCATAGCTCCGGCGGTTGCCCCGAGGGGTTTGCCTGTAATTGCCATCCACTTCTTGGCATGTAAAACAGGTTTCTGTGTTCGCTGTCCGGATAATATATTCGGGCCAAGGATTAGTAGTGCTGCTATGAAAATCAGCGTACGTTTCATGATTCTGATGGTATTCATTCGTTAAAAAAGGTTGAGTTTAGCCCCATTTATAAGTAGAACTTCAACATTTACTGTTTGCTTCCCAAGTTACATGAACTTGACCACAGGCACAAAATCCTTGACCGATCAAAAACACAATCGAGATTATAAAAGATCAAAAAAAGGACATGGTTTTATCATAGAGGTGTACCAAAGATTACAATAGAAAACCACATGCCGGCCGGACCACTAAGTGTTGCCGAAACTTACCCGGATTGTCTTGGTTGCGGCATCAGGTTCATAACTTTCCGTAATTCCAGTAATTTTATAGCTTGAGAATTTTATTCAGTCGTTGTTTGTGAATTAATGGAGTCATAAAGACACCTTATCATCACATTTAGTGATCGGGCCATGACAGCCTATTTGCTTTTCATCTTAAGCATCGTAACTGACACCTAAATCTTACAGTAAAATGCGAAGTCTATTAAATTTAATGATTTCTGGTATAGGTTTTGGAAACTGATATCACTTTTTAATTAACCTGGATTCATTCATTAATTCATATCTTCAAAGGCAAAGTTCGAACGTCATGCAAAAAAGAACGTTTTTGAAAAGCCTGACAGGCCTGGCAGTTGCTCCTTCTTTCTTTAAAGAACTCGATAAGTGGAACCTACTATTGGATCAGCAAACTCCAGAGGAGGTAGCCCGAAATGAGGAATATTGGGCTGTGGTGAGAAGCGGCTACAGGCTGAAACCGGAGTATATCAACCTGGAAAACGGCTACTACTGTTTCATTCCCCAGGAAACTCTTGACAAATACATTGATCATGCACGCCATGTCAACTATCAGGGCTCTTATTATATGCGCA
Source organism: Saprospiraceae bacterium (assembly GCA_028282725.1). GTDB lineage: Bacteria > Bacteroidota > Bacteroidia > Chitinophagales > Saprospiraceae > JAJRXG01. The sequence continues at coordinate 11,740 of JANQHF010000050.1, forward strand.
CGGTGCAGGTGGATAATAAGAGGAAAGCCGCAGCGCGATTGGCCAGGTTCATCGGAGCTGATTCCAATGAAGTCGTATTGACGAGGAATACCACAGAATCCTTGGATTTGATCATTGGAGGAGTTCGTTGGAATGAAGGAGACGAAGCTGTATATGCGCAGCAGGATTATGGAGCCATGCGCAACATGTTCAAATTGCAGGAAAGACGCCATGGAATTAAATGCAAGGTCGTTTCCGTGCCTAATCATCCCAAAAATGATGAAGAAATTGTCGATCTGTATGCTTCGGCAATTAATTCAAAAACGCGTCTTTTAATGGTCTGTCACATGATCAACATCACCGGTCATATTTTACCGATCAGAAAGATCTGTGATATGGCACATGATAAGGGAGTCAATGTAATGGTTGACGGAGCTCATGCCGTAGGTCATATTGATTTTGACATCAATGATCTGAATTGTGACTATTATGGTTCAAGTCTCCACAAGTGGTTAAGCGTACCACTGGGTTCGGGAATGCTGTATGTCAAAGAAGGAAAGGCGTCCGGACTTTGGCCTTTGTTGGCTAGTGGAAATAAAAATGAAAATGACATCTATAGATTGAATCATACAGGCACACATCCGGCTCATACGGATCTTGCTGTCAATGATGCCCTGGACTATATTCGTAGAATCGGTATGAAGAGAAAGGAAGCCCGGCTTCGGTATATCCAGAGATATTGGAGTGACAAGGTCCGCGAAATTCCAGGCATCAATGTAAATACACCCCGCGATGAATGGCGATCCTGTGGCATTGCCAATGTGGGTCTCGACAATATGACACCCCATGAGATGGCTAAAAGATTAATGGAACAATATGATATCTGGACGGTAGCTATCAATGAACCGCCGGTTGTGGGTTGCAGGATTACGCCCAATATCTATACTTCAATTGAGGAGCTGGATATTTTTGTTGATGCACTGAAAGAAATGTCAAGGACATAATTCTGTGCTATAAAGTAAAAAAGGCTGCCTTTGTGGAAGAACAGCCCTTTTCTCTCAACCTTTGATTCGTTGCAGTTCGAATCAAGACGACGAGTTAATTACGATACTAAACCGAATGAAATGATTCCTGTATAGCTTGCAATCGCAAGGATTAACAATGCTTTTCTGATGTGATGCGAAAGGTTCATAGTTTTCATACATGTATTCATGATGATTGCTTCAAATCTCCATCATCTTTCTATTTTGACCAATTTAGTACGACCAATGCTTGGGAATAATCGATTTTCCGAGCAAAAACTCGATATACCAATACAGAACTTGTCATCCGGGTATATCTATATTTGCATCTCTAAATGACGATATGAAGATTTCATTCAATTGGTTATCTGACTATGTGGATTTGCCGGTAGGTCCTGAAGAACTTGCTGTGATCATGACCTCCCTTGGTCTGGAAGTAGAAGGAATTGAGAAGGTATTGAGCATCCCGGGAGGGTTAGAGGGTTTAGTGGTTGGAAAAGTCCTGGAATGTGAAAAACATCCCAATGCGGATCGGCTATCACTGACTACAGTAGATATCGGAACAGGGGAGCCGTTGCAAATCATATGCGGGGCACCTAACGTTGCTTCAGGTCAAAAGGTTGTTGTAGCCCCTGTTGGTACAACCCTGTACCCGGTCAATGGAGAAGCTTTCAAAATAAAAAAAGGCAAGATCCGTGGTGAGATTTCCCAGGGTATGATTTGTGCGGAAGATGAAATTGGAGCAGGGACTGATCGTGAGGGTATCATCGTGCTTCCTGAAGACCTTCCCATCGGATTTGCTGTAGCCGGGTTTTACGAAGTTGAATCAGATACCATTTATGATATCGCCCTGACTCCGAACCGGTCAGATGCTACATCGCACCTGGGAGTTGCCAAAGACTTGTTGGCCTATTTTCGTTTTCATCACGATGGTGAATTAAGTCTTAAGCATCCATCGATTGAATATGAGGTGGACAAGGAATTCAAAAAGGAGATAAAAATTGAAATATTCAACAAGGTTCTTTGTCCTCGTTTTTCAGGATTGATTATTGGTGACCTCAAGATCGGTCCGTCCCCGGCCTGGATGCAACGGAGATTGACTTCCATTGGCGTACGACCCATCAGTAATGTAGTGGATATAACAAATTACGTCCTTCATGAATATGGGCAACCGCTACATGCATACGATATTTCTAAAATTGCACAAAACAGGATCCATGTCCGGACACTGGATGAGGGTACGATCTTTCGATCATTGGACGAGAAGGAGCGAAGGTTGAGTTCTGAGGACCTGATGGTGTGTGATGGAAATGACAAAGGCATGTGCATTGCAGGTGTATTTGGTGGAATCGATAGCGGGATTACCGATCAAACGTCTGAGCTATTCCTGGAGGCTGCTTACTTTGAGGCTCGATCTATTCGAAAGACCAGTACCCGCCATGCACTCAGGACGGACGCTGCCAAGTGTTTTGAAAAGGGAGCAGATCCATCCATGACGGTTGTTGCATTGAAACGGGCGGCGCACCTTCTTACTCATTATGCAGGGGCATCTGTTCGTTCTGTTCCGCTGGACAGTTATGAGCAAGAAATAAAACCAAAGGCCATTGAAGTCAGGGGAACACGGATCAATCGGATCATTGGCCGTGAAATTGATCCCGAAGATGTCGAACGCATATTTGAGGCATTGGAAATTAGGTTGCTCGAAAAGACAGATACGGCCTACACCGTCAGCATTCCAACCAACAAAGCAGATGTCACTCGTGAAATTGATGTCATAGAAGAAATATTGCGGATTTACGGGTTCAACAATATCCCCGTACCTGAACGATTGACCACGTCCATTACAAATACCCAGAAACTGGACATTGTTAAATTGCGGGGAATTTTGTCTTCCCTGTTATTGAATAAGGGATTCAATGAGACTAAGGCAATTTCATTGATTTCGTCATCAGCTTATGGCGGTATGGAGATTCCGGAATCTCAGATGGTAAAGGTGAATAACACCAGCAATATACAATTGGATGCAATGAGACCGGAGATGCTCATGTCGGCAATGTATACAGTACAACATAACATCTACCGTCAACAAAAGAATCTATCCTTTTTCGAGAATGGCTATTCCTATTTAAGAAACGGTGATGGTTTTAATGAAACCGAATGGGTAACCGTATTTATTTCCGGTGAGAAAGGAAATGAAAGTTGGAAAGAAGAAGCCAGGTTAGCAGACTTCTTTGATCTGAAAACAATTGTTGAATCGATCCTGGATCGATTGGGAATCGAGAATTTCCTGGTAAGTGAAATTGCTGATCATCGATTTCACTTCGGACTGCGATATCATCAAGGTGAAAGAACACTTGCTAATTGTGGTGCCGTACATGAAGCATTCAGGAAAAAGGTGGATATCAACCAGGACGTATTCTATGCGGAATTGAGCATGAAGGGATTGTTGGATGCAGCACCAAAGTCATCTACATCTGTAGCTGATATACCAAAATATCCTGTTAGCAAGAGAGACTTGTCCATAGTACTTCCAGAAAATATTAAATATGACCAGGTAGAAAGCATCATTCGCCAAAATGGCGGATCACTGGTAAAACATGTGGGTTTGTTTGACGTATATCAGGATAAAAATCTAAGTGATCAGGGAAATAAGTCATTTGCAGTAAGTCTTACTTTCGGAGATGACGAAAAAAATCTGAAGGATAAGGTAGTTGACAAAATAGTCGCGAAGATCGTATCCACTCTTCAAAATGAGCTTGGAGCAAGGCTTAGATAATCCTTAAATTAAGTAGTCAAATTTCTGAAATTATCAAAAAAGGAGTACCTTTTATCCATATAATCGTATGAAGCAATTATTGACCAGAATTTCTGGACTTGAAGAGTCTGTACGAATGGTGGTGGATCGCATTGCAGCTCTAAAAGAAGAGAATGACAAACTTTCCATCGAAAATAATCGTTTACATACAGAATTAAATCAACTGAGAAAAAGCGGCTTAGGACATTCATCGAAAGATGAATACAGTGAAGGTACTAACGTAATGACTAACAAAAGTGATATAGATATTGATCTGATAAAAAATGAATTAGATCAATGTATTGAGGAAATCGAGGCCTGTCTCGAAGTTTTGTAGAGATGAGTGAAGAATTCAGCGTAGTAAATGTGAACGTTTTAGGCAGGGACTATCCCGTGAAATGTACACCTGTCGAGGCAGAGGCTCTGAAAAAAGTTGAAAAGGAATTAGGTCAACAACTCAATCAATATCGACTTAAATATGTACAACTTGACAAACAAGACTGTTTGTCCATGGCACTTATAGAAACCCGTATGGAGGAAATGCCCTCCAAGGAAAATGAACTAATCAACGAGTGCATAAGTACAATTGATCACTTGGAGTCAATGTTAGCTCCCTTCATTTCTTAGCTGTCTTTTCTCATTATAATCAAGGTGTGTTCTGTGGAAAGTACATCGGTCCGCACCAATTAAAAATATATAATTGACAGATATGGAAGTAGGAATAGGATTAATCGCAGGGCTGGTCATAGGATTGATCATCGGATTTTTGATCATGAATTTTTTCGTCAGAAGAATGCAGCGTGCCAAAATTGACGAAATGAATCAAAAGGCAGATCTGACTATTAAGGAAGCAAAACTCACAGCGAAGAGGATAGAAGATGATGCCCAGGTCAAAGCCAATAAATTGCTCTCAAATGCTGAGAACAAGCACGAAAAGATTAAGCAAAGAAAGATCAGGGAAGCCAAAGAAAAATTCGCAAACCTCAAGTCTAAATTTGAAAGTGAGAAGTCCAATAATCTCATTGCCATCAAGGATAGAGAGATGGAAGTAAAGACATTGGAAAACGAATTAAAACAAAAGCAAAAGTCATTTTCATCCGAAGTTGAAGCCCTGGAGAATAAAGAAGCCGAGATAAAGGCGATCAAGGAAAATCTCGATAGACAACTCAAGGTTGTCAGTCGCAGAAAAAACGAATTGGATCAGGCGAATGAAAAGTACATTGAACGTCTTGAGACGATCGCCAAAATGAATGAGTCCGAAGCAAAGGAGCAACTTTTGGAGGCTGTTAAAGCTAAAGCGGAAACGGCGGCTTTGTCTTTGGAAAAGGACATCATTACCGAAGCACAGGCTGCTGCTAATAAACAAGCCAAGAAAATCGTCATTCAGACCATTCAAAGAATGTGTGCCGAATATACCATTGAAAACACAGTTTCCGTTTTCAATCTGGATTCAGATGATATCAAGGGCCAGATCATAGGAAGGGAAGGAAGAAATATACGTGCCATAGAGGCAGCGACAGGTGCGGAATTGGTGGTGGATGATACTCCCGAAGCCATTGTGATTTCCAGTTTTGACCCGATAAGGAGAGAGATTTGTCGCCTTTCATTGAAAAGGTTGGTCGCAGATGGAAGAATTCATCCGGCTAAGATTGAAGAAGTGGTCAACAAGGTGTCCAAGCAGCTCAATGAACAAATTGTTGAAATTGGGGAAAGAACGGTTATCGACCTGGATCTGCATGGATTACATCCTTACCTGATCAGGATGGTTGGAAGGATGAGATTTCGGTCGTCATACGGTCAAAACCTCTTAAAGCACTCGATTGAAACGGCTCATTTGTGTGGAATAATGGCCTCTGAACTTGGACTGAGCAACAAGCAAGTCAAATTTGCCAAACGTGCAGGATTACTACACGACATTGGAAAAGTGGCTGAAGAGGAATCTGAATTGCCACATGCGCTCCTAGGGATGCAAATGTGTGAAAAACACAAAGAACATCCCGTAATACTCAATGCCGTAGGTGCACACCACGATGAAATCGAGATGAACAACATCATCTCTCCAATCGTCCAGGCTTGTGATGCCATTTCCGGTGCTCGCCCGGGCGCAAGAAGGGAAATCCTGGAAAGCTATTTGAAAAGAATTGGAGAATTGGAAGAATTGGCCATGTCACACGACGGTGTACAGAAGGCATATGCGATCCAGGCTGGCCGGGAATTGAGGGTAGTTGTAGAGAGTGAAAAAGTCAGTGATGAATACGCAGAAGACTTGTCATTCATGATCTCTCAAAAGATACAAAATGAAATGCAGTATCCCGGTCAGGTAAAAGTGACTGTGATCAGGGAAAAGAGGGCAACTTCATATGCCAGATAATGGCATAATCTCTGTTCTGGTGAGAAATGTGATTTGCGCTAATAAAACTGGGAGTTTATGGCAATAGATTGTTTGGTTAAACAAGGCAAATCAAGTATAAATCTAAGGTTGATACCCACATTTCAAAAGGCTAATTGGAGGGCTAAAAAAGGGTTGCGGATCGTTTAGTGAAATGACCTAATTAATATACCTTTGCCGCGAATTTAAACAAACAATTTGCGCGTGGTTGTTAGATTTTTTTTGCAGCACTTTCTTCTCTTAGCAATTACATTTTTTTCCGTTCAATCTCTGGCGCAGGATGCACATTCCTTACGGTCGACGAAAAGCATCGTTCAGGCCGAATCCGATCAGGATCATAGTGACCAGTCAGGACATGACGATCACTCAGATGAATCCGGGCATCACGATAATTCCGTTTGTGGAGGACATCATGATGACCACTCGACTTTCAACGCCAGCGCCACAGCCTTTCATCATATTAGTGATCAGAATATTTTTTCAATTGGTTGGATGCACATTCCGTTGCCTTGTATACTTTACGTACCGGGGGAAGGCCTGGATTTTTTCTCCTCATCTAAATTCAACTCTGATTATCACGGTAACGGAACTTATGCATACAAACGATATGTACTCTATGGCGGCCAGGTCAGGAGGATTACGGATGAGCATTTTTCGAAGGACCTCGTAGACATCGGTGAGCATTCGGTATTTGCAGAAGAAAAAACGGTAGACGGTAAATCCAAGGAAGATATATACCTGTGCTATAATGGAGAGAAGATTTTATGCGAAAGCAAGAGTACGCTCGACTTTGGTTTGCTTGGTGGTGGACTGACCAGTTTTCATGACCTGTCCATTACCAAGAACGTGTTGACGATGTTGATCATTTTTGGATTGCTTTCATGGATGTTCATCTCAATTGCCCGATCCTATAAGAGGAGGGAAGGGATGGCCCCTGGTGGTATACAGGGATTTATTGAACCGATCTTTCAATTTATCCAGGAGGATGTATCCAAACCCTTCCTGGGTAGAAGATGGGAGACCTTCCAGCCATTTCTGATGGCCCTGTTCTTTTTTATACTGGCGCTCAATTTATTCGGTCAAATTCCATTTGTTGGCAACCCGAATGTCACCGGAAACTTGAGTGTTACAATGGTCTTGGCCGTATTGGCATTTATCATGACCAATATCAATGGGAATAAGCATTATTGGGGACACATATTCAATATGCCAGGCATACCGATGGCAGTGAAAGTAATCGTGACACCTGTAGAGATCATGGGATTATTCATCAAGCCATTGACGCTCATGTTGCGTTTGTTCGGAAATATCTCGGCAGGACATATGGTAGTGGTGATTTTCGTCGGCCTAATCTTCATTTTCGGAGAAAGCGGAGCGAAGCCAGGTGCTGCCTGGGCTACTTCGGTAGGATCCATACTATTGACCTTGTTCATCATGTCCATCGAGTTGTTAGTTGCCTTTATTCAGGCATTTGTATTTACGATTTTAACAGCGAGTTATATAGGTGCTGCCATTGAGGAGCATCACGATCATTAAGAAGTAACTATTAATTTTTAAAACATTCTATTATGACAGGAACAGTAGCAGCAATTGGAGCAGGTTTAGCAGTTGTCGGTGCCGGTATCGGTATTGGATTGACCGGTGGACGTGCTATGGATGCGATTGCAAGACAACCTGAAGCAATCGGTGATATCAGGGCCAATATGATTCTGATGGCAGCTCTTGTAGAAGGAGCCGCATTGATTGCAATTATTTTGTCTTTTTACGGATAAAAGATAAAATCGATTTAATGTATATGAGAAGTGCAACGGTTGGTTGTACTTCTCATATTTAAAATTTAAAACAATGACATACTTATTTCTAGTTGATTTCAATCCGATTAAGCCTGATGCCGGTCTGATGATCTGGACAACGCTGATCTTTCTTCTGTTCTGGGGATTGATTGGCAAATATGCGTTCAAACCAATGGCTGAAGCCTTGAAAAAGCGGGCAAGTGATATACAGAACGCCCTTGATGAAGCTAAAAATGCCAAAGTCGAAATGGCCAATATGAAGGCAGAAAATGAAAAATTGCTCCAACAAGCCAGGGAAGAAAGAGCAGCCATGTTGAAAGAAGCTAAAGATACCAAGAATCAGATTATTAACGAGGCTAAGGATAAGGCTAAGAGTGAAGCTAACAAGATCATCGTTGATGCCAGGCAGGAAATTGAAAATCAAAAGAAAGCGGCTCTCGCAGATGTTAAAAGTCAGGTGGGATTAATGGCGCTAGAAATTGCAGAAAAGGTGATTCGCAGAGATTTGAAGGATCAACCCGAACAGCAGTCATTTGTGGACCAGTTGGTCTCGGAAATAAGTAAAAACTAACAGATCAAATGTCTGTATCGAGGATAGCAAGTAGATATGCAAAATCTCTGATAGATCTTGCCATTGACAATGACAAATTGGAGAAAGTAGTTGAAGATGTTCGTCTTCTGAAAAATGCGACAGAACAAAGGGATTTCTATCTGCTCATCAAAAGCCCAATAGTAAAATCAGATAAGAAATTAAAGATCTTCAACGCCATATTTGAAGAGCGCATCGATTCTCTTTCATCATCTTTCTTTGAAATCATCATTAAAAAAGGAAGGGAAAAATTCCTGCCGGAAATCGCAGATGAATTCATAGAACAGTATCGCGAATTAAAAAATATAACAATAGCCAAAGTGACCACTGCTATTCCAATTACGGAAAGTCAGGTGTTGAGGATCAAAAGTGAATTGGTCAAGCTTGGTGTAGCCACCGGAACAGTAGAATTGGAAACAACCGTAGACCCTGAGATTATAGGAGGGTTTTTATTGGAAATCAAGGATCGCCTTTACGATGCCAGTGTAAAGAGCAAACTGGCAAATCTTAAGAAGGAAATATTAGACAATACATATATAAAATCTTTATAAAGAAACAATTATGGTTGGCATTAAACCTGATGAAATATCAGCAATACTAAAACAACAAATTGCCGGAGTAAGCTCAGATGTAGAACTGGAAGAAATCGGAACGGTTCTCCAGGTTGGGGATGGAATAGCGCGGGTATATGGTCTGAGTGGTGTCCAAGCCGGGGAATTGGTCGAATTCGATACCGGTGTTCAGGCGATTGCCCTGAACCTCGAAGAAGATAATGTCGGTGTGGTATTAATGGGCCCTGGCGATGGGATCAAAGAAGGATCAAGAGTTAAGAGAACACAAAAAATTGCCTCTATCAATGTCGGTGAGGGATATGTGGGTCGCGTGGTAAATCCTCTGGGAGAACCCATTGACGGAAAAGGACCTATTACAGGTCAAAAGTATGCCATGCCCATCGAGAGAAAAGCCCCTGGTGTAATTTTCAGAGAACCTGTAAGTGAACCATTACAGACAGGTATCAAGGCCATCGACGCTATGATACCCATCGGAAGAGGCCAACGCGAACTGATCATTGGTGACCGTCAAACCGGTAAATCTGCAATTGCTATCGATACGATCATCAATCAAAAAGAATTCTACGAGCGAGGAGAACCTGTATTCTGTATCTATGTGGCATCGGGTCAAAAAGCATCTACTGTAGCACAGGTTGCCAAGTCATTGGAGGAAAATGGAGCAATGGCTTATACGGTCATCGTAAGCGCCTCTGCAGCCGATCCGGCCCCGTTACAATTCTTTGCACCATTTGCGGGCGCTGCCATTGGTGAATTCTTCAGGGATACGGGACGACCGGCATTGATCGTTTACGATGATCTTTCAAAGCAGGCGGTTGCCTACCGCGAAGTGTCATTGTTGTTGCGCAGACCTCCTGGTCGCGAAGCATATCCCGGAGACGTTTTCTATCTGCATTCAAGATTATTGGAAAGAGCGGCCAAGGTTATTAATAACGACGAGATTGCCAATAATATGAATGATTTACCTGCAAGCCTCAAAGAGGCAGGCTTGGTTAAAGGAGGAGGATCTTTGACGGCACTGCCCATTATTGAAACTCAGGCTGGAGATGTATCTGCTTATATTCCGACCAACGTAATCTCAATTACAGATGGTCAGATCTTTCTGGAGTCTAATCTTTTCAACGCAGGTGTTCGACCAGCAATTAATGTGGGCATATCTGTCTCCAGGGTAGGAGGAAACGCTCAGATCAAATCGATGAAAAAAGTGGCCGGAACACTCAAGTTGGATCAGGCTCAATATAGGTCCCTGGAAGCATTTGCAAAATTCGGATCCGATCTTGATGCAGCCACAACGGCTGTTTTGGATAAGGGGAAGAGAAATGTGGAGTTGTTAAAGCAACCCCAATATTCTCCTCTGACTGTGGAGAAGCAGGTTGCATTGATCTATTTGGGTACCAAGGGTTTGTTGAAAGATGTCCCGGTTGATAAGGTGAAAGAATTCGAAGAGATCTTTCTCACCACTCTTGAAACCAAGGCCCCGGAAGCATTGGAGGTCTTTAAGAGTGGGAAGTTGGACGAATCGGCTCTTGAAGCAGTTCGAACGATTGCGGCAGATATCAGTTCCACCTTTGCATAACGAACATTGATAAAGAAATCAAATCAATATAGATGTCAGGTCGTCTAAAAGAAGTTAGAGAAAGGATTGCATCGGTCAACAGCACACAGCAGATTACCAAAGCGATGAAAATGGTCTCTGCTGCCAAGCTCCGACGTGCGCAACAGGCTATTACCGAAATGAGGCCTTATGCGAACAAACTGGATGTGATGCTTAGAAATATCCTGGCAAACCTGGAAGGAGGGGATAGTGGATCATCTTTTGGGACGAAACGCGAGATTCAAAAAGTGTTGATGATCATCGTTACTTCTAACAGGGGGCTTGCAGGAGCTTTTAATTCTAATATTATCAAAGCTGCCGTTGCAAAAATTGATAATGAGTATAATGATGTGCGAAAAGAGGGCAACTTATCGATCCTATGTGTCGGGAAAAAGGGAAATGACTATTTCCGGAAAAGAAATCAGGACTGTACGTTAATCTCCGACTATGTATTGCTGTTTGATGACCTCGGTTTTGAAAATGTCGCAAGAGTATCCCAGCATGCTATGGATGGTTTCTCGATCAATGATTATGATATTGTAGACGTTGCCTATGGCAGATTTAAGAATGCTGGTGTTCAGTATGCGGAATGTGTTCAATTCCTGCCTGTAGTTCAGCCACCTACATCGGAAAAAGAAAAAAAGAAAAGACGTGCAGACTACATATTCGAACCTAATAAGGAAGATCTGCTCGAGGAACTGATACCGACCATTTTGCAAACGACGTTCCAGAAGTTTGTTTTGGATACCCACGCTTCGGAACACGGAGCCCGAATGACAGCCATGGATAAGGCTACTGAGAATGCCAATGAACTGTTGAAGGATCTGAAAATTTCCTACAATAAAGCCAGACAAGAGGCAATTACAAAGGAACTTTCAGAAATTGTAGGAGGGGCCGCTGCGTTAGAAGGTTAGATTATTTCTGTCCATCCGGAATTGATCCGTATGAATACCGCACTGAATATTGTCAAGATTGGAGGGAAGCTGATCAATGACCCCTCGCTGCTTGAATCCTTTCTCCTGGAATTTCAATCTTTGCATAATCCTAAAATTCTCGTACATGGTGGCGGCCGCAAAGCAACGGAATTATCTGCCTTGTTAGGGGTGGAAACCAAGATAGTGGAAGGTCGGCGCATTACGGACAAGGAAACGTTGGATATAGCAATCATGGTTTATGGAGGCCTGATCAATAAAAACATAGTCACCGCCTTGCATAATCACGAAGAGAATGCAATCGGTCTGTGTGGTGCGGATGCCAATATAATCCTCGCAAAGAAAAGGACCGCAGGTAACGTCGATTATGGATTTGTAGGAGATATCATTCAGGTGAACAGCGACAGATTGGAGAACTTGTTTGTTCAAAAATTGGTCCCTGTCATCGCACCTCTCACACATGATGGGTCGGGTCAGCTTTTAAACACAAATGCAGATACGATCGCATCACGAATTGCCCTTGCCTTTTCAGAAAAATACGAGGTCACACTTCGCTACTGTTTTGAATATGATGGTGTACTCTATGACCTGTCAACTCCCGAATTGACAATAAGTAGCATGTCCAAAACCGAATTCGATCAAATGAGAGAAACTGGAAGCATCAATAGTGGAATGATACCAAAGCTCACCAATGGATTTGAGGCTGTACTGGGTGGGGTAAGAGAGGTTTCAATCTGTGGTATAACCAATCTTATATCCCAGAAAGGAGCGACGAGCTTAACTTTGTAATTCATATGAATAGCTCTGAATACATTGAATTACTGCAGTCACTGATTCGCACACTATCTCTCTCAGGAGCCGAAGATCAGACAGCCGATATCTTATCTAACTTCTTATCACACAAGAATATAGAGATATCACGCCTCAATAACAATGTATATGCAAGGAATCAACAATATCGTCAGAACTTGCCTCTGCTCATTTTGAATTCCCATCACGACACGGTGCCAATCGGCAACGGCTGGACCAGGGACCCCCTTGGCGGTGAGATCGAAGGTGGTAAGCTATATGGCCGGGGAAGTAATGATGCCGGAGGGGCACTGGTTGCCTTGATTGCTGCTTTTTGTACGATGTACGATCGGCAACTGCCCTATAATCTCATGTTGATTGCTTCTGCAGAAGAAGAAAACTCTGGTGCCAAAGGAGTTGCTTCGGTATTGCAGGATATGGATGAAGAGCCTTCCTTCGCCATTGTTGGCGAACCCACCCAAATGCATGTTGGTATTGCTGAAAAAGGTCTGGTTGTCATCGATGCAATTGTCAACGGTGTCAGCGGCCATGCGGCAAGATCAGAAGGAATCAATGCAATTACAGAAGCAGTACGGGATATTTATTGGATCAGCTCAAAAGAGTGGCCGAAAGTATCTGACGTTCTCGGTCCCGTGCGTACCACAGTAACCCAAATCAGTGCGGGAACCGCACATAATGTCATCCCTGACAAGTGCCATTATGTGATCGATTGCAGGGTAAACGAATTGTATGAACTGGAAGAAGTAGTGGAGATTATTGATCAAAATACAAAAGCAGATTTGCAGCCAAGATCCCTGAAGTGGCGGCCATCCGGTATAAGCAAAGATCACAGGGTTGTTCGATGTGCCGAGTCATTGGGAATGACGGTTTTTGGCTCAGAGACTCTTTCCGACCAGGTTCATTTTCGCTGTCCCTCGATCAAGCTGGGACCGGGGGACTCCAGGCCTTCTCACACTACGGATGAATACATAGCGCTTGAAGAAATAGAGGAAGGGATAAATAAATATATAGCTTTGCTCTCTCAACTGGAGTTATAAACTGCTCATATGAAGCTTTGGGAGAAAGGATATCAACTTGATCAGAAAATCGAGGCCTTCACAATTGGCAAGGATCGAATATTTGATTTGCAAATTGCCAAATATGACGTCATCGCATCTATGGCACATGCACAAATGCTCAGCGAAATAGGGATGATAAGCGTCGAAGAAAATGCAGCATTGCATCAGGAATTAACACTGGTCTTGCATTCTATTGAGCAGGATCAATTTGAGATCGAAGAGCAAGTGGAGGACGTCCATTCCCAAATTGAAAAGATACTCATTGAGAAAATCGGAGACACCGGGAAAAAGATACACCTGGGAAGAAGTCGTAACGACCAGGTCCTTGTAGCCTTGAGACTTTACTTCAGGGAAGAACTCGGTCGATTGATACACAAGATCAAAAAAGTCGCTGAAGTACTTTTGAATGCCGCCGAACGACATAAGGAGGTGCTCATTCCAGGGTACACCCACATGCAGGTTGGAATGGTATCTTCTTGTGGATTGTGGTTCAGTGGATTCGCTGAGGCCCTCATCGATGATGCAGAATATATCTCGAAGGTTTCGGGACTGATCAACCGCAATCCGCTGGGCACAGCGGCTGGTTATGGTTCATCCATGCCCCTGGACCGGGAAATGACAACAGAAGAATTAGGATTTGAAGACCTCTGTATCAATCCCATCAATGCCCAGATCGGAAGAGGAAAAACAGAATTACTCGTAGCTCATGTTTTATCTGGTACCGGTCTTACCATCAACAAATTGGCCATGGATATCTGTCTTTTCTCGAACGAGAATTATGGGATCCTATCGCTTCCCAAGGAATTTACTACCGGATCGTCCATCATGCCTCATAAACAAAACCCGGACGTTTTTGAACTCATCAGGGCGCGATCCAACCTGTTGATCACTCTACCCAACCAGGTGTCCAGTGTAATCTCGAATTTGACCTCCGGATATCACAGGGATTTTCAGATTCAGAAAGAGATCATATTTCCAGCCCTCAATCAAATAACTATTTTACTCGACCTGATCGAATGGTGTATCCCACAACTGCTCATCCATGATACCCAGGTATTCAGCGATAAGTACAAATATCTTTGGAGTGTCGAACTTGTCAATCAATACGTACTTGAAGGAATGACATTCAGGGAAGCTTATAAAAAAGTGGGAAATGACATCGAGACCGATCAATACGACCCCCCAAAAGAAATCAAACATACCCATATTGGAAGTATAGGCAACCTGGGGATCAACCTGATGAGAGAAAGACTCAAAGCACTGTGAGTGGTGAAGACAAGGATACAATGTAAAAACAGTCATAAGGCCATGACAATACCATTAGCTTCCTGTAACCTTTTGGAGGCCTGTGAGTCAGAACTATAGAATGGAAAAATGCATTATAGTAATAGTGAACAAAAGTTGATATGATCACAACCATGCCGTTAGCGGAGGCAAAGAAGAATTTAGAGCGCAAGGGATTTTTAGCCCTGGATGTTGATCCTGACCTGGATTTTGAACATGAAATAGACCGTCTAAAGAAAGAAAAAAATGCAATCATCCTGGCCCATTATTATGTGGATTCTGAGATCCAGGATATTGCTGACTACATAGGTGATAGTTTGGGTCTGGCACAGACTGCTGCCAAAACAGAAGCTGACCTTATTGTATTTGCCGGTGTACATTTTATGGCAGAAACAGCCAAAATGCTCAATCCTGAGAAGAAAGTCATTCTTCCCGACCTGAAGGCTGGTTGCTCACTGGCGGATTCATGTCCTCCGCATCTATTTAAAAAGTTTAAAGACAGATATCCGGATCACGTGGTGGTGAGCTACATCAATTGTACCGCAGAGTTGAAAACACTTACGGACATCTGTTGTACGTCATCTAATGCCGTTCATGTCATAAATAGTGTACCTGAAGACCGGGGAATCATATTTGCACCGGATAAAAACCTGGGCACTTACCTGCAGAAGAAGACAGGGAGAGATTTGATCTTATGGAACGGAACCTGCATGGTACATGAGATTTTCTCCGCAGAAAAGATTACCAAGGCCATGGTGAGAAACCCCGATGCCGAGCTGATTGCTCACCCTGAGTGCGAAGAACATATCCTGCAAAAAGCGCATTTCATCGGCTCCACGAGCCAGCTCCTGCGATATACACACGAGAGCGATACACAAAAGTTCATTGTAGCCACGGAATCAGGGATCATCCATCAAATGGAGTTGAAATCTCCTGATAAGGATTTTATACCGGCTCCACCAAATAATACATGTGCTTGTAATGATTGTCCTCATATGAAGAGAAACACGATGGAGAAACTTTATCTGTGCATGGAGTATGAATTACCGGAGGTGATACTGGACCAATGGGTAATCGATAAGGGCGTGGCATGTATTGACCGGATGCTTGAAATCAGTGCCAGGGCCGGTCTCTGATCACAATTAGCGGACTACGGTAACATCGCCCTTAAGCATGGTCATTCCGTGCGGCTCATAGACCTTTATCACGTAGACATAAACTCCTGGTTGAACGTCTTCAGGAATCCATGCAAAGTCCGAATCACCCATCGTCAGCTTCTTTTGATCCACGATTAATCGTCCCCATCGATTATAGATCGCCAAATCATATTGAAAAGTCTCTTTATCCGAAGATGCAATAAAGAACTTTTGATTCAGGGTATTGAATTCAGGGGTTTTGGATATGATATTCGGAATATAATATGTGGGCTTCTCGACCACCTCAAAAAGAACTTCCTCAGAAATCTCACAGTTCATACCATCTCGTACATGAATTGAATACGACTGGCTTCTTTTTAAATTCAGTACCGGATTGAAACAATCATCACAACTCAGTCCTATGGAAGGTGTCCAGTGAATATTTGCATCAGACCTGTTGACTTTGATATCCAAAGTACAATCCTTGTTCGCCTCAAAGATTTCTGATGGACCGAGATCGATTGTGATTTCATCTTCAATAAAAAGTTGAAGGGATTGCACCAGACTATCGCACCCAAACGCATTTTTATACTCCGTTGAATAGTGACCTTCATCATATAACCACCGCCCATCGAAATATATCGAATCACCATAGCAGAGAATGGTATCGGTAAAATTGATTTCAGGTTTTTGGTACTTTGAAAGATTCAGTCTGAAGAGTCCTGCCGGACAATCGACTGTTTCGTCCTCGATCGTATAAGAATATTCACCGGCTTCCTTTATCCATCGTTCATTAAAAAAAATAGAGTCTGAAAAGCAGATCGCAGTATCTCTTACAGAATAATGTTCAGGATAATAAAATTTCAAATCGAGAATATGCACAATAGAATCACAAGTTCCCCCGGAGTAGGGAATGCGATGTCTGTATACACCTTCTTCGGAAAAAGGGACATCAAAAAATGTGAAGTTGGATCCCGCACAAACGGTTGTATCGGTCCGTCTTTCTTCCGGTAACCGGGCCTCCTTGATGTTCAGGATATTGGTCAGGGAATCACAACCATCATTTTCGGAAGTGTGTATGGAGATGTACGTTCCGGGACGGTCATAATATGATCCTTCAAACAAAATACTATCCCCCGGACAGAGTACTTTATCGAATGTTACTGTCACGGGATCGGAGTCGAAACTTGGTTGATGCACCTCTTTTATTAATGATGACTCACAACCCATGGTATCTCTTGCCGAAAGTTCTATGCGGACGTTATCATCAGCAACGTTGAATAGTGATGCATTGAATTGATTGCTCACAGTAGCGCCATTCAATCTCCAGGTCCAGAAGAGGATTTCATCACTTGCAAATTCTGATTGATTATCCAGACGAATGGTTCCTTCATGGCACTTGTCTGTTTCAGTATCAAAGATTAAATCTACCCGTGGCAAGACATAAATGATGAAATAAGCAGTATCCGAGCAAGATTTTAGATCGTTCAGTATCATAATGCCCCTGTAGAGGCCTTTACCCGGCAGGAAAATGTCCAGATCCCTTGCTTCCGGTGAATATACCTTTTCTATAAGGTCTCCATATTCATCAAAGATCTTCCACTTATAGTCTTCGATATACGCTTCGTCCTGGCTTGTATTTTTTATTTGAATGCTGCTGTCACATGTATAATAGCTGTGTACCAATTCTCGCGTAAAGGCATCCTTGTCGTAGACCATTTTGTCCGATTCCAATGTGGCCTTAACTTCCGTACAGTTGACAGCGTCGAGACCCGAGGTCACCTTACGTGCGAAATCCTCATATTCGACTCTACCTGAAGCCTGTAACGAGAAGGAGGCTTCAACCATTAGGATGAACGTCAGAAATCCTAGCTTTACCAAATTGCATTGCACCATTTAGACGCATCCAAAAAGAATCATGACTTCTTTTACGATGGCATCTGTTTAATAATAACAATTATGGTTATAGGGGCAGGTCATTGGGTGATGGTTCAGACGTATCTGAACATCTACGAACATGGATGCAATAATTAGTCCAAAGTATTTGAGACTCATGCTTCATCCTGATGGAGTTTGGGTGAGAGATACGAAGGACTATTATAAATATTCAAAATCAGCTGCCTGAATTTTAACCTCCGTCGTTCTTTAATACTTTTGTAGAGATCATAGCCAAATTATGATATCCAGACGCAAGCTCATCCAGTCACTTCCTGCTCTCGGGATTTCATCGGGCACTTTTCTTGAGCTCTTCGATCAAAGTACTTTGCTGGATAAAGAGGGGACTATCGACTGGGAATCGGTCAGGGCATTGTTTCCAATTACCAGGTGGGATAAGATCCAGCTTAATAGTGGCAGTGCTGGAGTCATGCCTGAGCCTGTCAGCAACCACCTGATTGAATTGATCAAATATCTCAATTCCAAGGCTCCGTACATGGTTTGGTCAGAATGGCAAAAGATAAAAGAAGAGAATCTGGTAAGATTGGCCAGGATGAATGTTTGTGATCCTTCTGAACTCCAGGTGGTCAGAAATACGACCGAAGCTTTGAATATGATTATTTATGGCCTTCCACTTCAAAAAGGTGATGAAGTCATCATCTCCAAAAATGATTATCCCTTTGCTGTCAATGCCTGGAAGAATCGGGCAGAACGGGATAGTTTAATTGTCAGGGAAGTGATGATCAGTCTTCCGGGCTCAGACCAGGACGTAGTCAATGCATACAAAGAGTTGATCTCCAAGAGAACCAGGGCGATACACATCACACATATGACGCACCGGGAAGGTCACATTATGCCCGTCCGGGCATTGACAAAGTTGGCTAAGCAATCAGGTGCTTTTTCAATTATTGATGGTGCACATATTGTCGGACAAATACCGGTAGACTTACATCAGGTGAATTGTGATTTTTATGCTTCCAGTCTTCATAAATGGCTGAATGCTCCACTGGGTACGGGAATGCTATACGTCCGGCATGATCAAATTCCAACATTATTCAACCATCCTTCGTCCAATTTGAATGCCAAATCATCAATGGACAAGTTCGAACATCTTGGCACCCGGGCATGGTCCAATGAAATTGGCTTGTCTGCAGCTCTTGATTTTCATGAAATGATCGGAACAAACGAAAAGTTAGCCAGATTACAGGAGTTAAAAATGTACTGGACCGATGCGATTCGGAAGTTTGATAAGATACGGATCCATACGAATACTGATTCAAGTCATTCTGCCGCTGTTGCCACTTTCAGTATCGCTGGCAGGACGGGAGGTAATATTGTTGCAGCATTCGATGAAAAGTACAATATCCATGCAAAATCTGTCTCAGGACCATGGGGAAGTGGGGTAAGGATAAGCGTTAATATTTATACGAATACCTCAGAACTAGACCGATTAATTGCGGCAATAAAGGAATTGGCATCACAATGAGCATGAATGTAATAATAGATTGGTTATCCAATCACAAATGGATAAATGCTGTCATTCTCGCATTGTATTTTGGGATAGTCGTCCTGCCTCACAAGCGCTTTGGTACATTTTTGAATGAAAAAGTATTCGTCGGCATCACCAGGGCACAATACAATTTATATACGTTGTTAATAGCCGGTTTCCTTTTGGTGTTGTACTTGTTTTTATTTTTTAGAAATGCCCGGAGACAGGATCATACGGTCAGGCTTTGGTTTTATATGGTTCTGAATATTATTCTGGCTTGTATCATTATCAGTATCCTCTTTGTCATCAATATTGAGGTCATTCATTTTCCGCAGTATGCTGTGTTTGCCTTTTTGCTTTTCCCTATTGTTGGAAATTATAATGAGACGCTCATATGGTCGACTCTGGCAGGTGCAATGGATGAGGCATACCAGTACTTTTATTTGGCTCCCGGGGACACGGGCTATTATGACTTCAATGATGTAATTTCCAATTTAGCAGGTGCAGTCTTTGGTTTGCTCTTATTAAGTAGTTTTGGTGTTCTGAATAAGAAAGCATTCGACATCAAAAGGTCCAAGGTCTGGTTAGGGATTGGGTTTATTGCTCTTGCAGTTATAATTCTGCATGTCTCGGGACTACTGAGTATTTATCCCAACGATGACAGGCCCTATCACATTTTGAGATCCTGGCCTCCCGGATTTTGGTCCAAAGTCTATCCGAATGTTACATTTCATGTGATCCGTCCTCTCGAGGGACTTGGATTGCTGATAGTATTATTCTGCATCTACAGAAAAATTGCACCATAATCGAGGAGATATGAGTGAAGATCACAGTCATGAATTCGATCCGGACAAGAAACCTCCGTACCTTACCTTATTTCTGTTGATATTGATGGTACTGATCGGCATTGGTCTTGTATGGTATTATGATGTCATCTGATAAAAATGCAAAGACGACGTTGTCCGGAATCATTCGGAATGGTGGTTTGCAGGTCCTGTTAAATTATTGATAAGCAGTTCTTTGTTTATGCTATTTGTTCTTATTTAGTGAAAATTTTACACCGACCTTAATTCCACCATTTCATGAGATATTTCAATTGCTTGTTCTTTATCGGGTCTTTTGTCATTACCATTTTCGGACAACGTGATATAACAGTCGAAGCAATATGGCGAGACTACGAGTTTATGCCCAAATCCGTTCCCGGATTCAATTTTTTAAAGGATGGACGTCATTATACCCGCCTCGAGAATAATATGATCAATAAATATGACATTACCACAGGTGATTTTGTAGAAACGATATTTGATGCTTCATCCATTCAGGGAAAGATGGGCTTTGGGAATGAAATAGAAGATTACAGTTTCAATGGTGACGAAACCAAGCTCCTTTTGGAATCTGAAAAAGAGTCCATTTACAGAAGATCATATCTCGCCAAGTATCACGTGTATGATCTTGTAACTTCGGATCTGCACGCTCTTTATGAAAAGGGATTGGTCATGAATGCCACCTTTTCACCCGATGCTTCCAAGGTAGCGTACGTTTATGAAAACAATCTTTACTACTACGATCTGGACACAGGCGAAACCCAGCCCATGACATTCGATGGACAGCAGAACGAGATCATCAATGGACTTGCTGATTGGGTATATGAAGAGGAATTTTCTATTGTCAAGACATTTTGGTGGTCCCCTGACAACGATCAGATTGTCTACATAAGATTTGATGAAAGAGAAGTGCCGGAATTCATGATGACCCTATATAATGATGAAGTGTATCCGGAATATCAAAAATTCAAATATCCCAAAGTAGGAGAAAAGAATGCGGAAGTCAGTGTCCATGTTTATGATCTTAATTCAGAATCAATCTCTGACGTAGATATAGGAAATCTTGATGACATGTATATTCCCAGGATTTTATGGACGCAACATCCTGACAAGGTATGTATTTTCAAGATGAACCGACACCAGAACCATTTACAACTGATATTGGCTGATACCAGGGAGGGCACATCCACTGTCATACTGGAAGAGAGAAATAAATATTACATCGACATAACTGACGATCTTACCTTTTTAGATGATGGTGCACATTTTATCCGGACCAGTGAAAAAAGTGGATACAAGCATATTTATCTGCATGATATCGATGGAAATGAGATCATTCCCGTCACCAACGGAGCATTCGACGTCACTTCATTTTATGGCGTGGATGAAGCGAACGGCCATGTCTATTTTCAATCTGCAGAAATATCTCCCCTGGAAAGACATGTGTACAGGGTTAATTTGGATGGGACTCAAAAAACAAGGATTTCAGATTTGAAAGGGACAAATCACGCTTCATTCAGCAGTACATATGATTACTATACACTTCGGCACAGCACAATTGAAAAGGCCAATTCATACAATGTATTTGACAGAAATCAGAGATTGATCAGGGTCCTTGAGGACAATGCCCAAAACCAACTGTTACAACAGGAATACGGGATCTTACCCACGGAATTTTTCCAGTTTACGACATCTCATGGAGTCACGCTCAATGGATGGATGATCAAGCCCAGGAATTTTGATGAACAAAATAAGTACCCGGTATTCATGACTCAATACAGTGGCCCAGGAAGCCAACAAGTAACGGATAGCTGGAAAGGGCTCAATTATTGGTGGTACCAAATGCTGGCACAGCAAGGCTACGTTGTGGCATGTGTCGATCCCAGGGGAACCGGCGGAAGAGGGGAGGAATTCAAGAAAATGACGTACCTCCAGTTGGGAAAGTATGAGACTATTGATCAAATTGAAGCAGGCAAGTACCTCGCCGGTCTTTCATATACGGATCCGGCCAGGATCGGTATCTTTGGGTGGAGCTATGGCGGGTACATGGCTTCTCTTGCTATATTAAAAGGAAATGATGTCTTCAGCACTGCAATTGCCGTAGCTCCGGTGACCAATTGGAAGTGGTATGATACCATATACACGGAAAGATATATGCGCACATCAGAAGAGAATCCGAACGGTTACCGGGACAACTCCCCGGTGTACTTTGCAGATCGCCTTAGGGGAAAGTACCTCCTCGTACACGGTGGTGCAGATGATAACGTCCACTTACAAAATTCGATGGAAATGGCACGTGCTTTAATTGATGCCAACAAGCAGTATGATACGTATATATATCCCAACAAGGCTCATTCAATCTTTGGTGGTACAGCCCGTATGCATTTGTACAATAAGATGACCAACTTTCTCAACGAAAATTTAAAAAATGGCGAAGGTTTGATCGAAGTCAAACCTTAAACTGATCATGAAGTCTCCCAGAGAAATAATAAACCGAAAAGCCAAATTTGAATATCACTTCGTACAGCAATATGATGCAGGTATCATGTTGACAGGTACGGAGGTGAAATCACTGCGTCTCGGTAATGCCAATCTTTCCGATGCCTATTGTTTGTTCAAAAACGGCGAGCTTTTTATAAAAAATATGTACATAGCCGAGTATGAACATGGCACCGTCTATAATCACGAATCACGGCGGGAGAGAAAGCTACTTTTGAAAAAGAGTGAATTGAAAAAACTGGAAAGAAAGGTGAAGGAAAAGAGTATGACCATCGTACCCTACAAACTTTATTTTTCGGACAGGGGTTTTGCAAAAGTCACAATCGTCCTGGCTCGGGGAAAGAGCGCTTATGACAAACGAGACACCATCCGTGAACGAGATGCACAGCGAGATCTGGACAGGATTAAAAAGAGTTATTGAGCTCTATAGTTCCCTGGTAATATTCTGGACGATCTTGAATTCACTCAAAAAGACCTTGGCCAATACGCGAAGAATGGTATAAACCGGAATGGCGATGACCATACCCAAGACTCCTCCCAGTTTGGCACCTGCCAGAATAACAATGAATATTTCAAGAGGATGTGCCTTGACACTTCTTGAAAATACATTGGGCTGAATAACGAGGTTATCCAGGAGTTGCATACTTGCAAAGACCAGTGCCAGGATACCCATTTTTGGAAGGATGACCTGATAGAAGCTTGCGTCAATGTTCGAAGAAATCACGATGATAATACCAAACACAGCTCCCAGTACAGGCCCTATGTAGGGTATGACATTCATGAGCGCTGCGAAAAAACCTATGAGCAAGGCATTCTTAAATCCAAGTACCGTCAGAACTGCCGTGATGTATATAGTAATGATACTGATCTGGATGAGGATACCAATAAAGTATCTTTTCAAAAGACCCGTACTCTCATCAATGGCATGAGTCCATTGATCTTCCTGGTGAATGGGGACCAGGCTTCTTATCATCGATGTAAAAAGCCCTTGCTCCTTTAAAAAGAAAAATGCGATGAAGAAGACGGACATCAGTGTGATCAGGATATTCCCGAGTGCACCGACGATGGAATTGAAGATCATGGAAATCCGGGAAGGGTTAATAAAACCAATGATATTCTTACGTGCCCGTTCCAGGTATGAGTCATTGATGTCTATTTCTTCAGCATTGTTATTTGTTCCATCCAGGTGTTGATTATCCACATGAATAACAATGGTGACGTCGCTTTTCGAAGAATCACCACTATCAATCAACGTGTCCAGTCTGATGACTTCAACGATTTCAGAGTGGTTATGATCACTGGGGGTTTCTACATCTTCAGCCATCTCATCTCCCACCAAAATACCTTTATCGATCAGCCATTCATTCCAATCACCAATGGGTTCTTCTAGGGAATTGACCATGCTTTCGTAGTCAATATTCGAAAATTGTCTTGCCTGCTGCAATATCGGTGGGATGAACAGCCAAATGATAGCCAAAGAAAGGAATAGAAATGACACAAGAGTAGCAACTGCTGCCCCGGAATTGCCAAGAAATTTGCGGAGACGACTATGTAATGGGGCACCTACCATTGAAAGGATCCATGCCAGGGCAATATATGTGACTATATTAAAGAAGAAGTAACAGAGAGTGGCGATAAAAATCAGGGGAGCAAGGGTTACGATATATTTTTGGTATTGCTTCAATGGCATATTATAAAAGTATCCTTTTTAACTGACATACCTTGATTATTCCAGAAAGGATAAATTCCTCTTGAGGCCCTTGAATTTGGTTCTTTTGACCGCTGAACCGTGGAAGAGATCATTGAAGACTTCTTCTGTTATTTCCATCCATTCATTGCGGTTCATCGATAAAAGCTGTTCTGAAGGTTCGAATGCGGGTTCGGTATGAGGAGAGGAAAACCTGTTCCATGGACAAACTTGCTGACAGATATCACAACCGAACATCCAATTGTCCATCTGACCTTTGAACTCTGCCGGGATCTCATCCCGCAACTCTATTGTTAAATAAGAAATACACCTGGACGCATCGAGAATATATCCGTTTTCATCAATAGCCCCGGTAGGACAGGCATCGATGCATTTGGTACAATCACCGCAATGATCGGACACCGGATCATCATATTCCAGTTCCAGATCTATGATCAACTCTGCAAGGAAAAAATAGGAACCTTGCTTTTTATTCAATAGCAGGGTGTTCTTTCCAATCCATCCCACTCCGCTGCGTCGAGCCCAATCGCGCTCTAAGACAGGTGCACTGTCCACAAAACAACGCCCCTCAACATGACCAACCTCCGTACGTATTTGTGAAAGAAGCTCGTTTAATTTCTTCCTGATGACCTTGTGATAATCCTTGCCATAAGCATACATGGATATCTTCGGTGCATTCTTGTCCAATTGTTCTTTCGGATTGAAATAGTTATAACTTAGTGAAATGACCGATTTGGCGTCCGGCACAAGTTTGGTTGGATCCACGCGCTTGTCAAAATGATTGGACATGTACTCCATTGAGCCATTGTATCCGGCATGTAACCATTTTTCCAGCCTTTTGGATTCTGCCTCCATGAATTCGGCCCTGGCAATGCCGATGGACAGGAAGCCTAATTCTTTGGCCTTTTCTTTGACAAAAACACTTGCCTTCCTTTTGTCCATGT
Organism: Saprospiraceae bacterium; assembly: GCA_028282725.1. Taxonomy (GTDB): domain Bacteria; phylum Bacteroidota; class Bacteroidia; order Chitinophagales; family Saprospiraceae; genus JAJRXG01. The sequence goes on from JANQHF010000050.1 coordinate 37,088, forward strand.
CAGAAGGATGGATTGCTTATTCTATGATCTGCAACTTGGCATATTGAAGCATGATTCTCTTCTCCGGATTTTCAGCTACCTGGTCAAAATAGATTGTGGCTATTTGTCGCTCATCTATATTGGTGACCACGCCTTCTCCGAATTTCAAATGCAGTACTTTCATCCCTTTGCCAATATCTCGGGGATCATTGGGAATGAAATCGGCGACATCGATCCTGGGTAAAGACTTCTTTCTTTTGACCGGTTTGAAATTGCCCAGAATTCTGGGCTCACCGAAAGAAGGTTTAGAAGATATGGGTACGATGCTATCAACATTTTCCGGAGGAATTTCTTCGAGGAATCTGCTGGGATCATTAAAACGCATTTGACCGTATTGATACCGGCTATTGGCATAGGTCAAGGTTAATAATTCTTCTGCACGCGTAATGGCCACATAGAAGAGCCTTCTCTCCTCGTCTAATTGACGGGGATCTGAAAGTGACATATAAGAAGGAAACAAGTTTTCTTCCAAACCCACAACGAATACGGACTTGAATTCCAGTCCTTTTGCTGCGTGAACACTCATCAGGGTAACCACATCTGTACTTTTCTCCTCATCCATATCGGTGATGAGGGCGATGTTTTGCAAATATTTGGCCAATGACTTGTCCAATATCTCTTCTCCGGGTTCCAACACGTCGTCTTCAACGAATTCCTGGATACCATCGAGGAGGGCGTTGATATTTTCCAGGCGACCCATTCCTTCCAGTGTGCCGTCATTTTTCAGAAGGTCAACGATACCGGATTTTTTAGCGATGTACATAGCCACTTCATATGCATTGCCCGACTCCGCCTTCATCCTGAAATTCGCAATTAATTTCATGAAATTCATGATGATCGTTTTGGCTCGGCTGCTCATTTCTATCATCGGAATGGATTCAAAAATGCTGATTTCATTGTCCTCTGCAAATTGAATCAGGTTGTCGAGACTTTTATTTCCAAACCCCCTTTTCGGATAGTTGATCACTCTTTTAAAAGCCTCGTCATCCTTTGGATTCACGGTTAGACGCATATAGGCGAGCAAGTCCTTTATTTCCTTGCGTTGGTAAAAAGAAAGACCACCGTAGATCCGATAAGGGATGTTATACCTTCTCAGGTGTTCTTCAAAAACTCTCGATTGTGCATTGGTGCGATACAGGATGGCAATTTGGGTGTTTTCCAGGCTGTGCCTGTTCTTTTGCTCTATGATCAAGTCTGCCACTCTCTTGCCTTCCTCTGTGTCCGTGACCGTTTTGATGATCTTTATTTTGTGTTCACCCAGCGTATCCGTCCAGATTGTTTTTTTTATTTGCTTTTGATTGTAAGAAATGACACCATTGGCTGCATCGACAATGTGTTGGGTGGATCTGTAGTTTTGTTCTAATTTAAAGGTCTTTACATCCTGGAAATCATGTTGGAATTGCAGGATGTTTTCAATGGTTGCTCCGCGGAATGAGTAAATGCTCTGAGCGTCATCTCCTACAATGCATATGTTTTGAGGGCTTTCTGCATGATCGAGAAATTGTTTCAAAATTTCGTATTGAAGGAAGTTGGTATCCTGGAACTCATCTACGAGAATGTATTGAAATTGTCTCTGGTACTTTTCCTTTACATTTTCCGGATTCAGGAATAGCAACTTGTACATTTGAAGTAACAGGTCATCAAAGTCCATTGCACCTGCCCTGAGACATTTCTTCACATACTTGTCATAAATGACATGCATCATGGGTATCCTGTTCATTCGATCCAGCTGCATCAATTCTTCGTCAGCGACATATTTTTTAGGAGTGATCAAATTACTTTTTGCTGAGGAAATCCGCGACCTGATCATATTTGGATTATAGACTTTGCTATCCAAACTCATCTGTTTGATGATCTCCTTGACGACACTTTTGGTGTCGTCTGTGTCGTAAATCGTAAAGTCATTGGGGTACCCGATATGATGAGCTTCATACCTCAGGATTCTGGCAAAAAGGGAATGAAAAGTACCGGCCCAAACTTTTTGAGCACTTGAACCGACCACGCGTTCAATTCTGTCTTTCATTTCCCTCGCTGCCTTATTGGTGAATGTCAGGGCGAGGATTTGCCAGGGAGGTATTCCAATATTGATCAGGTGTGCGATGCGGTAGGTCAAAACCCGCGTCTTGCCGGAGCCAGGACCGGCAATGACCATCACCGGGCCCTGCGTACAGGTCACGGCCTCCCGCTGAGTATCATTCAGCTGATCCAAATAGCTATATCCCACTTCTTGATTCATATCAACATTCCTGAAATCACAGTCTGCAAAGGTGGCTCAATTTTATCATATTAGTAAAAATAGTATGTAAGTATTCAGCGCTTTTCAAATATTTTGATAAGATAAAACAGCTCTACTTTGATTTCATCCGAAATCCGTGCAGGATTTGGGTTTTAAAGGATGAAGGAAAGTGATTGACTCCCGGAAACCCCAATTTGATATCCTTGCCATTGTACGGTATGTAAACCGTCCTGAAAATATAGTCCCACAAGGCCAGGCTCAATCCAAAGTTTACCCCTTTCTGCCGGTCCTCCGGAAGATTATACGCATGATGCCAGATGTGCATCTCAGGATGATTGAAGACAATTTTCATGACCGGCCCCAGCACAAAAAATCCCAGTAAAATCATTGCGATCATTACTCCTGCAATTAACAGTACGGAAGCATTCGGCTCGACGAGATGGATGTCAAATGCCCTGATCGCAATCAGCAGACCCAAGGCACCTCCAAGTAATGATCCCGTCACCCGCCCGGAAACAGTCAGGTTGGAATGGTTGTAGTGACCGATGGCAAGTGTAAAAATGTGAATGATAAAGAAATCATATAATCCAATACCGAGCAGAGCAAGAGGTATGTACTCAATGGAGCGATAGACAACTGTTTCCATCCAATGATATCTCAGATGGGCTGCAAATCCCATTTGTTCTACGGAGTGATGCACCTTGTGAAATTCCCAGAGAAAATTGACTTGATGAAGCAATCGATGCGTCCACCATTGTACAAAATCTCTCACCACAAATCCCAGGAGTAAAACGGCCCACATTGGCCATGTTCGTATGGGGTTGATCGACTGCAGGTCTACTCCCGTAAATTGAAGGACATGATGATTAAAGAAATTGACCACAACGTCGGATGCAGCATTGTAGATGACCAGTGAGAATAAAAAGAAATTAAAAAACATGTAGAAGGCATCCAGCCAAAAATCTTTTCTGAACTTGGCCTGGTTTGCCCGCCATGGTTTGAACCATTCAAGAAAGAAAAAGAATAAGGAAACGGCAATCAGCCAATAGAAGTAGTTGTGCCAGGATGGATTTGTGATTTCATTCCAGACGTAGGAAGCATAGCCACTGTAGCCATCCAAAAAGATTTTTACATAATTCGGCATTATTTTTCTAATTCAAGCCAGGCCAGATAGCCTCCCTCTACATTGATCAAATGGGTAAAGCCTTGCTTTTGCATAATTTCGACGGCTTTCGAACTTCGCTTTCCGCTCCTGCAATAAACCACATAGCTCCGCTCTTTATCCAAAGCGGAAATATGGTTTTCAAAGAAATTTGAACGTACGTCAATTTGCATAGCACCTTTGATCATGCCTTCGGCAGTCTCTTCCGGGGTACGCACATCTATGATTATGTCGGTCTGAGAAGAATCCAGCATTATTTTCAGTTCGTCCACAGAAACCGTGTAGACGGCGCTTGAGTCTCCATCGACCATACCGGCACCCGTTGTAGTAACTGATTGACTTTGATCTCCACAAGAGATAGCGAATAAGAGGATTACGATGAATCCGGTGGAGAAGGTTATAAATCTTTTCATGCAAATAAAGGTAAGCCCAATATGTAGCATTGTCGACTGACGAACAATAAAAAAGAGGTCCTTCGACCTCTCTTAACCAAAACTGTATGAAAAAACTATCTAACTAAACGTGTATACAAAGAAGACGTAAAAAAGTCTATTGTACCCTTATGAAATTGTTAAAAGATTAAGGGGATTACCGGGGTCGATCCTGTAATCATAAAAATTGATCAGGTTTGGGAAGATGGTTTCAAGATCAGATTTCGACACCCCGAACCAATGAGCAATCTCTGCGAAATACAAATCCGCCGATGTAGTGGGGACAATGATGCCTCCTCCCAGGTCCATTTCATTCTGATGGGGTAGAAGGGTCTCCGGATACGCTCCATAAATCCTGGAACCTTTGACCGGGCCGCCCACCGTCAACATATGGCTTCCCCAGGCGTGATCCGTACCGTTGCCGTTGGAGCGCAGCGTTCGCGCAAAATCGGATATCATGAAACTCACTACGCAATTCTCTGTACCAAGCTCTTGCATGGCCAATTGAAATTGATTGATCGCATAATCCAATTCTGCCAACATTTCCGATTGAGCAATGATTACCTCGTCGTGATGATCCCATCCGTCAAAACTTACAAAGAAAGTCTGTCTCTTGTATCCCAGGGACTGTCGGGCAGCAATCATCTTAGCCACCCATTCCATGCTCATCGTAAACCCATGGTATTCCGGATTTGGGCTTGTAGATATAAAATCTGTAGAAAGCTGGATTGGGTCAAGTGCATCCTTGTACGTCAGCCATCCGTCACGTGCTCTGCGACTGATATTGGCATAGGTATTTTCATAGATGTCCGCATATGTTCGATTCAATAATTCATCGATCGCTTCTTTTTTGATCCGGTTGAATTCCCAGTCGTTATTATAGCCAAAGATCTCGGTGATTCCATCATAGGGATTAATCGTATACTCTACACTTTCCAGACCGGTTTGAAAAATGTTAGTGCCACCCAGGGATATATTCATGGACAACTCCGGGTTGTCATTCATCTGATTGATCATATCAGCAATCCTGCCCCCCCAACCTATACTTGCCCGTTCATGAGGAATGGCCGTCATCCACTGTTGTTGCTGATCACTATGTGACATCAGTCCCAATGGGACGCGCTTCGCCTGTCTCCAAAATTCATTGACCGTCACGGGTTCTACAAGAGTTCCCACATTGGAAACAAACGATGCTTTTCCGTCATTGAAAAGCTTTTGAATATTGGTCATGGAAGGATGAAGCGCAAAAGTCCTTCCTGGCGTATTCCGAACACTCAGGTTCAAAAGATTTTCTTTCCCGACTGCAAGATTTGATCGTACTTGCGCATAATGATTATATTCCGGAGAAGACGTCGGAACGAGCATATTATAGCCATCATTTCCACCTCCAAGAGAAATACACACGATGGCTTTGTAGTCTTCTCCATCTGCGACCGTAGAGTTCGAAAGAGCCGCCGCATTCAACGCCTTTAAATTGAGCAGGGTGGAGAGCATCGTGGTACTGGTCATCGCTGCACAACCCGCATGTCCCAGAAATTTTCTTCTCGATAGTTTACCCATGACTAATTATTTAAGGACCACATAATCCGGTGAGATCAATATGAGATAAAGCGCCAACTGAGCTCTCCAGAATTGCCAACCATCCCATGACTGATTGACTTTATCCAGGGCTGCCCGGATCGTTTGCCGCGTTTCTTCCGAGAGTCTTCCATGGGTGAAAATGACATCCAGGTGATTGAGCAAGCTTTCAGGATCTCCTGCCAAAGGAAATAACGTCGACAGGTCCACTTCTACATTAGGGGTACTCTCATGCCAGTCCCAGAATAACGTGCGCCACTCTGTCCACTTATGCGCCTGGTTGAAGTATCCGATGCCGGTGCTGGAGTTGTGAATCTGCATTTCCGGGCTAAATAGATCCTCACTCGTGAAATCACCGACCGGTTGATGGTCCGGAAGATAAAAATTGAATACAGAGGGAGCAGCCAACGGAGTTTGCTTTACAGTCTCCAGGAAATCAAATCCATTGTTCCAATAGAACCCATCAGCACTGAAGCTCGGTATGCCATGCATAACCTGTGTATAACGCAGCACGGGTTCACGCAATTTACCGTGGCCCGGATCATTGGCAAACGAACAATCCCGTGCTTCTTTATCCAATAAGACCGCTTTGATCACCGCTTTCAGATCTCCACGTTCACCTGAACCATTATTATTAAATGCACTTGCCACCCGGTCGATATATGCCGGGCTAGGGTTTGATTTAATGAGTTGTTGAATCAACCTCCTCGCGATAAACGGACCGACATTCGGGTGCATGAATATGTGGCGAACAGCTTGCCTGATATCTTCCATTCCCGACTGACCACCCGGTATGGTATAATTCCCCAGGATCGTCTTGGGTCCTGGTTCATGCTGGGACTCATCCATTTGCAACGGCACTTCGCGACTGATCCCATAGATATCCACCCCAAAATCAATCGGGTCCGACGGATTTACATACATGAGCGCCTGGCGACTCCAGGCACCTCCTTTTAATCCGGTAAATACTTTTGCCAGTTCGCGAATATCGTTGTTGTCATAGGCAGGGATCCACTGTCCTGAGTCACCGGTTTTCCTGCTTCCGTCATTATTGAGTTCATATAATCCAATACTAAACAACTGCATGATCTCCCTTGCAAAATTTTCATCTGGTCTGATACCGAGGACTTCATTGGTTTTGGGATTGTTGAGATGGCTCAGATAAAAAGCCATGTTGGGATCAATGGATATTTCCTGAAGGATATCCTCATAATTTCCAAAGGCATTCCGGATCAGGATGTCATAGAAGCTGGCGAGACCTTCGCCAAAATCACCCAGTTGAGATTGCAATGAGATCACTACGATCTGACTTAATGCATAGGCCACTCTTTGTCTGAGTTGATCGGATACTTTGAAATTGTGATCCCACCATGCATATTGAAAGTGTACGCTAAAAGGACCAAAAAATTCATCTGTCGGGTCGTCCTTTTCCATTTCAAAT
>JANQHF010000051.1 GCA_028282725.1 Saprospiraceae bacterium
AGTCTTGAACTTGGAGGTAAATTTTCTACGTGTCATGTCAGTAAATTTAGATGATAAAATCAAACTAAACCCACTGTCCTGTTTTTTGGGGTATGATCATCGAGAGTCACCTAAATATGTATTGTGGTCCATCATCTTTTCCAAATATTTGGAAATTCTATGTACTTCATCATCACTAAAGATTGGTTCAAAAAAAGATATGTAATCATTTATCTCATTTACTGTCTTTATTGAAACAAACTTGAATTTCTCTTTTGGTTTGTGATGAATCATTGCTATCAAGTTTCTTATTGGAACTTTTTTATCTCCCCAATGATGTCTGTCAAGATATAATTTCTGGCCTGAGGAATCGCTATTGAGAATTTTAAACATTGCATGACTTGTTCTCATGATTTGTTTAACAGGAGATCTCAAACTAAAATTTTCAACGGACTCTTTACTCCAATTCTTCGTTTCAATGATGAAAATGCCTGAATTCGTGATTAATAAATGATCAATCTGAATACTGAATATTTTATCATTTTCTCTTCTATTGTAGATAGGAACATCGAATTCAATTGAAAAATCATTAAACAGAACATTTTTGTCCGATAATTTTTTTAGTTCGTTGACTACCTTTTTCTCTCCTATTGCGCCGGCAATCAACGGATACATATTGTCTACGACTTCTTTTATATAGGCTAACTCTTTTGTTTTTGGGAGACTTTGGTCAATAATTATTTGTTCTTTGTCTGTAGTGTATCTTGCGAGGGTATTATCCGTTCTTGTTAGTTTCTGAGCGGCTACAGCAGTCTTTCTGTCTATGATAATGTCAAAATTTTCTGCTAATTCTTTTATTTTGATCTTAAGTTTTCTATGGCTAAAAAAATAGAATACTTTCAAAAATAAATTTCTACTTCTTGATGCTAATATCTTGTTGCGGTCGTGCAGCCTATTTATTCTATCGTTAAGTTTTTTAGTTTCTTCTATTATTAGATTGTTATAATCTTGATTCAACACCTTTCTTTCAATTTTTAAGGCGTCAATATCCAAGTCTAATCTTTGCTTTATTTGACGAATTATTTCTTGTTTTTCTCTATCATAGTTCTTAATGAATGAACTGATTTCACCTACCGAACTAAATCGTTTAATACCTCTTTGATCTAATTCTGATTTAATTCTTTTTAGAGATTCTAGTTGACCTTTAATTATAGTCATGTTGAGGTCTGCATATTCTAAAAAATGGTATACAGCATCACTTAAATAAGGAGTTATATGCTGTTATTTCCTACTGTTAGCCGATTGTGTTTTCATTTGACCTTTTTAATGGATTATTAGAATTTTAAACTAAATTTCTTAACCTCTTCTATCCTAACATTCCTGCTAATTATGAAATAGAAATAGTAAAGTCGCATATATAAATCGGCTATGCTAAACCTTCTCTTTCTCCGCCTGTGAAAAAGAAATGAGGATATAAATAAATTGTACAATAGGTTTTGATATTTGTCGTAATATCTTATAGGTCCTTTAAATTCTTTTTCATGAAGCAATTCTTCCGTAATTCTTGGTGACAAACCCTCTTCGAACATATGAAAAAATTTCTTCTCAAACATGTGGGACAACTCTTTTCCGAATCTTTTAAACAACTCTTGTTCAAATTTATGAGATAATTCTTCATCAAATCGATGAAAGAATTCCTCCTCAAATCTTGACTTCAATGAATGCTTGAACTTTTCTTTCATTAATATCGATCATTGTGTTTTCCATTGGTTCAATTGACTGTGTCCTTTGAAATTCATTTAACTGCAATAAAAATTTCAACTTCAGAGTCACTTCCATTTTGCGAATTTACTCCATGAACTTCAAAATCATTCGTATATCGCCTATTCAATTCAGCATCTTTTTCCCATATCTTTTTCCAGGTTTCCACAACTGCCCTAGGCATCTCTCCTTTGGCAAGGAACTTTTTGTACTTTCCTCCTCCTATTTCCCGACCTATGAATCCATTGGGTATTTCATTTAAAGTGCTTACCTCGAAACCGATGATGGCCGTATACTTTCCGGTGTAATCAGTTTCATAATCGGTGTAGATTGAATAAATATCATCGGATATCTTGTTGGGTATTTGACTGGACATTTCAAAAAATTTGCCCCAAAGTGCTCCTATATCTTTATTGGATTGTCCATTTTCATTGGTAGTCACAACTGATATTCCTATAATCTTTTTTACTTCCATTTTTTCAGCTTTTTGTTCAACGTTGTATGATGTGATGATTAATAAGCATGAGATAAAGAATATCATTTTCATTTTCTTGATTCTTTTTTGGTGGGGGCTAACAGTCGTGTATATGAGGAGTGCGTCCGATAAGAAGCATTGTTTCATATACGTTGACGTGCGGTCGTGTTTTATTCATCAATTTCCAATATTTCAACATAGTTGTCCAAGTTGCCCACCTTAACCGTTTTACCAACAGGCTTTCCAATAATTGAAATTGCCAGTGGCGACTGGTTATTAATCATCTGAATCCCATTTGACATTTCTACTTTCTTTGTGGTAGTTTCTGCCAATTGCACAGTCAAGTCTTTTCCATTATTTATGTATCTGACCTTAACCTTGCTCTTTGGTCCAACAACTTTGTCATACAATTCTGTCCGCAACTTTTCAGAATGGTCAATGCTCTTTATCTTTTCTTTCAATTCATGTTTTGGCGAAGGATCAGTCTGTGGAGTGGAGATTTTTATTTCAGCAAAGTCATCAGTGAAGGCCAAGCCATATTCCCCCTTATTGTCAAATGCTTTTAGACTCTTTGATTCTATATTTTTAATGAACTCAACAAGTCCGCTTGTTTCCCTTTTCGGATTACGCCACCAGTTTGTGCTCCAAATTCTATGAAATATAAAACCATGTCTTTCAAGTATTTTCTGCCTATGATGGTCATATAAATAGGCCTCTCTACTTGAATGATATGAGGCACCGTCACATTCGATTGCAATTTTAGGTAATCCCTTAATCTTTGGGTCATACACAATATCAATTCTGAATCCAGCAAATTGAAACTGAGGAATAAGCTTGTTTTTGTCAAAATTTTCTGATAAAATTTGGTAAACTTCTTCCTCAAAAGGTGATTCCAGATCTTTATTAAGGTAGTCAATTCTTGTGCTCTCAGTTGAGTTTTCAGTTAGAGTGCTCAGAACAGATTGCCTTAGTTTGAAGTCATGTTCACTAACAGCTTTTGTATAGCTTAGGTAAGCATAGAAAACGGCCCTACGGTTGTTTGCACCTTCTATTGTTAAAAGTTCTTTGAAGTTAAGAAAGACCTGTTCTGGGATAGATGAGCAGACATAAATTTTGTACTTTGCTCGTGTGATAATGACATTTAAGAGTTTGTATCCTTTCTTGTGATTGATTGGTCCGAAACGCTGTGCAAACTTTCCATCTTCATTGATGCCGTATGTAGTTGAAAGAACAATCACATCTCTTTCATCCCCTTGAATATTTTCAAGGTTTTTTACGAATAACCCAGCTTCTTCAAGTTCAATGATTTTTTGATTAAAGTCGGCAAAACGTTTGAACTTCTGCCGTTCAAAGATCTTGCTTTTGATCAGATTTCTTTGAGCAATGTTGAAAGTAGCAATTCCTACCGAAGGATATTCGCCATTTGGGAGCCTATGAATGTTGTGTTCAATAATCGACAGCACATATTCTGCTTCTAGCTCATTAGAGTGATCAGAATATGTTCCATTGACTTGAATATACTTTATGGGTGTATAGTCAAAATTATTCGGAAGAGGCTTAAGTCGCTTATTGTAGAATGCATGATTCGAGAAGTCAATAAGATAAGGGTGTTTTGAACGATAGTGAAAATCCAGATACCTTTTCTCAAAGCTCAGTTCACCAGCAAAATCGAGCAGGGATTCACAAGAGAGAAGTAAGTCATCTCTATCAATATAGTTTCCGTCCTTCTCGTATTCTTCTTCAAAATCATCCTCATCATCAATCGTACCGTCAAATATTTTACTGAAATAATTGGAAGGAGGCATTTGATGCTCATCGCCTGCTATGACTATCTGTTTACCTTTTAAAAGTGCGGGTAAATTATCTTCCAATCTTAACTGACTCGCTTCATCGAAAAGAACTATGTCAAAATACTTATTCATTCCTTTGAAAAGATTACTGCAAACATCAGGTGTAGTCAAAATGATTGGGAAGAATGTGGTAAACAAATCCGGATCGTAGTTGACTATTTGTCTAAGTGAAAGCCGTTTGTGTTTATGACTTCTCCGTTTATTGTATAGGTTTTTAACTGAAAGATTTGCGTTCTTAATGTCAAAATCTCTTGTGCCATCAGTTTGCTTAGAATACCAATATTCTTTAATAAATTTCAATTGTTCTTTTCCAAATTTACTGAGCGCTTCTCCCAATTCCTTATGTTCGTTATCATTGGTGGGTAAATCAGTAGAAGCAGAGTTAACCAAGAGTGAATTCAGATAGTAGATCTGTAATACATTTCTCCAATTATTTTTCTCATTCAAGCTATTAATAAGCGATTGATGAGTATCTGACAAGGAGTTATAGAACTGAAACCACCTGAACTCAATAGAAAATAAGTCACTCTCGTGTTCAAAATATTCCTTTTTGACCGTTAATAAAGCTTCAACGTCTTCGATAATCGCCTTACTTGATTCCTTACGAATTTCTGAGCGATACCAGCCATCATCTTCAATTCTTTTGGCAAGTACCATACATGATTCAAATAATTGCTTTTGATCAGCCAATGTTAGCTTTTTGCTTTTTGAGAACAACGCAGCAAGTTTATAACTGAATCGACTGGTTTTTTCTAAATCAAAAAGGTCGGGATTGTCTTTATTTCTATGCTTTATTGCTTTAATGACGGATTCAGTTCCGTGAAATTCTTCCAAGTACTTTTTAAAGTCTTGATCAATTCTCTGTTCAAGAGCAAAAGGGTTGTCACCAACTAATTTTGAAGAATTGAGAAAGGAAAGGTTTATGTAAGACTTGTATTCATCGTAGAGTCTTTGCCCTCTCTGTGCAATTTGAAGAAGTTCATTTAATTCTTTCGAATCATATTTAAAATGGTTCTTATCAAAGTCTAGTTCAAAGTCCTCATCATTTGACTTTAACTCAGCAAGAAGCTTCCCTACTGTATTCGGCCAACTGTGGTTTTCAAATAATTTCTCACTCAGTTTCTGATGCCTCCGATTGATTGAATCAATAAGTAATTTTGACCTGTCAATTAGGTTGTCCAAAGACTCCTTTGAATAGAGGAAGCGATATCTTCGGTAAGAAGAATTATCCATTCTGTTACGCACAGAGTTCACGACTGTTCTTCGGTCTTTAACGATATCCTTAACGAGAACACAATGATCTCCTAGACCTCTTTCGTTTAAGGCATTATGTAGAACCTCAAGAGCAGTTCTTTTTTCACAAACAACAATCGTTTTCTTTTGATTTTCCAGCGCATTTATTAGTACTGCTGTCAAAGATTGGCTCTTTCCAGTCCCTGGGGGCCCTTGAATTAAAATATTTCTTGTGGATTGTAAAGAATGAAGTATGCTCTGCTGGGATGGATCGGTTTCGACAGCAGAAAGAGGTTGGAATGAATGCTCCTCCATATCTCCAAGGTCAAGTGTCATTCCTTCAAGTTCCATTAAATCACCATAATCGTTGATGATACTTTGTTTCTGGACTTCAAAAATTGAAAACAAACCACCAAATTCAATGAACGAGTTGTTAGGTGTCAGAGGTAGTTTCTCAATATGTTTCTTGTCAGGTATAGACTTTATATTGTCAAGTTTTTGGGCGAACGTATCTCGAATATTTTTTGGCGTACTTGAGTTTATTGATTTGATCAAATCGACACAAATGTCAAGAAGTTCTTTCTTGTCAATCAGGCCATCGTCCAACATTTCAGAAGAAACTTGGTTGACGGATACCTTTGAATCACTCTGTAGGTGATTAATCAGTACTTCATTAATGTAGATTGGGTCATCTTCATTTCGTTGAACAATCCAAGTGTTGAATTCTTTTGTCCGTTTAATCCTCAAAGACCAAATCAGAATTGGTGCAACAGTCAGTTTGTTATCAGCTTGATCTCTACGGACGAGCAATGGGAACCCGAAGCCAAATGTGTTAATACCCTTTTCAGATTCAATTACTTCTGTTTGGTTGATTAGATTTTCAAAAGATTTAGTGATTTTAACCAGTTGGACTTGGTCTGCTTCGAATAGAGAATTCAGATCAGGTACATTGTCCTTCCAACTGATTCTATATTTCAGAGGTTGCTCCGAAAGCAGGGCATTGACAAAGTCTTGTGGTAAAACTTCATTAATATGAGAAAGTCTGTGAATGTCGAATTTGTATCTCGAACGTCCAGGAATAGCATTAAGATGGACACCCCTGCGATTTCCAACTTTAAGTCGGTTTTGTAATTCCTTTAATAATTTTCTGGTTAGTTCCATTGGGTCTTATTGGATAATATTATTCTCATGCGCACAACTCATTTATATCCACACCTTTTGTCCATTTATTTAGCGTTAAATGCCTGTATGGAATGTAGTACTTTACAATAATTTCTGATGCTCGTGATTATTCGAACATTTTGCCTATTAACATTCCTTTATTATCCACCTCATGTCGAGGGAATAATTGAACCTCAAGGGCTCTCGACATTCTTATTATATCTTATCTGTTCGGAGAGGTAGGAAAGATAGAGAATTGAGGTTTCTTATAGAAATATATATAGAGATATCAACATTTCTTAAGAAGCAATGATGAGAAACTATCTGAAACAAAGATTCATTCGAAATCACCGCACCACCACCACGTGTTCACTCCATACCGCCTTCCCCTCACTCAATACCTGCAACAGATAAATACCAGGTTGGAATGATCCGGTGTCAATTTGAAGATTACGATTTACATTGCTTGAAGTGCGTTTGTAGATGCTTTGACCGGTCAGGTCATTGATGATGATTGCATAGTCACTGGATGCCTCAGGCAGATACACCTGGAAGAAGTCGCTGGTTGGATTCGGAAATACCTGTATGCCTTCAAAGACCGGATCCAATGTCGGTGTCGTCGATTCCAGTTCCACAGCTACATCGTCAATGGCCCAACCCCAACCGTTCACAAAGGAATCGGCAAACAACTTAAACCGGATGAAGATGGAGTCATTGATCTCGAAGACATCATTTAAGTCGATCTCGTGGTCGACAAACATGGAGGCATCTCCGTTTTGATTATTCGTATAGCTAAATTCCCATAACGAATTGGAGGAAGAGTCATATCCATCCGCCAGGTCCATCCATGTCTTCCCGTCTTTGCTGCCTTCCACAACGACATAATCAAAAAAGTCCTGTGATCCATAAGGCACTCCCGGCTCACCCAGTTCAATGATGGCGACGTCCTTATACCGGAAAAATTGATCTTCCCGGACGATAATAGGTCGCTTCAATAAATAGGTCACCGTCATCCGGTCCAAGTAATTATGGTCGGTATGGATGGCAGGATCATCAAAACCAAATTCTTCGCGAATACTGAAACCCTCGCCTATGAAGTCATTCGACAAACTGTCCGTGCTGAAGTCATTGAAATATTGATCCGTCGCAGGCAGCGGTTTAAATAAGGAAGCCTTGAATCCAAATGATTCATAGGCCGCATTGTCCTTGAAACCGGTCGCAAAGAATTCATAGGTCCCATCTTCCAGACCCAGGTTTTGTAATCCATATATCAATTCACCTGCTGTGATCCTTCCTCCAATCGTAGCTATCTTTTGACCTTCTACAAATATCCGGATAGAATCAAATTCACTGGCGATATCAAAGGTGAGTTCGGTAGTGCCGGTCGGAGACACGGATAGATCGGTAATGGCTGGTGGGAAAATATAGTTCTGCCGAATGCCTTCTATCGTTGCCGTCCAGATACCCCTGCCATACGTCGCAAGCACCACCTGGTCGTCCTGGATCTTCATATCAAATATGACCACTGAGGGCAGATTGGATTCGAGAAGAGCCCAACTTTCCCCGCCGTCTTCGGATTGTACCAAACCTATCTCTGTTCCTACCCAGATCCTCGAGGGCTCATTCGGAAAAACCAATAAGCTGTACACCGCCACATCAGGAAAACCATTGTTACTGGTCCCGTTTCCTTCTTCAAATCCCGAGATATCTTCCCAGTTCTTTCCCAGGTCATCGCTCTTCAAAACCTTTGGTCTGCCGGAAAAGGAAAACAGGGCATAGATTGTACTATCCCTGACCGGATCCATTGCCAGCCCCGACATCGTCCCCATTTCCACTGCGTCGTAGTAATTCGTCGGTGAAAAGGATTGACCGGCATCGGTCGAAACAAAGATCCGGTTATTATCATCCAGCGCTCCACCGGTTGCCACTACCTTCGGATTGGCGGGAGACACTTCTATGTCGATACCATTATTGAAACTCCAAAAAGGATTGATGACCGGCGTAGTGGTCCAACTCGCCCCAAAGTCTGTTGAAACATGGACTCCTGTCGACCCGACCGCAAATATGCGCTCCGGTAAGGCACGGCTATTGGCCAATCGACTGATAAAGGGTCCATTGTCATTAATTCCTCCAGTCGCGAAGGACCATGTCTCACCTCCGTCCGTACTTCGTCTGAAGGAATTGAATTGTACACTGCCTAATATCTGGTCGGGATCTCTGTTATTCCAGATCGCTTCAAAGCCATCGCCACCAAATGCGAAGTCGTACAAGCTTTGTGCATTGGCCGATTCATTGCCAGGACTGACCCAGGTAGAGTTGTCCTGCATCCCACCGATATAGCGATCTGCTCCGGGCATCTTGTCCGCTCCGTAGAATTGGGTTGTATTATACCGGAAACCAGCATATTTAATGGAGCCATCCGCCACACCGGGATCCCGGGCGGTATTGGTAACATATACGCCACCATCATTGGTAATGAGTAAACGAAAGAGCTTCAGGGAAGAGTCGATGATGATCGAACGCAAACTGTGTTGGTCGGGATGATTGCCCTGGTTATTGGCAAATAACTCACCGCCAAAACCATTCTGTCCGTCAAAATCATCATAGGCATCACTGATGACCGTTGTCGTGCCGCCAAATATCGTCGTCGTCTCTGCGATGATCCGGAAGGATCGCGGAAAATCGATGTTCGGGTCAAACTGTTGTCCGGCTCGTAATACCGGCCACATGAAATACAGTTGCTGGAATTCATGTCCACCATCCACAGCAATATCTGCATTGACCGTGTCTGCATAGGTAACATTGTGTACGAAGATGTATTCTCTTGAATCCTGTTGGGTATTGTTGGATAGCATCCGTTCTTTCAGGGTCCAGGTGCTGTCTTCGTGTTGGTCGCGGAAGGAAACCATCAATTGCCGGTCGTTGGTAACGTCCCAGGCCTGGAAAGGTATTTCCACCAAATCCAGGTATTCATAGTCCCGTGCCGG
This sequence comes from Saprospiraceae bacterium, assembly GCA_028282725.1. Classification (GTDB taxonomy): domain Bacteria; phylum Bacteroidota; class Bacteroidia; order Chitinophagales; family Saprospiraceae; genus JAJRXG01. Next base: position 9,447 of record JANQHF010000051.1, read on the forward strand.
TACTCCGGATCCCCGACCATTTACGCTGAATCGATGGGCCATCTGTGTGCCTTCCCCAAATCGCAGTTCGACAGACACTACGTCCTCGGCCGGCACATTGCCCTCAAGTATGCCGCCGCCGATTGAAATACCATTAATAAAATCGAGAAAGTCAAAGGCACCGCCATCCCGGATATCATATAACACATCTGTAATTTCACTCGGACTCACTTTGACCTTGAACAAATTTACACCTCCCACATAAGCCACATCCTTGGAAAAGGGGTGCGGTTCGATGACATTGTCAAACCAACCCTGTCCTCCGAGATAGTCGATCGCATTTCCGTTTTCTTCCGAAGCCAGTTTCCAACTTTCCCCGCCATCCTTGCTGAGGTAAAGATCCGAACCCGTATTTGTCTGTTCACCTTGTGCCATGCCCCATACATAATTCGTATCCAGGGGCGAAGTCGCGATTTCGATTCGTCCTGTTACCTGTAGTCCTTTGGATTTACTGATCCAGGTCTCTCCTCCATCTGTAGATTTTAATACACCCGTTCTTTGCACGGCCGCATACATCGTATTAAAGTTTTGCGGGTTATAGGCCAGGTCATCATAACGTTGATCAGTACTCAGAATTTTCGCTTCCCAGGTCTCACCACCATCAATAGATTTGTAAATGGCCGCATATAAGCTGTCCTCGAATACACCATTTCGTGTAGACGCAATGACTACATCCGCATCAGCGGGATCCACGATGATGCGACTCACATTGGCAAATGCAGGATAGTCTCCTTCGGCAACGATTTGTGTCCAGGTCTCTCCCTGGTCTTCTGACTTAAACATGCCACTTCCATCGATGTCATTGGTGAAATGTTCGCCAGTACCAGCATAGATGATATTCGGATCCGCAGCCGACATAGCCAGCGTACTCGTTCCAAGATTGGGTAAATCCGGCGTCTTATCTATCCACGTTTGACCACCATCTTCCGTCTTCCAGATGCCACCACTGACACTAGCTGCCAACCACGTGAGTTGGTCGGGATCACCCGGTAATACGAGTAAGGCCCTCGTGCGTCCTGCTACATTGGCCGGTCCACGTTCAATGAATTCAAAACTGTTCTTTTGACGAGATCGCGCTTGTGCGCTCTTTGCCTGTCGAAGGGCTTTGATTTTGTAATTCGCAGGGTAGGCAGGTGCAGCCAGGTCATTGGGAGTGCGCCGCTCTCTTTCGAGAAGGGCCATCATTTCAGGTGCTTCGGTTTTGGCGTGTCCTCGCTTTCTCCTGTTTTTCTTGTATTCAATATAATTGCTGACAGGGTAAAAAGTATCTTGTTTATTGGTTTGATAAGTTTGATCGGTTTTATTGGTTTGATTAGTTGGGTGTGGGTGCGTGTGTGGGTGAGCATCACCCGACAGGGCCGTGTTATCCAAATAATACCAACAGCTTATCAATACAATTATTCCAATAACATATCCTAAATATGGCTTCACAACTATCTTTTACCTGTTTGTAATTGAATAATACGCATCGTGCTGTCGGCCTCTGAAAAACGGTCCCGGAGCACTGCGGGGTGTTCCCATACTGCCAGTGCATCATTTGCATGCCAGGTGACACGACCCCGGATCTTTTGCTTTTGATATATGACCATTCCTTCCGGATCCAAAACTATAAACGAAATCATTACCTCTTCCGTCTTGCTGCACAAGAATAACGATTCATCGCCATTGGGAAGGCATTCACTCTTCCCATCCAGGATTTCGCCCGCTATAGCAGAGATAGCAGTGTACTGCATTTCTTTTTCGTCCACCATCACTTTTTTCGAACAAGACATAGACAATAACGTCAATGTCACCAGGCTCAGCAATCCAAACAGTTTCATTAGAGGCAAAGTTGTGATTATTCTGGGAATGGAACGAAATGAATTTGAGAATCAAGCGACGGCAAGTGCGCTAAACCTCCTTTTTGTCCCTTCGACCTGATGACTGAGACTGTGGATTTTAAGCAGAGAAGGCTAGGTTCTAAATCGTCAATTAAGAAGAAGTGCGGCTCGGCGCATTTGGTGGGTCGTGGAATGCCTGCCATGGAGGGCGGGATTAAATGCGCCAGATTTTTGCTTACTTTTTATCTTGAAAAAGTAAGAATGAAATACTAGTAATTCTCCTAGGAACCATTCTATTTCGTCCCAAAATTTTTTTAGAAAAAAATATGAAATAAGGACATCTTTGCACCTCATTCGACAATGACACTCAAAGAAAAAATAGAATCCCTAATTGCTGTCAGCAATATCATGTCCCTCGAAGACTCTGATGAACTTGAAATCGTTATCTCCAGGGCCATTGCAGAAAACCCATGGTTCACTCGAGAGGGAATCAGTCATTGCTTCGATGCCATCAGCAGTCAATTCCTGGATCGGGAAGTGCTTGAAAACTGGACGGACAATTACGATATCAAAAATGTGGGAGGTAAGAGGGTAGGACTGGTGCTTGCCGGTAATATTCCCATGGTAGGATTTCACGACATCCTGAGTGTTTTCCTGAGTGGTCATCAGGCCAGAATCAAATATTCACATAAAGACAAACAATTGCTGAGTTGGTTTATAGACAAGTTGAATGAAATTGATCCGCGAACAAAGGACTACTTTAGCCCAGTTGAACGGCTGAAGGATATCGATGCTGTCATAGCCACCGGTGGGCCGACCGCAGCGACACACTTCAACTATTACTTTTCCAAATATCCGCACATCATTCGCAAAAACCGAAGTTCGGCAGCCATTCTGACTGAAGAAGATACCGAAGGAGATTTGAAAGGACTGGGTTCAGACATCTTCACCTACTTCGGCCTGGGATGCCGGAATATTTCCAAAATCTACATTCCTATTGGATTTTCTACCGACCGTATCTTCGAATCTATCATAGACTATGCACACGTCCTCGATCACAATAAGTATAAGAATAATTTCGACTACTCCTATGCCATCTATCTGCTGGGCAAGGATCCTTTCCTGACCAATAATTTTCTGATCCTTAGAGAGGATGAAGCGCTATCTTCTCGTATTGCTTGTCTTCATTACGAAGAGTACGAGGATATTGACCAGGTAGTACAATCGCTGATGGCACGAGAAGAGGAGATCCAGTGCGTTACCAGTACACATCCCATCTCCTCAATCCCGCATACACCAATAGGTAGGTGCCAGCAACCTGCCATCGACGACTATGCCGATCGGGTCGATACCATGACCTTTCTAACCTCACTCTATGACTAAGAAAGAACGGGCAATGGAAATTGCCGACATCCTGGAATCATTGTACCCGGATACACCCATCCCCTTGCAACACCAGGATCCATATACCTTGCTTGTCGCCGTCCTTTTATCTGCTCAATGTACCGATGTCAGGGTCAATCAAATCACACCCCATCTGTTTGCAGCGGCTGACAACCCATTCGATATGTCGCTGTTACCGGTAGAAAAAGTCGAGGACATTATTCGCCCGTGTGGATTGGCACCGAGAAAGTCAAAAGCGATTGTAGACCTTTCCAAGATCCTTGTAGAGAAGTATGCCGGGGAAGTGCCACAGACATTTGCTGAACTGGAAGCACTACCGGGAGTAGGACACAAGACGGCATCGGTGGTGATGAGCCAGGCATTTGGCTTTCCCGCCTTTCCGGTAGATACACACATCCACCGGTTAGCGTATCGGTGGTGTCTGAGTACCGGTAAAAACGTCGAAAAAACAGAAAAGGACCTGAAGAGATTGTTCCCGGAGGAGATCTGGAACAAGCTGCATTTGCAAATCATATTTTTCGGTCGCGAATATTGCCCGGCTCGCGGGCACGATATGGAGACCTGTCCGATCTGTAGCAAGTATGGCAGGAAATCATTGATGAAATAGTTGGACTATTCTACCAGTTTCTCGATCTCCTTTTCCGTAGCACGTAATTTGTCCTGACAGGCTTTCAGTAGTTCCTTTGCCTTCTTTACCCTGACTTGCAACTGATCAATGCCGATCTCACCGCTGTTTATTTCTTCTATGATGGATTGCAACTCCTTGAGACTCTTGTCGTATGAAAATTTTGCCTTGGCCATGTTCAGAGAATTCTACTTTGTAAAGATCCGTCATTTAAGTGAATTGCCACCACATCTTCCTGTTGCATTTCCTTGACAGACCGGACGTGTTTGTCTTCCATCGTGAGATAGGCAAACCCTTGTTCGAGAATGGATTGGGGATCGCGAGCCTCTACCGCTAATGCTATTTTTTCCAGGGTGTGTTGTTGAGCACGGAATAAATTGTCAATGGCATTGTGCAAGAGCGATTCAAGGTGCTCATTGTTGGAAATTTCCTCATTGATCCGGTAGTTGAACGAGAGAGACAACTGCTGCTGCATCGAACTCATCCTGATTTCTTCCCGACGTAAGTGCTCCACCACCGAATTGTATAACTGATTAGAAGACTGCTCCAATCGCGCTTCAAAGTTCATATTGCGCTCCAGGATATAATCCGCAACAGCCGTGGGTGTCTTCAAAGACAAACAGGAAACCAGGTCCGTGACCGTCGAATCAATGTCATGACCTATACCAATGACAAAGGGGACTTGTGAAAGTGCAATGGCCTTGGCGATTTCATAGTTGTCATATCCGGCAAGGTCGAGTTTGGAGCCTCCACCCCGAATAATAGCGACAATGTGATATTGCTTCTCATCCTTGACGATGGATGCAATGGCATGACATGTATCTGCTTCCACCTTTTCTCCCTGCACAGCGCTGTCATACAAATCGATATCAAAGGCGTATCCGTAACTGTTATTGGTCAACTGGTTAATGAAATCCTGGTAGCCTGCAGCACCTGAGGAGGAAATCACCGCTATTTTTTGAATGACCGATGGGATGAGTTCTGACTTGTTGATCTCCATCAGCCCTTCTTCTTCCAAACGGTTGATGATTTCCTGTCGTTTGAGTTCGAGTTGGCCGAAAGTATAGTTTGGGTCGATGTCTTCGACCAGCAATTTCAGTCCGTAACGTTCGTGATAGTCCACCATGCATTTGATCCGGACTTGAGTCCCGTCTACCAGCAGATCGTAAATGATGTCACCCAACTTTCGTTTGATGAATTGAAACTTGCGATACCAGATGGCGGCGCTGACCTGGGCAATGATTTTTTCACCGTCCTCTTCTTTTTCTACCAGTTCGAGATAGTGATTGCCCCTGCTTTCCCTGACCTGGGTTATTTCCGCTTCGATCCAGAGCGGCTCCCGAAAATTTAAGGCAATGACCCGGCGTATGTATTCATTGAGCTGGAAAAGACTATAGGATTCCAACAAAGAAGATTTTTATTTCAATAATCAGGCAAGGACTTCCTGCACGAGATCGGCAGCTTCCTGCAAGAGAATGGCCGAACGGACCTCAAGCCCGCTTTTATCGATCAATTCCTTGGCAATTTCCGCATTGGTCCCCTGCAGGCGCACTATAATGGGCACCTTGATATTTCCAATATTCCTGTAAGCATCCACGACACCCTGGGCAACGCGGTCACAACGCACGATGCCACCAAAGATATTGATCAGAATGGCCTTCACCTCCGGGTCGCGCAATATGATGCGAAATGCATGTTCGACTCTCGCGGCATCCGCCGTTCCTCCTACGTCGAGGAAATTGGCAGGAGCCCCACCACTCAATTTAATGATATCCATGGTTGCCATGGCCAGACCGGCACCGTTGACCATGCAACCCACATTGCCTTCCAGGTTGATAAAATTCAATCCGACGGCTTTGGCTTCGACCTCTGTCGGGTCTTCTTCATCGGTATCTCTCAAAGCTGCCAATTCCGGATGTCGAAACAATGAATTGTTATCCAAAGTCACCTTGGTGTCAACCGCTATGATCTCATCGTTGGCATTCTTGATGACTGGGTTGATCTCGAAGAGGGATGCATCGGTCCCGATAAAGGCCTTGTACAACTTCTTCACAAATTGAGTCATGTCCTTGAAGGCAGCACCGCTCAAACCCAGGTTGAAAGCGATCTTCCGGGCCTGGTAAGCTTGCAATCCCAGGGTGGGGTGTACGTGTTCTTTGTGCACCAGGTGAGGTGTTTCCTCTGCCACTTCTTCGATATTCATACCCCCTTCCGTGGAGTATATGATGACATTCTGCTTCCGCTCCCGGTCGAGCATGATAGACATGTAGTATTCCTTACACGCATCAAAATCAGGAGCATAGGAATCTTCGGCTATCAGGATCTTTCGCACCAGCTTACCGGGACCGTTGAGTCCGCCCGGAGTCTGTGGTGTCTTCAACATCATGCCCAGGATATTCGCCGCATGCTCTTTCAATTCATCCTGGTTTTTTACCAATTTGACGCCTCCTCCCTTGCCACGTCCTCCGGCATGGATTTGAGCCTTTACGACAGCTACGGGATTGCCACTGTCGGATACTACGGTTTCATATGCTGAGATGGCCTCTTCCAAATTGTTGGCGACAAGTCCTTTCTGGATTTTTACTCCAAAACCGGCTAATAATTCCTTGCCCTGGTATTCATGTAAATTCATACGTCCTTCCTGTGAATATGATGCGCAAATGTAGGATTTTATGATGGAACACTAGAGACTCTTTGATTCACATCAGGCATACTCTCTGTTCAGAATCATATTCCTCTTTCAATTCTCTCTTTCAATGCTTTTTTTATTTGAACACGAAAGTGAACGAAATTGAGGCGATGCCTTTGAGTCTTTCAAAAAAAATTCATTTTCATACTTTTTTGGAAAAAGTATGAGCAAAAATCGTTCGCCTGAATGCCCTGAAAAAGAGCTTGATATCATGGACCATATAATTTAGTATTGTTCTACACTATTCCTTCTGAAGAACACGAGCTTCCTCATCTTTTGAGCGCTCTTTTAGCCCGTGCAAGCATGGCCACCCCACTCATGCGAACATGCCATTCTGCATTTATCAAGAAAAGAAAATAACATTCATCCATTTCCAAAAAAATGGCATTTGAGACTTTTTTGGTTCTTTCCTGCCTTCTGTGTTCAGCCTTTGCTTCGGCGGGCAGGTTTTCACCAAATGTCAATGATCCCGACATTCATCGTCGGGGGAAAAAATAAACAATAAGATCGTTAGGAAGAATGAATAATAAAGGCATCATAATAAGATGATTCAATATCAAACAAGCAGGCTTAAATAATTCTCTGCAATAAAATTTCAGTACAACTTTCTATATTTCACCCCTTATGAAGAATTGTACCTTTTTCGTTTTCATACTTTTGCTATTGCAATATTCAATTAACGCCCAGTCGGACTTTCCTTCCGACCCGTTGGAAGCCAAATTAGTCACCGAAGATTTTGATCGGTTTTGGAAGGCTTTTGATAAAATGGATGATTCTGAGTCCAATCCATTCCAGGATTATATTGACAATGCCTCCGACGGATTAAAACCACTTGCCCAGTATTTGCCGGTTGATCAACTCCTGGCAGCTGCCAGGGAGAGAAAGAACGAATATTTGGCGTCCAGAAATGTCCTTGACGATCTCGATAACAAGACAAAGAGAATCCAGTCGATTTACGCTGCGATGAAGTATTGGTATCCTGAATCAAAGTTCCCACCTGTTTATTTTGCCGTAGGCTTCTTCACGAGTGGAGGTACGGTTACTCCAAATGGACTGCTGATTGGTGCCGAAATGCTTAAAGACTTCGAGGGTCTCCCTGCTCTTGTTGCTCATGAATTGATTCATTTCCAGCAAGATTATGCCCAATCTGACATTCTTTTGCAGCAATGTTTACTCGAAGGAAGTGCTGACTTTATCGGAGAACTCATCTCCGGTGAACACGCCAACCCAACCGCCTTCGCATATGGAGAAAAACACGAGAAGGCATTGTGTAAGGAGTTCCAGGATGTCATGACAGGTGAAGTATTTACGGATTGGTTATATGGAACCAGTGAAAAGGACGATCGTCCCAATGACCTTGGATATTGGGTAGGTTACAAGATCGTCGAGGCTTACTTCAATGACCAGGAAGATAAGCACCAGGCGATAGTGGATATTTTGAAGATCAAGGATCCGGAGGAATTTACCAGGGCCAGCGGATATATGGAGACCTGTCGCTAGACTATTTTTTATCGGTAAGGTTGCGTGGTTAAATAAGGGTGGCTTGTAAGGGACAAAAAAGAGAGAATCTTCCTGTCCGGTATATGAACGACTGATTTCTGAAAGAATGAATGTCTGGGAGACATTCAAAGGAGTGAACCGCTAGGTAGCTTGACTGATACTAATGGCCAGGTTTGCTCGAATAGGGCAAAATACCCTTACAGGAAGGAGCGTTTTTGGTCACTTTTTTGGCTACTGACAAAAGTGACAATAAATCTAAGCTTAGAAGCAAGAATTACCAAAACATGCCTTTCTATGTCCGGGTAAGTTGCTAAAATCGGTAGCATTTCAATTAGGATTGGTTTGATGAAGTCCGTCGTCCTCTGTTCAAACCTGGATATTTGGGGAATTTGCAGGATGATTAAGCGTATCTTGATGAAGGTTATGTATTAGAATCCAATAATTAAAATCCTTCCCGAAACTCCAATTGGAGCAGCCATCACATGAACATGGTGTATACACAATCTATATCAATCACTCGTATCTGGCAGATTTGTTTGCTGGGCCTGATGGTTTGTCGTCTTGCAGGACAGGAAGCGAATTATAAGCAATACAGAGAGGCGGGAGATTTGTTTTATAAGGAATACAAGGATTATCACAATGCCTCCGAATTTTACAAGAGTGCTTATAAATATCAAAGAGAAGACTCATTGGAATTGGCATTTATCATTGCTGAATGCGCCTTCTATTCTTGGGACTTATCTGAGGCGAAGAAATATTACCTGAAGGTCCTTTCCTATGAACCGGACACTTGTAGCAAAAGATATCGAATGAGCAATCTTCATCTCGCACAGGCTTATCAAAGGATGCAGGCATACGATGACGCCATTCACTACTTTCACGAAGTGCTTGATGATGTGAGATGTGACCCAAGCAATACAGTAATTGAAAATTTTGCCAACAATGCTATCAAGGCTTGTGAATGGGCTCAAATACAAAATGACAAGGACTCGATCATTATCATACCCATCGAATCGATCAATCATCCCAATACGCACGAATTAGCACCGGTCATCAAAACTGGTTCGTTGATATATACTCACTTTGATTTTCCTGAAGAGCGTGCACATCCCTACGAATATCAGCTTGGCCTGGTAAAAACTCTAAATGATACTTTTTTGTCTCGTACTCATCAAGATTCAACCATTGCCTTTTTGACCTTTAATTCGGATTCTACACGTCTGTATTATTCCATTTGCGGACATGAGAATAAGTTGGACATGAAATGTGTGATCGCCACGAGTAATCTGGACGGCTCTGATGAGCAGATCATACTAGGAGGACCATCTGAAGATCCCACTTTTATCCATCCGCGAATTGGAAAGGACTATGCAGGTAATGAGATTTTATTTTTTGTGTCGAATAGAATTGATGGATTCGGAGGATTGGATATATGGTATTCAAATTTGACAAGTGATGGATTGCCTTTGGATATAGGCAATTTGAAGGCAGTCAATACTGCTGCCGACGAGCTTTCTCCTTTTTTTGTGGATTCTACCTTATTCTTTAGCAGTGATCATATTTGGAACAATAGCCTGTCATTTGGTGGTACGGATATTTTCAAAATTAAATTGGACCAATTCCCGGAAACCACAGAACATGTAGAAATACTATCGAAACCTTACAATTCCAGCAAGAATGATTTTTTCTATGTCAAAAAGGATGCTTCTTCCTGGCTTTCTTCTAATCGGACGGATCCATTGAATCTGAATGCCAACGAGCCAGCATGTTGTTATGATATTTTTAAGGTGACTGACACGAGACCACCTCCTCCTAAAAAACCCGAGTATGTTTTTTTTCAACCTAAAATAGAATACTTCTGTGTCAATGAATTCAAGGGATCCGGAACAACCGGTGTCGTCTTGTACCCTGTTGGCCTACCCATGTCAAAAGTCGTCAAATCTGATGTCCAGGGCAGATTCGAAATTGAAAAAGGACGATCATACGACATGCATTTCCTGAATCCCAATGTAGATGATACAATTAGAATTGACGTAAATCAGGATGGTACGGTTTCCAAAGATTACTTCAAAGTGGAACTTGACGCATTATATAATCCTGAAATTTTGGACTATTGCAGTTTGGAACCTATCGAATTAAATGAACTATCTGACATATACATGGTTCCATTGATTCGAAATGAACAAAAAAGAGATGGTTCGGATTTTTTGAAATTAAATAAGGATGGAAACTTCCAGGTTGAGCGCGGGATGGATTACTGGCTGGTCGTTCAAAAAGAAGGCTATGCTACGGACACACTCACAGTTCGAGTGGATGAAAGGGAATGTGAAGTATTTAGTTGTGAATTTTCTATTAAGAAAAAGCTTATTGATCTAAATGTAGCCGTAGCATGCAATTGTAACAATGTAACGTGCTATATGTCGACTGAAAACTATTCAATTGAATTAAATTCCGATTCTGGTGGAATCAATAATTATAATGCCGGACGGGATACTGCGATGACCACTTATTCTTATAAAGTCACTCCGTTTCATTTCTATTCTGCAGAACTCAGAACAGATGCAGGTGAAACTTTTCAGAAAAAAATTCAAATCAGTATGGACAGGGGTGATTGTAAAAACGAAATTATATTTCAATCAAATAGTAGCCCTCGCTAGCGAGGGCAGTGACAATTTAATCTTGGGATTGGCCACATAAATCCATCTGTATGGTGCTGAATTTGACCTCGCCATTAGAAATTGGAAAATCCCTGATCTTATAGGTTCGGCTGAGTGTTTTTCCTTTCCATTTCGTGGATATAATCAACTGTGACTTGCAGAAATCCAATTGATCCACTTCCTTGCAAAACGTCCCTTTGTTGGTTCTGACGGGTTCAATGATCTCATCAAGTTTATATTCAACAACTAACATTGTATCACCACGGACATTCTTGATCAATGACTGAAGGTCTTCGCAATACGGCCTGATCTCACCAATTAATGTAGTCTTCTTTTGGCGTTGATAAGACGTGTCTTGCAGATGTAATGCGATTTGATTGAGTCCTTTCCTGACGACATATCTTTCGTCATTGGTGATTCTCTCATTACCAATAGGTTTAAATTTTAATGTATCACCGACACTGAATAAGCCTTGAATATTGTATGTGCTGTTATTTGGAAAATAACGATAAGATTCCGTGTTATTTACAATCATTGTCAAACCCTTGATTTTGACCGCTTCATTCAAATTATCAGAACACAATGCTGAGATCTGTAAACCAGGATATTCATTTCCATTTCCATTTCCATTTCCGTTATCATTATCATCACAACATTCAGGCGGACACCGTGGACATTCGGAGCAATCAGTCGAATCGATTTTGACTCGTTTTAATGTGTCTATGAAATAATATGGGATCGTGTCTCCCGGGCAGTCGATATCTGTGATTTCAAACGGTTGCCATGCCCTGATCCGTACTGTATCTTTTAAATAGAAGCGCAGAGTCCCGGACTCATTAATCGTGAAAATTGTGGGTTGAATGGAGTCCTGATTTTCACCTTTCCGCTCATAATTACCAAGTAATTCAAATTTTACAGGATAACAAGGTTCGACACCATTGAGATAAATGAGGCGATTTCTATTTTCGGAATTGGAAACATTGATCGTATACAATTCGGTATTTGGAACATCTATGACCTGGGTTTGCACGATGCAATCTGGAAATTGTGAGGCAATGCCTCCTTCGGGCCTCGACAACAAAATAATCAGTAAGTAGACAGCGAGCAGGATCAACCCCGCCAAAATGCTTCTGAGGATATTTCGGAATTTTTCGGAAAACCCAAGACCACTAAAGCCTTTATTGAAAACAAAGCTTCTTGCTTGTTCTGATGGAATGTGTTTGGAAAGTTGATTATGCGGCCCTTCAATTTTGTTGTATATAGGATCCGGTTCGACAGGAGACTCATTATAAATCCTATTCAAATTTTTACGAACCTTTTTCCTGGCCTCCTTGTCTTTTTTGGAAATAGTCAACCACTCATTGAAACTTTCAAATTCTCCTTTGAACAGGGAGGCAAAAGAACTTGCAGGTGGTTTGAAGCCTGGCAGTTTCAATCCCAAAAATTTTCGTACAATTTGTTCGACATTCGGGGCGCTGGCTCTTAACTGTTGAGCCAGGTTGGACTTTATTGGTTCAGGTATGACGCCTTGTCTGAACCATGGCAATTGAAAGACAGAAAGTATGATTGACTCGGTAAGCTGACTGTCATTCTTTTGAAATATCTCATTTCCGATTTCCAATGAAAGGTCATGCTGTAAATCCGGATACAGTGCGCAGGATTGTATCCAATTAGTAACTGTCTTGGAAAAGTGTTGATCGAGATTACTTTCGTTGAAAGAGGTGTTTGCATAATCAATTTGATGCTCCTCTTCCTCTATATCAATCTTGTCCAGGTCCTCGCTGTATAAGGTGAGATATTGAATACTGCTGATCGTCGCTGGAAGGACCAGAAAGATTTCTTTGGCTGAAGTTTCATCCTTTCCCCATGAATGATATTGATTGGTCGTTAGAAAAAGTGGATCCTTCCACTCTTTGAAGGCTTCTGTCCATTGATTGAGGTTGCCATCTGAATCAACCAATGCACGGGTTGGGCCAATCACGACGAGGACGACTTCGTCAAATGCATCTTTCAATTCCTGCAATGTCAATCCATCCGGATGCTCATCATTAAGGCATACTCTTGGATCGTCTTTAAAGAAAAATGTTGTTGTTGCTACACCGGCATCCTTGAATCGAGAGGTAATAGATTCCCAAAACCGGGAAAAGTGATCTTGAGGCGCCTGGCGTTCGATCAGGAACAAATAGGAGAATTTCGATTTGAACTCTATGGGTTTGTCCTGACCGGTTTCATCTTTTAAAGCTATCTGTTCCGGTCCCTTTTTGGCCTTCTTTTTCGGTTGTGCCAGGAGTGCCTCAAGACCGATTCTAAGTAATTTTCCTTCCGCGAGTTTGTTAACGATTTCGGTGTTGATGTCCCACTTCAGAGGTTTGAGATCATCATCAGAAATCCTAAGAATGTCCCGACCAATAAATTGCAGGATCGGCCAACACAGTGCGATAAAAGCCATGACAGCAAGAAAAACACCCAGAAGGGGAATATTTTCTTTCAGGTAGGTATCATATTCTTTGAATGCCTTTACCAACCAATCCGTAACACTTCCCTTTTCAGATGCAGCTGTGCTCAGGTTTTTACCAAAATTTTCGAGACTGGAGAAGAATTTGTCCCTGATGCCATTGGGTTCAAAATATTCCGGGGTAATCAAAAGCAATATGACCAGAAGAACCAGCCCCAGCAGGAAGCAGAAAACTACCTTCTTCGTATCCAACTTATTAGGCAGGTATTTAATGGGCATGTTCGGTTATTCAGTGAAGCAGCGAGCTATTTCTTCATAAAATGCTGTTATTCAATCTATTAGTGGGGATGGCTCTAATTGTACTTTATCCAAGGTACGATAATCGCACTGATATCTATCCCGACTATTTTCAATTATTGACATGTTTTGACGGATGCATTTCAAAGATTCCTCCCTTGTTACCGCAATAAGGTCACATTTCCGGACCTGATATCTGTCGATCCGTCCGGACAAGTCACCTGGATACACCAGGCATACACATCGGGGGGCAGTTCTTTACCCCTGTATCTTCCATCCCAACCCCGACCAATATCAACCGAATTGAAGACCTCCTCACCCCAACGATTGAGGATCTTCATGTTGAACGGGCTCAAATCCCGGTCTTTAGCCACACGTACCCGGAATTCATCATTATTTGTATTCCTGTTAGGTGAAAATGCCGAAGGTACATCCCAGATACACGGAAATACCGCGATGGTATCCATCTCAATGCAGGTCTTGTCAAAATCCATATCAGTCACCCGTACTTCGTAAATGGTCTCTTCCAAAGGAGATACGATGATTTCCTGAGTGCTTTCCGATCCCGGACTCCAATCATATCCGGGATTATTGGCATTGTTTTCGGCATTCAGGGTCACAGACTCGCCTTCGAGGATACAATTGTCTTCACCTTCATCAGATACTATATTGACACTGATCACCTTAATGACTAAAGTCGTATCAAAAAATCCATGGGCGGCATCACATTTCGGTATCCTGAGCCGGACAATGAGCGGATCATTGGTTGTACCACTGATAGTTGGATTGGCATCATTGACATTGCTGATTTCCACATCATCCGGTACCGTCCAGGTATATTCCAGATCAAGTCCGGAATCGTCCATTGCCCGGATTTGAAATTCTTCATTCGCACAAATTGCCTGCGGTGCATCTACGAACACATTGATTTTCAGTGGTTTCAAAAGAAACAATGAAGTGTCCCTGCAGTTTTCGGAATCCATTCCGATGGCGGTCGTGGATGCTACGACTGAGGGATCCACTTTGACAGACGTACCACTGCCCAGGTACCGGTTGAATTGATCCAGCCAGAAAATAGAGTCTGCAAAATTGCTTTGCACGGAAAGCACAATAGAATCCGGTCCGCAGGAATTGATGATCGTATCTGAGGGTTCCAGCATGAGGATTTCGGGAACCTGTATGCCGAAAATGATAGAATCAAATGAACAAGTCATTTGCCGGGAGGTCACGGTTACAATATAATTTCCTGCCCCCGGATATGTATAGACCGGATTAAGTACCAAAGATGTATCTCCGAATGTTGACCGATCTCCAAAGTCCCACCTGAGATCACCTTCCCGGAAGGAACCTCCTACGGAAAATTGTACCTTGTAAGTACAGGGTAGAAATTCCACCCCTGGAGAAGGACCAATGACAGTATCCACAGGAATGAAAATGGTCGAATCACAAATCAATTCTGAGCAAATCGAGCTTTGGGCTACATAGCTTACCGTCACTGTAGTCAGTGAGTCCGGCACCTGGAAGATCAATGATGAATCGGATTCGGCAAGGATAGGCGCACTGCTCGCCCAATCCACCAGGATCGAATCTGCCTGATCACGTATCAAGAGTATAGTAGCCACATCTCCGGGACATACCCGTTCAGGAGAAAGGTCTATATCTATGATTTTTTCATATACTTTTTTGAATGAAATATTCTGCACAACTGAAACTGAGTCGCATCGGGAAGAATCCATTAAGGACAACGCCACCGTTACCATAGTATCTATGCATGGAATGGCAGCGAACGAACCTGAAAAATGACTACCTGCACCCAGGATTGATGTATCACCAGCCATCATTCTCCAAGTAGTCAATTTCAGATCGATATCACACAAATCTTCAATGCCTTCCCCTCTGAGCGTCAGACTGAATGAACAAATGCCATTTCTATAAGTAAATTCCTTGTCGATCGTCAGGTGATCCAGCACACACATTGAATCCGGACTTTCTGCGGTCACCGTCATAAATTGATTCAGAACCGGGCAATCCGGCACTGAAGTTTGCACCTGGTACCTTCCTGTATCAGAGAGACAAAATTGATATTCAATGCTGTCACCGAAAACATTGCCATCAACATCCGGAGACCATACATAATCGAAGGTATTCGGCAAGGATATGGTTTGACAAGTATCATTGGGACAAATGGAAAGTGTGACAGGTGGAAGGGTAGGTCGCGGTTCGACACGGATATATACATGGCCGGTGTCCAATTGTTCTTCATTTTGCAAGATGACCCGATAGTTTTGATCTTCACCCGGAAAGGCTCTTGGATTCGAGAAAGTGTTCGGGTCATCAAAAAGTATGTCTTCGAGAGGTTCCCAAGTGTACAAACATTCAGGACTGGTATCGATGACAAGATTCAGACCAATAGTGTCACCGGAATAAATACACAAAGTATCGTTGGGTACTTCGCAATTCGCAGGTCCGCAAACGTTGATTTGAAAATCACGACGGGTCTTGGAGAGCAGTGAGTCATTTCTCCACTCTTCAACCAGCACTCCGACCAGGAATTGTCCGCCTTGCCGTGGAGTAACTGTCAGAAAGCCACTTTCTTCATCGATTGCCAGAGAAGGATTACCGTCCATTACATTTTCACTGGAGAAGGGATGTTGGTAGGTCACCCGGTCATATTCGGGTCCGGCAATATCGAAGGGTATAGGTGCCTCTATGGAGCCCCCAATATGCGGGGTGTAAAATGTGTAGGCAAGTGAATCACCATCAGGATCGAATGCACTTTGATCAAATATAAAGGGTTCGTCCTCACAGATCACGACATCGGGCCAGTCCTGGAATCGGGGACTGCTGTTGCATTGATTCATCCCATATTCTGTCAGACAGACAAACCAGGTTGCCCCGGTTTCCAATGGATTGTAAATATTTGTCAATGTCTCATTGCGACAACATCTACGATGGGCCAGTATATATCCGTTTTTATTGACATTGCATCGAAACCGCATTTGATATATGGCTTCTTCCATACAAAGCTCAGGAGCACAAGCATCGGCGCAATCCTGAGGTTCTATAGATACGATCTCCTGTCTGATTTTTGGAAGAAAGACAGCTCCGACTCCTCCAAAGTAATCGAGTGGTGTACCATATCCGTCGAAGACATCGATCCGGGCCAATGAATCAAACCCGGTATGATGATCATCACCACAGTCCCTCCTGATCACTAAGGTCAATTCGTACCATCCATCTCCAAGACAGACATAGGACATGTCTCCTCCGACGATATGGGTTGCTTTCGCCTTTGTGTGAATGTTGCAAAGTAAAATCATAATCAGAAAGACGAAATGCATGTAGCTTCTTACGGATGCCGGGCGAAAATGATATGTTGCTATGTGCTGCTTCATTCTAACTATCAGTAGACCGGACAGATACCTTTCATTCTTTTTGGATTGAAAATGCGATACTGAAAATGGATTTCCAGTGCGTTTAACCTGGCGTCTTTCCCATCTCCAAAGTCAGTCAGGTCGAGGTCGTAGGAAATGGATCCATAGAGATTGTTATAGCGAATAGCGATCGTCGGAAATAGTGCTTCTGTTGTTCGATAGCCAAAGCCGATATGCAACTGGAATCGTTTGCCCCATTCTTCGGAAACATTGAATTTGCCAAGTGCACCAATGACATATTCACGGTAAGGTCCCTGGAATTGTGCCAGGCTGTGTACCTGAATGCCCATCAATTGGCTGATATTGAAATTACATATAGCGGATAGGGTATACCGGGCCGAAAGTTGGATATCGTCGTTGTCGTAAAAGCCCACTTCCGGTGTTGTGAGGTGAAAGATACCCAAACCCAATTCAAAGTTGGTCAGGCTGTCTGCTTGCCACCGGAAATTCAAACCCAGTCCCGTCTCAAGAAAATTGATACGGTCCGCATCAAAATCTTCCGTAGAATTCAGGCGACTGTCAAAAAAGAATTCCGTTTCATTCCATTGCTTATCCCAGGTCAAAGTGCTCTCGTCGAATCCCCTGCCGGCATATCCTAAAAGAAGGCCGAGGGAAAGCAGGTTTCGTTCGTCCAGGATCTTGGTATAGCTTCCTGTCAAATTGATATTGCTCAATGTGAGATCCGAGAGATTGCTTGCTTCATCGTAATTGACAAGGAATCCCCCGGAGAAAAAAGCAGACTCCGCCTCGTCATATTTCGGGATGAATTTCCGGTCATAGGCTAATGTGTACGTCGTCCATGGTACAGGCACGGATCGCCACTGACCACGATGGCCTGCGGTAATGCGTTGATCACCCCTGAAAATCCCTGTTTTTGCAGGTGTCAGGTTGATTCCCGAATTGTAAAACTGGGAGAAATGAATGTCCTGACCGCTCAAGAATCCAGCGAGTAGAATAAGTGCAGCGGTTACAAGGTTCCTCATGACAAGGAAGGATTCAGTCAGTCTTCTTGACAAGTTACGACATTATCATCTACCCGGATAGCCTGTTCATTGGATTAGACAAGCACGTGTCAAAGATTTATTTGGTCGATAGTTGGTGGCCAATCGCCCAAAGGTTTTACTAAATCATTGTAGGAAACGTGAGCGCGGCTTCCCTTCAAAGTCAGGGTGCGGGAGGGATTCAAAAGGGAGAAGCTGGATGATTGACAGGGATCATTGCTCAACTTGACTTTGACTACCGACAAAGCCTTGCTTGTCGGCACAAGTCCGCTCAGTCTGACTAAGGTGGGCGCCTGCTCCCGGATAGGCGCATCACTTGACTTAAAGTCAGGTGATGATTTGAGCATGGATATGTCGTTTATAAGTTGAATTGTTTATCTATTCTTGATTCACTTCAATCGCTCGGATAACATTCTGTCATTCTCTTTGAAGCCTGGATTTTGGAATTTGCAATACTGCTGAGGCAGGGATGCCTACAGCAACGCCTGACTAGAAACAAAAGACCAAATGCTAAAGACTTATCTCCAATAACCTCCCTCCCGCCGTAACTCATCTCGCCTTTGGTCTGGCAAATCCGATAGTCATGTCAGACTCGCCGGAGCGGAGCAGGCACCCACCTCGAAAGTTGAGCGATGATTCTTGGAATCAAGAATTGTGATAAAACCATATGCCACGCAAACCAAGCTATCAAATTCCAAGCTCCAAATTCCAAAGACCAAGGACCGGTCATTCGCCCTGTAGGGGCTCTCAACCATCAACGATTCAAACCAATCAAACTATGACCCACCAATTAATCATGACCCAAACTTTCCTATGATTGCGATAAGAATTAGTTTTGCAGCCATTATTCTATGATTCTTAAAACCTCTAAAAAAATATAATGAAAGTAACTGTTGTAGGTGCCGGAAACGTCGGAGCCACAGTAGCCAATGTATTGGCGCATAAAGACGTCGTTGATGAAGTTGTATTGTTGGATATTCGCGGAGATTTTGCACGTGGAAAGGCGTTGGACAGTTGGCAGCAGGCACCCATTGATT
>JANQHF010000053.1 GCA_028282725.1 Saprospiraceae bacterium
AGTCTTGAACTTGGAGGTAAATTTTCTACGTGTCATGTCAGTAAATTTAGATGATAAAATCAAACTAAACCCACTGTCCTGTTTTTTGGGGTATGATCAGACAACGGCTGGGCACCAGGGACTCTGTATTGCTCATTTTGAAGGTAAAATTTGTGCATTGGACAACAAATGTCCCCATCAAGGCGAGCCCTCTTGGAGAAGGTAGTATTGAAAATGGATTGTTGCGATGTCCATGGCATGGTTGGGATTTTCATCCTTGTTCCGGTAAGGCGCCTGGCTTTGACGACGGAGTGGCCATATTTCAGATAGAGGAAAGAGAAGATGGAATCTATGTCGGCGTGGAAATAGAGCAAGAGCATATGCCTACAATTTCAGATATCATGGTCGAAACCATGACCAATTGGGGTGTGCATCGGGTATAGGGCAGGTCTTTCCGAGTTGACCTTGCTGACGTGGGCCGGATTGAGAGGGGCCATATCCATAGCCTTCATCTTCACTTTGGAACAAGGCGGGGTAAGAGATTTGATGTTAACGACAACGTATTTGGTTGTCTTGTTCTCTATTGTCATTCAGGGTCTAACGATGAGTCGATTGATTCGACGCGTGAAATCTTCTTCGAAGTTCACATTTGGATAAATATTGAAGAGACGGAGGAAGTGAAATACGTCACCCGACTTAAAGTTGTCACCCGACTTTAAGTCGGGTGACACTCTATTCAACTACGACTTCAATATTCATAACGTTATTAATTGATAATCAACTTATTATCTTATTAAAAGTACCCCACCTGCTTCTGAAACCCGCTTACTGGTGTTTAATTCAACGGTTTCGAACGAAAAACTCCATCCATATACTCCCGGACTTGCCTTCTCACTGCCAATTCTGCCATTCCAGCTAGTATTTGGATCCGCACTCTGGAAGAAAATGTTGCCCCAGCGATCCATGATCGTCAATTCAAAATCCGAGACAGGAATGTTGTCAGAAATGAAGACCTGGAACTCATCATTTTGACCATCATTATTTGGAGAAAATACATTGGGAACGTAGTAATGGATAGCACAATCTTTCCCAATGATATTCATCTCGATAGGGATGCTTCCACAACCCACTTTTGCCGTAATTTGCCAGTCCTGTATAATATCCAAAGTCCTGCTTACGCCGGTGAATCCATCATGCCATTCAAAAACTGCTGAATCCAGGATGGCATCTTGAAAGGTCTCTCTGAGATTAATCGTATATGGTTGGTCTTCACAAACAATTTCTTCCTTCTCGAATGATGCACTGAGTTGTGTCAAGCTCAAGGCATCAACATTGTAATAAAATGATCGAAACACTCCACTTGTCGCCATCGTAAGAGCACATTCGGGGAGTGCCCCAAAAGTACCCAGAGGAAGTATTATGGCAAAGAAATTTTCTTCACCTTGGGCTTCAAAGCAAGTGGATACGATCGTCCAGTCTTCCCCTCCATCTTGCGTGATATGCTCTGAGTCCAGGGAGGCCACTAAATTTGCCGTGGTCGAAGCCGTACCCATTGCAAAGTCATTGATCACGAATATGCTGTCCCGGGAAATATATAAATCGATGTGTTTCGCAGGATCGAGCTCACATCCCGCAACTGACCCGTCGAGGCCCTGGAAAGTACCTTGATTCCATATCGCCATTTTGAACTCATAGGTGGTACCTGCCTCTAAAGGTTGAGTAAGCGAAGTGGCTATTCCTTCCGTGAAGTAGGTGTCGTTGGAGTTCCATCGACTCCATATGCCAGCGTAATTGTCTCCTTCGTATGCTCGGATGGATGCGTCCCAATACACAAAATCCAGCTCCTCAAATGGGCACCCTCTTTTAAAAAGATCCGGTGTAGCATCCAATAAGTACCAGAATTGTAATTTTTTGAAACCCTGGATTGGCGAAAGACATTCTTCATCGATTAACGCTTCAAAGCCTCCATTGGGTAATAAGTTCTGAGCACTTAAATTTGGATGCTGGAACACAGGTGAGAGTACAATCAGGAAGGCAATCTTGAAAATGATATATCTGAACATGCCCGGCATGACACTAAAGATATTTCAGATAGAAGATAGTTGGATCCTTGCACGTTCAGAATCCAACCTTCATCGCTTTTTTGGCAATGACTCCCGACGGAGTCCGCAATTGGATGATGTAGACTCCGTGAATCAGTGGTTCCTGTACTTGCCAATTCCAGAATCCCGTTCTTGATGATGCCTTATCCTGACTGATCAGTGTCCTGATAAGTTTGCCCTGTATATCAAAGACACTAATATCAAATCCTTCCTCATCTTGCAATGCATATTCTATGAGCAGTTGGTCTTCAAAATATGTTGGAAAGATGTTCAATTCGTTTTGATCGGCTTGCCCAAAATCTGAAAAGCTTTCAGTGATCGTGATCAATTGATTAGCTGCCACATTTTCTATTGTTTGTTCGCCGCCGCCGATCCACTTTACTGTAACGGATTCTACGGATGTCGCATCTCCCAAACCAAAATGTGCAATTGTACTATTCTGCGACATGTGACTTGAGCCTCCGTCGATTTCACGGATGAGCAATTGTCCATCAGAAATCAATTCAATCCGGGATCCGATCCCATTTTTGTCCGATCGCAAACCCTCCAATTGGATCTTTAGCCAATTTCCTTCTGAGGCATCATTGCGGTATAAGAGCGTTCTTGCATCTGGCAAGGTGGTCGTAGGATCCCGCGGATGTTGATTGACTACCAGGAGATCAAGATCACCATCATTGTCATAATCAAACACCGCTGACCCTCGTCCGATCCGAGGATCGTCTACACCAATGGAGCGTCCAATCTCCCGATAAAAGCCTGAAAAGTTCTTCAGGAAAAAGTTATGGTTAGGCCTGATGGTCGGATTGAGGGCACCGTTATTGACGAATAGATCCAGGTCTTTATCATGATCAAAGTCGAAGAAGTTGGCTCCCCAACTCACCGGCACGCCAGTGTATTCTTCATTACTGATCAATTTGATGGCAAGCCCCGTAAAAATTCCCGCATTACCGAAAATCTGGCCTTCATTGTTGACAGCAAACAGGCTTTCACTGATGTTGGTTACAAAATAGTCCGTCCATCCGTCAAAATTATAGTCCCCAGGTGCAATACCCATTGCATTCATTCCAAAATTCATCTGGAGGCTATTCGATTTGTTGGTGAAAGACTTTTGAGGGTAGTCGTTTCGCAAGGCAATATTGGGGGTATCCTTGAATCCAAAGTCATTGGCAATCAGAATATCGAGGTCGCGGTCATTATCCCAATCCGTAAATACTCCTTGAAAACCAAATCCCGTATGCCTCATTCCATAAATGAAAGATGCATCCAGGAAGTATTCACCACTTGCATTGATGAATAAAAAATCAAGAGCAGAAGCATAATTATTGGTAATGGTTTGATCGTTGAAAATGGAAACACCCACAGGAGAGGTAGAGAAGTAATTGGCTACATACAGGTCGGGGAAACCATCTGCATTGAAATCTCCGAATGTAGCAGACATGCTGTTGCTCCTGAACCTGTCCAATCCATATTTTTCCGTAGCATCTGTAAACGTACCATCCCCGTTATTGATGAAGAGCAGATTGGGTGCAAGATCTCTGTCCTCCTTGTAATACATCGTCGTGATCAGCAGATCCTTGTATCCATCGCGATTCACATCTGCTGCGGATGCACCCTGCGTATGAATTGGAATTGTGCTCTGAAATCCGGCAGTTTCGATGACATTGGTAAATGTACCATCCCCGTTATTCCGGTACAGGGCATCGCGTTCGTTTCCGCCAGTCAGGTATATATCCTCCCACCCATCCTTGTCAAAATCGAGGATGGCGGCTCCCCCTCCGAAAGTGGCAAGGTCTACTCTGAATGCATGATTGATCCCTGCTTCTTCGGACACTTCAACAAAACCCTGAGCATTGATCAAGGTGGCGGTGAACAACAAAACGATTGGGCTGATTATTTGTCTCATGATCTCAATTTATCATGTTGGCTTTCGTCATTTACGTTTTGGTTCAGACAGAAAATGTTGGATCGCCTCTGTTCGGACAATCCAACATTATCAAATTGCATTACAACAAACCGGGTTTTAATACCCCGGATTTTGAGTTAAGTTGGGATTTAAATCAATTTCTTTTTGAGGAATTGGAAACAGCATATGTTTTGGATCCTGAAAGACCCTGGAGTCGATAGGCTCACCAAATAGCGTAATTGTATTTCTCACCTCAGCATCTCCCCACCTGAGCAGGTCGAAGTATCTCGTTCCTTCCCAAGGGAATTCAACATGTCGCTCCTGCTTAATGGCATCTCTGAACTGGTCCTTAGTCAAGCCGTCAGGTACAGGTGGCATTCCGGCACGTGTTCTGACCTGATTCAAGGCATCATAAGCATCAGCAGTAGGACCACTCAATTCATTTGTAGCTTCGGCATAGTACATCAGCATATCGGCATACCTGAATAGTATGAGATTGGTCTCGTTACATGAGCATCCGGCTTCACCGATCGTTGCATCCAGGTCAACCCACTTTCTAATGGCAAAGAAAGGAGAGAAACCAGAAAGACTTGCGTCATAGATCTCCCCTCTCCAGGTGGATACACCGGGTACAAATAAATTTGCAAACATCCTGGAATCCCTGTTTGCATAAGGATTATCAGGATCGTACAGGGGTGAGTCATCAATAGAAAGACCGTCTGTCATTTGAAATGCGTTGGCCAATTGGTCACTTGGCGTAATAGATCCCCATCCTCTTCCGGGAGCTCCTTCTGGTCCGGGGGCCAGGGCAACCTGCATAAAGTTTCCTTCTCCTTGTGTGCCTTCTGTATATTGAATATCGAACAATACTTCCTTGTTATTTTCATTGTCAGGACTGAATACTGACTCATAATCATCCAGCAATCCAATCATGTCAGGATTTGCCGCAGACATATCCATGATCTTTTTGGCTTCAGCAGCGGCTCCCGCATAATCCTTATTATAGATTTTTAATCTTGCCTTGACTGCAATTGCAGATTGTTTTGTAGGCCGGCCTATATCCCCGTTGAACGGTGTGATATCCAGGTTCTGTTCCGCAAAATCCAGGTCTGCAAAGATGGCATTCAGAACTTCTGATTTTGCAGCCCGGCTTGCCGCCAAGCCTTCATCACGTGTCAGTACATTGAGGACAAGCGGGACATCACCGTACAGATTCGTCAATTCCTGGTACATTAATCCTCTGAGAAATCGTGCTTCTGCTATAATGGCATTCTCAGTGCTGGCATCCAATCCTACGTTTCCAACATTGGCGAGTACAGAGTTAGCCCTGAAGATCCCTTCATAGCCGAAATCCCATTTGCTATTGATAATTCCTCCGGAAGTGGCGCTGTGTTCGCCCTTGGCAATAGTAGTATACTGTTGTTCCCATGGACAACAGCCTACTCCGTTATCCGTAAGAATGTCAAAATTTTGATGCATCCAATAGAATGATCCTCCCCAGATACTACCCTGGAATACATCGTATATTCCATTCAGCGCTCTCAGTACGTCTTCCTGGGTTTCAAAAAAGCCTTCAACAGAGCCCTGATCGATCGGAGCCTTTTCAAGGAAAGCTTCATCACAAGCTACAGTGCTGAAGATCATCAGCATCAGAATAAGACTTAGTTTATTGAATATTTTCATTGTTGAATATTTATCAATTATTTGTTTAAAATTTCAAATTTACTCCCGCTGTAATAATTTTCAGTTGGGGATAGATCGCACCGCCGTTTGTATTTCTTGGAGGCTGTTCCGGATCAAATCCAACAAAATCGGTTATGGTAAATAAGTTGGTTCCATTGAGATAAAACCGGGCGCTCTGGATAAAGTTGTTTTCGACTCTTCTTTGAGGAAGAGTATATCCTATTTGTAAATTTTTCAAACGGAAATAACTTCTATCGGTAATGAACCAAGAGTGTCTGACACTGTAGTTCGGGCCTTGACTAATGGATAATCTCGGCAAAGTAGCATCCGGATTT
>JANQHF010000046.1 GCA_028282725.1 Saprospiraceae bacterium
GCTTTAGATTGAACAGGGCGACAAACGGAAGTTGGCATTCACAATCGTTCCTGTCTTTGTCATCTGTACAAATCCGCAAGTTCAAGCTTTAGATTGAACAGGGCGACAAACGGAAGTTTGTCCTGGCAACTGTTCCTGTCTGTGTCATCTGCGAGTTCAAGCTTTAGCTTGAACCATGGTGACAAACTGAAGTTTGTCCTCGCATAAAAAAAGGGAAACACAATCATGTCCTCCCTTTCTACACAGTGACCGGTCTGAGGCTCGAACTCAGGACCCACGCCTTAAAAGGGCGTTGCTCTACCAACTGAGCTAACCGGTCGCCTGTTTTATTTGAGCGGCTGCAAAGATACTCTCATTCAAATAAATTTCAAGTCTCTTTCCAAGAAAGAGTCAATAAGACTTTCGGATAATATGGAAAGGTTCTGACGCTAACTAATCGGACTGGGCAACGTAGTCCTCGAACGTCATTTCAAGGTATTTCTCTTCCTTGGCAAATTCCAGCTCCTTCAATAACTGGGCAGGTTGCTTATAGCCGGGTGAGATCATAATGCGGGCATAGGATTCATCCAAAGTAACAAAGGCAGGATACCCCAACCGTCCATCCAACAGGGCATATGCCAATTGATGAACACCCCTTCTTCCAGCTTGCATAAATTCAAAGGTTCGATCGTTGAACTGGATCGCTTCCCGACGCTCAGCATTAAATTTTACAGAATAGAAATTATCATTCAGGTACTTGATCAGGGCAGGATCTTTGAATGTTGTTTTATCCATTTTTTTACACCACCCACACCAATTGGTATACATGTCTATAAACACCTTCTTGGGTGACGTTTTAGAAAGCTCATAGGCCTCCTCCCAGGTATACCATTTGATTTCTTCCTGGTCAATAGTGAGTACATCACCATTTTCAACGAATGATGAAATATCAATGTTCGTTATATTAAATAAAGTAATTATATATAAACTCAAGAAAATCATGACACTTATTCCATTAATTGATGATAAAGATACTACAGATTCACTAAAAAGACGAATGACCGGTAGTCAGATCATGTTAAGAAAGGCTTATGGTCCTTGTTTTTGTATACTGAAAGACATTCTCCCTGGCAAAGGCTCTCAAAAAGGACCAAAATGGCAATGTTGAAAAAATCCTGGTCTCCTCCAATAAATTCGTCTCTTCATTCAAAAATTTCAGGATGGAGGTGACCTTGTTTTTTTTGAACAAGCGACTGAATACTACTCGACCTTCCTCCTTTCCGGAGATCAGGACATTGAGTAAGGTGCGGTCATAAGCGATAAAGCGCCTTTTTGGCTTAACCCTTTTAATCCTTCCTTTCCTGATCCGATCAGTAAGAATATCGACCTCCCTCTGAATTCGATTAAATGCATAACCAGTCGATGGTTTGACAGTTCCATTATTCGTGCCGAGCGGAATGACCCTTGGAGTACCTTTGCCAAAGGAAGCCGTCGTCATCGGAATCGCACCAAGTTCTTTACGAAGTGTCCTGTATCCATCCCCGTAATATTTGGACACGTAGGGTTTGAGCAATGCTTCATATTCGTTCTCCTCCAGGATCTCTTTGGAGAAAAATGTTACCTCGATCAAGGCCTTTTTCTTGTCGTAGGGAAGCACGTATACAAAAATGGTTTCATCCTCCTGGTGAATTCGAAAATCCATAAAAGTGGCGGTGGATTCATCAAAGACTTCATCTTTAAATTCCACTTCCCACCCCAAAAAATGTTGCCAGACAAAAAGATTTTCTTCCTTTGGATATTTTCGGACGATACTGTCAAAAACGTACGTACAGCGATAGGAAGCGTCCTCAGTCCGAACAGTCACAAAGTCTCCTTCATCGACTACCTGTTCTACAGCCGTAACTTTGAATTCAATATGCGGACATTTGTCAATGATTTCCAGGCAATAATTATAAAAATCAATGCCATGGATCGTATGATATTCATAGGGAAAGGGACGTTCGCGTACCGAAAATTCCGGGGCATGAAAAACCAGTTGTGTCCAACTCCTGGCATAAATGGAGGTATATCTGTCCTCAGAGGATTTGGCCCAAAATGACCACGTTCGATCGTTGGTATTTTTGGGGGCTTTATCGAGGATAAGGACCTTTCTATGCGAAAATTCCGGATCTGCAAGTCGAATGGCCAGGCTTAGCCCTGCACATCCTGCACCGCAAATGATATAATCGTAATCCGTAGTCATGAAAATTGACGCTAATTGACTAAAAAAAATCGATATGTGCTGCATCACGTGAACAATTACAACATCTTCGCCTCTG
Source organism: Saprospiraceae bacterium (assembly GCA_028282725.1). Classification (GTDB taxonomy): domain Bacteria; phylum Bacteroidota; class Bacteroidia; order Chitinophagales; family Saprospiraceae; genus JAJRXG01. The sequence continues at coordinate 2,298 of JANQHF010000046.1, forward strand.
GATTATGATTCAGTACGAGGAGACGGTAAAATTTCTTTTTTCACAGCTGCCCGTATATCAAAAAGTGGGACAAGCCGCCGTGAAAAAAGATCTGACTAACATTATAGCTTTAACATCATTTCTTGGAGACCCGCATGAAGCGTATCCATCGGTGCATATCGCCGGGACAAATGGCAAGGGTACAACTGCACATTTAATAGCCGCCATTCTCCAGGAACAAGGTTATCGAGTGGGACTTTATACTTCACCTCATTACATTGATTTCCGTGAACGAATCAAAATCAATGGTCAGTACATAACGAAACAATTTGTCTGCTCCTTTGTTGATCGTATCCGTACACAGCTGCCGGAGGTACAGCCATCGTTCTTTGAATTCTCGGTCGCCATGGCATTTGACTATTTTAAGCAGGAAGAAGTGGAAATTGCTGTGATAGAGACCGGTCTGGGCGGAAGATTGGACAGTACAAATATCGTTCATCCACTGATCTCAGTAATCACGAATATCAGCCTTGATCATCAGTCCATGCTGGGTGATACAGAATATGCCATCGCTTATGAAAAGGCAGGAATCATAAAGAGGAAGGTACCCTTGGTTGTAGGAAAATATCAACCATGCTGTGATCAGGTCTTTCTGAAAAAAGCAGGAGCTTTGAAAGCGCCTGTATCATTTGCTTCCTTACATTGGTCAGCTGATATTCAGGACTCCAACGTATCTATCTATTCCCAACAAAGGGAAGAGCTGTATGAACTTGACATCCCGAACAGCATTCCTTTTTTATATGAAAATATTATTACCACCCTGGAGTCCATTCATATATTGAAAGACCTGGGATGTCGCATTTCAAGGAAATATATTGTTTCTGGAATTCAAAATTTCACAAAAATTTCCAACTACATCGGTCGTTGGATGATCCTGAGGAAAGATCCATTGGTCATTGCAGATAGCGCGCACAATGAAGAATCATTAAAGGAAGTAGCCTCCTATTTATCCGATCATGTGGGTGGGTCGGTTTTTCTCATTCTTGGTTTCGTAAAGGACAAGGATGTCAAGCGACTACTTTCTCTTTTTAATCAAGAAAACCACTTCTATCTTACCAAACCTGGCGTCATCAGGGGACTTCCTGTTGATGATTTATTTGACATTGCCAGGCAGCTGGGGTTGAAAGCCAAAACTTACCCCAGCGTGAATGTGGCTTTGAAGGCGGTGCTCAGGGAAACAAAACCACATGATCTGGTTTTTGTAGGTGGAAGCTCATTTATTGTGGCAGATGTTTTGAAAACATTTCAATTGAACTTTGAGTAATATCGGGATCAGGAATCTGTTATTATTCGGTATAATGGTCTATGATAATGACACCATTGACCCCATCTTCACCATAAACTGCTAACTCAGAAAGCCCTCTTAACACGTTGATTCTTTTGATGTTTAGAAGATTCACAGCATTGTTGGCCTGGGCATAGCTTCGTCCCATCCGAACACCATCAATTATAAAAAATGGACGTGAATCTCCTTTGATCGTGGTAATTCCCCTGATCATGAGACGGACATTGGGATGAGTTCCTTCGACAGTAATCGAAGTATTTTTTCGGAGAAATTCCGCCAGATTCCTGTTGGCCTGTCCCTCTCCAATGAATTTTCTCTTATTGGAGTTTTCTTGTGCTGTGGCCTCACCGGCAGAAGATGCACATGAAGAATAGACCATGCCCAGAGTAAAGGATAGAATAAAAAAGAAGAGTAGATTTTTCATAGTTTCAAAACTAGTTGTCTTACTAAAATCAAAAATATTTGGTCAAGTAACTGTGATATATGTAAAGAACGATTAAGGAACCGATTACGGCCACTATAAGTGAACCTAATGCATGCGTAACCGAGAATCCCATCAATCCCGCCAAGAATCCACCTGCTATAGATCCAATTACTCCTATGATCAGAGAAGAAATCCATCCTCCTCCTTCTTCCTGCGGAGTCATCATTTTGGCGATTGTACCGGCAATCAAACCAATTAGTAACCATTTTAATAGCATGGTTATGACTTTACCCTATAAAGTTAGATGAAATATGAATTAATAAAAATTTCCGGATTTCAGGTCAGCGGATAATCTCAAAGAGTCCTGAGTATTTTCGACCGGTGGACCGATTTGTCAGATGAAGGATGTGCAAGCCACTTTTAGCATTCCAAAGATTGATGGAGTTAAAAAAGTCCAGTCTTTCATTCAGGCTGTACAATAGTTGCCCCGTAATGTAATAAATGTCGACAGTATAATCTCCGGGTGCCAGCTTACTGATATCCAGGGTAAATATTCCGTCATTCGGATTGGGATATATTTTAATTTCAGGACTGATCTCCTTACCAGGTGGTACAAGGTCCGTAATAGAAGTGGTTAAATTATTGCATGCGCTTACGCTGTAGTCAGTACAATAGAGCCGATTGGCCAGGGAGCAATCCATAATGAAGGGATTGGGTTTTCCATCCTGTACCATAGCCTTCATCAGGTTGCGGTCCATTTCGATCTCATCCACCGCATCTTCATTGTGCCACTTACATAGGTCATTTCTCATCTTATCAAAAAAATCAGGATCTTCTTTCATTGCTTCTTCCCGGTACATGGTGTAGAAATAAAAGACCGAGCGTGCTATATCGCCTTTAACCATCTCGCGTGGCTCAAATTTGCCTCCAGGCATCCCAGCTCCATCCACCTCTGCAAACCGGTCAATCATATCCTTTGGTAAATCAGCAAATACCTCTTCTTTATCCTGTTTATAAAACCAACAATCAGTTGCACTATCTTCTATTTCACTAAACGTGAAATTCGCCCTGGCTTCATTTACCTCCCAACGAGCCGGAGCAAGGTTATGCAAGTCAGAAAAGGCATTCCCGTATTCCTCTTTTGCCCCTTTTGACCTGGGATAGATATGCTCTGAATTGATGCCATCTGGTGAAGCATTCATCGCCAGAAATTGAATCGGCAATTCCTCAGTAGGCGGGAGGTAGAGTTTGTGTCCGGAATAAAGCGTATTTACAGAATCATTGACATTGTAAATTTCACGATACATCAATTCCCTGGCCGTGGAATAGACTTCAACAAAATTTGGCTTGTATTCGGAAACCACTTGCAGACGAAGTTCATCACCTTCCAAATCCGGGAGGATTTGTGAACTAATATCTGTGTTGAGGGTCAGAAAAAATAGCAAAGTATAGATCCAGGAACGACTCACATTGCGAATATAGAAAGCAGAGGGCGTTTTTTCGGTCTAAATATTGCAAAATATCATATAATAATTCTTTTAAGATGAGGCTTACGTATTCCTATTCAAATATTATACCTTACTGTTTTTCAACATAATACAAATGAGAATTTTATTAATATGTCGGTTGGCCACAATAATCGATGTTGCAAGCAATACGTGTACACCACTGGTGCAGATTCACGAAGTCAATGCAGCCCGATGTTACTTGCAGGAGCCAAATGTTATCATTGACCAAATTGCATTAACACAACTTTTAGAAAAGTTTAAGACTTGAGCCTCTGACCAAGCCCCGAGTCAATATTCATCAATATTTTTTTTACTTCCGTTCATCGAAATCCTGCTATTTTTTGTCTATATAAAGGCCACTCTAAAAGGTTGCACGTAACTCCAGGGCAACTTATCCCGTTTTATAGGTGTCAATCAGATTGATATAAAGACGTCTTTCAAGATCACTTCAACTACTGCAATTTAATTTCAACCATTAGTTAACCTTTTAACCTTCTTAATCATGAAATTCAAAGAAAGTTTTCTTGGGCTTGCCATTGCATGTCTTTTTATCACATCAACATTCGCTGCAACCGTAACAACAGTTGATGATGAACCCACAGATTCCAAAGCCATTACTGAGATCCGTTCTTTCATTAATCACATCAAGTTTGATCTCGAAGATCTAGATCAGCAATCCGTAAAAGTTCATTTTATGGTCAACACCGCCAATGAAATAGTCGTCCTACGTACCAACAACCAATCCGTAGATAGCACAATCAAAAGAGGTCTTAACTATAAGGAATTGAAGAGTAGAGATCTGGAAGTAAACAGAGTATATATACTACCGATCAGTTTTGAGGTAGACTTATAAAATCGCGTACAAATCGAGTAGTAAGTTGATTGATTTTGTTTATGAAAGGTCGATTGTTCGGCCTTTCATTTTTTCAGTCAACTCTATTCGATGATTCCACGAAGTCCAGGGATACCGAGTTGATGCAATATCTCAATCCCGTAGGTTGAGGTCCATCAGGAAATACATGACCCAAATGACCATCGCACCTGGCGCACAACACCTCCGTTCTTGCATAACCGATATCGTAATCTACATCTTCACTGATGAATTCCTTTTTGATCGGCTTAAAAAAGCTTGGCCATCCTGTACCACTTTTATACTTAGTTGTTGAATCGAATAATGGCAGACCACAGCCACGACAGACATAGACACCTTCCTTCTTATTATTCAGCAAGTCGCCTGTGAACGATCTTTCTGTTCCCTTTTCACGCAAAACGTAGTATTCCATCTTTGTGAGTTCGGACTTCCACTGCTCATTTGACTTTTCGACTTTTGTTATGGATTCTGGTATTTCCGCGCTCCATACTTTCTGCTCCTCCTCTTTGAAGTTGTCTTTGTTTTGTGCTGTGCAGGAAGCGACCAGGAATGTTGCTGTGATGATTCCCAAAACAAATTTCATTTTACATAATTTTTTATTCTTCTCCCCTGAGCCGGGCATCTTGTTTCTGAGCAATTTGAACAATCTTGCGCATTGCCCTGACCATACAGAGAAAAAGTAAATAACCAAATGTGAATACAATATAAATCCAACGAAACGACTTCGCCTCGTAAATATTTAACCCACTGAATAACCATGCTATAAATCCTCCAAATAACAGGAGGCCCATATAAGACATAATGGAATTGCCCCAGTATTTATTTTGATTTGTAGCTCCCAAACTCAAGATGCTGTTGCCCACAGCAAAAAACAGAGTCATGGCTGCAGCTACAGTCCATGGAAAATAGCTTTGAAGACTATAGATCCCAAGCCATTTGGGGATCATAAATAACAAGAGAATTACAGGGATTGAAACCCCAACTACCATTGCCTGGAGCAATGGGTGAATTTCTTTTTTAAACGGGGAGGGCGTGTCCATACCGATGGCGAATTATGATTCAAACAATGATCATGTATTAAGGTTGAACGTTTCCTACAGGAAGTCCGTATAGATCAAATTCTTCAGCACCTGTGATTTCAATTTCTGCAAAATCACCCGGACGCAAATAGTATTTCGATGCATCAATGAGTACTTCATTGTCTACCTCAGGACTGTCATATTCCGATCGTCCAATAAAATAACCTCCTTCCTTTCTGTCCACAAGGATGCGGCACTTTTTACCAATTTTCGAGACATTCTGTGCCAGAGATATCTCGCTCTGGATTTCCATTAATTGCAGGGCACGGCTGGCCTTAATTTTCTGTGGTATGTCATCTGCAAATTTATGAGCATGTGTCTCTTCTTCATGTGAATATTGAAATACTCCCATTCTTTCGAATTCCACATCTTTAACAAATGAACAGAGCTCTTCAAATTCTTCTTCCGACTCTCCGGGAAATCCTACCATCATTGTCGTACGCAAGGCAATATCCGGCACCTTCTTTCTTGCCGTCTCAATCAACCGGTTCATCTCGTCCTGTGTGATTTGACGACGCATCCTGCTCAGTACATCATCGTGGGCATGTTGCAAAGGCATATCGAGGTAATTACAGATCTGAGGCAAATCTCGCATAACATCAAAGACCTCAACCGGAAATTTACTGGGATATGCATAATGCAACCGGATCCATTCTATACCCTCCATTCGAGCAAGGGCAACAAGCAAATCTGCCAGTGCTCTTCTCTTGTAAATATCGAGACCATAATAAGTTAACTCCTGGGCAATCAACATGATTTCCCTGACACCATTCCTGGCAAGTTGCCTGGTTTCATCGACCAAATCATCGATCGATCTGGAAACGTGTTTACCCCTCATAAGCGGAATCGCGCAAAAAGAGCAGGTCCGGTTACAGCCTTCTGAGATTTTTAAATATGCATAATGGGGAAGTGTTGAAATGCTCCTTTCACCTATTAATTCGTGCTTATAATTTGCATCGAATCTCGCCAGCAAGGCAGGCAGTTCCATCGTTCCGAAAAAGGCATCTACTTCAGGAATCTCTTTTTCGAGATCCTCCCGATATCTTTGGGACAAACACCCCGTAACGTAAAGTTTGTCGATTTCCCCACTTTTTTTGCGGGATACATTTTCAAGAATCGTATCTATTGATTCCTCTTTTGCCCTGTCTATGAACCCACATGTGTTTACAACTACGATATTGCCTCTTTCCTGATCAGATTCATGAAATGCATTGATCTGATTGCCCCTGAGTTGCGTCACGATGTTTTCTGAATCGACGATGTTTTTCGAACAACCGAGGGTTATTATTTCGACCTTGTCCTGAACTGATCTTGTCTTCATAGATGCGCAAAGATACTGCTAGTTCAAATTGCTGCGTTTAAATAATTCATTCACCCATGATCGTGAGAAAATTCTTCTTCATCTTCTTCTGTTTTATGTTTTTGAATACTGCCACAGGTCAATTCGGTGTACGCGGATACTATAACATAAACAGTGCAAACGAATGGGAGACATTTATGAACCGCGAGACGCAACAAGATTTCAACCTTATGGAATCTTCGTATTCCCTCCTGTTGGATTATTGGCTCAGACTTCCGCAAGTACGCATTGAATTCTATCCATATCTCTCCCTGCACCAGGCATCATCGAGTCATACCCTGCAATCTGCTGGTGCCCCGGCAGGGACTGATCTCGATTTAGACCTTCGCCAAATTAGTGCAGGTGTACTTTCTCATATTTATATTTTCGACTTTTTCGGCGATTGTGAGTGTCCCACTTTTTCCAAACAGGGTGGATTTTTCTCAAAAGGCTTTTTTCTTCTTGCGGGGGTAGGAGGTCATTATTCGCAAAAAGCTGTCAATAAGAATTACGGTGATGGATCGCTTAATCTCAGTGCCATCATTGGCACCGGACTTGATATCGGTATCAATGATCTAATAACCATTACACCCATAATGCAGTATAGCTATTACCCGGGTATTACCTGGAATGACTTTGGAGGACCCTTTGACCTTCCGGGTAACAATGTATCTACATCACTCGGGCAATTTCAATTTGGACTTCGGTTAGGGTTACGTGCCGATTACGAACCATCATTCTAAAAACTTCCTCGTGAAATGCCAGAGTACAATTCCACCACAGACTGATACATTCAAAGAATGCTTTGTTCCATATTGAGGTATCTCGAGGACCTGATCCAATAATGGCAAAACCTCTTCACTAAGTCCATTAACTTCATTACCAAAAATCAGTGCATACCGGCTATCTGCATGAATGGGGTATTTGGAAATCGGCATGGATACATCGGTCTGCTCTATTCCGATGATGTTAAATCCTGCTTCCCTGAGTTCAGCCATGCTGGTACAGAGGTCATCCGAATAGGACCATTCAACAGTATTGGCCGCTCCAATAGCGGTCTTTAATATCTCTTTGTGGGGTGGACGTGCGGTGATCCCTGCCAGGATCAGCTTTTGAATCTTAAAGGCATCGGCAGTCCTGAAAAAAGAACCGACATTCATGGCGGATCGAATGTTATCCAGGACAACTATAATAGGTATCTTTTGAATTTCACGGTATTCTTCCGGTGAAATCCGTCCGAGTTCTTCTAACTTTAATTTACGCATAAGACTGTTCCAGAAAGCTTGTTAGAAATTGACGGGCATATCACAATGCACCAATCATCTCTTTTGTCTTTTTAAACTGAATGGCCGCTTTGACAAATGCCACAAACAGAGGGTGTGGAACTTCTACCCTGCTTTTTAATTCCGGGTGATACTGCACCCCGATAAAAAATGGATGATCTTCACATTCAACAATTTCAACCAGCCCCGTTTCAGGATTGAATCCCGAGGCGATGAGCCCTTTTGATTCCATTTGATCAAGGTAGTCATTATTGAATTCGTACCGATGACGGTGTCTCTCGGAAATATTTGTATTACCATAGATCTCGTGAGCAAGAGTATCTTCCCTGATCGTACAATCATAGGCCCCGAGACGCATGGTACCTCCTTTGTTTACGATTTTTAGTTGCTCGGGCATCAGGTCGATCACCGGGTGCTTGGCTTCCGGATTCACCTCCGTGCTGCTCACGTCGTCCAATCCTACAACGTTTCTGAAATGTTCCACCACGGCACATTGCATACCGAGGCAAATACCGAAAAAAGGTATCCCATTTTCGCGCACGTATTGGATTGCATTGATCTTTCCCTCTATTCCCCTGTCTCCAAATCCCGGAGCTACCAGGATGCCGTGGATCTTGTGGATTTCTAAAGGCAAACTCGTATCGTCCAGGTTCTCGCTGTGAATAGGTATAACGTTGACCTTACATTCATTTTGAGCCCCGGCATGGACGAATGCCTCATAGATGGATTTGTATGCATCCGGCAATTCATTGTACTTCCCAACAAGCACGATGTTCACTTCTTCCTTGGGTTGCATATATCTCATCAGGAATTCCTGCCACTTTTCCAGGTTGGGCCCATGTTTTGATTTCAAATGCAATTTCTCAATCACAATCTCATCAAGGTGCTCCTCGTGCATCAGGATCGGCACCCTATATATGGTATCTGCATCGATTGCCTCAATCACATGATCCTTGTCTACATTACAGAATAATGAGAGCTTTCTTTTGATGTCATCCGTAATATGTGACTCCGTTCTGCAAACGAGAACGTCAGGAATGATTCCGGATTCCTGGAGTTCTTTTACCGAATGTTGTGTGGGTTTGGTCTTGTGTTCTCCTGCAGCTTTCAGATACGGGATCAGGGTCAAATGAATGACGAGGGAATTCTTTTTCTTTAATTCATTGCGCAACTGACGCACGGCTTCCAGGTAAGGAAGGGATTCAATATCACCAACAGTACCTCCGAGCTCTGTGATGATGACATCATAGTCTCCTTCAGCTTCTAGTAATTGAATCCTTCTTTTGATCTCATCCGTAATGTGGGGAACGACCTGGACAGTTTTGCCGAGATAAGCTCCCTCTCTTTCCTTGTTGATCACTGTCTGATAGATTCTGCCCGTAGTAACATTGTTTGCCTGGGAAGTGGATATATTCAAAAACCGTTCATAGTGACCCAAGTCAAGATCGGTTTCGGCGCCATCATCTGTCACATAACATTCGCCATGTTCGTAGGGATTTAATGTACCGGGATCAACGTTGATGTAAGGGTCAAATTTTTGAATGGTCACCTTCAAGCCACGTGCCTGCAATAGTTTGGCCAAAGAAGCCGAAATGATTCCCTTACCAAGTGATGAAGTTACTCCTCCCGTAACAAAGATAAATTTAGACATTGCGTACTGCTGTTACGGAATACAAAGGTAAGCAATTGGAAGTTTAACTTCTGTCTATTTATTGATTCGTTTACCTGTTTATTTGTTGATCAAACCAAAGACCAAAGACCTGAATACGCATCCCACCCGCCTCAAGTCATCACCCATGCTGTATGCTGGGTGATGCATCCGCCCACTGGAACCAGGCTCAGTTCAGGAACCCAGTAGCTGACAGAGCCGCCCACCCGGGAAGTCGAGCGATGTTCCTCACCAGAACAAAACCCGTGCGTATCATTATTTTTACGTGAATTTGAAGACGTGTTGAAAAAGATATACCTGTTATTTGTCTTGTTCTCAATGACTAGTTCCAAGTTAATTGGTCAATTATCCACTCCTTCATTTGGGAAAGGCATCCAGTTTGTTGCCAGTGATTCCTCATTTTACATCAACGCTGCCTTTCGGTTTCAGATACTGTACAACGGAGAATGGGCCAGGAAAACCACTCGTCAATCCTACAGAAATATCAGCCACGGCTTTTTAGTCAGGAGAAGCAGGATTAAACTCAAAGGCTGGATATTGGATCCAAAACTTCGCTATTCAGTGGAATTAGCCCTATCCAACAGGGACCAGGGAGGAGGCCTGGATGATGAATTTGACCAGTCTCCCAATACCGTCCTGGATGCTACCATTGAGTATGCCTTCAGTAAAAATTTCTCTCTCTTATTTGGACAGAAAAAATTACCCGGCAATCGTGAAAGGGTGATTTCTTCAGGGAGTCTTCAACTGGTGGATCGATCCAGACTAAATTCCAGATATAACCTGGATCGGGATGTCGGTCTACAGTTGAAAGGTCAGCAAACTCTTGGAAAGCAATTCCTTGTGAAGGAAATATTTTCTTTTACACAAGGAGAAGGTCGAAATGTTACTCAGGGAAACTTCGATGGTTTTGCTTACACCTTCAGGGGTGAACTTTTGCCATTGGGAGCTTTTACGAGCGGTAATGACTATCAGGGTGGTGCGGCAATCAGGGAAGACAGATCAAAGATTTCCATAGGAATCACCTATGAAATCAATAAGAATGCCGTCAGAGAACGAGGACATTTAGGCAGCTTTCTACAAACGGACGATGGAATTTACCTGGGTAGGGATATGTATTCCTTTTTTATCGATGGATTTCTAAAATACCAGGGATTCAGTATTATGGGAGAATATGCAAAAAAATCTGTCACTGGTACTGACCCGCTGGTTTTTGATGCTGAGAATAATCTGATAGGAACCTATTTTACAGGGACCGGATTTAATGTCGTTGCCGGATATAATTTTCCGCAAAACCTTGAAGTCTCATTGAGATACACGCAAATCAATCCTGATGAAATGGTCGATGTTCGGGAACGGGAGTATACCATTGGATTGTCGAGGTATATCGTCAAACATAAATTTAAGTTTCAAACGGACCTCATCTATCGCCAAACCAAAGACATCAGGGATCAGATCTTCTTCAGGTTTCAGACCGATGTTCACTTTTGAATCAAATACGGTTTCGTTTTAATTGAAGTAACATTCAAATCCTATATTTGACGGCATTTGAATAGGTCTCTATGATTTTCGTTATCAACCTATTGCAGATTACCGGGGCACTGGCTCTCTTCATCTTTGGGATGAAGGTGATGAGTGATGGAATACAGAAGGCTGCAGGGGGTCAGTTGAGAAGGACACTCAGAAGCGTCACCAAGAAGCCATTAAATGGCTTACTGGTAGGTCTGGGTATAACAGGGCTTGTACAGTCAAGCAGCGCAACCACGGTAATGACCATAAGCCTTGTGAATGCAGGCCTCATCACCATTATGCAAAGCGTGGGATTGATTATGGGGGCCAATATCGGCACAACGGTAACGGCCTGGATTGTCTCCCTGGGTGGCTTCCTGTTCAAATTGAGCAGTGTAACAATACCTGCCCTTACTCTTGCTGTGCCCCTATATCTGAGAGGGGGAAAGAGAAATAAATACTGGGCGGAATTCTTGATCGGATTTTGCCTGCTCTTTATTGGTCTTGATTTTTTGAAGTCGTCTCTTCCCGTCCTCGAAAATGAAGAGGTATTTAACGCCATTAAGAATTATACGGCATTGGGTTTCGGCTCAAGGATACTTTTCGTACTTGTAGGTTTGGTGTTAACGGTCATAGTACAGTCTTCAAGTGCAGCCATTACCTTGACATTGGCGCTGGTATTCAATGGCCTGATTCCCATAGACCTGGGTTGTGCTATGATCATCGGTGAGAATATTGGTACGACGATCACGGCGGAAATTGCGGCCCTGGTGGGTAATGTCTTTGCCAGGAGGAGTGCAACGGTTCATACCTTGTTCAATTTGATCGGAGCCATGTGGATGATCTTCCTTCTTGGTCCGATGTTGAATTTGCTCGAAGGGATTTTTACGCTCTTTTCTCCTCAACCCGAACCGTTCAATAATGCTCAACTGGCTACACTGGGACTTGCAGCATTCCATTCTACTTTTAATGTCTTGAATGCTGCGATCCTGCTACCGCTCATCCCCTATCTGGTCAAGGCAGCTTCGTTTTTGCGGAAGCCCAGGTCGAAAAAAGATGCGAGAACCAGGCTCAAATACTTGGATTCAACCATCGGAACTCCTGAATTATTTGGAGCAGAAATCCAGTCAAGAATATTGGAAGAGGGAATGAACATTGAAGAAATGACTCGTGATACGCATGACTTGATCAATGCAATCGAATCCGAAGAGCAATACAATATTCATAAAAAACTGAAAAAATCCGATAAGAGAATCCGCGATTTTCAATACAGGATCAACCAGTTCATTATTCAAATAGCAAGGGAAGAATTGACTGAGACGACTAGTGACAGTTTACAGCGCTATATCAGTATTGTTAATGACATGACGAGAATGTCAAATATCATGGTCAGCGTGTCCTTTGAAATCAGGGAAAAGAATAAAGACAAGATTTGGTTTACTCCCATCCAAAGATCAAACTTAAATCAGGTCTTTGACAAACTGTTTGAGGCATTGGCGATTATGAACAGTTCGCTCTCCAAAAAGGATTACAGGGGCTTAGACATTTCCGAAGCTCGAAAATTGGAAGATTCGATTAATAAATTACGGAGCAAGTTTCGATCGTCTATAAAATCTGAATCCGATAAATTTGATTTTAGCATTGAGGGCGTTCTGATCTATTTTCGAGTTTTGATTCTCTTAGAAAAATTGGGTGACAAGATATTTGAAGTAAGTGCAGTAATGGCTGATAATTAGGTCACAAAAAATTAATATTGGAAACAAAAAATTAATGATAGTTTTAGGCTCGAAGACTGACGCTGAATGATTCCCACAGAAATAATCATGTGGTTGGGATTTGCACTAGCTGCATACTCCGTCGTAGGAAATGACGTCATACAAACCCTGGGGACTTTCCTGACCTCCAATGAAAAAAGAGTCAAGTGGTACGTGCTGTGGGCGTATGCCGGAGGACTCATGACCCTGATCCTTATTATCGGATATTGCGGTTGGGGCAATTATCTTGGACTCGGGGGAGATGACATTGCTTTTGATCGGTTGGATAAGATCGATATTCCTGATCAATTGTCATGGCACTATATATTACCACCATTGGTCCTGATGTTATTGACAAGGATCGGAATTCCGGTCAGTACGACTTTTATGATCCTTACCTTCTTCTCTTTTAAGAGTCTCGGTGGCATGGTGCAGAAGTCGGTAATGGGATATTTGATTGCATTTGTCGTAGGTGGGTTAATCTACATATTTATTACGAAAACCACAGAGAAAAAATTCCTTGTTCACCCTATGGATGGGTCGAGCAGCAATGGAATCTGGACCAATTTGAAATTTTGGACGGTGGCTCAGTGGTTATCGACTGGTTTTTTGTGGTCACAATGGTTGACACAGGATCTGGCCAATATTTATGTATACCTGGGTAAGGATGACATGGGTGTTAATTCTTTTGTAGCCTCCTTATTGATTCTTGTAGGTTTGCTTGGATACATCTTTTATCGAAGGGGAGGGAGGATCCAGGATATCGTTCGATCCAAGACCAATACTGCTGATATACGGTCCGCGACATTTATTGATTTTATCTATGGGCTTGTATTACTCGTTTTCAAGCAAGATGTGTTAGGTCTGTGGGATGCCAAATTACCGATGAGTACTACCTGGGTGTTTATCGGGCTTCTTGCAGGAAGAGAAATTGCAGTGGCTTACAAATTGGACATGAAACTCGAGTTAAAGGAATTAAAAGGTATAGGATTAGACTTATTTAAAGTATTTCTTGGCCTGGTGATCAGTGTCCTGCTTGTCTATGTGATGAAAATGATGATTGAATTGGGATAAAATCATTTTCGGTCATTCGGGAATTTAAAAAGACCGAAAAAACTCTTTGCAAAAACTATTTCGATGCCGGATCTGTATTTGATCATAGTTATTTTGCTGTTTGTCCTGGCTATATCAGACCTGATTGTCGGGGTAAGTAATGATGCTGTCAACTTCCTGAATTCGGCAATTGGATCAAAGGTAGCGTCCAGGAATACCATCATGATCGTCGCAAGTCTCGGTATTTTCGTCGGAGCTACGTTCTCAAGTGGAATGATGGAAGTGGCCAGGAAAGGGATATTCAATCCTGAATTCTTCTATTTCTCTGATATCATGACCATCTTTTTAGCAGTCATGTTGACAGATATCATCCTTCTCGATTTTTTTAATACGATCGGTCTTCCCACCTCCACGACGGTTTCGATCGTCTTCGAGCTACTAGGAGCTGCCGTCGTTATGTCTCTGATCAAAATGACTTCAAGTGGCCAATCAATTCTGGAGATGGGCACATATATCAATTCGAGTCAAGCCATATTGATCATCAGCGGAATTTTCCTATCCGTTTTAATAGCATTTGCCATCGGTGCGATGGTGCAATTTCTGTCCAGGTTGATATTCACATTCAGGTATCTGGAACAAAAACTTTGGATCGGATCAATATGGACTGGTTTTGCCTTGTCTGCGATGACTTTCTTTCTCTTGTTCAAAGGATTGCAGGGAGCTGCATTTGTAACCGATGAATTTCTTCGGACCATCGAGGACAATCTGCTTCTACTTCTGGCTACCGCTTTTATTTTTTGGACCGCATTTCTGCATTTAATGGCCAAAAATGGAATAAACATATTTCGCATTGTTGTCTTATTTGGGACATTCGCCTTAGCCATGGCTTTTGCCGGTAATGACCTCGTAAATTTCATAGGTGTTCCGATAGCAGGTTTTGAATCTTATTTGTCCTGGAATCAATCCAATATTTCGCCATCGGAGTATAATATGTCAGTGTTGAAGGAGCCTGTACGGACTCAAACTTACCTGCTTGTATTGGCTGGACTGGTCATGATCGTCACACTTTGGTTTTCCAAGAAAGCCCGGTCTGTGACCGATACGGAGGTTAATCTCGGTAGACAAGAGGAAGGGTATGAGAGATTTACCCCGAATGCTTTTATTAGAGGCATTGTACGTTCCGCAATTAACGTTGGTCAAATTTCTCAACGAGTCCTTCCAAAATCCGTAATTGACTCCACTGGTGTGCGATTTCGTCCCCTGAGTTTACCCGTGGCCGATCGTCCGGCATTTGATTTGGTACGAGCAGGGGTCAACTTGACGACCGCAAGCATCTTGATTGCCTTTGCAACATCCTTAAAATTGCCCCTCTCTACGACTTATGTCTCATTCATGGTTGCTATGGGAACTTCATTGGCGGACCGGGCATGGGGAAGGGACAGTGCTGTATATCGGGTGGCCGGAGTGGTCAATGTAATCGGTGGGTGGTTTGCTACGGCAATTATAGCGTTCAGTGTCGCAGGTATTTTTGCGCTGCTCATCTACTTTTTCCAAATCTCAGCAATCGTCGTATTAATAACGCTAGCAGTAGTTTTTATCTACAGAAGTTTTGCGTACCACAGAAAAAAAGATGAAAAAAAGCAGAAGCGCCTAACATTTGAACAGAGTAATGAAATGTTGGATGTTGAGATCCTGACGTCCCGGTTGACCAACAGGATTTCTGAATTGATCAAGGATCTTTCAGATATGTATGAATTAACACTGAAAGGAATTGTTGATGAAGACATTGCTATAATTACAAAGGCAGAAGATGCTATTCAGTCAATGTTAGAAAAAAATGAAAATCTTGAATATGAGTTGTTTCAATCCATCAAACGGGTGGAGGAAAAGGACTCTGAAGGATCGAGAATAATCCTATATGTATTTGATTTGGAGCAAGACCTTGTGCAATCAGCTAAACTAATCGTGGATGCAGGAAGTAATCATTTAAGAAATTCCCTGAGCCCCCTGAAAGAAGATCAAATCAATACATTGTCAGAAGTGGGTGATGAAATAACCAAATACTTGCAAACAATTGCTTACCAAATTGTATCAGCAGACACCGTATCTAATAATGAAGATACAACAGGAAAGGTCGCGATCCTGGAGCTGTTGGAAGTACATTTGTCCGCACAAGTAGAAGGAATCAAAGAAGAAAAGTACGGAGCCCGAAATAGTCAATTGATGTTTCGGATACTTTTAGAATCAAAAGACATTGTAGCCGTCGCATCCAGGTTCGTCAAGTTAAGCAGGAGAATTCATCAACCTGGGCAAAAAAAGCAGTACTATTCATTTTCGAAAAAGAACTGATTCGAGTAAGGGTCCTCTTACATTGAGACTAGTTCGTGTTCGTAAAATAGATAAATGGTCTTTCGACTATAACTTATGTAGATGTGATCGGCATTTAAGGAGTAGGCGCTGATAATGCCATCCAATTGCTGCTTCGAATCGTAGGTAAGATCTGATAAGTCGGCCTGAATAAAGGATGCCTGATCGATCTTTAGGTGATCACTAGAAACAGAAAAAATTGTCGGCCTGTCATCTTGAAATTTGGAATGAAGGACATTGATCCCTGAACCCGTATCAAATGCTAACCTTTTCATCTTATCTCCTACTTTCAACCTGATGACCGGAAGATTTTCATTTGCAATGTCGAATGAAAGAGGGATAACCTTTGCTCCCCTACATTCGAATTTAAAAGGACCAATGGCGTCATCCGAAAATATTATCTCGCGATTCTTGTAGTCCACCATGATGTCCTTTTGCTTTATAATATCTGCACCGATAATACCATCGATAGACCGCTGGATTTTATCTTCAACATATCCCAGATCCATCCGCCAGGCTTGTACATTATCTATGGCGATCGGACCAAATTTAACATTTTCGACTGTGGTGGCATCTGCCTTCAACTTTTTATTCACGGAAATAAAGGTTTCGTGCCCTTCTATATCCGTGGCATTTAAAATCAAGGATGGACTCCCACTATCGAGTATATAGGTCCCGATCTCATCATTAATTTTCAGGGGAACAAGCATCAAGCCGTTCAATAACTCAAAATGAACCTTCTCAAACCTAGGAGAAGGTTCCGTATAATTCGACCTGTGGTCACTTCCTCCTAAAGAAATTGAGTATAGTAGGAATAATATATTGATCCATATATATCTCACACGAAGTCAATTAAAGAGATTACAATGTAAATTTAACGTTAACCAAATATAAGAAATTATTCAATTTTGTTTACATTAAATTAACATTAAAGAGATTATTAATTTACATTTGTAAGGAAAAAGACGATTGAGAGACATTGTTCTCCCAGGTGTGTTGTGAACCACTAAGTCTTAGAGTATGTCTAGGATTTTATATATGTAAAAAGAAGGGAATCAGTAGCTTAGCTTTTATTAATGATGAAAACAACAAGCTATGCAATCTCAATTCAAAG
>JANQHF010000058.1 GCA_028282725.1 Saprospiraceae bacterium
TGTCTTAAACTTGGATGTAAATTTTCTTCTTTTCATATCAGTAAGTTTTATGGCTAAAATCAAACCAAACTCACTGTCCTAATTTTCGGGGAATCTCCACTGTATAGACGAGCCCTATATCAATGAAGTAATTAAGATTTATCAAATGATCTCAAAACTAAAAAGTGATCACGAGTTTATTCAAATAGCTATTAATGAATGTAACAATCTTAAGACCATTTTCCGGGACACGAATATTAGGGCATTGATTTATTTCATTTCAACAATTTTCCATCTGTAAAGCCCGTTTTTTACCTTTGTATCGTGCAAAATGAGAAGGTGAAAAAAGTTCTCAGCTATTTTCTGCTAGCTGTATACTTGATGCTCTTTGGTTATCAAAGCAGCGCACAATCTCATTTTGATAGTACCAGTGGAAATCATGATGACCATACGCACGATCATGGGGATCATCGAGGCCAACACCATGAACATCATTTCCACATTGGGATATTTCATTTTTTTGGTCATCTCTTCGAGAGCTTCAATCAAGTCGATCAGGGCACCAGCGACCACCTTGCCGTAGGGAATGATTTCCAATTCAAAAAATCAGCTAGTTCCGATTCATTAAACTATAAATTTTGTAAAGCAGAAGAGATATTATTGGAAGAAGTAGATGCTGAATCATTAGCAGACCCACCCATCTCCCATTTATCCTTGCTTCGCAATATAATCTACTCCTCCTCTCCGCTTCGCGCGCCGCCTTCCCTTGTCTAATATCATGCATAGGGACAAGTCTCGTCCCAACCTTTATTTGATTTCCTAAATAAAAGATTTAGACAAAATGAAACATTTATTGGTCTCTGCCATATGTATGGCAGGATTACTTTTTGCGATGGCAGGATGCCATATGCATTCACATGACAGCGGACACTCTTATTCCCATGGTGGTCATTCTCACGGAAGTGATGCCCAGGCAACAGGTGAACCTGAGCCATTATCCTACACATATTGGACAAAGCAATCAGAATTGTTCGTTGAATTTCCACCTTTAGTTGTAGGCAAGGAAAGTCGCTTTGCCGTCCATTTTTCTGACATGCAAACTTTCAAGGCTATTGAGGAAGGTTATGCCAGTGTTGTTCTCTTAGACAATACTAGTGAGGTAATTGCAGATAATGTGGATGCTCCTGCTTCCCCTGGAATATTTCGTTTGAGTTTGACACCAACTCAATCAGGCACTTATGACTTATCCTTTTCATTGAACACCCCAACAACCAGGGACACTATTATTATAGAAGGTATTGAAGTCTATGCTACCCTTGAAGATGCGAAAACCGCGAATCCACCACAACCTGAAGGTGATGAAATTTCTTATTTAAAAGAACAGGCTTGGAAAGCAGATTTCGCTATTGAACAGGTACAACGGAAATCCATCCATGATGTGATCCGTACGTCTGGTGAAATTCAACCTGTAAAAGGAGAGGATAAAGTCATTTCTGCTAAAAGCAGTGGTATTGTTTTCTTCAGGAACAAAAACTTACAGGAAGGCAGAGAAGTCAGGTCAGGTGAAGGGCTATTCACGATCAGTAGCAAAGGGTTGGTCACTGCTAACTTGGAAGAGAAGTTTCGAATAGCAAAGGTTCGTGTTCAACGTACTAAGTCAGACTTTGAACGGGCTGAAAGATTATTGGAACAGCAAATTATCGGTCAAAAGGAATTTGAAAAGCGCAAGGCAGACTTTGCAGTTGCAGAAGCTGAATTTGAAACATTGACCAATAGTTATAGTGCTGACGGACAATCCGTATCTGCGTCTATGACTGGCATTGTTAAAAACTTAATGGTCAGTGATGGACAATTTGTTGAAGAGGGAACGCCTCTGATTAAGCTCACCAATAATCGTCGATTGTTGTTACAGGCTGAAGTTTCTCAAAAGTATTTACCCGTCCTTTCAACTATTGAGACCGCTAATTTCAAGACAGCTTATCACGATGAAGTACAATCCATAGAGGACTACAACGGAAGACTTATTTCCTATGGGAAATTGATAGAACAGGGGCAAAACTTTATACCCATTCTTTTCGAATTGGACAATGTCCGCAATTTGATTGCCGGGTCATTCGTAGAACTTTTCTTGCTGACTAAACCTGTTACCAATACACTGGTTATTCCCAAATCGGCTTCGATGCAGGATTATGGTTCAGACTATGTTTATGTTCAAACAGGCGGAGAAAGCTTTGAAAGAAGACAAGTCAAGTTAGGAATAGACGATGGTACGGAAGTACAGGTACTTTCTGGTCTCGAAGAAGGAGAGTGGATAGTGACGGAAGGAGCCTATCAAATTAAGATGGCTTCGATGTCTTCAGCTATCCCCGCACATGGTCATTCACATTAATCACTCACTTTAATTCACAAAGAAATGAAACGATTTATTTCTAAGGAATGGGTGATGTGTATAGCTATTTGCACTATGACCCTATCCGCAACCGGACAGAGTAAAGCGATCAGTCTGGATGTTGCCATTGGCATTGCCCGAGAAAACTACGCAGGCCTTGAACGTGATCGCCTCATGATCGAGCAGTACAATAAACTGGCTAATTCCGGAATACCTCAACAACCCACTCAATTGTACTTTTCGAGTGAAGAATTTGGTTCGAATGGACAATCTGGAGTTCATGCTCTGAATGTCTTTCAGAATTTCTATTTGCCCAAAGTCTCTGATACGCAGCGCAAGTATTTTGAACAGGAAGCAAATGTAGCCGAGAAACAATTACGTCTTACAGATTGGGAGTTAAAAAGGCAAGTTGCACAGGCTTTTTATCAATTGCAATATGCCCAAGAGGCAGTGGCTTTAGTTGCTGAAAATGTCTCCCTATATGATGATTTTCTTGAGATAACTACCACACAGATGGAAACTGGTGAAACAGGAAGGCTACCACAAATGGCTGCCCGGTCTAAATTAGGGCAGGCTCAGTTAGAACAGGAACATGCCAACGAGGCCTATCAAATTGCGATGACATTGTTTAATCAATGGTTGCAATCTGATTCAGTATATGTTACAGAAGGAAGTCTAGCATTGTCGACTTTATTGCTTGTTGATTCATTGCAATCTGATAATCCACATTTACAGATTATCCAGGCGCAAAAGGATTTGGCATTATCTAAAATCGAAATACAAAAGGCGCAACTATTACCGCAGATCAATTCGGGATTGAAGCTGCAAAATGCTTTCGGCAATTTTCCACTTTTCGGTTTTCAAATTGGTGTTAATGTTCCTCTATTCAAAAAGGGTTATGAAGGGAGAATTGAAGCAACAGAGATTGAGGTTCTCGCCCAAGATGCAGCTTTGAGAACGGAGCAGCACCAGTTGCAGCGAACCATCAGCGAATTGCAGAACCGAATTGAACATCAAAGGCACATTTTGGAGTACCTGCAACAGGATTTAACGCCCTTAGTGGATGAACAAAGTACTGTGAATCTCGAAGCCTATCGAGAAGGTGAAATTGGCTATCTGGAGTACCTGGATAGTTTAGAGCAGGTGGTACAAATAAAGCAACAAGTTTTAGAAGCCTTGTACAAATTCCATGTTTTGAAAGTAGAATTGGAATACCGGGTTGGGCGGTAGCCTTCGGAATTTGTAGTCAAAATAAAAATCAATGTTGAATCGAATCATAAATTTTTCATTGCAGAATCGCCTGATTGTATTGGCGGCGTTTGCATCTATAATGTTTACTGGAATCTATATCGCATCCGAAATGGATGTAGATGTATTTCCAGACTTGACCGCACCCACCGTTACTGTGCTGACCGAGGCACATGGAATGTCAACGGAGGAAGTAGAAAAACTGGTCAGCTTCCCCATTGAATCGGCTCTTAACGGCGCACCTAATATGCGCAGAATCCGCTCATCTTCGGCAATGGGTATATCAATTGTCTGGGCTGAGTTTGAATGGGATACGGACATTTACAAAGTCCGTCAGATCGTTGCAGAAAAATTGGCAACAATTGAAGGGAAACTTCCTGAGGGTGTTGAAAGCCCCATGCTTGCCCCAATATCTTCCATTATGGGAGAAATTATGTTAATGAGTTTGACTTCTGACAGTCTGCCACCTATCGAACTTAGGGCTATAGCCGATTGGAATTTGAGACCTCAACTTTTAGCTATTGGTGGAGTAGCACAAGTAATGGTCATTGGTGGCGATTATAAGGAATATCAAGTGTTGGCTTCACCAGAACGAATGAAATATTTTGATGTGTCATTGAACGAATTGGAAAAAGCAGTCGCTGCATCTACGGAGAATGCATCAGGCGGTTTTATCAATCAATATGGCATTCAATTCTCAATTCATGGAGAAGGCAGAACAAATTCAGTCGACCAGATTGGTTTGGCCCTAATTAAGAGTAAGGGAAGAACACCTGTCAGGATAGAAGATGTAGCAGAGGTCAGAATAGGTGCTGCACCAAAAATCGGAGATGCTGCGGTAAAAGGGAAGCCTTCGGTTATCCTCACGTTGATGAAGCAGCCCAATGCCAATACTTTAAAACTCACGGAGCGCATTGACGAAACCATGTCTGCGGTGCAAAAACAGTTGCCTGAGACGGTGGAATTGAATACCCATATTTTCAGGCAATCTAATTTTATTCAAGCATCCATTGACAACCTGCAAAGAACGTTGCTTGAAGGCGCTTTATTTGTGAGTATCATATTGTTTTTGTTCTTATTGAATTGGAGGACAACCGTTATTTCATTAATAGCTATTCCCGTTTCACTTTTGGTGACCATCATCTTTTTAAAACTCTTTGGTTTTACAATCAATACGATGAGTTTGGGCGGGATGGCAATTGCCATAGGTGCATTGGTAGATGATGCCATTATTGATGTAGAGAATATTTTTAAAAGACTTCGGGAAAATACCCTTCGCCCTATAACTGAAAAACAGTCCACTTTACAAATCATCTATGATGCTTCCAGTGAAATCAGAAATTCCATCCTGATTGCTACACTAATAATCATTGCTGCGTTTACCCCACTATTTTTCCTTAGTGGAATGGAAGGGCGTTTGTTGCAGCCATTAGGTATTTCATTTATCGTAGCCATTTTTACCTCTCTTTTGGTAGCGGTTACATTGACTCCAGTCTTAAGCAGCTACTTGTTGACCAATGAAGGTCAATTGAAGCAGCAGGCAAAAGGAGGTTGGGTGGAAAGAACAGTTGCTTCGGGCTATAGAAAAGCTTTGAAGTTGATTCTAAAAATTCCCCGGTTAGCCATTTTGACCGCCTTTATTTTATTTGCAGCATCTGTATGGCTAATAACGGGCTTAGGACGTAGTTTTTTGCCTGAATTTAATGAAGGTTCTTTGGTAATCAGCGTAGTCACCCCTCCTGGCACATCGTTGGAAGAGTCGAATAAAACAAGCAAGCTGGTAGAAGAAATTATGCTCGAAATCCCAGAGGTCGATCAGACCTCCCGTAGGACAGGGCGAGCCGAGTTGGATGAACACGCCCAGGGAGTAAATGCTTCGGAAGTGGATGTTCCATTCGCTCTAACTGACCGCTCGGAAGAAGAGTTTATTAAGGATGTAAGAAATAAGTTGACCGCCGTGGCAGGGGCAAATATTACCATTGGACAGCCTATTGCCCACCGCATAGATCACATGCTTTCAGGAACAAGAGCCAATATAGCCATCAAGATTTTTGGACCGGATTTGAATCAGTTATTCACTATTGGAAACCGGGTTAAACGACAAATAGAAGACATTCCTGGTTTAGCTGATTTAAATGTTGAACAACAAATTGAAGTACAACAACTCCGAATCATCCCTAATAGAGTCATGCTTGCCAAATATGGCATTCGATTAGGCGATTTCATGGACTTCATAAATGTTGCGTTTGCTGGAGAAAAGTTAGGGCAAGTTTTTGAAGGACAACGAAGTTTCGATTTAGTCCTTCGCTACAGCGAACAGAATAGAAACACGGCTGAGGCGATTAGAAACACCTTGATTGATGCTGCTGACGGACAGAAAATCCCATTGCATTATATCGCTGATGTAGTCGTTTCAGGAAACCCGTATTCCGTAGAACGGGAAAATGTACAACGCAAAATAGTTGTTTCTGCAAATGTGGCTGGGCGCGACCTAAGAAGTGTGGTTAATGATATTCAATTGTCTGTTGATGAGAACATCAGCCTTCCGGAGAATTATCGAATTGAATACGGGGGACAATTTGAAAGTGAAGAAAGAGCAACTCGTTTGTTACTAATCACCTCACTTGGCGCAATTGTTTTGATTTTCTTTTTGCTTTATATGGAGTTCAACAATCTGTCTTTAGCAAGTATTGTTTTACTCAATCTGCCTTTAGCATTGATAGGCGGAGTTTTTATCGTGTATTTCACATCAGGCATTATATCTATTGCATCCACTATTGGCTTCATCAGTTTGTTTGGTATTGCTGCCAGAAATGGGATTTTGCTGGTGAGTCGTTACCAGGTATTACAAGAAAAAGGTAAGAATCTTCAAACAACTATAATTGAGGGTTCGCTCGACCGACTCAATCCTATATTAATGACAGCACTTACAACAGGTTTGGCTTTGATTCCTTTGGCCCTGGCTGCGGGAGAGGCAGGTAATGAAATTCAAAGTCCGATGGCAGTTGTTATTCTGGGAGGATTGATTAGTTCGACGTTTTTAAACTTAGCTGTGATACCAGCGATTTTTCAACTCAAAAACCAAGCAGCTTGATCTATGGACAGTATTTCACAAGCAGCATTAGGAGCGGCTATCGGAGAAGTAGTTATGGGAAAGGGAATTGGAAACAAAGGAGCAACTATAGGTGCAGTCATTGCGACAGTACCGGATCTTGATATGATACTATATCTCTTCTATGACTCTTATGACATGATGAGTATTCATAGAGGGTCTAGTCATTCCTTTCTGTTTAGTCTACTTGGTGGGCTCTTAATAGCATATATCTTGCAAAGGGTGAAATGGACGAGGGAAACCGAGTTTTCGAGGCTTTGGATATTCACACTTCTGGTCTTGTTGACACATATATTACTCGATGCCTTTACCTCTTATGGCACTCAATTATTCCTGTCTTTTTTAGATGTAAGAACAGGGTTTGACAGCACTAATGTGGTTGATCCTGTATATACATTACCCTTGATCATAGGAGTTTCTCTTACCTTATGGTTTGCCAAAGATTTTTATACGGTTGAAAAAGCTGGAGATAAAATTCGTCTATATAACCTCCAGGTAGATATGAGTGGCATTGTAAATAGTGAAACAGTTAGGGCTCCTACCAAAGGATACTTTGTGTTAGAACAATATGATAATTCAGACTTTCAATTATCGTCTGGCAGTCACTAAGTTATTCATATGAAATTCTCGCTTCTCAGGGAACGAATTTCATTTAATCATCAGAAAACACTCGAGATGTCCCAATAACACGTTTTAATTTGGAATCTGAGGGTAACTATTGATTTCGGAACAAGTAATGAAGAATTTTTTGATTCTATCTAGATATTTACTGGATAGAAGTGATCCTTCAATGAAGGATTGGAATTAATTGGCATCGAGTATATCTAATTATCAATGAAACACTACATGAATCATAATCAATGAAGCCAAAAGAATCCATCCGAACCTCCCGGTCGATACACCTGATCCTTTGAAAAGTGAAGCAGGACTGCAGGTCTTTACCGGCCAACTTAATAAGGCGAGCATTGCCAGTCCTGAGATAATTACCCAAAAGGCGCGCATAAAGTAATTCATATCCGGGAATATCCACAAAATTAAAAACTGAAAGGGAACGGTAACTATAAATGCAAGAAGGGCACCTCTGTGAGACGGACGAATAAAGATGACGGCACCTACGATCAATACGACGATACCGCAATTGACAAAATATCTCAGTTGATTCAGTGTATGGGTAAAGGCAGTTTCGGAATTGTTGAATTTTATAAAGAGTAGCACAAGGCCCATGGTGATGCCTGTAAATAAGGTGACCAGAATAGTCTTTCTGCCGGTCCCGACTACCTGTACTTCTGATGCCTGGGGATTGATATATACTTTGTAGATATCGATCGACCAAAGAGTTGCAAGCGAATTAAATGTTGAGTCGACCGTACTCATCAAAGAAGCAAATAAGGCACATAGAATGATCCCTTTGATTCCAATCGGCAGGTAGGTCGAGACAAGATAAGGAAATGCCATATCCGGGTCAGGCAAACCTCCCTGATCTTTGAGGATGCCATACAGTGCTATCCCGGGAACGATGATGATCAAAGCCATCACATATTTCATCAGACCTCCCACCATGAGACCGACCTGGGCATGTTTGAGAGATTTTGCCGCCAGAGATCTTTGCATTACAGTCTGATTGGCACACCAATAGTTGATATTCAGGAAAAAGAGACCAAATATGTGAATCCACGGCAAAGTTTCATGATCTGCCGGCAGGTGGAGATGCATGAGTTCGGGAGTCTTTGTGTATAATTTGCCCCATCCTCCAAGATGGTGAATGGCGACAAATAAAACGACGAAACCACCAACCAGTAAAATTGAGAATTGAATAATATCTGTCCTGACAACAGCGCCCAATCCTCCCAGGTAGGTATAAATAGCCGAGAATATGCCGAGTCCAATGATCAAGATACCTACGCGTATCAACTTGTCTTCGTGCAATACATTCAGGTATTCTTCAAAAACCAGTTCTGCTGCATAGGCTCCCCAAAAAAGGGCAGCACCCAGTGTGATCGTAGAGAAGAGGGCAATGTTGGCAATGGTGTAGGCCAAACCCACTTTTTCTCCCAGTCTTTTTTTAATGAATTGTGTAATGGTAATGACCCGATCTTTCAAATAGAGCGGAACGAAAACAAAAGTTGCCAACAAAATTCCCT
The DNA here is from genome assembly GCA_028282725.1 of Saprospiraceae bacterium. Taxonomy (GTDB): domain Bacteria; phylum Bacteroidota; class Bacteroidia; order Chitinophagales; family Saprospiraceae; genus JAJRXG01. The sequence goes on from JANQHF010000058.1 coordinate 8,870, forward strand.
GGACAGCATTGATTTCCAGGTTGGCCTGGGCGAGCCCAAACAAATAGGCAGAACCCATCATGCCCAAAAATTGATAACCCTGGATATTGGTTGCAATCGTAGACAGGGCAATAGATGGCCACTTCAAATTGCGATTGCTCAGGAAATAGCTGTCGGCTGACTTCACTTGTTTCGAACGTCCGCTTAGGGCTGTAATCATGATGACTGCGAAGTAGCCGATGACGATAAGCACATCAATCATAGATGGCCAAGATATTTACAAATGGATGAAGAATTGCTACATTTCAGAATGATTGTAAAATTCATCAAAAGCCTAGGATTTGCAATTTCAGGATTGAAATTTGCCTTGATCACAGAGTCAAATTTGAAAATTCAAACAGCAATTGGAGTGCTCGTGATAATGCTTGGAATCTATGTAGGATTGGAACGTTGGGAATGGTCAATAATCTTCATCTGTACGGCTTTTGTGCTCGTCTGTGAGTTGATCAATACCGCACTTGAAAATTTGTGTGATCATGTTACAGCAAAACCCGATCGTCAAATTAAAATTGTCAAAGATGTCTCTGCAGCTGCTGTCCTGCTGGCCTCTATTTCAGCGGCAATCACAGGACTGATCATTTTTCTTCCATACTTGTCCAGGTTGTGACAGGAGATACCATCTAAAAAGGCAGAAAGCCAATTGAAAATATTGCTTCCGCTGGTTTCGTTTAATAATGCAGCTGTAAACGAAATGGAGCCGTGTTTCCAAGAATCCTGTCAAATATTCATCCATCACTAAGAAACGCATTTTTATTGGTTGGTCTGATCCTGGTCTCCAACGTTCACAAAGGACAAGATCTGGATCCTCATTTTTCCATTTTTATAGGTAGTGTATACTCATTGCCCTATGATTCTCTACCATATGGCTACATGCCCTATATCAAATACATTGCCCCGATTGATATGATCTTCATGAGTAAACTGATCGTGCAGGAGAATACTACTCAACACCCCTTTCCCAAGGTTGCCTTCAAGGAGTACTTTGGCATTATTTTCAAATCAAAAATGACCATTGCGGAAGACGGTTTGTATGAATTTGCATTGGTCAGTGATGACGGATCAAAATTTTGGATTGATGAGCAGCTCATTGTAGATAATGATAAGCCGCATGGCATGCGACTCAGAAAAGATTCTGTCAATCTCAGGGCAGGCACCTATCCCGTAAAAGTGTGGTATTACCAGGCATATCCTGAAAAGTATGGACTGGTCTTTGGAGCCAAGCATGTAGGTCCCTTTGATAGTCAAACGGATACCCTGAACTGGGACAGTGAAATCTTATTCGATTTTGATGACTATGCCATCAATCCTGCCGGTATATCAAAATTGGACAGCTTCGTCAACTTCATACAGGACAGTGATATCAGTCAGATCGAGATCATCGGACATACGGACGATTGGGGAGAAACGAAATATAATTACGACTTGTCCTTGAAAAGAGCCAAAAGCATCGTCAACTATCTTGAGCGTATAAAGGCATGTAGTGCGATCCATTTTATCCCGAAAGGGGAGGGTGAGAGCAAACCTCTTTACCCGAATAATTCAAGACAGAATCGCGCACGGAATAGAAGAGTAGAGATAGTTTTCTATTAATTACAACTTCAATCAAAATGGGCCATACTGGTTGCTATTGAGGTTGCCATTGCATCTGTGAGCGGTCATCTGTCACATTTTTTGTAGTTGACAAAAAGATGCGCCAGATGTGATTTCCATCTATACCAGACCCCTGGATGGCGCACTATGTGCTTATCCAGGGTTACATACATGTGACCCCTTCGGGGTCGACCCTTACCATTGCCATTGAGTTTGCCATTGATATTGACTTACTTCCTGATCCCGGCTCCCAGTGGTGTCATGGGCATTTCTTTGGGTATCCTGCCCTGTTCTTCCGGGAAAGAACAGGTTTTCAGGGCGGGAAGAACGTATTTGGCAAACAATTCGCATTCATCCAGGTGTGGATATCCCGAGAAGATAAAGGAACGAATGCCCAATGCCTGGTAATTTCTGATCTTTTGCAATACCTGGTCAGGATCACCTACTATGGCGGCACCACATCCTGACCGTGCCCGTCCAATACCCGTCCAAAGGTGGTCTTCCACAAAACCATCCAGACCACTTTGATCTCTCATTTCGGTTTGTCGTGAAACGCCCAATGATTGGGCATCTAGAGCCCGGTTCCTGATTTCATCACCTGCCTCCCGATCTGTCTTGGACATCAGGCGCGATGCTGCAGCCCTGGCTTCAGACTCCGTACTACGCACAACGACATGTATGCGGAGACCAAAATCTACTGTCCGGTCATGTCGTGCAGCTTTTTGGCTCATTTGTAACATCAATTCCCTAATGCGATTCTCTGTTTCCGGCCACATGAGGTAGACATCGCAATGTTCTGCACATAAATCCAGACCTTCCGGAGAATATCCTCCGAAATATAAAAGGGGCCCTCCATTTTGTTGAAAAGGCTTAACTGGATCGCCGGGCAGAGAAAGATTATAAAATGCACCCTTGAAGTCAATGTGATCACGTGTCCAACCCTGTTTGAGAATTTGGATGACCTCTCTCGACCTTTGATAGCGATCGGCGGATGAAAGATTGGTGCCAGGAAGATTGGAAGAAATAATATTAATGGTCAACCGACCTTTCAGGATGTGGTCCAGGGTGGCAATGGCACGGCCGAGCATAGGGGGATGAATCTCGCCGCATCGGATTGCTGTCAACAAATTGATTTGTCTGGTCAGTGGTGCCACTGCCGAAGCAAAGGTCAGCGTGTCCTGACCGACCTGGTATGAAGAGGGGCACAGAATATTTCGGTAGCCTAATTCATCTGTCTTTAGAAGGATCCTGGAAGCATTATCCCAATTACTCCTGTATTTCGGATCATGACTTCCGAGAAAGTCATCGTCTCCATTACAAATAGGTGCAAACCAGGATATTTCGGAAGCATCCAATTGGGCCGATCGAATGGCAATGTCCAAATCCAATTTCATTTATTTGCCAGATGGTACTGTAAAGGTTGATTTTATATTCAATATTTGCACATTCCAAAATCATAATAATTGGTATAAAACGTATTTAAAGAGAAATACTCAAGAACCTTCAATTGAATAAATTACACAGATTTTCATCCTTTCATCGATCTGCTCAATTAGATGAACTCCAGACTCACCCATTCGACCTGGTGATCATCGGTGGTGGAGCCACAGGTGCCGGCATAGCCCTGGATGCGGCATCCCGGGGATTGAAGACTGCACTGGTAGAAAAAAAGGATTTTGCTTCAGGGACCAGTTCGAAATCTACCAAACTCATCCACGGTGGCCTGCGGTATTTAAAGCAAATGGAAATTGGCCTGGTCCGTGAATCCGGAACGGAAAGAGCTGTTGTCAACAAGATCGCTCCTCATCTTTGTTTGCCTGAAAAAATGTTGTTACCCCTTATTGAGGATGGATCATTTGGCAAGGTCTCTACATCAATAGGACTATGGGTCTATGACTTCATAGCAGGTGTAAAAAAGGAAGATCAAAGAGTGATGCTGTCCAAAGAGGAAGCATTGGAAAAAGAGCCAATGCTCAATGACAAAATATTGAAAGGAGCAGGCTATTATGCCGAATACAGGACCGATGATGCACGTCTCACTATAGAAGTGATCAAAAAGGCAGTTGAGTTAGGTGCTCTTGCATTGAACTATTGTGAGGTGGTGAATTTCACATCTGAAAAGGGCAGGATTAATGGTGTCATGTGCAGGGATATGCTCAATGGCCGGAAGTTTGAAGTCAGGGCCAGGAGGGTAGTTTCCGCAGGTGGACCCTGGGTAGATCATTTGCGCAAGATCAATCGGTCTTTTGGGGGAAAGCATCTTTTATTATCCAAAGGGGTGCACCTCGTAGTGCCTCATGAACGCATGCCCGTGCGCCAATCCGTATACTTTGATGTGCCGGATGGACGAATGATCTTCGCCATCCCCAGAGGAAAGATTACCTATATCGGGACAACGGATACCGAATATCGCGGTAATAAAGATCGAGTGGTTGCGACTGTGGATGACCGTGAATATTTGTTAAAAGCAGTGAATTTCATGTTTCCGGATCTCAACCTTACACAATATGATGTTGTCAGTAATTGGGCTGGGTTACGCGCATTGATACACGAAGAGGGCAAGTCCCCTTCCGAGGTCAGCCGCAAGGATGAAATATTTGAAGCAGACAATGGATTAATTTCCATTGCCGGGGGGAAACTGACCGGGTATCGCAAAATGTCTGAACGTATTGTGGACAAAGTAGTGGACCAACTTGGCGACACAAGGGACCACGGTCTTGAAGATTCCGAAACAAAGAATTTGCCATTGACCAATGATCCATTTCAAAATGATAAAGAGGTTCAACATTTCATTAAGGAATTGAAAAGTGAATGTTCCAAATTAGGTTTGGATGATTACAACGCCTGGTATCTCGTGACTACTTATGGGAAATCGGCACGACATATCTTTGAGAATCTGTCCAATTATGAAGGGGACGATTTAGACGTTTCGTTGGCATTGGCAGAATTGGACTATTGTTTGGGTCATGAAATGATTCAAAGATTAGATGATTATTTTGTGAGGAGAAGTGGAAGATTATACTTTGATATATTCAGTATTGAACGCTTAAAGAGCCCTGTGCTGGAACATATGACCAAACATTTGAATTGGGATCAGGACCGCAAAATTGCCGAATTGCAGAATCTCGATTTATTGATCCAGGATGCAACGACCTTCTACCGGAGCGAACAAGAGCCAAGGTTAAAAGCAGACATGAATCATTAGATTCCCTTTCGGACTCATACTTTCATCCCCATCAGGCAGATGCCAATAAGAATATTGCATATTTTGCAGGCCTTCAAAAGATAAGTACAAATTATGGCTAGATATATTCTTGCACTGGATCAAGGTACGACCAGTTCCAGGGCAATATTATTTGACAAGCGAGGAAACATTGTCAACACCTCCCAGCGGGAATTTACCCAGATATTTCCCAAACCAGGGTGGGTGGAGCATAATGCGCTTGAAATCTGGGATACCCAATTAAAGGTCGCAAAAGATGTCCTGAATAAGACGGGAGCCTCTGCCAAAGATGTCGCGGCAATTGGAATTACCAATCAAAGGGAAACCACCGTTGTGTGGGACCGGAATACGGGAGAGCCCATCGCAAATGCCATCGTTTGGCAGGACAGGAGGACTGCCGGTTTTTGTGATCAATTGAAAAAGAGAAAAGGCCTTGAGGCATATATCAAGAGAAATACCGGACTTGTGGTTGATGCCTACTTTTCAGGTACTAAGATCAAATGGTTGCTGGATCATGTAAAGGGCGCGAGAAAGCGCGCAGATAAAGGTGAATTGATGGCCGGGACCATTGATTCCTGGTTGGTATACAAACTTACAGGTGGGACTACACATATTACTGACTACACCAATGCCTCCAGGACATTGATTTACAATATTGGGAAACTAGAGTGGGATAAAAAATTGCTCAAAGAAATGAATATTCCTGAGTCCGTCTTGCCTGAGGTCAAGCAAAGCAGTGAGGTATATGGGCATACCGAACTTTTAGGCAGTTCCATACCGATTGCCGGAATAGCAGGAGATCAACAGGCGGCTTTGTTTGGACAAGCTTGTCATAGTCCGGGGATGGCCAAAAATACATATGGCACAGGATGTTTTATGTTGATGAATACTGGCAAGGACATGGTCAAATCCAAGTCAGGCTTGTTAACGACAATTGCATGGGGAATCAATGGTAAGATAACGTATGCTCTGGAGGGCTCCATTTTTATTGCCGGGGCTGCGGTGCAATGGTTACGGGATAGTGTAAAAATGATTGATGAGTCACCGGATTCTGAATATTATGCTTCCAAAATAGCTTCTTCGGAAGGTGTCGTAGTCGTTCCTGCGTTTGCGGGTCTGGGCGCCCCTTATTGGGATATGTATGCAAGAGGAGCAATTTTTGGATTGACGAGGGGAAGCACCAATAACCATATTATTCGCGCTACCCTGGAATCACTTGCCTATCAGACCCGGGATGTCCTTGATGCCATGGAGAAAGATTCCAAAATTCAGTTAAAGGCCCTGAAAGTGGATGGCGGAGCTTGTGCCAATGACTTATTGATGCAGTTTCAATCTGATGTCCTGGGTGTTGACGTAGAACGTCCCAGGATTATTGAAACGACAGCCCTGGGTGCGGCTTATCTGGCAGGACTGGCAGTTGGTTTCTGGAACATGAAATCCATCGGAAGCAAGTGGAAACTTGACAAGCGATTTTCTCCCAAGATGGATACAAAGGAAAAAGAACGCTTGTACAAAAACTGGAAGGTTGCTGTCAAAAGAACAATGAACTGGGAAAAGGAGGTGAGATGACAAAATGAAAATTAGAATGAAAATCAAAATCAAAATAATTTTGAACGATCGTTATTAGTAATGGAGAAAATTTACGACTTAGAAGATAGACTGGTTCGTTTAGCTGGTGAAGTTGTTAATTTTTCTAAGAGTCTCTCTCAGGACTACGAAGTTCAATACTATATCAAACAACTGATAAGATCTTCAGGGAGTGCAGCATTGAATTACGGAGAAGCTCAAGGCACCGTTACTGAAGCTGATTTTATTAATAAAACCTCTATCGTCGTTAAGGAATTAAAGGAGACAAGGACAGCCTTGAAAGTTCTTGCTTATTTGGATATTGGCGAAAGTGCCAAAAGAGAATGGCTCATTAGAGAAACCCAAGAAATAATCGCTATTACCTCTCGGATGATACTTAACAAGAAATCAAAGACCTAATTTAAATTTCGATTTAAATTTTGATTGAGGTTTTGATTAGAATAAGAATTCGTAGAAGCGATCGAAATGTTTTTACACCCCTTGTAAACTTGCCACTATGGATGATCTCTGGATTTTCGAAAATACTCAGAGCAAAATCATACTTGGAATCTTTACTCATATATAATATCCTCACCTCTATCGAACAAGTCGCTTGAAATATCCAAATAATCAATAATTTTCTCGCATGTTCCGAATCCTCATTCGAATCTTTAAATGGATCTTAGTCCTGGTATTGCCATTTATTGCACTGATTAGAGGAGCCATTTATTTCCATTCAAATTACAATCTTGGGCCATGGATATCGTTGGCGGGGGGCGTAGGAATTACGGTGATCATTTTGATCATCTATATGACGGTCATTCATGGAATGTTTTCAAGAACACTCGGAAGTGTTCGCGCATTTAAGACCCGCACCTACCTGGCATTATTGGTGTTGGTCGGCTATTGTATTCATGCTTTATTCTTTATTTCTTCCAATAATATGAAGCACAAGGAATTAGAATCGGAATTGCGCAGCCTGCATCCCATTGTGAGGGTTGCTGTCAGCACCATAATAATGATCGATAAGGGACTGGTCATCACTGATGCTACTCGAAAGAGCTCTGACTATGAAAAAATGGGTCTTCCTGTCAATGAACGTTCGCTCCACTATCCTCAAAAAGACGGATATGCCTATGCCATCGATTTGAGGACGCGACAACGCTCGGGAATGAGGAATGTCCTGTTGCAGAACTATTTTCGATTGATGGGTTTCCGCACCTTGTATCATACGGGCACAGCTCCACATCTGCATATTTCACTGAAGCCTTCTCGGTCATAGAGATGTTTTAGAGAATATTGTGATTCCAAATCTAATGCGCGCTGACTTTCTGCATGAGTGGGGCAGCCAAGCTTGTACAAGCTAAAAGTCCTGTTCATATCAAAACTAAAGGTATATGAATTGAATCATCTCGGTATTGGATAGATTAAGAATCAATCGTTAACCAGGACTTTTAGTGGGTCTTCAGGCAGACGATTTTGATATTACCTTTTCTAAGAAGGTAATAAGAATATTCTGAAATTAAATGGAGCAAATTTGAAATGTCGAAAAGAAACAAGTCAAACAAATAATTACAGAACTAACCCTCCAATATCTGTTTCAATATCTGAAAAGTCATTTCCCATGCTCCTTGTGTTTCCCGGAAGCGCTTTTGACCATCTCCTACTTTATTGAAATCTCCCTGGGTCAATTCAAGTTTTGTCGCTCCGTCTTTTCAGACAATTTAATCTCACCGGTGAGATAATTTTCAGGTAGGTCCTTCAATTCACTGTGTGGCGCAAAGGTCGTATAGGTAAGAGCGGACATGGGCTCGAATTTTAGTAATGTTCCTTTCACATAAGTAACTCCATCAGCTGCTCCTTTCCATAATACTTCACTCCCTACAATCCAATCAGTCTCAGGGATACATCCAAACATGTATTGTCTTGTCATATCAGGATTGGTCAATGCATCCCATACTTTGGAGAGAGGGGCATTGATGATGATGGATTGCTGATAATTAAGTACTTCTCCTTGATCTTGATTGTGCATTGATATGAAGTTGATATTAGGAAGTTATGACTTCTAATAATAAGACAATATTTATTCAATTACACAATACGTGGTTAAAATGACTTAAGAGCTATTTCCCCTATTACAATTAATTCGATGACAGAATTCTAATTATAAATTCACTTAATTCTTCCAGATTGACTCCCTTATTATTATTGGTCATCAGAATAATGGCGATACCATTGTTATAATTTCGATAGGTTGATGTTCCGTACGAAAATGCAAATCCTCCATGAATATGAATATTCAATTTTCCCTGATCAAATTGTAAAATGCCCAATGGACCCTGTCTTTCAAGACTCGTCGGCGCATAAAATTCTCTTGTATTCTGCCCTCCTAAGTAGTGCCTCTGATATATGTACTCTATCCATTTGAGGACATCTCTTGCTGTCATGTAAAGAGGACCATAGCACAATTCAAATCGTTTGAATTTTGGGTTGCCAGTTTCATCAGGCCCAAAAACATCCGAAAATGATGTTGTCATGTTTTTACTTGTGTCCGTAGCAGTTCCACTGTAGAACGAGTCCCGGATTCCAAGTTTTTCAAAATACCTGCTTGCGACGAGAAACTGAAAACGCTCCCCGGTCATTTCCTCGGCGATCTTCGCCAGGATGAAATTGTTCCAGTTACTATATGAATACTTGCCTGCTCTCATGAAATTGGAAGATGGCATCGATCTTAAAAAGTCATATGCCAAGGCGTCATTTTGAATGATCTGAAAATTCATTGGGGGCAAACCGCAATTATAGAAAAGCAGATCTCTGATATTCAATTTCTTGGACCAGTCTGGCAGATCTGTCAAAATGTTCTTTAACGTATCATCATATGATAGTTGATTGTTGAGAATGAGATCGTAAATTGCAATAGCAGGTATTTCTTTTGCCAGGGAACCTACATTAAAACGAGAATGTGAATGAATCTCTTCTGTTTTAGTCTGATCTGTCCATCCATAGTATTTTTCAAAAATGGTTTCTCCATCTTCAGCGATCAAAATTGAGCCATTGAAGTCTATTGCATTGCTTTTAAAATAGGCTTCTATTTGCGTACTTAATTTATCTTGGCTGGGTGTGGATAAGGTAGATTGACCTTTGACACCGGATGTACATATCCATACAAAAAGGATAAAAGTCAGGATTCCAGTGAATGATCGAGGCACGAACACTATTAACTATTAGGCGGTTGGAGCATTTGGTAAAAGATTACATTCTATGGGTTTTCTGTCAGTTTTACATGTAATCAATTGTTAAAAACTCCACTTGATCCTGAGATAAGCCATCTTTGTAGGACTCCGGTAATCACCAGACTGGCCTTCCAGAAATATTTGTCCGACAAAGGCAAGATCAACATTCTGTGCCAGGCTGTAAGTGACGGATGGGTTCAAAAACAAGGGATGACCATTCACGGGTGAATAGATGATTGCTATCGTACCATTCGTCAGCGGTGAGAAAGGGTAGGAGTACGAATAAAATGTGGCCCATCGATAGGGATATAAATTTCTGGCACTCAGGTCAAATGCGAAGAGATTGGTTCGTGGATTGTCAGTGCTATTATAGAGTACCCCGGTGTTGATAAAGCCACCATTTTGAAAAGCATAGTCCAAACTCAAAGTCCCGGCAAAGACATCCGGGATCAAATCATCGGTTGATTTAAAGAACGTCATCTCACCCTTGAAACCAATATCACCGATTCCTCCCGACCATCCTGCACCGAGTACCAGATCCTTGAATGCCCATCCGGCCAGGAATTGATAGTCATAATTGGACTTGTTGAATTTCCATAAAAGCCCTGCTACGACCTCATCCTTATCATCAAAGGCCTTGAATGCCAATTCTATGCTGCCTGTAAATCCTGTGTATTTTTTTATTCTGACGGCATCAGACCCCGGTCGTTCTTCGTAGTCAAAATCAGTAAAAGTAAAGGCATTGAAGATGTCGTGCGGGTTCCAGACGGTATTTATGCCCCAGTTGATCCGTTGTCGGCCAATCCTGATTTCCCAGTCTCCTTTGGTATATTCACCATACAGCCGGTCGAAAATACTGTGCAAAATGACATCATTTCCAACGTTTAAGATCTGCAGATTGATGACATCGTTTCCGTCTTCCTTAAGACTTTCCTTGAAATTTGTGAAGAAAACGCTTCGGGTGAGTTCGCCAAAAAAGAAACGATTGCGCAATTGGGCTTTGAAATTCCAATGATCATTTGGAAACCACTCAAAATTTAAACGGGAATGCAAAAAGGCATCGGAGAGAACCGTGTCCAATCCGAATGAGGGTTCATTAATACTGAACAATCCCTGAAGGGACTTGTGATATCCGGAGAGGGTCCAGTTCTTTTCCTTGGATTCTTCCTGACATGAGACAGAATATGATAGAAGAATGAATAAGGCAAGTAGGATTTCCTTACCTGACTTCATCTTTGGCAATTTTGCCATCGATCAATGTAATGACACGCCGTGCCCGATCGATGACGCGTTGGTCGTGGGTCGAAAAAACAAAGGTCATACCTTCTTCTCGATTCAATTCTGCCATCATATCCAGGAGATCTGCAGTCGATTGCGAATCCAGGTTTGCTGTAGGTTCGTCCGCAAGAATAAAAGAAGGTTTGGAGGCCAAAGCCCTCGCTACTGCGACTCGCTGCTGTTGTCCTCCTGAGAGTTCCATTGGCCTTTTGTTCTTTTTGTCGTGGAGCCCTACGGCATCCAGGAGTTCATTTGCCCTTTGATCCCGTTCTTTTTTTGACTTTTTCTGAAGCATCATTATAAACTCAACATTTTCTCGGGCAGTCAATACGGGTATGAGGTTGTACGACTGAAATATAAATCCAATATGATCCTTTCTGAAATTGATCATTCCATTTCCGGATAGTGTAGATATATCAGTGCCTGCTATGTAGACTTTTCCTTTTGTCGGGGTATCCAATCCTCCGATTATATTCAACAGAGTTGTTTTGCCAGATCCCGAAGGACCCACAATGGCCGTAAATTCTCCTTCATCAATCTCAAGGTCCACGCCTCTCAATGCGTGTACAGGCACTTTATCCGGATTATATATTTTTTCAATTTGCTCTGTGATGATTACAGCCATGTGTCTTATTTATAGTTTTCTAATTGCCTCCATAGGTCTCAGTCGTATCGCTTTAATGGCCGGATAGACAGAAGCCAAAAGTGCTGTAATGAGGACAGACACCATTAACTGGAGATACATTTCAGTATCAAGCGATGGATAGATTACCGTATCCATTCCGAATCGCTCAATTCCTTTTGCAAAACCGCTGAGATCAATACCCGTCCTATTCAAATACTTGACGGTTAGCCATCCGATCAGCATGCCCAGGGGGGCACCAATAATGCCAAGCATCAATGTTTCCATTACGATCATAAAGAACACCCTGATCCTATTCATTCCAATTGCCATAAGCATACCTAATTCGCGCGTTCTTTCCAATACGGCCATGAGCATGGTATTGATGATTCCGAAAATCAGGGCCAGCATAAAAATGGCCAGTAGAATGGACAGACTGACGTAAATCTGGGATTCATATAATTGAACGTCCGGCGCGATCTCGCGATAATTTTCGATCAGCAGGTCCGGATAAGTGGACTTCAAATCCTGCTGTACATTTTCCAATTGCTCAACGTCCTTAATGATCATTGCGATCTCATGAAGGGCATTATCCTTCCCTATTAACTCATTCAGGTCATCCTGCAGGACAAATACCGAAGCCAGATCAGCCATTGTATTACCCGTGGAAAACATTCCCACAATCCTGAAAGAACTGGCTACTATTTCTTTATTTAAATCCTGGAATTGAATGACTACTTTCTTCCTGAGTCTGACCTTCAACTTCTCAGCCAATTCCCTACTGACGATGATCTGGTTGTTTTTATCTTCCTGGAAGTAGGTTCCTTCTACAATCTTTTCGGAAATCTGACTCAACCGCTCCTCCTGTTCAGGTATTACCCCTTTGATGGCTACTCCTCTTGCACTTCGGCTCGACCGTATCATGCCATTGGCAATCGACCGATAGGCCGTGGAGACGATTTCACTTTTTGCCTCAAGATCTTCTGTCAGGTCGTCTTCGATCATGAATGCCAACTCCTTGTCTTCATTGAATTCCGGGTGATGAATTTGGATGTGAGAAGTTTGATAACGGATCGCATTATCGACGTAACCACCCGTCATTCCAAGGGAAAGTGCCATCATGGCAATGAAGGACCATACGCCGATCAGGACGGCTCCAATGACTACAAGCGAACGTACCCGTGATCTCCAAATATTTCTCCATGCCACTTTTAATATCATCATATCGCATCGATTTTAAGAGCGCATGGCTTTTACAGGATTCAAGGTCAGGATTTTAGACAAAGGAAAAATTCCCAGAATACAGGTGATGATAAAAATTAAGATGGCCTGGTTGATAAAGATGGGTGCCTCAAAGGCTGCAGGAATCAGGGGCTCCATCCCAAATTTTTCAAATGCCGCCGTTGCTTCTTCACCCATCATGGACAGATCGAGGGGATTGACACTCCAGTTGTATACGACCGGGATAGCTATGATAATACCGACCAGGGCCCCGAGAAGACCTACTGTAATAATCTCTAAAATGGTTACGGCAAATAATTGCCAGCGTCCGAGACCTATGGCAGTGAGAATACCAAATTCATACATACGTTCCTGGGTCATCATGATTATAGTGCCAAAAATTGCAAAGGCAATCAAGGCATACAAGATGCCCATGACTATGTAATCACCCCCTTCGTCCAATTGGCGGGCCTGCATCAATTCGGGCATCAACTCTTTATAGTCCATGACCTCATAAACTTCAGGATCCAGGTTTTCTTTCAATGAATTGACCGCTTTATCCACCTGTCTCTGACCAGCTATTTTTAATGCGACCGAAGTAATGCGGTTGTCCGCAGCATAGAAATGTTGGCTTGTTTTAAGTGATAGATATATCAGGACCTTGTTTAAGTCGGGTAAGGCATATTTGAAAATGCCTCTTACGGGATATTTCCCCGCTGCATTAGCACCGTGATATCCCTGGGAAATAAGAATCAAGGTATCCCCTAGGCCCAACTTCAATTTGTCGGCAACTCCCTTTGCGAGCAGAGCTCCGTCATCTGATGCATCTAAGTAGTTTCCTTCGATTATTTTATCGGATACACCGGTTAGGGCTTCTTCCTGATCCGGTTCGATTCCGACGATCATAACGCCCTGGGTCAAGTCACCGGTCGAAGCAAGTGCAAATGATTCCAACCTGGGAGCATAGCCAAGGATATGATCATTCGATGGGTCAAGACTTCTTACGACTTCCTGATAATCCATTGAGTTGTCGATGGTCTGATCATCCCAGAATCCATTGGCATGGATCTGTGCATATCCAAAAAAGAGATTCACTGATGTATTGATCACATTGTCCCAGGCTCCTTTATTAAAAGACCGCATGATGCTGGCCAGGAATACGGCAAAGGCCACTGCCGTGATGGTAATCAGAGTTCGTCTCTTATTCCGCCAGATATTCCGAAGTGCAAGTGTCAGCAGCATGGTTGTAGATTTATTTTATCGAACCCTTTTCATATTCTGTACGGAAAAAAAGGCATCCTTTATGGGGTTTTCAAATATCAGCGAAAGATATTCGACTTTAGTCATATGTCCCTCTTCATCTGCGGGAACCACTTCGAGGACCCGGGGTAGTAACTTTCCTCCGAGGTTTTGAATGTCCTTTCCTGACATGGTATTTACAAGGTAGTCATCCTCATCATAGAATTCAGTTTTCATCTGAATAAAGTCTTTTTGATCTACCCATATTTTGATTTTGCCCCAAACCACACCTACACCTTCCTTGGGAATCAAATCGATCACCCAGCATGTTCTGCCTTCGACTTCTTCCTCTCCGACGATTTCCTGGATGTAATCATCGACAGTTGATGATGCTCTTGCCAAATCATCATTCGTGAAGTCGGACCCCATCCAACTTTGAGACATCATGGACGGCGGCATTTTAATCACGCGATCAATGGTAGGCTGCCAATTCCACATTTCAGACTCCCTCTTGAGGAATGAAATGCCTTTATCTCTTGCCGGGGCAGTCACAAGGATTAAGGAGTAGTCTTCACCTTTTGACCAGGATTTCAACTGCATTTCCCGCGACCAGTCAGGTCGAATAATCGTCATCCTGATTGCTGCCTCGCTATACGTTCCTCTTACTTTTTCATCGGCAATTTGAATGATTTCATGAGCCGTTAAGGAACCGTTTTGAGCTTGGGCAGCAGTCAGGATGAACAAGCTAAGGAATGAGATGATTACATGTTTATTCATGAGGTAAATTTGAATGAATTCCTTTACTTGTAAAGGTTTGAATAAGAACTTGAACAGTCTTTTCAATAGGATATTGATCACCCAGGTGCATATAATGCAGCATCATGCCATCCATGGCCGCACCGAGAAGCATGGAGGATTGGAGTGGATCAATTGAACCCATTTTTGAGAATAAATCGACCCCAACCTGAACTGACCATTTTGTATTCTCTTCTACGAGGTCCTGGAGCTCTTGCATGACTTCGGGTTGAAATGAAAGTGATGTAAGTAATTTCCAAAAATCCCGGTTTTGCTTTATATGAATGACTGCCTGGGTTACAATGTTTTCCAGTTCTTTTTTTGGTGAACTGCTCTCATCCGCAGCATTTTCGATGATTTCACTTCCCGTCTTGACAGCGCGCTGGACAATTCTACGGAGCAAGTCGGTCTTGCTGTCAAAATAGTTGTACATCAGTCCTTTGGAGATGCCTGCTGACTCGGCGATATTACTGATGCTGGTTGAGCTAAATCCTTTGGTGGCAAAGAGTTGCAAGGCAGTATCCAGGATTTTTTCTTCACTTCTGGTGCGGATGGCGGCAAATTGTTCTTTAGTCTTGGGACACATACATTGACCGAACGTTTAGTCAAAAATATGCGTATTTAGTGACTATGTCAAGAGAATCCGTCACCCGACTTAAAGTCGGGTGACGACTTTAAGTCTGACGACATTTGATCAGACAAAATTTTTCGCCCAAAATGGACATCACACAATCTGTTGTTCGGGTCTGAATTCATATATGCCGATGCAGAAGACCAACGATATTTAATTGCTTTCTTGACCAATCCAGCTTTTACAGGATTTTCGTGAATGTAGTGAAAACACTTGACCACATAACTCTGATTTTGTAGTGGTCCTTCGACTTCATCAATATCCATTGACAAATGAATCCAACCATCTTTTGCCTTACATCGCTTCTTGAATAGACTACCTGACCATCCATAGTGTTCATTGATTGCTCTTGAATAGGAACCTAGCAGAATACCAATTGATCTATTCAAATTAATCGCCCTGTCTTTCTTGTCGTAGTATCCGGGTGGTCTCTTGAGTTCTATTGCCTTTTCTCCATATTTATTCCATCGTCTTTCACGTATTAATTTGTCTTGGTGAATTCTAAATTCGTGAAGAGGAATTTCTATATTGTCCACATGAAACAACCAATGAAAATGGTTAGGCATCAAACACCATGATATTAATTTTCCAAATGGCGGCAGATGAACCCGCATTTTCCACTCAAACAGTTCGAAATTCAAATCTTCCTGGAATAGTTGTCTTTTATTGTTCCCCTGATTGAATATATGAAAGATCCCGCCTCTATATAATTTCATAAGGTTTTTATATAGATATGACCAAATCCGGTCTTAGGTAACCCCTTTCAGTTAAAAATTTTCGGAAATGACACCCGACTTAAAGTTGGGTGACGACTTAGAAATTCAGAATGTCAACCTATCCTTCAAAAACAGGCCTGTTCAGGATGAGGACAATGATCATGATCATCGACAAGATCAGAAAGAGCGCATTTCCATTTATGTACCAAAGTATTGCATTAATCATTCCAGCGCATTCTAAAAAGGCCCAATTCATGATGAGTGCACTTTTCAATGTGTCCATCTTTGTCTCGTGAGAAGTAGAGTGACTCACAGACCTTATCCTCCTTTCCTTCAGGAAATGACCCAGGAAGACTGTCCCAAATGAGATCAGGACACCGATGATATACACATAGTCAAATTGAAATGAAAAAGCCATCTTATCCTGTGGTTCCACTACGAAAAAATAGAAAATGAACAAAACCATAACCAATCCACCCGCTATCGCATAAAACATGGTCGATAGAGTTTTCCTGCTCTCGGAATCTACATCTATCTAATAGTCACGAACCTGACATGGGTAGAAAAGTCCATGCTGCCAACGTGCCTACGGGCGCTCCTTCCTTATTTGATTTGAATTTCACAATCAAATCATGAATACCAGAATGTTCTGCCAATGGTATGGGAATATTGTCCATGGCTCCCATTTGCATACTCACTTTGATTTCACCTGAATAAATGGGTTCACTCTCCGGGTCGTCCAAATAAATATCGAAACTTCCTCCTGAAGCAAACATGCCCGGCGCACTGGCCGTCAAAATGACCGATCCGATTCCCGTCAAATCCATTGCTTCATAGGTTATGACTGCATTGTCATTGACCACCGCTATTTCAAATTCCTGTTCTATCCCGGGAAACATATCCGGTGTTATGGTAAACTGACTTACGAATTCTCCACTTGTGTAGGCGACTGCTGACAGAGTCGCAGGTTGAAGTACGAGGTTGTCAAATGATCTCAGCGGTTCCACATCTCCATTCCCTTTATCCGTATAAGAGGCCATTATTACAAATTTTCCTCCCGGATCATTTCCCTCCGGAACTTGAAGGACATGCGAGCCAAATGCCGGTATTTCAACTTCTTTTTTCTTCTCTCCTACGGACAGAATGTATTTAGCCATTTGGTTGGCATCTTTCGGGCTGATATCAGGATGAGCCGCCATGGCCGTCTCTCCCCAGACACCACCACCTCCTTTAATGATTTTCTCCGCCAAATATGACTCCTTAAGACTTCTTCTTCCTCTCTGACCCAAATATTTCTCACTGATGCTTTTGTAACTGGGGCCTACGGAAAGTCCATCGATTTTGTGACAACTTACACAATCGGATTGAGAAATGAGGTCCTGTCCGGGATGTGAAGACTTGATTTGTGAAAGAGCCATATGCCCCTGAGCAATTGAAGTCATGTCATGACCCATCTCGAGATAATCAACAGTGACGGCAATATTATCAGGATCAATCGTGCCGTCTTCCTTATCTGATGCCAATACCGTATAGTTGATCGGCTGTCCAGGGAAGTAAAACCTGGAATTTCCTTCTATCTGTATATTCACTTCCGGAGGGGTATTGCCTGCCAGGATTTTTACCTGCTCTGATGAAGATTCTCCATCACCATCCGTCACTTTTACCGAGGCCATGAATTCTCCCGGTTCGGTATACGTATGTTCTACTGAAGCGCCTCTATCAGTATTGCCATCTCCAAAATCCCAATCAAAGCTCAATTTATCTCCGTCGCTATCCATTGATCCCTGCGCATCAAATTGGACGGTAAATGGAACTGCCTGCGCCGTCTCATTGACCTTTAATTCCGCTTTTGGCACCCTGTTGCCAGGGTTATATTTCAAGTGGCTGAGGATAGCATTTTCATTAGCTGTAAACCAACCTGTTCCATACTCGAGGGTATACAAATCACCATCCGGACTTAATACTACATCCATCAAATTATTCCATTTGATCGATGGAAGGAATGGTTCCATGTAGGCCATGTCACCATTATCATCAAATGTCACGGCCATCATCCATCCGCGCATCCAATCGTAGATAAACAGTTTGTCATCATAATATGCCGGAAAGCGATTGGGATTATGTCTGAACTTTTCTTCATGATAGACAGGACCTGCCATTGCATTTCTACCACCTGATCCCGTATAAGGGAATTCTTCGGACTTGGCATAGGGATAATAGATCATGGCTTCCTGTGCAGGTGGTAATTCTCTGATTCCCGTGTTATTCGGAGAATCGTTGATCGGATTGGCGGGATCTCTTTTGGAACTGCTGGTTTCAGTGGCAAAATCGTAATCGTTGTAAGCCTTATTATCTCCAATGAAGTACGGCCAACCAAAGAAGCCCGGCTCTCTTGCCTGATTTACCTCATCGTATCCCCTCGGGCCTCTGTCGTCTCCATCGTCCCTGGCATCGGGTCCGATCTCTCCCCAATAAACATAGTTGGTCTCGGAGTCGATAGAAAAACGGAATGGGTTTCTACAACCCATGACATAAATCTCAGGTCTTCCCTGGCTCCCATCTTTAGGAAATAAGTTGCCATCCGGAATATCGTAAGAACCGTCGGGATTGACTTTGATCCTGATGATTTTCCCCCTGAGATCATTTGTATTGGAAGATGATTTCTGGGCGTCAAACGGTGCCCTGCCCGGTCTTTCATCGGAAGGACTAAAACCAGATGACTGGTGAGGATTGGTATTATCACCAAAAGAACCCCATAAGTACCCATTGTGATCAAATTCGATCGAACCTCCACTGTGACAACATTCATCACGTTGGGTTTCTATTTTCAACACAACAACCTCATCACTGAGCACTTCTCCTTCATTTCCATCAGGATCAAAAGTGAATCTCGATATCGACTGGTGCGTTTCTTCGGGATGTGAATAACAAAGAAAGATGTGGCTGTTGTCTGAATAATTGGGATCGATTGCCATGCCAATGAGCCCGTCCTCCTCTCCTGTGTAAACGTCCAGCGTCGTCAGTGTCTTGGTTGCTTCGAGCGCAGGGTCATATAGTCTTACTGCACCTTTTCGTTCGATAAATACAATTCGTCCGTCTGGCAACAAATCCAATTCCATGGGTTCATTGAAATAACTGTCCAATTCTTCTTTTTGGAATCGATTTTCTTCAGGCATTACCGAGGCCAGGTTGTAGTCCACCGCTTTTTGATCACCCATGGCCCATTGAATGCCGCCCAACAGATGCCGGACGAAATTTTCTTCTTCATAGGATTCATCGGTGTGTCCGCCTCCGGTATAGAATGACCGTCCTCCATCGAATTCGTGATACCATGC
Source organism: Saprospiraceae bacterium (assembly GCA_028282725.1). Taxonomy (GTDB): domain Bacteria; phylum Bacteroidota; class Bacteroidia; order Chitinophagales; family Saprospiraceae; genus JAJRXG01. Next base: position 28,358 of record JANQHF010000058.1, read on the forward strand.
GATGGGATGAAATTCACCATTGGTTCCACCTTCATAGGAAGTTTCATCCAGATTCAAAACAGAGGTGATATTCGGATTCAGTGATTTATAGTTATACCACTCATCGGTCCGGTCCCATCGGTCAGGAAGGTGATCTGTACTGATGTGCCGGTGCTCGGTTTTATCAATGGATCCGTCCCTCACATTGGGATTGTTAGGGTGTCCGTTAAAATAACCTCCCACCAATTGTCCGTACCAGGGCCATTCATATTCGGTATCCGCAGCCGCGTGCACACCTACGAATCCGCCTCCTGCTTGAATAAACCTCCGGAATTCCTGTTCCTGCGATCGATCGAATACGTCTCCGGTTGTATTCAAAAAGACCACCACCTTATAGTTTTTCAGATTTTGGGTCGTGAAATGTGATGCATCTTCTGTAGCCGTCACTTCAAAGCCTTCCTGTTCACCCAGTCTTTGAATCAGCCCAATACCTGCTTCAATGGATTCGTGCCTGAACCCTTCAGTCTTGCTGAAAACCAGCACTCCGTTTGACTTTTGATTCGAACAAGAGATAATAAGAAGTGAGCCAAATACGATTGATAGAAATAACAAATTTTTCATGAGTCCTATTTATGGAGCCTCGAATATAGAATATCATCAGGATTGGTAAAAGGGAACAGCTGAAATCATTGACAGACTTCTCGCCAAGTGAACAGGATATTTACGATTCCGAGGTCATAAACTGGAAACTGCCTTAAAAGGTGTATCTAAGAAATGCGGCTATAAGAGATCTTCGGCCATATCTTCAATCTTCAACATTTCTTTTTCTTTCAAGTACCCCTTCAGCCAGTTCATACAGCTTTCAAAATCCGGAAAGCAATCTTCACGTTCAATAAATCCTGGTACGAGATTGATCCGTTCAAAGAGCTCGAGTGGTTGACCATGTAAATCCGTGAATACCACTTTGATGCCTTGTTCCTGCAAATCGATAATGGCATCTTCCATAGCGTAGAGGCCGGATTGATCTACGTAAGGGACCCTATCCATCCTCATCACTACAACTTCAAGTTCAGGCAATGCTTTTATCATGTCCTGGAAGCGGGAAGCGAAACCAAAAAAGAGGGGGCCTATAAGGTGCTTGATATAAACCTTGTGACCTATTTGCTCAACAATATTGCCTTCATCTCCCCACGGTATTTCCCTTGCAAATTCCTTGATGGGAACTACCGCTGTGCGATGTTCGACAACATCGGAGATCTTCTTCATGAAAAGAATTGATGCCAGTATCATTCCCACGGCAACTGCTTCTATTAGACCGATGAAGACGGTAAGGATCAATACCAGGAACATTACAACTACTTCGCTGTTCGGCATTTCGCGTACATGCTTCAATCCTTTATAATCCATGACTCCTATTCCCACTGTAACCAGAATTCCGGCCAATACGGCTGCTGGAATTCTACTTGCAATCGGACCGAGTGAAAGCAGGATAACGAGTAATAGGATGCCGGCAACCATTCCGGATAATTTCGTCTTACCACCTGTCTGAATATTCACCACTGTACGGATCGTAGCACCTGCTCCGGGTATTCCACCGAATAAGGATGCAATGGAGTTTCCAATACCCTGACCAATTAATTCCTGGTTGGGATTGTGTTTCGTTTTAGTCATATTATCCGCAACAATGGAAGTCAGCAAGGAATCGATGGCACCTAACATGGCCAGGGAGGCCGCCATGATTATAAACGGTGAAATCTGCCCGATACTGAAATTCGTGAAAACGTTCATCTGCAAGATCGGAAAACCACTTGGTATAATACCAATTGTCCGATATTCAGGCAAAAAGAGAACGGCTCCTACCGAAACCACTAGCAATGCCACCAAAGTGCTCGGTACTGCTTTTGTTATTCTTTTAAACCCGTAGATAATAAAAATAGTTAGGAGGCCTAAGATCAGATCGATGTAGTTTATATTCTTCAAGGCTGTAGGGAGTTGTCTGAGCGACCCAATCACTCCTGAGGCATTGGCAGATGCAAGGGCCTCGGATTCCTGCATAATATCGGCGCGTGATATTTGTTCGGCACGCCTCACCGTTTCACGGAAATCTTCCAGAACAAGAATCTCCTCTTCCGCCTCTTCTTTTAAAATCCTTTCAAGAATGACTTCTTCGGCTTGAGGAATAAAAGTATTTACATATTCGGTATTCTCCTTGGGGTAGTAGCCCAACATAGGAAGGATTTGAGTGATCAGGATAATCACTCCGATACCCGTCATAAAGCCTGAAACCACTGGATAGGGCATATATCGGATGTACTGTCCAACTTTCAAAAAGCCCAGTCCTATTTGCATCAACCCCGCAAGAAAAAACACCATCAGGATGAAGGGCAGAGCTCTGGATACGTCTCCTTCATTCGCCGCAATGATACCGGCAATAACAACCATGCTTACAGCTGTCATGGGGGCGGTGGGACCTGAAATCTGAGTGTTGGTGCCTCCAAATAATGCAGCGAAGAAACTGATAAAGATGGCTCCGTATAAGCCGGCCGCAGCTCCAAGACCTGATTGGAGTCCGAACGCAAGAGCTAACGGAAGCGCAACAATACCTGCGGTGATACCTCCGAATAAGTCACCTTTAAAATGTCTAAAGTCGAATCCAAACTTAGTCTTCATTGATAATTTACTTTGTTAGATTGATGAGATCTGTCACCCGGATAAACTTGAGCTCCTTTTCAACTTCACCTGTCATCGTGAATATATGATCTTCTAAGACAATAGTGTTGCTATTACAGTAAATATTTTTACTATTTTTCTTAATATTGATACTACTTGTTTTTCGCTTCAAGTATTTATGTTTCAAAGCTCGATCGTACATGTCAGTTGGTATCACCATATCGCTTCATAAGGGCTTATATCAAAGAGACCCTCAAGAAACTGCCTTGGGAAAGAAGCTGATCAAGCATAGCATCGAATTAATCGATGAAATAGGTTTTGAGGCCTTCAACTTTAAGAAGCTGGCCACTGTGATGAATTCGACAGAGGCCTCCGTTTACCGGTATTTTGAGAACAAACATATGCTTCTGCTCTACCTGGTCTCCTGGTACTGGGAATGGGTCAGCTTTCTGATTGATATGAATACTATCAATGTTGAAGACCCACGTAGGCGCCTGAGCATCATTATACGCACCCTTGTTACCGCCTCACGTGAACATCCATCCATTGAATACGTGAATGAAAATATTTTACACAGGATCATTATTGCCGAGGGGAGTAAGGCCTATCATATTAAGTCTGTAGACGAGGAAAATAAAGAGGGCTTCTTTTTGAATTTTAAAAGTTTGGCAGAAAAGATCGCCTCTGTTGTACTGGAGATAAGCCCTGATTTTCCATACCCCCGAACTCTTGCGAGCAACTTATTCGAAATGGCGAATGAACACATCTATTTTGCCCAGCACCTGCCGCGTCTGACCGACGTCCATGTAGACGGTGACGACTTTGATGAAGTCGAGGAAATGCTGGAATACTTCGTTGACAATCTTCTGGGCTCAAAGGAATAAATCTTCGATGGAAAACATCACAATTCAGATCCGGCAGCAACTAATTTAAGGAGTGTTGCCTTGGATGCCATAATCGGGTGACTTTCTTTAAGTTCTCTGCGAAAATGCTGGAATTATTTTAGATTGTAAGTGATCAAATGCAATCCATGAGAAAAGGATTCAATACTTGTGAAGTTCAACGTGTACTGTTTATTCAAATTTTCAAACAACTTAATACCGGATCCAAGAATGATCGGATTTAATTTTAATTTGATGACATCGATAAGACCATTTTCCAAAAGCCACTTTGCAAGTACTCCTCCGCCGCATAAATAAATATCTGCCCCTTCTTTTTCTTTGATCTTCTGGATTTCTTCGATCCGTGGGGGTATAATGATCAAATTAGGGTCAATGGATGGGTAGCTTGCACCACTGGAAACGACGTAATTCACCATATGCTCATAGGGAGTCTGTCCTGGGGAGATACCACATTGAAAGCCGAACTCGTAGGTATTTTTTCCCATCAAAACAGTGTCAAAATCTTTGAGATCCTCCAGATATTTTTGAACCAAATTACTTTCCCGGGTAAACAAGCTGACATCCTCTCCCGGACCACAAATGTAGCCGTCTATCGACGAGGCTATATAGTAGATTATATTTCTCATTTCTGATGTGCTTTCTTGAATTGGAATAATGTCGAGACCAGGCTGTCCTGTTCATATCCGGTTATGATCCGCTCATAATTTTCCGAATCAATAAAGCGGTATTCGACCTGGAATGGATTTCGATATTCTGTGTTTTCCACAGTGAACCCATCAGTCGAAAATTCTTTCGCTTCAAAAATTTTGGGAGTCGAATTTTTGATGACACTGAACAATATAATTGACTGATCAATCAGTTCAATTTTAGTCCTGGCGCTGTATGAAGTGTCGCCATTTTCAACATAGTGTCCTTCCTGGATCAACCAGCCATCTTCTCCGATTTTCCACTCTTCGTGCAATTCACCTGTCCAGGCCTTCGCGATCCATTTGCCCTTCAGCTTTTTAGAAAGGCCAAGCGTATCTCCCGGATTATTGGGATTTGCACAACCAAAAATAAAAAATAGAAAAGCAATCAAACTGAGATATTTTCTGAATATCATATAAGGCAATTTTCTTGTATTCATTTTATTTACCCGGCTTATCCAGATAACTCTTCAAGGTATAAGAAAAGTGTATATTGAATGATATGAGCGTGCATCAATTATTGAAGGTAGTTTCCTTGACGAAGAGCGGTCTTAGTCAATTCCCAAAGATCTTTTTGCTCATTTTGTTATCAAATCTGGTTCTTGGCCAAACGCAGGAGAAGAAGGTGATTCAGGCCTTTGGGATCGTCGAAGAAGGCCTCAGGTTGGATGGAAGATTAAACGATGCCGTATGGGAAAAGACAGTTGGAGTGTCTGATTTCCTGATGCAAATTCCAGTGGAAGGGCAAAGTCCTTCATATAGAACTGAAATCGAGATTGCCTTTGATGAAAACAACCTTTACATCGCCGTGAATGCCTCTGACGACGATCCAAAGCAGATCAAGGCTTTTCAAAAGAAGAGGGATGCAGATCTCTCGACAGATGATAGTTTTCAATGGATCCTGGACACCTACGAGGATGGGAGAAATGCATATTACTTTACCATCAACCCGGGTGGAGCCATGGGGGATGGTCTTTTAACCATAGGGCAGGGGACTTCCCTGGACCTCAACTGGGATGGAATATGGCGGGCATGGACGCACATGGATGCCAGGGGATGGACTGCAGAAATCAGAATTCCATTTCGGACCTTGAATTTTGATCCTTCGAATGATTCATGGGGAATCAACTTTCAAAGGACGATCAGACGCAAGAATGAGGAAGTCGTCTGGTCGGGCCACACAAGGGGGCAAGGTCTTCTTCGACCACAAAATGCCGGTCTCCTGACTGGTCTCTTGAAAATATCCCAGGGATTGGGTCTCGAAGCCGTCCCTTACCTGGCTTCAAGAAGAAATGCCGTTCTCGATCAGGAAGATCAATTGCAGACAAATTATGAAGTGGATGCAGGATTCGACATCAATTATAATGTACTTCCCAGTCTGAAGGCTTCCATCACGATGAACACGGATTTTGCCGAAACAGATGTGGATGCGAGAAGAATTAATCTGACCAGGTTTTCAATCCTTTTCCCGGAAAAACGGGCGTTCTTTCTTGAAGGTTCGAGTATATATTCCTTTGCTCCTGCCAGTGGTGTCCGACCTTATTTTAGCCGCAGGATTGGCTTGATTTCAGGGAGGACGGTGCCCATTATTGGTGGAGCGCGTCTCCTTGGTCGGGTAGGTAACTATGATCTGGCTTTTCAACATGTACTGACCGATGATTTCATGGGTATCGGTAAAGAACATTTTACGGTGGGAAGGATCAAGAAAAATATTGGGAGGGAAAGCAGGATCGGATTAGTCTATACCCGCCGGTCTACCGATCAACCGGAAAATGGAATTGCCGGGAACAACGACAGGCATACAATGGGTGCTGATCTGGAATTGAATACATCTGAATTTTTGGGAGACAAGAACTTTCAGTTTCAGGCATTCCTGGTATATAATACACCTTTTGGTCGTCTGTCCCCCAATTCTTTCTGGGATCGCACCACAAGGGGATTGCGGATCAACTTTCCCAATCGACCCTGGTATGGACATGCTTCGTACAGAGAATTTGGCGAGGCTTTTGACCCGGCCATCGGTTTTCATCCCAGAATCGGGTTCAGAAGATTTCAACCATCCATCGGATTCAATCCGCTCTTCGAAAAAAGTGAGGTGATACGTGATATTGATTTTGGATTTCGATTCGAGCATCTCATGGACATGAGTTGGAAATTATTGACGCAAGAATTTCGATTTGAATTGTTCGATATTACCTTGATGTCGGGAGAACGATTTTCCATTGATGTTTCCCGTGAATATGAACGGTTAACCGAACGATTTGGCATTCTGAATAATGACGAAATTGTGCTTCCAATCGATGAATACGTTATGTGGAGTATGGATATGGAGGTGGCTACAGCATCGTTTCGCCCTCTTTCTGCAAGCGTCGATTTTCGAACAGGAGATTTTTGGTCAGGGACTCAGTGGGAGCTTGCAGGGTCATTTACGGCAAGGCCTACTCCCGGTATCAACCTGACCATGACTTACGTTCACACCGATGTTTCACTACTCGAAGGGAGTTTTACGACCGAGTTACTCAGATTCAATGCGAGCATCGATCTTTCACCCTTTGTCTCCTTCGTCTCTTTTATACAATGGGACAGTTTAAGTGATGAATTAGGTATCAATAATCGATTCCGGTGGATCGTAAGACCTGGAAATGATTTGTTTATTGTCTATAATCACAACTGGCAGGATTCCATGGATAGGTGGCGCACCTTAAATAGTGCTGCAACGATCAAGGCTTCATTTACACACAGATTTTGAAAGCATGAATACTTGCAGAAGTCATAAACTTCTTCTTCGGTGATCATTTATTTTTTTAAAAATAAAATGACTCCTACATTTAACTTTTTCGCTATTGCTATCAGCACCTTGGTACCAATCTTTTTCAAAACCCATTGAGGCAGCAAGATCCCGCGCTCTCATTTCAGGGTTGTCAGCGATTGCTTTCAAAACTTCTTGAATCCAGGGTCCATTTTTATTCAAACGATCCATTCTTTCCAATTTCTTCAAAATAGAATCAATCTCAGATTCCTTAAGACCTGTATCATTTCTCAATGCAATCCGCGGGTCCGGTGAATGGTGACCCAGCTCAATGCGAAACAATGATCCGTCTCGTCCCTTTAAATTCATGAGCAGATCATGTAATTGTGTATAACCGCTTCCGGTGATATCCTTCCCTCCAATTTCCTCTATTGAATAATTGGAAATGTCGAAAATCTCGACTTACCCGATTGATGTTTTATTAATGGACCTCTTTTTTCACTTTTGGCTTCTTCCAAATTCTAAATGCAACATTGTCACGCCATCCCTGATTTCAAGCAGATGTTTTTGTTTAAATAACATAAGGTCTATTGATCAGAGATTGCAACGGCAATTTTGGAATCGGCAGTACCATAATATAGAAACCATTGACCCTTATAATGGACAAGTCCTTCGATGAAGCACACCTCATTTACTTCTCCTGTTCGCTCATATGGCTTATCCGGGTAAATGAAGTAATCGTCTGTGCGATCGAGCAACTTCACGGGATTGTTTTGATCAAACAATGCCTGTCCGGCTGCGTATGCAAATTTTGGTAATTCAGGATCATTATGATTAGCAGCATTACTGGCATTATAGATCAAGAGTATGCCTTCTTCTTTTAATAGTGCAAAAGGACCCGGTTCTACAAGGCGGCTATCAAAGTATCCGGGCCGGGGATGTAAGACCTCAATCATCCTTCCGCTTTCTTCATCTTCCGATACCTGCCAATTGATGAGATCGGTTGATGTGGCCACGAACAAATTTGTATCTCCAAAATACATCCAGTATAATCCGTTGATTTTTGTTGCGACTGCCCTGGAATTTTCAATCCTGGCAACGATTGCACCCGATTTGGACCAGGTATCCCGGTATTTTCCGTTTCCAAGGACCAATCCATGTTTGGTCCAATTTCGCAAATCCGGTGAGGTGGCCAGGCAAAGTCTTGCAGTTTTTCCATCATAAGAGGTGTAGGTCATTATATAAAGACCTTCTCCGCTTTCCACGATCCTTGGATCCTCCACACCTCCGGGCCATTCGAAGGTATACATGCTGTCGTTTTCAGGGTAAAAGATTGGTGCAGCTTCCTTTTGAAAATTCAACCCGTCTGTACTGGTTGCCAATCCTAATCTGGACGTCATTTGATTGTCCTGGGCACGGTATATCAAAAAGATCGTATCCCTCCTGACCAGGGCAGTGGGATTCAGGACATTGCGTTCTTCCCAGAATGAAGAAGAACCGCTGACAGGGCACATAAATTCTAAATTGCGATCGGGTACCAAAATTGGATTGAGGCTGTCGACCTTTTCAAACTTTTGAAAGGCCCAGAACTTTGGACGTATTTGATCTTCAGGATGAGTCAATTGCTGCTGGCACGATGCTAGCATCACAAGAGTGACAACGATCCCCGGAAAGTAATTCATCAATGCAAATTTACTAGCCGATCAAAATACCGGCAACAGATGCCGTGATCCAGGATGCAAGTGCTCCACCCACCATTGCCTTCAAAGCAAGTTTGGCGATGTCCATCTTCCTGGAGGGAGCAATACCGCCAATGCCACCCATTTGAATACCTATCGATGCAAAATTGGCAAATCCGCACAAGGCATAACTTGCAATGATTGCCGTCCTGTCCGAAAGTGCATTTTCCGCTCTCAGGACGGCCAAATCTTTATATGCAATCAATTCCGTTAACGCGATTTTCTCACCCAATAGTGTCCCAAGAGTATCCGCTTCATCCCACGGTGCTCCCATGGTCCAGGCAAGAGGTCTGAATATGAATCCGAATACATCGGCAAGTGTCGTGTCAAAAAACATCAGGATACTGTCAATCATAGCCACCATGGCAACAAAGGCAATCAACATGGCACCGACATTAGCGGCGAGTTTCAATCCGTCCGTTGCACCATCTCCCAATGCTTCCATTACATTATCAGAGGTTCTCTCAATATTGACTTTTAGCGTTCCTTTCGTTTCTGACTCTTCCATTTCAGGATACATGATTTTCGCGATAACAATGGCAGCGGGCGCACTCATAATGGATGCCGCCATAAGATGACCTGCTATTCCCGGGATATCGTACAGCATTGCAACGTAGATCGCCATTACACCACCTGCAACTGTAGCAAATCCACCCACCATGATGGTCATGATCTCTGACTTGGTCATTCCCTTAATATATGGGCGTACCAATAGGGGGGCTTCGGTCTGGCCCACAAATATCGCCCCTACAACGCTTAGTGTTTCTGATCCACTCGTACCCATCGTCTTTTGAACACCCTTGGCTATCCATTTGACAATAAATTGCATGATCCCCAGGTGATACAGGACGGCAATCAATGATGAGAAAAATATGATGGTTGGCAGGACACGCACGGCAAAATTCAATAATGGAGCCTCAACCTGGTTGGTTGAAAATGAGGCAAAGAGAAAATCCCCTCCCTTATCAGAAAAGGCGAGAAGCTTTTTGATCAAAACATCGAAGAATTCAAAGAAGGGTAGACCGATCGGTGTCTTTAAGATGAAAAGAGCAAATCCGATCTGAAGTATCAATCCCCACATTACTAATTTATAGTCGATTTTCTTTCGATTGTTGCTCATTAAGAAGGCAATGCACAGCATGACGACTATGCCAATGAGTCCCGTAAAACGCTCCATAATGTGAAAGGGTCAGTTTGTGAATAAGAATGGAATATTGAGAAAATTATTTGAAGCGCCAAAAATTGTAACAAATAAGGTGACGCCTCTCTGTTGGATCAATAAAACTTCTTATCAATGCTGAAGATGATATTGTTCTCGTCTTTTGGATCAATTCCACGCTCTACGTGATCTATGAGGTATCCTCCAATCTTCATCATTGCTCTTTGTGATCTGATATTGTCTCTGGCTACATAAAACAAGACTTCACCAACGCGATCAAGCGCATAATTGACCATCAGGCTTTTCATGGATCGATTGTATGTTCCTCCCCAATATGCAGGAGCCAGGAAAGACCAGCCGATTTCTATTTTATCCGGGTAATCGATGACCGGATAATATCGTGAGCTACCGATCATTTCATTCGTCTCTTTATCTACTATTACGACTGCTCCACCGCTTTGAAGCGATTCCCGGAAAAACTTCTTAAAACCCTCAACTTCACTTCTTTCTTTGGCAGGATGTTGTTCCCAAATTCGCTGGTCCGATGCAACTTTGTACAGGGATTCAAGATCATTGCCCAGAAGGGGCCGAATAATTATCAATTCATTCTCCAGATTTGGCTGCCAATATTGATCCATTTATAATCTTTTTAAAATCGAGAATTTCCACGTTCTATCTTCCAGATTGGATGATCCAGTCCGTATTCCTTAAATACTTTCCGGGCTTCCTCCGTGGTCCATTTTTTCCAATCTTCATCGAGATGCTGTCCATACCATGACCGTGCAAATTCCCAAATTTTTTCAATAGGTTGAATATCGCCTTTTTTAATATTGCGTGTCGCACACCAATGGTCAATCTGTTCTTCATTTTCAAAAAATAACATCATGCTGCATGTGTAAATAACATTGTCCCAGGCCTTGCTCATCGGTATGGGAAAATGAACGAGCAGATCATTGTTTTGAATCTGGCCGTTTTTTATTTGGATCCGGACGGCTTTGTCCTCTCCGCCGATAGTTGTTGAAATGGTCAGGTCTTTATTTATTAATGAAGCCGCGCCCAAAGAACACCATGCGCAGTTACTCCACCAGCCTTGATTTTCCCCTCTTAAAAAGAAGTTGGTCGGGGCCAATGAAAAGGGATGAATAACCCAGATCTTATAAGAATTGGGGTGTAATACCAGACCGTGCTGCTCCTGAAGCATGTCGAGAGCCCTATTCATGCTCTCTTCAGAAGTATTAAAATAAGTGGTCAATTGGGCATGAGCCGGTGCTATACCTTTATCAATTATTTCCTTCAGAATCACACTGTGCAGTAGTCCAAAGGGCACATTTGACGATTTGCTACTCTTCATAAAATTCCGGAGGATATTCAACCATTCCTTCAATTGAATCCAATGCGCCCGGTTGAAGTTCGAATGCCATGCAGTAGGCATCATCGGCTTCAAACGGAAATTTAATTCCAAATTCGGATGCTTTCCGATATCCAAATCTTGGATAGTATGAATCATGACCAATCAGGACTACAGAAGTATATCCTGACTTTTTTGCCAATTTGTGTGCATAATTGATCAGCAAGCTTCCTATTCCCTTATTTTGAAAATCGGGAAGCACAGAAATTGGGGCCAGCGATAGCACCGTAGAATTTTGATCTTCATTGATCACGGCAACCTTGCTCAACAAGATATGTCCGACAATTTGCTCTTTGAGACATGCAACCAGTGAAAGCTGAGGCACAAATGCTCTGGATTTTCTTAACCTCCTCACCAAAAAATGCTCCGTATGATCACTTTTCACATTCTTTTCAAAGGCACGCTCTATGACATTTTCCACAATACGATAATCATCGATCAGCTCTTGTCTAATCGTGATTTCATCCGTCAATTTGGGCTGTGTCCCGTGTGATAATTCTTGCAATAATTCATTTGCAGTTCTGATTTCAGCGAATTCCCCAAACAAACTAGCCAGGGTAATCTCATGCACCGATTCAGAGGAATATCTGGTCCCATTTGGGCCAAGCCGATCGAAGGTTGCGGTAGCATCAGAGACCACGATTGTCCGGAATCCAAGATTCGCAGACATTCGGGCAGTGGATGATACGCAGTGATTGGTTGTGAGGCCGGCGACTACCACAGTCCGGATATTTCGATCCTCAAGTTCATCGCGCAATCCTGTCCCGATAAAGGCGGAGTTTACACTTTTAATAATGACCTGCTCGTCTGCCAGGGGAGCTACTTCATCCTTAATAGCAAACCCCGGTTTACTGGCATGAAGGGGTGACTCAGGATTCAGGGAGCTGTGCTGAATATGAAAAACAGGGAGATGGAGCCTCCGCCAGTTGACTAAAAGATACACACAATTCTCTTCTGCATTACGATTATTTCTGTTTCCCCCATAATATTCTTCTTCATCAAGTCCTTTTTGAATATCAACGAGGAGCAGAGCGGGTTTTTCGCGCACTAATTTCACAGGACAAATGTAAGATGCATATTTCAATCAATTCATCTCAACCGGATAAGTAGCAAGGTGATAAGGAATTATGATAAGAAGATGTCAAAGGAAAATACGCGTTGATCTAAAGGTCCTATGTGCTTATTATCATTCAAAGAATTGGAGGCAATTGCCATCCGGATCCAATATGATGAACATTTTTTCGGGAGCCTTTATCGGTGACTACATTTCCACGAAAGCTTACTTTTCTATTTTTTAATTCATCATACCAACTTTCAAAGTGCTCAATATGGAAATCAAGTATGAAAAATCCATTGACGAAATTGCTTCCGGGGAAAATTGCTTTCAAAGTATCCGGGGTTAGTGAATTTTGAACCAGGATCAATTCTTATCTAAAATCTATATACTCCAGGTTGGCCTGAGAAAAACTTTGAGTAATTGTAGGTACCTGGACAGAAGTACATCCAAAGATATCGGCATACCATTTTCTTGAGCGAATCAAATTCTCCATAATGATTACGGCAAAACCCATGGCAGGCTGATCAATTTTTTGATCCTGCGCGCTCGCTGAACAGAATTGAAATAAACAACAGATGATGCAGGTGATTTTGAATAGTGATTTCAAATGCTCACTCATTACCTTTTCAAATTTTGATGATGTATTGGAAGAGTCATAGATTGGAACGATCGTCAAGAACAGAATGAAGGCCCTGAATGCTATCAAGATGGTGATCATCGTGCTCTGCCACAAAATAAACCAGATCCCTTATCCGCATCGGTTTCTTCAGTCTTGGATGTAGAGAAGATCTTAAAATATCCGACTCTAGTAAGGAGTCCAATTCGTTCAGCAACAATTGACGGTTGTCAGAAAATCGATTGAGAAGGCATTCCGCGGAATGATCATTGTGATTGGTCTCATGAGTTTTCTTATTTTCGAGATCTGCAGCCCTCATCTCTTGCTTGTTCTCCATAATATCGCGAATTCGACCCAGCCAAAGTGGCTCTAAATCCCAGAGGTGTCCTATATGTTCCTTGATCGACCACTTCTGAAGATGTTGGACATCATGGTATTGTTCGGGAATTTCGGCTAATAGTGTTCCCAATCGCTCCGGGGTGTGTCGAATTCGATCTAGAGAATTCTGGTAATCATTATCAGCTGCAGCAAAATTGAATATTCTTTTGAACCAAATTTTATCCTTCATATCTGAAACAATCCTTGATTGTCAAAAGACTATTGTGTACCTGACATGTGGAGTTTCCTGTCTTCGCTGATCGTTCCTTCGATATTGTAATAGGCGACAATCTCTTTGATCAATCCATTTTCGGGGTAATACCATTCACTCACATCCTGGGTAAAATTATCCTGAATGGCTGTATAGCGTACACATGCCCTTTTATTTTCGAAGATTTGATCATGAATTTCAAATTTGTGTCCCAGAAACTTATCCTTATTGGCTGCAACAAGATCGATGTACGTGTCCTTACCAGATATCACACCATAAGGGCTTGTATGTTTAAAATCTCCAGTGATTGGTAGATTATAAAAGTCACCAACTTCCCATTTTTGAAACCAGTCGTGAACCAAATCCTGCAAAATCATTTTTGACATTGTTAATTCCTAATACTCAATTTGTTTGATCATAGACAATTCGTTGTCTACGATAAATATTTGCCCCCTCCCGCTCGTAGCCACAAGTTGATCGCCGGATGGATGCCAGTCAATGCCCCAAAGGAAGCTTTGAAAGGATCGTTCATTCAACAGTTTACCTTCAGGGGACCAAATCCTTAAGGCGTCACTGGCAGTGGCTAAAAATTTGCCATTCTCAGACCATCTTAAATTCCTGTATGGTCCTGTACTTTCATCGCTGTCCAAAATTAAATTACCTGATTCATCCCAAAATTGCAACAGAGGGCTCAGGTTGAAATCAAAATCACCATAATCCCCCGTTACAAAAAAATCACCTCGTGGGTGCCATTCAACACTGAGCAGGAGCACCTCGGCCGGCCTGGGTTGGATGCGCTTTATAGATTTGTTGTCGAGGTTGATAATCTCTATATGGCTTCCTATCGTCACCAGCACGTTTTTAAATGGATGCCAACTAAGGCCCGTAATGGACTTTTGTTGTGTCTCCATCCGCTCTAAAAGCTGGCCCTCATTTGAAAATACAGAAAGTTCACCTTCCCCTTCACCTATGGCCAAAACGGAGCCATCACTATTCCAGCCAAGTCCACGACCGCCATTCACTTCCAAAGATGTCAAGTCTCCCGAATCCTGATCATAAAGGATCGGATGAAATTGAGGATCTTCCCGATCATCTCTGAACTGTCGGAGTACTGCCAATCTTGATGTTAAAGGGTGCCATTTGACCTTTGTAATGGTATGCAACATCGGAATGTTTATGGAAGAATAATCGGATACAGTTATAATCTTTAGAGTATCATAATTTCCACCAACAGCAATCTTACTTCCATTTGGACTCCAGTCGGCAGTCCAAATGAGTTGTTCAAATTTATCTTCCATTATGGAAGCGGGTCCACAGCTGTACACGAGGATGAGAGGGATGAGTAAAAGACGTAGTCTGGTCACCTTACTATTTGGATTGAATATTAAAAACGTCTTATGTTTTTTCGAATATCAATATATCCTGAAAATAAAGTCCCGGCTGTTCTTTCCAGTTACCGGGATAGTATTCAATTTTTTTGAGCCCTGTATCTTTTGACATTTTTTGGAGACCGGCGGGTTTGATCCCAATGGCTTCTTCAGGATACTTTGTCCAACGGGGTGTATACCAATGATCTGATTCATATGCTTTTTGGTCAAAAACCCATAAAGACTGGTTGGTACTGTGAAACCTACCTTGTGCATTTTGTCTTGTCGCCAACGAATCATCATATCGGTCATCCAGATAAAACATTGTAATGATCGCTTTTCCTCCCACTTTCAAAACCCTGTCTATTTCTTGGAAATAATATCGCCCATGGTCTTCCCTCAGATGAGTCCATACCGAAAGAGCTGTAACCAGGTCTTTGGATCGATCTTTTATCTCCCAGGGAATGAGGTTTTGGTTTTGCATTTGAGCATACGACGGATTGACAAGATCTATATGCGAGAATTGATAATTATCCATTTTGAAATGAGATGAACAAAAGTCAATATCCGTGCGATTCACATCGATCCCCTGGTATGAGCCTTTGCGAATAAATGGTTCGGCGGCAATACCCAATAATCCTGTTCCACATCCAATATCAAGAACGTCAACCTGGTCGGCATTTGTCAAATTCTGATGGATCAGGGTCTGGAATATACCGATGACATGTGCCCACTCGGCATATGAAATTTTTCCTCCCCGTCTGTTTTTAAATCCCGGTATGAGGTGTAAATTTTTTGTACGTCTGATTTTTCTTTTATCGAAATACAGATACACTCTGTCCAATAAGCTGAAGAGACTATCATTGATAGGCTTTATCATAAAAAATTCGCTGAAGTTAAAAAGACAAGAACTAAGATAAACCTTAATACTGCATGTTTAGGTGAGCTGCTATAGACAAAAGCAGGTCGATTTGCAGTGTCAAATTATGGATTTGCCTTTAATATTTGAGATGTAAACAATCATTTATGATGATGCTCGCGCAATCCTTTCGACTTCCTTTCAATTGCTCACTCCGGATGATAGTTCGGCAATTTTCTCGATGCGGCTGGTCAGGGTTTTGTCCGTTCTTCCATCATTTAATAAATATACAGAACAGGAGGTTCAATTCGTCAGAAGAGAATTGATAGCTGGATCCCCTTTCAATACAGTCCGTCGGTTGTCCCTTCCTTCCAATCCAGGTTCATTTTCCTCCTCAAACCGATCAGGATCATAATGCAGATGAATAACATTGATAGTGAAAGAGAAATCAACAGGAAAGTAACAAGACCTTCGATGAAGGGTGGACCTTCCTGACCTTCGGCAGCAATGGTCAAGTCTTTCCCGGCATTAAATATGGCGGCTATCAGGATGCCCAACCAATTTGCAAAAGTGCCATAGATAGCCAGCCAGAAAGTCACTTTGAGCCAGGTTCGGGATAAAATCAACTTATGCCAGATCAGACCCAAAATGATCAAAAACATTCCATTCATAACTCCTTCGAGATGACTGGAGAGACCCATCCTTGGATTCGCCATCAACGGAATAAAAAGTCCAACGAACAGACCCAATAAGAACAGTAATACACCAAAGAATATGAATTGATCTGATTGTTTTTTTTGCAAAATTGAAATTTCCATTATTGAGTAGATATTTAATGAGCAATTGATCAGGCTAATCTACTTGAATTGTGTTGGAAAGATCTTAACAAAGATGTCATTAGTCGTGGTTATTGTTCTCTTATTCCAAAAAGTTTCCTGTACTCAGTGCTGTCACTCTCTTGTGGTAGAGGATTGGACACTCGGACCTTCTAGTTACAGGACATCATGAAAAAAGGATTTGGAAAATATTTCTTTGGAATTTACTAATATTTGGGTTGTTCAAAGCATATCAATTCTACGGTCCATACCAGGAGAATCAGAGGAGGGCGGCATATTATGAAAACCTGGTGGATACATCTTCTCCTGGTGTTACGGTGCTCCGGGATTCCATTTTAATTGACTATCAGGATGACAAGCGTACGATTCATATCTATGTTCCGCCAGATTATGATAGGGACTCTTCAAAGCGCTTTCCGGTTCTTTATTTTCTCGATGGAGAATCGTCTTTTAATGACCTTGAAAATATGGGTCCCGAATGGCAAATTGACGAAGTCATCAATGAAGCCTATGAAAGAAGTCAACCGACGGCTATGGTCGTAGGGACCAACCAGGCAGAAGACAGAGATGCCGGGTACACACCTTTTATTAATGAGGACAATCCGCAAGCTCATGGAGCCCAGTTTGCAGAGTGGGTGTCAAATGATCTCAAGACATGGATTGATTCCAATTATCGAAGTCGGCCGGAACCTGGATCTACAACAATAGGAGGGATTTCAAGAAGCGGCATGATGGCTCATTATATGTTGATGGCCCATCCCGATGTGTTTGGTGGAGCAGTGATCCAATCTCCTGCAATGTGGGTGGATGATGATCGTCTGATGGCCATGGACATTCCAGCATCACAATTGAAGGAAAAGAATATTTTTATCAGTGTTGGGGAACATGAAGGTAGAATTATGATCCCTCATGCTAAAGACATTTATAAAAAGTTCAAGGAATCAGGTATGGGTGAGGATCAATTAAGATTTGAAATCATTCCGAAAGAAGGGCATTGGCATCTGACGTGGCGTAAGTCATTTGCCCTGGCCTATCCGTGGTTGATGGGGATTGAAAATTAAGCTGTAATTTCAAAATTTCAGAGCCAGCAGGTTTTACACCTTCCTGTATTGGCCTGTTTTTTCATATAGAATTTCATGGAATTGGCGGATGCCTGCTTCAAAGCCTCCGATCGTAAAGTGGCTATTTGCACCACTTTTCAGACCGATTTGTGCCTGTTGGCATACATGGAAGTCCTCGTCCGCAAACACTCCCTGATCGATCAACCGGAAACTTCGATCAAAATGACCAAATGCTTTTTCAGATTGGATGTCTTCATGAACGATCATGTTGTGAATGATCGTAGTCTCTTCTTCCGACACTGGGTAAAACGTGACCTGTGATACATAATCAGGATGAATGATCATTGTGGTATTAGGCCAGATCAGGTGTGAAAATGAACCATGATTTCTAAGATCCCACTCTTCAGGCGAAACGTGCAGGGCTTGTTCGATTTCTTTCCTTGCCACGATTGAACGTATGTGATCTTTTTCTCTTTCCTGTACAGCCAGGTTGTCGGCAAAAAATCCTCCAACACTCTTATTGTGCAACCTGGTCACATGATAACCGTCCTGGAAAGCTTCAATATGCAATTTCCAGTTGGCCTTGCAGTAATGTGTGTTTTGTCTGAAAAAATAGGACTTCGCCAGTCCAAATCGATCCAGGTCTACAACTATATTGCCCAGATATTCGTCGATATTAATAGCTGTTTCTGAGTAGGGTTGTACCCAAATCAATCCATATTTCTCCACCAGGGGCACTTCTTTCAGTGACAAGCAATTTTTGTCCAGATTTGGAAATCCTTCTTCAGCAGGTACAAAGATCAATCGACCTTCCAGGTCATAAGTCCAATGATGATAGGGGCAAGAAAAAGTCTTTTTGCGTTCCACTTGATCCGCATTGCTCAACCGAACACCCCGGTGGCGACAAACATTATGAAAACATCTCAGTCGGCCATCCTTACCTCTTGCTATCAATAAAGGAACGCCTAGGAGGTCGTTGGTGAAGTGGTCCCCGGGTTCAGGAACCAGACAGGAAACCCCTGCGATGATCGGAGACTGCTTAAATATGGTTTGCCATTCATGAGAAAACCACCTGGGATCAGTGTATTGCCCGACCGGAGCTTTTGAAATCTGAAATGGGAATTGTGGACGATCTTTCCGAACAACGTCAACCAGTGTACCAAATAGTTTGACCCTGGGATCTTCCGTAGCGATCATATAAATGATGATTTCACTACTAAAAGTAGACTCTTTATTTGAATTGAACCGAATGACTTGGCAGATGGTATCCGACTAGTCCTGATGAGCCTGGAATCCCTGGCGGATATTGAGCAGAGGGACAATGCAACTTTCCATACTTCCCACGGTTAAGACAAGGTTTTGTTTTGCCGTCGTACCATCTGAATATTGAGCGGGAGTCCAATTGGGCATATTACAAATGGCCTCAAGAAGGACCTGATTGATCTTTTCGTCCTTGTGAGGCTGATAGACGGAATCAAAAATATGGGCATCCGCTACCTTGCCATCCTCATCAATGGTGAAATGTACGGCTGCGAGTTGAAACTCTTTGAATCGATCAGAACGCAATTTAGAGATTGCACTTTCTTTTAAGTATTTCATCAGGGCTTCCTGTCCTCCTGCAAAAACTGCGTCAATTTCAGGATCGATGAAAAAGGAAATATTGATTTCTTGAACATCATTATGACTGAGGGTATTCTCCGGAATGTACCGGATCACAACTTCAATTTCTGCCCCGTTATCAGCATTCTTAATGAAATGCTTCTGGTCCTTACTCAATAATTCATTTTCTCCGGAAATCTTTTGCATATCTCCATCAAAGACTGTGGAAATCTCAACCGATTTGTACTCTCTTACCCATGAAGATTTATAATGTTTGTTCAGATCAAAAAGAGATTGCATTTGGTCAATCTGATCCTTGGTATAGGACAGGCTTGGGAAGGTCTTGTTGACCTCAAAGTGTAATTCTTGATTCAATTTTTCCTGAAGGACTCCAACCTTTGGAAGGACTAGTAAAGCAATGAATACAAAGACAAAACTGAATTTCATAACTGAATGTAACATTGGAAGGTCAAGACCCTATCAATTGATACATCAAAGGTAAGCTAGATCGGGATTCGACATTTCTAACCTTTTGTAAAATAGTGTAAAACCAATGTTAAATCCTTTAAAAAAGACCTATAAACAGGTAATTTTGAAAAATGATGTTTAGGCATTTCATCAGATATAAATATTCCTGGTTGACCATCTTTTTGGCGGCTATTGCACCTATCCAAGGAGTATGTCGAAGTGCTGAAATAGTCGATGAGAAACGAACCATGGTTGTGATGAGAATGATTGGTCATGAAGTATTGACCTGTCTTGGCGATGATCATTCGAGGGTCTTGCCGATCAGATATAAAGATGGTCGATATAAGATTCCGTTTGAAGCTGAGTTTGCATTTGATCCTGATGAAATCGTATCAATCATTGAAAAGGTCATGGCTGAATCAGAAGAAGCCATTCATTACCTGGTGGAGGTTGAGCAGTGTACGACAAAAGAGGTGGTGCATAGTTTTGAGATCGGTAACAGGGGCAACCACCATCTCATACCTTGTAAAGGTCGTGCACTTCCAAAGGATTGTTACAATTTGTTGATAACGATTTTAAACCAAGAAGGTATACTCGTGCATCGTTCGGTGATGTACCCGAAAGGAATAGATGAATCAAATGGAAGTTCCTCGCTTTCAGCATACTTATTGGTCCCCGGATTAATTGTAATTGGGTTTATCGGGTATGTCATCAGGAAGAAGAACCTGGAAGAAGATCCTAATATTGTCAGGGTAGGGGCGTCAAAATTTGATAAGGCGAACCTTGCTTTATCTTTCAATAAGAATACGATTTTATTGTCAAACAAAGAGGCAGAATTACTTTCCCTGCTTCATAGTGCTGCCAATAAAGCGGTGACCCGTGAAGTGATCCTGCAAAGAGTCTGGGGTGATGGAGGTGATTACATTGGCAGAACCCTGGACGTATTTATATCCAAATTGAGGAAGAAATTAGAAGCTGATGAAAGTGTGAGAATTATGAACATACGCGGAGTCGGATATAAGCTCGTAATGGACAGATCCTCGTGAAGGCTCTCTGGTAAAAGACATTTCTATTTTTTTATCGATGCTCTATATGCATCATGCATTCCTTCTCCTTTGAGAATTTTATCACGACATTTTTCAATCCTGCTCATCCTTGTTTTGGATTGTTTGGGTTGAGAAAAATGGATAATATATCCTCTCTTTCGTCCGGGTGTCAATGCTTCGAAAGCCACTTTTAAATCTTCGTCTTTTTCAAAAGTCTCCACCAATTCGTCGGGCAGGGGCTCCGGGTTCTTTTTGAATGTAACCTTCCTTCCGGCTTTCTCTATTGCAATGGCCTTCAAGACATAGTCTTTAATGATCGGTTCCTTGTCAGTGATTTCTTCCAGCTCTGTGAATCTAATTTGCCGTGCGGATTGAGAATTTTTCCCCGGTGCAACAAGAATGGATTCAGGATCCTTGAGCAAGCTGCCCTTAAAGAAAGACAGAGCGGCATACTCTTTGAATGCTGTGACAATTACGACATTATTTCCATTATAGGTATAGCAGGGTTGACTCCACTTATATTCTTCGGTCAATTCGCAATCCATGACGATTCTTCTCAACTGAACCAATAGTTTGCGCCAGGTATTTACCTTGCATTGAGGTGTCTGATAGTAAGAACATCGCCCGCATCCATCTACCAGATAGCTATCCACCTTGGGATTAATGGTATTCATATGACCTGAGTGTTTGTCCCCCGAGTTAAAAGCTGATTTTCCAATTTTGCAATAAGCATCCCTCGTGATCGATTACATTCAAATATAATCAGCATTTGACGACGAGTTTTTGTCCTTCTCCTGGATCAATGGTTTTATTGATCATTAGTTTCCAATTCTGCTCTTATTCTCGACAGATATTTCTGATCCTTCAGCCAGTAGCACAGAATCAGGAGTTTGAGTTGATAACTCTTTAAACTCTTCTCCATATAATGAACCAAAGTCTACATTGATTTCTGAATTATACACTTCATAGACTTTCCAACGCGGGTGTTTCACTTCATACTCGTAAGTCGTCTGCTCCGAATTTTTTGTGTATCCCCAGTAGTGTTCTGTGATGAACTCGGTTTCACTCTGCTCTTGAATATCTTCCTTTTCTAAGGATGCCTTTACAGAAATGTTATTTTCAAGACGGTGTGATCCCCATTTATATTGGACGATTCTGTGGTCAGATTCCTCAACCCAGTAATGTAACATTTTCATCGTTTCGTAATGCTCCTTATATATTGAGTTTGCAATGAATGTAATTGCGTGTCTCGGCACGAATTCCTTGATAAAGACAACCCCTCTCTTCCACTCCACAGAATCAAAGTATCGCACATAAAAGCGCAGGTTGACCTCTTCAAAGTTTCTATAAAGTGGGATTGCCAGACCCAATACCCGGGTGTTCACAAACATAAATCCGACAAGACTAATCAGGCATTTACCTTCCCATAGATCTAATTCCGTGTGAGGTGGAATGTACTTTGACAAAATCTTAGGATCAACGCGATAGTTAGCCATGACCAATTTCCTCCATTCAGCTTGTAAAAAACTCATACCGTTTCTGCTCGATTTTAAGATCCAACAAAGGGATTGATGTATTGCAAATCAGTAGTCGGGACATGTCAAGGTACAAATCCAAACCATTTTAGTACCCGAAGAGCTCTCAACGTATTCCACCGGCTTGGTTTTCCGGCTTTTTCCATAACAAAATGTACCTGACCAGGATGGGCTGCCTGAACATTCCAGGTTCCATCCTTATTTCTTTTGTTTAAAAGATAATCGGTGGCGGCTTTCATCCTGTCATCCCAATTGCCTTGCGCGCTTTGAAAATAATCCAAAGCACGAAGTACATCATACTTCCACCTGGAAGGATAAGGGAACTTTAAAAAGTTCTTGTGGATAATGGCTCCTGTGCGATCTGACAGATAGAGTTGATGGACCAGGATGAATTCCTCAGCACTTCTTTTTGCTCTGGCGACGTCATATATCCTGTGTTTGTATCCTGATCGCAGATATTCGGCAAATCCTTCAAGCACCGAAATTGTAGAATGTAATGAACTATGTTTTGCACCACTTCTTGTCGTCCTGCAATTAAAGCCACCGTCTGACATGATTTCTTCCAGAATGCTGTCTACCAACGATCTCAAATACTCTTCATTGGTTTTAAAATAGGAGGCATAGTTTAGAAACATGCCATTTACACATACATCACTACGATGGGACGTGGAAGGTCCTAATCGGATCCCACCATCCATAGCTTTGCCTGTCTTAACGATTTGATCAATACTCTGTTTTACCTCTTGATGGTGCGGACTAAGGTTGAGGTTGCGCAGATCAAGCAAGGTATAATGTGTCGAAATCCATTTGGGCTGATAAAACCTGTCTCCCCAATGTCCTTTGGGATTTTGTTTCGATAGAAATTGTTTGCCCCATCCCTCCGTTGCAATCCGCTCCTGTAAATCCGTTTTGACTTCGCCGAATAAATCCCGGTAGACCTGGTATTGAATGGAAACATCTCCATCCAACAACCATTCAATGATTTGCTTTTCATCCATTTGAAGGACCAAGTTGCGTAAAGAATTCTCAGGAGGCAAGAATAAATGATCAAGTGTCAATCTAAAGTGAAACTATCTTTAAATCTGATGGTTGGCAGGTGAAATTTGATCATGGCTTTGAAGAAGGTACCCTGCCTTAAAGGAAGGTGATGCCTTTAAGTAAGGTGACAAGTCAATTTTGAACAGCATTATGATTCATTCTATTACAGCTCCTTCCTTGAATGAATACAGTCAAGTTGATAGTTTTTAGATAATTATTTATTGACCTTGATTTCATTTGCTTTCTGAATTTATGAAATGCTTGAAAACATCGATCTCTTCAAGTTTAACTATTTTCTAAAGAATCCTTATTAGAAGACTGATCTCAATGACAGATATGTTTGGTGACAAGGAAGAAGGCGGATTGAATCTCGAACTGTCCCGTACTCCACAGATCACATCATGTCCATTCTCGACAAGAATTGTCAGGATCCATTTACCAATATATCCAGTTGCTCCGGTGAGAATATTTTCACCGGTTCTCAATCATTTGCTATAGTGCAATATGGAGTGATTTCTTCGATTCGTTTATCTCATCGATCAAATCCTGTTTCCTGTAATTTGTCGGGTTCTTTGGCCAGTTGCTCCATTCTTTACCATTGCTCCTCACCGGTAAAGAATGTCCCAAAAAAATCATGTGCATCTTTGAGTTCATTCAGACCAAATATCCAGCAAACTTCAGAAAAATCTGAAAAATCCAAACCTCCCGCCGCTATGGATTCATTGAGATAACGTCCCGCATGACCATTGTATTTATTTGCAATATCGATGGCCGTTTGCCAAACAGAAAGTAAGTGGGGGTCCGAGAGATATGTGTTCAAATCAATTTTTCGATCATCCCGAAAATCCGGAGTGCCGTTGTCCCTGGTATTACCGTCAGGTATTTTTTGATAATCCGTGTATCTCTTTACAAAGGACAATCGATCTTGTGATGTAACTTCTTCGTTCCAATCGGAATGTTGAACGATATGAATCCTCTCTTGGGTATTTATGGCTGTATGACTAGCTTGTATCGCTTCGACCAGGGCGGCCGAAAAATCAGATTGTCCTCCATCAGCTATCCAAATATTCCCTTTACCATTCAATATCCGAATTGCCAGTTTTTTGACTTCATCCACGGAGTGATCAAAATTTAGATGAGCATCACTCCAATTGGTCCCGAATGCCTTTTTACAAAGATCATTTGGAGGGACATAAAGACCAGTCTGCGTGCCATAAGTGCCCGCAACCGCATGATATTTTATATTGGAATATTTGGAAATGGTGTGGAACGTTGCAAATGCTGCGACTGAATGCAAATCATCGACATCAGTTTTGAAATCGTAGTGCAGCAGTAACAGATCTTTGTCCAAATTGAATTTTGAACCTTCCGCTTCGGGCACATGTACACTTTTGCAGGAGAAAAAGATCAAACTCAGCAATAACAAACTTTGAGACTGGAAACCCATTATAAGCTTAAAATTAATTTACAAGAATATAAACATCTTCTTTGGGCTGTGACAAATCGAAATCAATTTGCCTGATATCGATAAGTGTATGGTCCATATCGTGGTTGATAACACTGATTTCCTCGATTACCGAAATATCAATGATTTCAGGTTTCGTCTTCTCTTTCTGATCTGGGAGTTTACAGGACATGATCATCACTATGAAAACCGAGAGTATCAGCAGGACTGGATTTGGCATGCATAGCGTGGATCGGGTTATTCAAATTTTTAACCTCGGCTCCGGTACTACATCATGTTCAACAAATACGCCTTGTTCGAACTTGTAGTGGGCAGCCATGGCGATCATACCTGCATTATCTGTACAATACTGAAATGCCGGAATGAAGACATCCCAACCCAGGCTTTCTGAAGATTCCCGGAATCTTCTTCGCAATTCACTATTGGCTGAGACTCCACCGGCGATACCGACCTGGGTAATTTTTTCCCTGCCCGCAGCCTGCTCGAGCTTATCGAGGAGTATGGATACGATGGTCTTTTGGACGGAGGCACAAATATCTTTTAGGTTTTTCGAAATGAAATCGGGGTCTTTCTTAATCCGATCCTTCAAAAAATAGAGAACTGATGTTTTCAGTCCACTAAAGCTGAAATCGTGGCCCGGAACCTGTGGTTTTGGAAATGAAAAGAGGGGGTTGCCTTCTTTGGCCAATTTGTCTACGTGGGGTCCTGCGGGATAGGGCAGACCGAGATATTTTCCAATTTTATCAAAAGCTTCCCCGGCAGCATCATCCCTGGTCGAACCCAGTACTTGCAGTCGGTGGATACCATTCATCCGAACAATTTGAGTATGCCCTCCGGAAACGGTCAAACACATAAATGGGAATTGGGGCCGGGGCTCATCTACAAAATGAGCAAGGACATGCGCTTCCATATGATTGATTGCTATCAACGGAATATCAAGGCTTAGGGCAAGTGCCTTAGCGAAAGAACATCCTACCAATAAACTCCCAAGTAATCCTGGTCCCTGGGTAAACGCAATTGCATCGAGCTCTCTCAGGGTTACTCCTGCAGATTCCAGGGCCTGATCCACCACAGGCACGATCTGTTGGTGATGTTGACGGGAAGCAAGTTCTGGCACAACACCTCCGTAGGCCTCATGGACGGTTTGGGTAGCTATGAGATTACTCAGAATCTGCCCGTTTTTAATGATTGCAGCAGATGTGTCATCACATGAAGATTCTATTGCAAGTATGGTGAAAGAATTCGTTGGATCACCCATCTTTTTAATCCTTCCCGGCATCTATATATGTAAAAAATGGTATTATTGTGCAGGTCATTCTGCCATAAAGGTAGGACCTTTCTATTGATATGATTTTGTGTTAAAACACTAAAAGAGAATGAAGTATATTATTAACCTGTTGATTGTCGGTGCTATTGGATTCCTGGGATTCATGCTATGGAATGGTATCAATGAGCCCATAAAATTCAGGGCAGAACTCAATAAGCGCCAAAATGTAGTCGTCGACAGATTGACGGACATTAGGACAGCTCAAGAGATTTATCGCGAAATTACCGGAGAATTTGCACCTACTTTCGACACGTTGCTACAAGTTCTGAAAAGTGATAGCATTCCATTCAGGCAATTGCTTGCAGATCCTTCGGATCCCACAAATCCCGACAAATTCATCGTCAATGTAATTAAACACAGTGCCCTGGATTCAATTAATGTGCTCGGCATTGATCTGGATAATTTGGAGTACGTACCGTTTACCAACAGGGCTACATCTTTTGCACTTCAGGCCGATACGATGACTTATCAATCCACATTGGTTCCGGTCGTTGAAGTGATGACGCGTTTCAGTGAATTCATGGGACCATTTGCGGACCCTCGTTTCAGCATGTATGAGAAAGACTATAATCCAAATGGGAAGTTAGGATTTGGAAGTATGTCATCACCTAACCTGGAAGGAAATTGGAAATAAATACCTGAGAGGATTGCCTCAACACCCTTTAGATAAGCATAACAAAATATACCTGTCTGCATTAGTTGATGCAGACAGTTTTTTTTATGGCCTCTGCGATAAAGACAATAAATGGCAGAAATTGGGCACCATCAAGCTTAAAGGCTTACACGAATGGAACTTAAGAGAACCGCAGGCCTCTCAAATCACAAAGACGACGATTGGTGTTCTGACGAACTTATTTACATTGGTTCCGAGTACCGAGTGGAACCCGGATCAAACAGGTGATTTCCTGAACTTTGCCCAATATTCAAATGATGCTTATGATCTGGAAATCCTTGCAGATGAAATTTCAAATTTTGGGATTCATCTGTGCTATGCCTTTCCGGTAAAACGAAAGCAACAACTGAAGTCGACTTTTGGAGCTCATGGAATTGTCCATCTTATTTCAGCTCTTCTTCGAAGTGTACGGAAGAGAGATTCCATAGATTTTATACACATATCCAGGATAGGTAATAAGGTAATTATGATTTGTTTGAGGCGAGGAGTCCCTGTTTTGGCCAATATGTTCAGAAAGGCCTCATCCAGTGATCTTCTTTATTTCACCCAATTAGTTGTGGATCGATATGAATTGGATGAACAAATATTGATGATTCAGTGCTCAGGTGATTATGACGATAAACGCGTTGAGATCAACTTGTTGCGCAGATATTTTAAGGAAGTTGAATACCACAGTGAAGATTTGTCGGATACTGAGGTGTTATCGGGAATTGGTAACAGTAAATTGATTCCACTGCAGAGCATTATCTCATGCGCATAATCGGTGGTATTTATAGTGGAAGGGTGTTCAAGCCTCCTGTTCATTTGATGCCGACCCGACCTACTACGGATCGCACACGGGAAGCTCTTTTCAATATCCTGATGAATACACTCGATTTTGAAGAAGTATCGATGCTTGAACTTTTCGGGGGAACGGGAGCGGTAAGCCTGGAGTTTATCTCAAGAGGATGTAAGGATGTTACCTATGTTGATCAACATCATAGATGTTACCTATGGTTCAAATCCCTGATCATGGATTTAGGCTATCTTGACCAATGCACCATATTAAAAATAGACGTTGCACGCTATATCAAAAAGGCGGATCGAAAATTTGATTTGATTTTTGCAGATCCACCTTATGATCTGGAATGGATCCCCAAGATGCCCGGTTTGATTGGAAGTGCACAGATGTTGGCGGACAATGGTAGATTTGTTCTCGAGCACGACAAGCGGTTTTCATTCGAAGAGACTACTGGATATGAACAAAGTCGTCAATACGGCCAGTCCATTCTTACATTTTTTAGAAAGGCGGAGGAGAGCAGCGAAGAGGGATAGACATTCTTCTCATCTGTATATTTCAGTTCAAGTATGGCAGTCTCTAAATACTCTTTTCTGTTTTCGCTTTAAATGAATTTCCCTCGATGCTGATTAATGGATTATTTTTGGCCTCATTTTAAAAATACCATGAGCGAACCTCTGTACCATTTGAAAGTTGCTGTTCAACACGCCATCGATGACGTGTACGGTCATAAGATTGAAGTGGATTCCATTGCACTGACCGAAACCAAGAAGGAATTTGAAGGCGACTTTACTTATGTCGTATTTCCTTTGACGAAGACACTCCGGCAAGGTCCCCAAATGATTGCAGAGAGTATTGGGAGCCATTTGATCTCCAAGGAAACGCCGGTCATATCAGGATTTAATGTAATCAAGGGCTTTCTCAATTTTACCATGCCGTCCGAATTTTGGATCCGGACTTTCCGGCAAATGACCCGGGATACGGGAATGGGTTTGTCACAAGATGGGCAGGGTACTACGGTAGTGGTAGAATACAGCAGTCCCAATACCAACAAACCTCTGCACCTCGGACATATAAGAAATATCCTGTTGGGTTGGTCTACTGCAAAGATTCTTGAAAGTGTGGGTTATCAGGTAGTACGTACCAAAATTGTGAATGATAGAGGGATTGCTATCTGTAAGAGCATGCTGGCCTGGCAGAAATTTGGTGAGGGGAAGACTCCGAAGGACTCCGGGACAAAAGGAGATCACTTTGTAGGAGCATTCTATGTAATATTTGAACAAAAATTTCGGGAGGAATATGAAGCATGGCAGTCATCGGAAGAGGGGAAGAAAATGCTCGATGGTCGCGAAAATGCCCATGAGGAAGAAGAACAGTTCTTCAAGAAATTCAAGAATCAGTACTTCAACGAACATAGCGCTCTGGGAAAGGAGGCTAAGGCAATGTTGCTGGACTGGGAAGCGGGTAAGGAAGACGTTAGAAAGTTATGGGCTAAAATGAATGGTTGGGTATATGACGGTTTTGATCATACCTATGCGCGACTTGGCGTATCGTTTGATTTTAAGGACTACGAATCTGAGACCTATGTCCTGGGAAAGGATATTATTGCAGAAGGCCTGCAAAAAGGATCATTCTACACACAGGCAGACGGAAGCGTATGGGTGGATCTCGAAGACAGGGGGCTGGATAAGAAAATCCTGCTGCGAAGTGATGGAACCTCGGTCTACATGACCCAGGATCTGGGCACTGCCCAAATGAGATTTGAAAAAACCGGGGCGGAAAAAATGATCTATGTCGTCGGAGATGAGCAGGATTATCACTTTCAGGTTCTTTTTGAGACATTGAAGAAATTAGGAGAACCTTATGCTCATGGGTTGTATCATCTGTCCTATGGGATGGTAGATCTGCCTTCCGGTAAAATGAAATCGAGGGAAGGAACTGTAGTGGATGCGGATGACCTGATCGAAGAAGTAATCGGCGAGGCTCGTTCAGGGGCAGAAGAAAGAGGGGAATTAGCAGATTTGTCCGATGATGAACGCAAGGATATCTATCGAAAAATTGGGTTGGCTGCGCTGAAGTTTTTTATTCTCAAGGTCAATCCGAAAAAAAGAATGGTATTTGATCCCAGGGAATCTGTGGATTTGCAGGGTCAAACCGGGCCTTACATTCAAAATGCCTATGTGCGAATCAGAAGTATTGAAAGAAAGAATACTGAAACCGAATCCGGTGATTATGGGAATTATAATCATCTCGATAAAACTGAAAAGGAATTGGTCTCATCGTTGATGAATTATCCGCAGGAAGTCGGTAAGGCAGCCCAGCTGTATGATCCATCGATAATTGCTAATTTCACTTATGATCTGGCAAAGAAGTTCCATAAATTTTATCATGATGTGCGCATCTTGGGAGCAGAAAGCACGGAAGCAAGGTCTTTCCGTATCGCACTGAGCAGACGAATTGCACAAATATTGGCGCATGCCATGGACTTACTTGGAATCGAAATGCCCGAAAGGATGTAAATATTCAAATGGACAAATTCAAAGACATTTTGGGGTCACCCAGAAACTTTATAGAAGAGGAGATAGAGAAAGATATTCTTGCCGGGAAGGTGCCCGGAGACATTCATACCCGTTTCCCTCCTGAACCCAATGGATTTTTACATATCGGGCATGCCAAGGCGATATGCCTGAATTTTGGAATCGCTAAAAAATATGGAGGGCTAACAAATCTTCGGTTTGATGACACCAACCCTTCTACAGAAAAGACATCATATGTCGAGGCGATTAAAGGCGACATCAAATGGCTCGGCTTTGACTGGGAAGAGCGCGAATACTATGCATCTGATTACTTTGATACTCTATATGAGTATGCCATTGTATTGATTAAAAAAGGTCTTGCCTTTGTAGATGATTCTTCGATCGAGGAAATTGCAGATCAAAAGGGAGTGCCCACCGAACCGGGTCAGGACAGTCCCTATAAAAATCGATCCATTGAAGAGAACCTCGATCTGTTTGAAGGGATGAAAAATGGGGAATTCCCTGATGGTTCACGAGTGCTGCGCGCCAAGGTTGATATGACTTCCCCCAATATGCACATGAGGGATCCCGTGCTTTACCGGATCAAGAAGGAAAGTCATCACCGTACAGGTGATACCTGGAATATCTATCCCATGTATGACTTTACCCACGGACAGAGTGATTCGATCGAAAAGATCACGCATTCTCTTTGTTCATTGGAATTTCGGCATCACCGTCCGCTCTACAACTGGTTTATTGAACAACTTGAAATTTATCCCTCCCGACAAATCGAGTTTGCGAGAATGAACGTAGGATTCATGATTACCAGCAAAAGAAAATTGGCACGACTGGTAGAAGAGCAATACGTTTCAGGCTGGGATGATCCACGAATGTCGACCATAAGTGGAATGCGAAAACGGGGCTATCCACCTGCGGCCATTCGAGAATTTTGTGATAAGGTGGGTATTGCCAAAAGGGATAACATGATTGATATCGCATTGCTCGAAAGTTGTGTTCGTGATGAATTGAATCGAAGTGCTCAAAGGGTAATGGTAGTTCAGAATCCGATCAAACTGACGATCACCAACTATGAAAAAGATTTTGAACTGTTACCTGTGGAGAATAATCCTGAAGATCCTGCCGGTGGTCATCGGGAGGTAAGGTTTTCCAAGAACCTGTACATAGAAAGAGAAGACTTCATGATCGATCCGCCGAAAAAATTCTTCAGGTTGGGAATTGGAAGAAATGTTCGATTAAAGGGAGCATACATCATCAATTGTCACGATGTTATCAAAAATGACAACGATGAAATTACGGAGCTATTATGTACTTATTATTCCGATAGCCGGAGTGGAAGTGACACGTCCGGGGTCAAAACAAAAGGGACCCTTCACTGGGTTGATCAGACTAGTGCTGTTGATGTCGAAATACGCCTATACGATAGGTTGTTTACCATTCCGGATCCGGATCAGCAGGAGGGGAAGGATTTCCTGGAGTTCTACAATGAAGATTCATTGCAGATCATACAGGATGCCAAGGCGGAAGCATTCCTGGCCGGTGCCCGTCCGGGAGAACAATTTCAGTTTATGCGGAAAGGATATTTTGTCGTTGATGAGGATGCAACAACCGAAAATGTTATCTTAAACAGAACGGTAACTCTTAAGGACACCTGGAAGAAAATCAAATCGAAACAATGAGTCACAGTCGGGTCATATTGAAGGAAAAGAAGTTCGCTCTTACCCTTGAGAGAATTTGCCAGCAATTGATCGAACGATATGATGATTTTTCGAACACTTGTATCATTGGGATGCAGGAGCGCGGTGCCATTTTCTCTGATCGTATCGTGTCTTTGCTCAAGAGTAAAAACATCAACTCCTTTCAATATGGTAAACTGGACATTAGTTTTCACCGCGACGACTTCAGAAGAAGAGACGTTCCTATTGCCCCCAGCAAGAATGAAATTGACTTCATCATTGAAGATAGGGATGTCCTGTTGATCGATGATGTCTTATACACGGGAAGGTCCGTTCATGCTGCCATGGCCGCCCTGCAACAATTTGGACGACCCGCCCGCATCGAACTTCTGGCATTGGTGGATCGCAGGTTCAATCGTCACTTTCCGATCAAAACAGATTTTGTAGGAATAACGGTTGATGCAATCGAGGAAGCTTTCGTCAAGGTGGAATGGAAGCATTTGAATGGTAAGGATCAAATTAAGTTTTTTTCTAAAAAAGAGTCATCTTAGCGTTCATGTCGGACCCCTATCTAAGTACGCGACATCTACTCGGAATCAAAAATATTAATCCTTCGGATATCGAGTTGATCTTCAAGACTGCCGATGAATTCAAAGACGTTATCAACAGGCCCATCAAAAAAGTCCCGTCGCTAAGGGATGTGACCATAGCCAACCTCTTTTTTGAAAACAGTACCAGAACAAAGATTTCATTTGAATTGGCAGAGAAGAGATTGTCGGCAGATGTGGTCAATTTCTCCGCATCATCTTCTTCTGTGAAGAAGGGAGAAACCTTACTGGATACAGTCAATAATGTCCTTTCAATGAAGGTCGACATGATTGTCATTCGGCATCCGACACCAGGTACCCCGGTTTATTTATCACGAAGAGTGGAAGCAAACGTGATCAATGCAGGTGATGGTACTCATGAACACCCCACCCAGGCT
The DNA here is from genome assembly GCA_028282725.1 of Saprospiraceae bacterium. GTDB lineage: Bacteria > Bacteroidota > Bacteroidia > Chitinophagales > Saprospiraceae > JAJRXG01. The sequence goes on from JANQHF010000058.1 coordinate 61,159, forward strand.
TTACTTGACGCTTATTCCATAAGAGAAAAATTTGGAAAAGTTTCCGGCAAAAAGATTGCCATCATCGGTGATATTCGCCATTCAAGGGTTGCCCTGAGCAATATCTTCTGTCTTCGGAAATTAGGTGCTGATGTGACCGTTTGCGGACCACCGACGCTGATCCCTAAGCACATTGAATCTCTTGGAGTCAATGTCTCCTACAATATCGATGAAACATTGTCATGGTGTGATATTGCCAATGTGCTGCGCATACAGCTGGAAAGACAAGAGATCAAATACATTCCGAGTCTTAGAGAATACGCTTTGTACTATGGAATCAACAAGAACCGTTTGTCACAATTGGATAAAGAGATTACGATCATGCATCCTGGCCCAATCAACAGGGGAGTGGAATTGAACAGTGATGTTGCAGATTCCGAACATTCCATCATTCTTCAACAGGTTGAAAATGGAGTTGCCATCAGGATGGCTATCTTGTATTTATTGGCGAGGAGGTAACCGCCAAATAACCGTAAAGACCCACTATTCAAAAGGGTTGGCCAAATGAAAGATTCGTTGGACGAGGTTCGAAAGATCATCCACATTGACATGGATGCCTTCTATGCCTCGGTAGAACAAAGAGATAATCCCGAACTGAAAGGTAGGGCAATCGGGGTCGGAGGAGGAGAAAAAAGAGGCGTGCTGACTACCTGTAGTTATGAGGCCCGTGAATATGGAGTTCGATCTGCCATGCCGGGTTACCGGGCAAAGGAACTTTGTCCACATATCATATTCGTACCTCCCCGGTTTGATGCCTATTCGAAAGTATCGCGACAAATTCGTGAGATCTTCTACAGCTATACGGACCTGGTCGAACCTCTTTCACTGGATGAGGCCTACCTGGACGTTACCCATTGCAAGAAGCCTATTCCGTATGCAACTGATATTGCCCGGGCTATTAAAGATGATATTTTCAATACGACCCAATTGACGTCATCGGCGGGAGTATCATATTGCAAGTTCATTGCGAAGATTGCTTCGGACATGAATAAGCCCAACGGCCTTATGGTAATAAAACCCCATCAGGCGATGCGATTTTTGGAAGAACTGAAGATTGAAAAATTCTATGGAGTAGGGAAGGTGACCGCGGGAAAGATGAAAGCCCTGGGTATTTATAAGGGGAAAGATTTAAAAAAAATCAGGGAAGTTGATCTCGTGAGTAAATTTGGGAAAGTTGGAAAGTTCTATTTTCAAATCGTTCGCGGAATAGATAAACGACCGGTCAAGCCGAATAGGACCAGGAAATCACTGGCTGTTGAACGAACTACTGAGACAGATATGGCTTCCCTTCAAGAATTGGAGATAAAACTCGAAGATATTCTTGACAAACTCGTCGTCAGACTGGAAAAGACACAAAAAATTGGACGCACGTTGACCCTTAAATTGAAAACCAGTCAATTTGATATCATAACGAGAAGCAAGACTGTGGAAGGGATCCTTGATGACAAAAATGACATCCGAGAATTGGCATTTTCACTGCTTCGCTCTAATTACACGGAAGGGACACCGATTCGATTGATCGGTCTGTCGGTATCCAATTTTATTGAAGAGGATCCTGACGTGGAGGGTACCCAACAGTTGCGTCTTGAATTGTAGCTACCAGTTGTGGTAAGATCGGTATATTGTCCTTGAAATTCTGAAAGCTGCAAATGAGAAAACTTGTGAAGATCGTCGGACTCCTTCTTCTTCTTCTCATCCTGTATTTTATTTATATAAGTTATACGACGGGATTCTTCAGGACGATTGAAAACACTTACAGTGGAAGTACGCAAATGATTTCCATCCAGGGAGCCGAAGATATGGCGATTAGCCGGGAAGACCAGTTTATGATTATTTCTTCAGACGACAGGGAGGCAAGAAGAGACGGAAGACCTGTGCATAGTGGTCTTTATTATCTCGACCTATCTGCAGAAGACAATTCTCCGGAATTGATACGCGCGGACAATGATGTAGAATTGTACCCACATGGGATTTCAATGATTGAAATTGATAGTGGACTTTACCGGCTGTTGGTGGTGAATCATGTATTGTCAGGTCATGAGGCTGTGAGTGCGCTTGATCCTGAAGTACGGCATACTATAGAAGAATATCATCTGACGGTTAAGAATCTGATTCATATACGGACACATGAAAATGATTTCATTATGAGTCCTAATGATGTCGTGGCGATCGATGACCAGCGATTTTATTTTACCAATGATCACGGTTCAAAGACGAAATTGGGATTGCTGGCAGAGGACTTCCTGGGATTCAGGAGATCGAATGTAGTTTACTTTGACGGGAGTTCCTATGAAATTGTGGATGATGGAATTGCATATGCCAATGGTATTAATTGGGATCCGGAAAGAAGTTTGCTCTATGTAGCATCCCCGCGGGATTTTCTGGTAAAGGTGTATAACATACAGAGCGACGGAACCCTGGAATGGTCGACTGATATAGATTGCCATACGGGAGTGGACAATATTGAATTGGATGAAAACGGCCTGGTCTGGATCGGATGTCATCCCAAACTATTGATTTTTACTTTATATGCCGGAGGGAGTAAGGAAATAGCTCCTTCTGAGATCATAACCATAGAATATTCAGGCCCGGAAGACTATGATGTTCAATCCGTATTTCTCAGTGACGGAAAAGATATGTCCGGGGCGACAACTGCCATTCCTTACGAACAGCAAGTATATGTGGGGAATGTTATGGATTCTAAAATGCTTGTACTGGACAGAAACGTCTTAAAATAAATTATGAAATCGTCCAGGGTCAACATTCAAGGAATCTGTTACGATGAAAAATCCTCCTTTTCTCGTGGACCTGCTAAAGCGCCTCCGATCATCAGAGATCGGCTCCTTTCAGATGCGTATAACGCATATGCTGAAAATGGAATTAGAATATCTGAAAGCTGGATTACGGATTATGGCGATTTTGCAATAGAAGATTACCAGGATATCAAAAAAATTTCTGAAAGACATCTTGAGCCCGAAGTCAAATTATTCACAATTGGAGGTGACCATTCTATCACATATCCGGTTGTCCAGGCGATCAAATCAGTTTATTCGGAATTCGAAATTCTTCATATCGACGCCCACGCCGATTTATATAACGATTTTGAAGGGGACAAATACTCGCACGCATGTCCGTTTGCCAGGATCATGGAAGATAGACTCGTCGATCGATTGGTGCAAGTCGGAATTCGCACCTTGACTCCGCATCAACGTGAACAGGCAGAAAAATACAATGTCGAAATTGTGGAAATGAAGGATTTTGATTTGAATACCCTGCCTTCTTTTTCTAAACCCATTTATCTGTCACTCGATATTGACGCTTTTGATCCTTCCTGTGCCCCCGGAGTCTCACACCAGGAAAGCGGGGGCTTCTCAGCAAGAGATGTAGTGAACATCTTGCATCGTTTAAAGGCTCCAATTATCGGGGCAGATCTCGTGGAATACAATCCGAATTTTGATGTGCAAGGCATTACAAGTGCACTATGTGCTAAGATGATGAAGGAGATATTGTCATTGATGGTTTGAGCCAGATAGTCGGGATCAGAGGTGGGTTACGGTTGTTTGTTATGGTCAAATCATTCATTTGAACAGGAAAAAAGTTGAGATTGACGGCTTTGGTCAATATTTCCATTCACGAAATTTTTCCTCATTAATTACACCAGGAAAGAATTTTTGTTGCCTGGTGTGACACGGGGGGAAATTGAATTTTTTCAGATGATTTTCAATCATTTTTTGACCATGACATTATTTAATAATTATTTGATCCGTGCCATACTAAACTGTTATAGATTTGCATTTGAATGTTTCAAATTTTGAAAATATGGCACTAACTAAAACTTACATCAAATCAAAAAAGAAATTCAAAGTAGCTTTTGAATTACCTGTAGAGGCCAATCCTGAAAACAAGGAGATCCGTCTTGTAGGTCAATTTAATAATTGGAATTGGGAAAAAGCTCCGGTCCTAAAGAGGAACAAGAAGTGCTTTAAGACCACTTTGGAATTATCACCCGGAAATACGTATGAGTTCAGATACCTCGCCGATCAATCCTTTTGGATCAACGATTGGAGTGCCGATGGATACGTGCGTTCTCCATTGTCCGTAGAAGACAATTGTGTAGTTGATCTACTCGAAACTCCGGAAGAGATTAAATCTTCGGCACAAAAAAGAACAAGAACCAAAGCTTCCAAAAAGTCTGCATCGGACCTGACGAAGGTTGAGGGCATTGGTCCGAAAATATCCGAAGTGTTGAATGAAGCAGGCATTCATTCATATGCTTTACTCGCAACTTCCCGCAAGAAGGACCTGGAGTCCATTTTGGTAGGTGCAGGGAAGAGATACAAAATGCATGATCCCACGACATGGCCTAAACAAGCCAAACTAATTGTCGAGGGAAAGACGAAAGCATTAGAAAAGTTGCAAAAAGAGCTGAAAGGAGGAAAGAAAAAATAGAAAGGTATAAAATCTCATGAACCTAAGAGGGCCGGTACGATCACCGGTCCTTTTTATTCCAGGGAATATTTAAGTATAAAGAATAAGTGCAGGGAAATTTTAATCCTCCAAACAATCACCGAATTTTGCTGGATATGAATATTAGGGTATTTTCATATTATCGGAATCTTTCATGTGATTATTTTTGCATTGAAATCTCTTCTCTATGCGCCACTTACTACTATGTTTATTGATCCTGGTGTTTTCTGCCCTCGTGTCTGAGGCCCAAACCATTGAATGTTCACGTACGTCGTTGCTCGAGAATGGCATTTATAATTTAACAGGCACTGCACACTGGGAACGATTTGATAATGGTGCCATGAGACTGCGGCTGGGTGAGGATTTTGAGACCGATTCAGGTCCTGATGTGCAAATATACTTGTCCAATGACAGTACATCTATTGCAGGAGGAGTTATGATCGCTGATATAGGTACAGTAGATGGGATCAGCCACTTCAATGGGGCCATTTCCTTTGATATTCCTGGAGGAACAGATATCAATGGATTTGAATTCATCGTTTTTCGATGTGTTTCATTCAATGCATTTTGGGGTGGAGGACGATGGGCCGAAGGAGATTGTGGGGGCTCCGTTATTCCGCCGGATACCACTAATATGTCTTCCGCTTGCTTGGAATCTCTTACTGCCACGACAAACTGGATTGATAATATTACGATTTGCCCCAATGATGGAAATCCGGATGTGGTTCCTCTCTTAAACAATCTAGGGGTTATGGCAGGTGATGAATACGCGTTTATTATAGCAGATGTCAATAACAATATTCGAGAGGTGATTCTCTCTGATCGTTATGATTTTGAAGGATCGTCGCTTGAAACGGAATACGTATTCGGTGTGTCATACAGGGGTGATCTGATCTATACTATCGGAGAACCGATCACATCTATCAATGCAGATTCTTGTGCAATGCTTTCCAGTACCTCGATTTTTTTGACGGTTCAAAAAATGGACTGCTCTACTTCCTTTGATTGCATTGAGACCATAACGGCAACCACGAACTGGGGCACATTGGTGGATATCTGTCCTGGTGACGGAATTTCGGACATCGTTCCATTCTTAAATAATCAATTTCAAGATCCCGGCGACCACTATGCTTACTTGCTAACGGATGAGAATAATGTACTTCTACAAGTGCTCTTTGAGACATCCTATGACTTCGAGGATTCTGGTTCGGAGACAAACCGAATCTTTGGTATTAGTTATGCCGGCGACTTGAATTATTCCATTGGCCATCACATTGCGGATATTGCGGCCGATTCATGTTTTATGCTCTCAGACTCTTCTCTTTTTCTGACGATCACCAAAAATGCATGCAATACGACAGAGACATTTAGTATTCGTGGTAGAGTAGTCACTCGATCGGATGAGCCAATCGTTGATCTGAAGGTTAAATTGAGCAATGGAGACATCGCGTTTACGGATGAACAGGGCAGATACAACTTTGAGAATCTTCCTCCAGGTGATTACATGGTGAGCCCATTTTATGACAAAGAGGCCATTAATGGTATTTCCAGTACAGATCTGATCCTGGTGACCCGGCATATTTTGCAATTAGCACCCTTCGATGACCCGTTTCGCATTATTGCTGCGGATGCCAATAAAAATGGTTCGGTCTCAGCAAACGACCTCGTTCAGTTGAAGAGGGTATTATTGGGACAAACTTCTACTTTCTCCAACAACACCAGCTGGCGTTTTTTCTTTGGTGATTCTGCTCTCGGTATTGATGATATGCTAATAGAAGAAACAATGATCACAATCATTGATCAGAACCGGGAAAACGTCGATTTTGTAGGTGTTAAGATCGGGGATGTCAATGGCAGTGCTTCCTTGATGTTGACCAGGGAATAAAGACTCAAAGGTTCGGAAAGCGCATGGTCGGCACTCGACTATTAAAGATTATATATTGAGTAAAATGTATGTAATTTGCCTAAGACATACATCTCAATAGTAATGATCTCAATTTGTAGAACACTTCAGACTATAGATCTATGATGACCTTGATCGCAATTTTGTTCCTAAGCTATCTGAATGAATATCCGGCACAACAGGTGCAGCAAAATATTAAGGATGAAATATTAGGCGAATGGATTTGGACTAAATCAACGACGAGTTCAAGAGGAGGTGATCATACTGTTGAGACTCCGGAATCCTGCGCTTGTACCCGGTCAATTATCATAAATGATGACGGTACCATTCAATATTTTGAAAATGGAGAATTCGTTGAACAGGAGATCTATCGACTGGATTCGATTGTAATGGAGGGAAGTCCGACAAGGAACAGGTTCAGAAGTGCATCTATATATGGTACTATCGAATTACTACCCGACCAATCAATGGGTATCGGGGCCTTCGGAATATGTGGTACCATTCATTATTATCACAGAAGAAAGTCACAATAGTTCTGAAGAATTGCTGGTGTTCAGGTCATTAAAATCGATACTACCCAACACATTACGGATCAATTGATTCGCATCGAAATCCGGCCATTCAGCCAAGCCCATTCTTACAATGACCAAGTCGTGTGAAGGTAGTATGAATACGTGTTGACCCTGGAAGCCATTGCAAGAAGACAAATCTTCCGGAGCATCTTTAAATTGACTCTTTCCAACATTGAGCCAGAACTGACCCCCATAGATTCCATTGCTATTTGAAGCAGGTTGACGAATGAAATCTACCCAGGAAGTGTCAATTACCTGATCGCCAAACCAATTTCCGTTATTTAGATAAAGCAATCCAAGTTTCGCCCAATCCCGAGGGGTAGCATAGCAGTAAGAGGATCCGATATAATTACCGGACTCATCTGTTTCCATAACTGCACTGGTCATTCCAATTCTATTGAACAAACTGTCATACGGAAAGGACAAGTAATGATTCTCTCCTATCTGATCCCGGATCAACCTGCAAAGCAAGTTGGTCGTACCTGAACTATAGGACCAATTCGCACCTGGCGAATTTTCGAGACGATTGGTCCTAGGAATTTCTGTTATATCCTCTGTCTTGAAAAGCATTCTTGTGGCGTCAGAAATGCTTGCATAGTCTTCGTTAAATGCAAGTCCACTTTGCATTTGAAGAAGGTCTTTGAGGCTAATCTGTGCCCGTTCATCCTGCCATTCTTCAAAGAGACCTGTATCATCAAGAGCCATTTTCCCATTCTTAATAAGATTCCCAATCAAAGTAGAAGTGATACTTTTGGTCATGGACCAGCCCAGAATTTCGGTATCCTTATCAAATCCTTCCGCATATTTTTCCATGATCAGGTGACCTTTGTATACCACGACGATGGCCCTTGTCCTGATGCTGTCTACAATATACCCGGGATCGAAGGAACTGGCAATTGCCTCTTCCAACCGGGTTAAGTTGACCTCAGCTGGAATTTGATCATAAGATGTGTCATTACCCATTGGCCATGGCAAGGTGTCCACCATCGCCGGACGCTCTATATCCAGATTTGTATTGTAGTCATCATTTCCCTGAAGCAAGATGCATCCCACATCATTTCTAAAGACTGCGGTTCGGGGTCGAAGACCAAATATAGATGTCGTCGCTGTCTGTTGACCACGGTCTATCTTGGTTTTGGTCAGTGCAAGAGGACCGATTCCGAGGTCTTCGTTTTGAATACTTTCCTGGGATCGATCCGCAATGAAGGTACAGGAACACATTTTTTTGGCTGCATATCCATTGGCAATGGGAAATTGTGGGTAGAGTACCATATAGCCGTAGATGATTCCGGCCAAAAGGGTCAGCAGAATGAGCAAAAGAATTTTTCTCACCATCGCCCTCAAGGTAAACAATATAATAGCATCTTTGGCTGGTAATTATCTGCAATTACGTGCATTGTCTCCACTTGTAAAGAACCAATCATGAATCTGACGAACCGATATATTTTCATTTCTGCGGCCATGGTTTTCCTGTTATTCATTGCTTGCCAAGGGAATCAAAATAATCAAGAGCAACTTGATTCAGACCAGGTCGACCCTGCCGGCGAAATGCTCCCAGAACCCAATGCTACGCCATCGGTAGCCAAATTCGCCAAGACCATAGGATGGCCTGATGGTACACTTCCGCAAGTGACAGAAGGGTTTAGTGTTACAAAATTTGCGGATGGGCTGCAGAATCCTCGATGGTTATACGAATTGCCCAATGGTGATTTGTTAGTGGCAGAGGCCAGCACAGAAGGATTTTCCAATATGACACCTGAGATGGAGAAGATTTTCAGACAGGCAGCATTAGTTGGAGAATCAGCCAATAGAATTACATTATTACGCGATCGCGATAATGATGGGACTCCCGAAGAACGACATACCTTCCTGGAAAACCTGAACAAGCCTATCGGAATGCTGCTGCTCAATAGTCATTTTTACGTTGCCAATACTAATGGTGTCTATAGATGGCCTTATAAGGAAGGAAGCACAACGATCTGCCTGCCGGGTGAGAAAATTCTGGACTTGCCGGAAGGAGGTTATAACAATCACTGGACCCGGAATATCATTGCGGACCCGGCGAGTGAAAAAATATATATTACCTGTGGCTCGCAGACCAATGCAGATGTCGAAGGATTGGATGCACAGCAACCAAGACGAGCAACGATTATGAGGTGTAATCCGGATGGAAGTGATTTCGAGATCTTTGTTACGGGCATTCGAAATCCGCTCGGCATGGCATTTGAACCTGAGACCGAAGTACTTTGGACGACGGTCAATGAAAGGGATGAGTTGGGTGACGATCTTGTTCCGGACTATATGACACGGGTCAGAAAAGGTGATTTCTATGGTTGGCCTTACGCATATTGGGGTGCCAACAGGGATCCAAGGCATCCGGATGCTCCGCAGGAGATCATAGAGAACAGTATCGTTCCTGATTTGTCTTTAGGAGCTCATACTGCATCATTAGGACTTGAGTTTTGTCAAAATGAATCATGGCCAGCCCAATACCAGGGTGGTGCCTTTATTGGACAACATGGGTCATGGAATCGTTCTGTTTTTTCCGGTTATAAGGTATTGTTTGTACCATTTGAGAAGGGTATGCCTACAGGGGAGAAGATTGATTTCCTTAGCGGTTTTATTGCAGATGAGGAAAAGGCGGAAGTATACGGTCGTCCTGTCCATGCAATCGTACACAGTAACGGCTCGATGTATGTGACTGATGATGCTGCAAATACTATTTGGAGAGTGATTCTTGCTGAATCCTAAATGTCCCGATTCGTCAGGATGCCGACCAGCTTTTTGTCGAAAACGACAGGAACACCGCTGATCATGTTTTCTTCCATGATCCGGAGCGCTGTGGACAGTGGATCATCAGCATGAACGACAACTGGTTGTTGAATCATAATATCCCTTGCGAGCACACTTGACCGCTGCGCATAATGTCTTTCAAGAATGCCATCTGTGATCAGTCCAACGAGGTCGCCTTCGGAATCTTCGACAGGCAGGTGATGAATATTATTCCATGTCAGGATTTGTTTAGCTAGATCCGTACTGTCATCTTCATTAACTGAGAAGATATCGGTACTCATGAATTCCTCTATTTTCAAATTTGCTTTTGGGAAAGAGTACTTTTTATCTTTTTTAATCTTCCATTCCGAAACAGGGATATTATCTGCCTGGTACGCACACATACTCTCGGTGATGATTCTGTTGGCAAGATCGCTGCTATAACTTCTCGTCAAGTTGCGGTGACTCTTTACGATCCATTGAGCGCCGGTGACTTCTTTGTTCACGCGGCGTTCTATGATACCGAGATACTTCGAGATGTCTTCCTCATGAACTCCCTTATTTTCAAGTCCGGTTCGAGCCATAGGTAAGAGAACATCATTGATCAGGATTTTGGAAGGATAGTAGTGACCAAACCAATTATGAATTGAGTTCAGGCCTGATTTTGCGGCCCGTATGAAATTGGATTTGGCCTCTTTGAAATCGAGTTGCTCCCAGAATTTGGGCCCGTTCGGAGGCTCGGCACTCATCAATCCTATCCAAAAAACAAAATTGGCAATTTCATCAATAACACTCGGGCCGGACGGGAGATAACGACACTCGATCCTTAAATGTGGTTTTGGTTTTGTACCCCCATAGCACATCCTATTCCAGGTATATGTCGTTCCGTTGTGCAATTGTATGGCTCTCAAGTCCGGAATTTCACCATTGATCAATTGTTGATGAGAGTCCTTAAATCCATCTGATGTGACAACGAGAGGAAATCTCATCAGATCATCTTTCCAAAGATCTGCCGGAGAATTTTTTAACCAACGGTTTCCAAAATAAACCCTGGGCACCTTCCGGCGAAGATATTTATAGGGGCTTCTCGTATCCAGGCTTTGTTTGAACAAGGATATTCGCGTTTCGGCCCAAAGCTCATTACCAAATAACATTGGAGAATTGACACAACAGGACAATACCGGACCGGCGATCATTTGAGCCCAGTTGTGTTTGTTTACAAATTCCTTTGGATCAATTTGAAGGTGCAATTGAAACGAAGTGTTGCAGGCTTCAAATAAGACGGATCCCAATGTCATGATCAGGTCATCCACGCCCTGGATACACACTTCGAATTCAGATCCTCGTAATTCTGAAAGACTTTCACTCAGTGTCTTGTATCGCTGAATGGGAGTCATGTATTCAAATTGAAGATGTCTGAATTTCAGAGTAGGTAGTATTCCCGCAAGCACTAATTTTTCATCTCTTTCTTGGGCTCTTTGGTATCCTAATTTCAGCAGGTGCTGTAATTCGGATTCCATCCTGGCAAAACAAGATTCAGTCAGCAACTCCGGATCTAGATTGATTTCCAGATTGAACAATGCCAGTTCATTGGTATAGTGTTCTTCGTCAATCGCGTCTAATATTTCAAGAGCAGATATGGCCGGATCAAAATTGTTTTGCACGATACACAATTCCTGCTCAGCACCGATCTTAATGTCATCAGAGTCAAATAGATTTTCCTGCAACATTTGTTCGAAAGTCTCAATATCCCGAATGGCATGTTGATACATTCGACTTCGGTCGTCCGCGCCTTCTATCCTTCTTACATTGAAATCTCCCATAGCTAATTAGAGAAAAAATAATCCAGGATGTCCAGAGGTGTTAAAATTCCCTTCAGTACTCCTTGATCCACAACTGGAAGTGCCCTGAATTGATTATTCTTAAATATTTGAAATGCGTGGAAAATCGAATCAGATGGAGTGAGTTCGGTGATATTTTTTGTCATGACATCCCGTATCCACATCGTCTGAAATATTGCCTTGTCGTAATTCTCTTTGTTGGGATTCTTAAAGAGTGAAGCTCCAGTCTTCATCCTGTCAATATCGGTAAGACTTAAAATGCCGGTGAGTTTTCCTCCATCGTCGATCACCGGAAGATGATGAAAGGAATGATCATTAAATATGTCCACTACTTCTGAGACTATGCCATCCTGATGCACAGTGATGAGATCGCTAGTCATGATTTCGCCGACCCTGGTCTCCTTCATACAATTTATTTTGACGTAAGTTATTTTTTTGTTGGCTGATCAAAATTGATTTTTGTCAGCCGATTTCGTGATCTCGGTCACTCCAGATATCCATCTAAGGATGGACATTTGCTTCGTATAAAAGTAAAAAATATGAACAAACGTACACCGGTTTCAAAGATTATGACCAAAGATCCAATTAGTGTTAATCTCACTCAGGGTTTGAGGGATGTTCACCAAATATTTAAAGAAAGAAATATACATCATATTCCTGTTGTATCTGGCAGTAATGTGATCGGTGTGATCTCTAAAAACGATATGGAAAGAATAAGCTTTGTCAGTTCTGTGGGCCAAAATGGTGTAGAAACTGCCATTTATGATATGCTTTCTATCGAACAGGTTATGACTGCTGATGTAGAAACCGTTGAGGAAAGTGATACAATTCGAGAAGCAGCAACCATTCTGGCTCGTGGCAAGTTTCATGCTCTTCCCGTATTAAAAGACGAAAAATTGACCGGAATCGTTACTTCTACAGATATGATCAATCACTTACTTGATCAATTTTGATGAAAATACTGTGAGATTTATGGCTGGAATATTTCACATGCGCTGAGCATTGATCTGCGCTCTATTGGGACTCAAACCAACCCGGACTTCTTATTTGACGTATCTTAAAATATACGTAGTACTACACTCATGGTAGGCGTTGATGCCACATTGATCAATTTATGCCTGAAAAAGGACGAAAGGGCACTCTATAAATTGTATCGTCATTGCTATCCGATGATGAAAGGGATTGCCTTGCGTTATGTCTTTGACAGGGAGAGGGTAGGTGAGGTTGTCAATTCCGGGTATTTAAAAATCGTCCAGGGATTGGAAAAATATGACCAAAACCAACCGTTCAGGCCGTGGGCTACTACTATCATGGTTCGGGTGGCACTCGATTATGTACGGAGCGTCATGAGAAACTTTTCAAGGCACGTCGATTTGTATGAAGACATCTCCCAGGTCAATGGCCAAAACTATGCGAGCAACGATGCAGAACTGGCCTTTGAAGCAGATGAGTTACTTTCTATGTTATTCGAATTGCCCGATCAGACAAGAATGGTTTTCAATTTGTTTGCAATAGAAGGGTACTCACATAAGGAGATCAGCAAGATGCTGGACATTTCTGACGGCACGTCCAAGTGGCATGTTTCCAAAGCACGAGTCTTACTACAGGATAAAGTAAAGAGTAAAATGACAAAAAAGAGTTCGGATTATGAGCCATCACATTGATGACATATTTAGAAAAGGATTAGGAGAGACATCTCTCGATGGCCTGGAGCACGACTGGGCGAAAGCCGCGATTCTATTAAATCTTGATCAGTCCGGGAGAAGAAGATTCTGGTGGCTTTGGTGGTTCATAGGTTCAGTTCTCATTCTTTCCTTCATTGGTTGGTTGTTCTTCCTGGGAGATCATTCCGCAAGTGATACCCAATCATTTGCATCACAAGTCGTTCAGGATGACCCTGTCGTTTCGAAACTTGACGAGGAAAGTACGCTCAACGTCAATAGCGATAGCAATGGCAAAGTCAATAGCAATACCAATATCAATGACAATAGCAATAGCAATGTCGATGGTAATGTCAGTGGCAACAGTAATAGCAACGGCATCGGTAGGGTGGTAGCACGAGGAACAGAGGAAAAAGAACCCGGAAGTAGTCGATTGTCAAATGATCAACAGAAAAAGACAACGAATACCGAAGAAGCAAATGAAATCACAAATGATGAAAATAGCCTTCCTTCAAAGCCATCACAGCTGACCATAGCAGACGCGGTCAAGGTCGGAAGATCGGACAGAGACCATGTTGGAATATCAGATACAAATAATAAACAATCAGAGGTCATCCCAAATGAAGATTTACAAGGTATAGAGCCGGTTGTTGATAACGCACAGGCAGAACAGCCACAACTAACTGCGACTCCTGTTGATGCCAATCAGGAGATGGAAGTTCTTATTGAACACCCGGAAATATTTTTAACATCAATCGATGTTATTTCAGTCCAACCCATGATGATCCCTGATTTTTCGATTACCACACCACAGGTAGTAAAGATTGAGGAAAACGTGAATGCTAAAACATCACCAGGGATCTTCTTGCATTATGAGCCCGTGAACCAGGTATTTGGTGGAGGACTACTCGTTCATCATAATCTGAATAGTCATTGGTCATTCAATTTTGGAGTCGGGCTGACCAGAAATACCGAATCAATGTCACGGACCTATTCAAATGTCCAGTTTGACGCCCGTGCCGCGTCTTCAGAATTGATTTCTGACAATTTGTACCGGTCCGTCAATATTCATATCCCACTAAGAATCCATCGGCATTTTAACAAACATTCTTTATTTATAGGAGCGTTTGCAGAAAGGTCGTTAAAGATTGATGGAACCCAGGAAGTCTCAGTAATGCAGGAATTCAGCACTGCTGATATTCCTGGAGATCCATTGGCCGGACCTTCTGCAGTGGAGCCGATTCAAGCCATTCAAAACTATAATATCAATGCAGTCCCAGAACGAAAACGATTCTACTGGCACATGCAATTCGGATATGGTTATGATGTTTCTGATCATCTGCAACTAAGTGCCGGAGCAAGCTATAGACTAAACAGGAGAACAATTATTTCTCCGCTGTTGAAAGATAGCTTCCAGGATTTCGAAAAGGAAGATCCGTGGTCGATCGATTTGAGGATCATGGTAAAACTCTAATTGTGAAACGCAATTAGAGTCTTGATCAGGAAATGATAGCGTCCAATCTAAGTTAGTCATAATCTGCTGATAATGTGTTGCTTATATCATCTAATGGGATTATTGAAAAGCAAAATGAACTTGTGGATATAAAAATCAGTTATAATTTTGTAGTTATATAGTGCTCATGGCTACGCAATTTCATTTTTTCATAGAATAGCGAAATTGTCGAACCTTGGGCTTTTTTATTTAATATATGGATTATGAACAAAAAGAACAGCTATTCTCGTCGACGGGGGGGTCTTCCTCAAACGTTATCGTTCCATTAAAAGAATCAAGTCTCTCGACCCAGTAAGAACAGCCAATGATCTTTGGGAAATGTGTTTAAGTCATTTGACACAGGCGAAAAGAGAATCATATGATCTTTACAGAATATTCTGCTATGACTGCGCCCCATATGACAAAAAACAGCATAATCCTGTAACTGGTAAAGCCATAGATTTTGCTAAAACTGATCAATACAACTTTCAAATGGCATTCTTTGAGGAACTTAAAAAGAAGAGGAAAGTTGAAATGAGGGCGATTAGTATCCGGGAATTGAAATTGGAGGAAGTGGAGAAAATTGATACTGGATGAGTAGGGTGAAAAGTTTACCAAACC
>JANQHF010000065.1 GCA_028282725.1 Saprospiraceae bacterium
GAAAAACAACGGATGTCGAAATCATTACCACGGCTCTTGTGGCAGCCAGATACTTTGGTTGTAATATGGTCAAAAGCCGGATGTATATGAGATCACATCCGGGAGTTAACTCTATTGACAAAAGTGGATTCAATCGAAGACTTCATGGATGAGCACAGAGGATGATGTTCCTGTTCTACAGTTCAGGACATTTGATTAAAGAAGTAAACTGTGAAAGCCGGATTATTGCTTTATTCTTTTTCATTCTTCGGCTTAAATTTCGAAGACTCATCATTCCTGATTTCAACATGCGATTTTTCTTAGGTTGTAACTTATTGATAATGAGTTGATTAAGATTTTTATTTTCAAGATTTGGGTGCTGCAATGTTGAAAACAGGTGAATAAAAGATTTGAATTCTCCTCATATTTTTGTTCTACAGCCTTTTTGGAAAGCAGCACATCGCATTTTAACTTTGATAAGAGGTTCCTCATTTTATAAAAGAGAAAACTTTGAATGTATTAAATACGCTACCTCTGATAGGAGCAATTCTCGGCATTTTTTTAGCCCTCCTGATTGCCTTTGGTAAAGGAACGCACAGCAAAAACAAAGCTGCCAAAATCACTTTGGTTGCCATCGTGCTTTTCAACGTCCACTATCTGCTGGATTCATGGGCTTTTTATCATCAAAATACCGAGTGGTTTGGTTTCGGTGCCTCCTATCTCCATTATCACCTGATTGGGGCATTGTTTTTATTATACACTTATTATTTGTTCAAAATTGAGGTAAACTTTAAATTTTGGGGAAGTGCAATTATCCTTTACACCATACTCAGGTGGATGGTAATGATACCTGGTGAAGGCTCAAATATTGAAAAGATTTTGAGTACTAACGAATTCACTCTCGAGAGCATCGTATTTACGGTTGATTATGCTATTTCCCTGTTACTGAATATTGTTCTTTTGATTCTGGCATATCGCAGAATAAGAAACCTTAAATTTTCCGTACAACTCAATCAAGCTGAACGAATCAGTTATCTATGGTTAAAAAACCTGTTGATAGTTGCCATAGTGATCTATATCGCCATCTTACAAAGCAGTATCATTTCCCTGTTTAATGAAGAGGAGTGGATGTTTTATTTAAAATTGGAGTCATTGATTGTCAGCCTGTTTTGTTTTGCCATTGCATTTACTGCCATTCGCTTTCCTGTCTTTGCCGTTTATGGAGATTTCGAGGACTTGCCTGCTATGACCAGAATGAAATATGCCAATTCCTCATTAAAAAGTGAAGAATCAGAGGAACTCTGGAAACAAATAACCAAAGTCATGGATGAAGATAAGGCGTATCGCAACGCAACATTCCGTTTGAATGATTTAGCTAAGAAAACAGGGAAATCCCTGCACCATATTTCACAGATCATCAATCAAAGACAAGAAGTCAGCTTCTCAGATTTTGTAAATCAATATAGAGTAAGGGAAGCCAAATCTTTGTTGGGCTCACCCCGTGCCGATGAGATAACAATTCTCGCCATCGCCCTCGAAGTCGGCTTCAACAGCAAGACTGCTTTTTACAATTCGTTTAAAAAAATTACCGGAAAAACACCTTCTGCCTTCAAAAAAGGGTTAAAATCCGTTTCATCTTAAGTTGTTGATAATCAATCAACTAAGCTGTTTCAGGTTTCCCGTTTTATAAAACAGGACACTTTCCCGTCCTATCTTTTGTCCCGAATCATAGGGAAGGGCGACCAGCCTCGATTTGTATCTCAAGTTTGCAATTAAAACAATCAATCATGTTGCAAAAAAATTGCAGATACAAATTCCAAATCATGAGAATTACACTATTCGGTTTTTTTCTCTTTTTGGGCATGAACGCAATTGCTCAGTCGCTGGATTTGGACGGCTACCTTGCATTGCTGCAAGAAAGGAGTATCGTCTTACAACAAAGTGCTAATCATACCACGGCGTCCCGGCAAGATGTTCGGACAGCGAGGGCTGCCTTGTTGCCTGCTGCGGAAATTGACCTTAATTATCAACGGGATTTTACAAAGAACTTTTTATTTCTCAACGAGGAAGATCCCACCGGGTTTTTCCCCGATAAATTCCGAACCAACTTCAACAACACCGTCAATGCAAGTGCCATTGTGGAGCAGTCTGTTTTCGACCCGGTGGCACTTGCAAACTATAGGCTTGCAAAATTGGCCGCGGAACTGGCTCAACTTTCCAATGCGGATTTATCAAAAGATTTGGTGAACCAAGGGGCGCAATTGTTCTGGCAAGCCATTTTTGCCCGTGAAAGCCTCAAGGTACTGGAAGAAAACAAGGTATTGGCAGATGAGCAATGGCAACAAATGCGCGACCTTTTCGAGGAGGGCTATGCGAGTGAACTGCAGGTTCGCCAGTCGGAATCTTTTTTTAAGAGAACCATTCCGCAATTGCAATCTGCACAGAATGCTTACGGCATCATGCTGAATGAAATGCGGGCATTGGCGAGTCTGCCAACCGGTTATCCTCTGGAATTGGAGGCGGAAATCATCCTTTCGGATGATGATTTGAACAATGTATACATAAAGGATACCAGCCTGATTCAAAATACACAAATGCGATTGCTTTTCCGACAAGCTCAAATTGCTGAGCGTCAGATTGGAGCAGCAAAAGCTGCCAGATATCCGGCCATTACGGCTCGATTGGGCTATCATTTCAACGCACAGGACAATGCTTTCAAATTTGACAATAGCAACAAGTTAATCTTCGGGCAGCTCGGTGTACAGATACCAATTTTCACGGGAGGTTTTAATTCCGCCCAAATACAGAAAGCAAAAATTGAAAGAGAAAATGTATTACTTGAAATTCAGAACAAAAGCCTGCAACTCCGAAAAGATTTGAGCAACGCAGCACTCAACCTGCAAACCGCCCTCGAAAAAATCGGGGAAGAAAAAGAAGCCATCCAACTCAGCGAAAAGGAATTGGAAATAGCTGCTGAGAGCCAAAAGCTGGGTATGGTCACGCCTTTGGAGATCAGGGAAATGCGCTTGGGATTAACGGGAGCCAAACTGCGCTTACTCAATGCTTTTCTGGACTTACGGGTGGCCCGTTTGCAGATGAATAGGATACTCGGGAAAAATTAACATCAACTTTTTAAAATAGAAATCATGAAAAAATCATATTGGATAGTTCTGGCGGTCGTCATAATCGGGTTGTTCTTCACTCCCTGGGATTATTACAATGCCGATTCGCAAAACGGAGGTTTTAAAACTGCGACCATTGAAAGAGGTGATATGGAAATGGTCATCTCATCATCGGGAACTTTGAATGCCCTCAATACGGTGGAGGTCGGTACACAGGTTTCCGGTGAAGTGGAAAAGGTATTTGTGGATTTTAATGACAAAGTGAAAAAAGGGCAAATCATTGCAAAAATTGACACCCGCAACCTGGAATCTGCCATGCAACAGGTCAGAGCAATGGTCTTACAGGCTGAGATCAATTATGAGCAGGCAAAGCGAGCCTGCGATTCTGCCAAAAAATACAATGCCGAAAACGGAAAGAATGTATCCATAGTGGAGGCAGAAGCAGTCGTGGAGCAGGTGAGAACTCAAATGGAACTGGCGCAACGAAATTATGAGCGATCTAAAAAGCTCATTGAAAAGGGAGGTATTGCCAAAGTTGAATTGGAAGCAAGAGAAGCCGAGTATGAAAGCATGATCGCCAATCATACGGCAGCGAAGGCATCCCTGAATCGCACCAAAGCCAATATTACCCTCGTGGATATTCAAAAATCAGAAGACGATTTAAAAATTGCAGAAACCAATTTATTGGTTGCGAAAGCAGATCTGAACTCGGCGAAAACCAACCTGAATTATGCCATTATACGGGCACCTATTGACGGAATGGTCATTTCCAGAAATGTAGAAGCGGGACAGACCGTAGCCGCTAGTTTTACCACGCCGGTATTGTTCGTCATCGCCAATGACCTGAAAAAAATGGAAATAGAGGCAAATGTTGACGAAGCGGATATCGGTGCCGTCAAGCTAGGACAACCCGTATCTTTTACAGTGGATGCTTTTGTTGACGAAAAATTTGCCGGCGAAGTCAAACAGATCCGTTTACAGCCCCATGTCATTGCCAACGTAGTTACCTACACGGTAATCATCAGTACCGAAAATGAAGCACTAAAACTGATGCCCGGCATGACTGCCAATATTGAAATTACAACGGAAAAACACAATGATGTGCTTAAAGCACCGGTTGCTGCAATTGGCTTTTTACCATCCGAAAAGCACCTTGAAGCCTGGAAAGGATTCCTGGCAAATGCGGTTCATTCGGCAACGGTCAGCCAGGACAACGGGAGACCGGGAATAATTTGGAAAGTAGAAGACAACAAACCTGTTCCTGTAAGGGTGAAAACAGGATTGAACGGCATGAATTTCACGGAATTGGTCAGCGATAACTTTAGCGAGGGAGATGAGGTAATTGTCGGATTGATTCAAAAGGAAAGAAAATAAGGCGGGAAATTTTTTCAAAATAATATATATGCGAACCATAATCACAGCTGAGGGCATCACCAAAACTTTCGACCTGGGCGAGGTAAAGGTGCGGGCTTTGCGAGGGGTTGATTTGGATATTCACAACGGAGATTTTGTAGCCATCATGGGACATAGTGGTTCCGGGAAATCCACATTCATGAATATCATCGGCTGCCTCGACCTCCCTTCAGAAGGGATGGTGTTTATAGACGGTGAAGATATTTCCAAATTAGACAAGAACCAGTTGGCGGATATCAGGAACAAACAAATTGGCTTTGTATTCCAATCCTATAATTTACTTCCCCGGACTACAGCCATGGAGAATGTGGAATTGCCCCTGCTTTATAACGGCAATTTTTCGGCAAGCGAGCGCAGAGCTTTGGCAAAGGAAGCCTTAGAAAAGGTTGGTTTAGGAGACCGTTTGGAGCACCTCACCAATCAACTTTCTGGTGGACAACAACAACGGGTAGCCATTGCAAGAGCATTGGTCAATGATCCCGTGGTCATTTTGGCTGATGAGCCCACCGGCAACCTCGATACCAGAACGAGTTTTGAAATCATGCACATCTTTCAGGAACTCAACGAACAGGGCAAAACCATCATGCTCGTTACCCACGAACCGGATATTGCTGAAATGACAAAGCGAAATATCGTTTTTAAAGATGGCAGAGTGGTAGAGGATTTAACCATCAAAAATCCGGTCAATGCGAAAAAAGAACTCGAAAAAATGCCGCCCGAAAAAGATGTTATCACACAAACAGCGTGAACGATCATTAAAATTATCAAGTCATGAAATTTATCAATTTATTCAAAATAGCGCTCAAAGCACTGAGGAAAAATGTTTTCCGCACTTTCCTCACCATGCTGGGTATCATCATTGGCGTTGCTTCCGTAATTACCATGCTTGCCATAGGACAAGGTTCAAAGGACAGCATTGAAGGTTCCATCTCTGATTTAGGTTCAAATCTGGTCATGGTTTTACCCGGCTCCTCTGACAAAGGAGGAGTCAGCCTTGGTCTTGGAACGTCAAAGCCTCTTGATACGAAAGCGGTGAAAGACATAGCAGCCAACTGTCCTTCTGTAAAATGGGTATCTCCTGTTTCAGGTGACAAAGCTCAATTAGTAGCGGGTTCTAACAACTGGCTTGCAGATGTTGTCGGAGGGAATGAAGACTATGTGAACATCAGGTCATGGAAAATACATTCAGGAAGAAATTTCACTAAAGTGGAAGAACGCCGGGCGGCAAAGGTCTGTTTGTTGGGAAAAACAGTAGTCGAGGAATTGTTCGGCACTTATTCCAACCCAATCGGAAAGACTATCAGAATTAATTATGTGCCTTTCAAAATAATAGGCCTGTTGGAAGGAAAAGGTGCAGATATAATGGGAGATGACCAGGACGATGTAGTGATCGCCCCTTTTACCACCGTGCAAAGACGGTTGCTGGGCAGTACCAAAGTACAGATGATTTTTGCGTCCGCTTACTCAAATGAAGTGAGCGAAACAGCCAAAAAGGAAATCGAAGCTATCTTGTTAAAATCCCTTCGGGTAAAAAAGGAAGACGAGGTATTTTCCATTGCTACGATGGAAGAACTCACCAAAACACTTACCTCTGCTTCCAAAACCCTCGTGATTTTGTTGGCAAGTATAGCCGCCATTTCATTATTGGTGGGCGGTATCGGTATCATGAACATTATGTACGTCACCGTAAAGGAACGCACCCGTGAGGTCGGACTTCGGATGGCAGTTGGTGCAAAGGGCAGGGACATATTGTTGCAGTTTTTGACAGAAGCCACATTCATCAGTTTTGTGGGAGGTACCATTGGCGTATTGCTGGGCATGGTGGCTGCAATGATATTTGGTGAGTATGTTGACGATTGGGAGATTGTCATTACTCCCTTTTCAATACTGCTTGCGTTTGGCTGTTCTTTTTTAGTTGGAGTTTTCTTTGGTTGGTATCCGGCCAGGAAAGCAGCGAATCTGATTCCAATTGAGGCATTGCGCTATGAGTAATCAATTTCCATTTCCAAAAATTGAAATGTGAACCCGTCTAAAAAAGATATAGTCATTTTTGTGGGTATCACCCTGCTTTTCATAATGGGTATGGTCATCATGATCGTCAATCATGTCCAATCATGGATGGCCTGGACGGGATTTATTATCATTTGGTATTACGCTGAAGTTTATTTTGCCAAAAACATTCACCTCAAATCCTGGCATTGGGTGCTCATCATTCTTGGCCTGATCATTTTGGATTTGGCACTCATATCGCTGATAAGTTGATGTTGAATTGATCTAAGTATATGAAAATCAATCGACCAATTTTCTCATTATAAAAATGTAAATCATGCAGTATCTAAAATGGACCTTTTTATTCCTGATCTTCCCCGGAGCATTGGACCTTTCCGCTCAAGACCCCCAGGACCTCCTTGGCGAGTGGGAGTCCATTGACAGCAATGGCCATGGCAAATATTCCGTTTTTGAGCACGATGGAAAAATCTATGCTTACATGTATTATTGGAAGGATGACAAGGAGGAATTTTATTTGGAAAAGGAATTGGAAAAAGAAATGGAAAAATACACGGAAGAAGAATTAAAAGCGATGGCCGATTTTTCCAATACAGATATTCTAAAAGAAATGAAAGAATTAATCATACTGAAAGACTTTGTCAAAAAAGGAAAAGTTTGGAAAGGCAAAATGATTTATGATGAAGAAGGTGGTACCGTGAACGGCACCCTGAAACTTTTAAAGGAAGACGAACTGGAAGTCGCCTACAGCTATTGGGGATACTCCGATAAAAGTGTCTGGAAACGAATAAAAGTAAACAAGGAATAATGGCTTCAACCCAACCGGCCCAAACTGCTAAGCGAATTATTTCGCTCGATATGCTCAGGGGTTTGCCCTCTTGGGAATATTGATTATGAACATCATTTCCTATTCTATGGTGAGTGCTCATGTCGCTGTTTTCGATACTGTTCGGAGCAGGGGTAATTTAATGACGGAAAGAATGGAGCAAAAGGGAAACGATCCCGCATTCCGCCATTATTTTCGAAATTTTTGGTTGTTTCTTTTAGGATTAGCTCATGCTTATCTGGTTTGGAGCGGTGATATTTTAGTGCCTTATGCGCTGTGTTCGGTTTGGGTGTTTTTATTCAGAAAAAAATCCGCGAAAGCACTTTTTCTCCGGGCAGGTGTATTTTTGACGATCAAATTGTCAGATCATCTGATCGTTACCTCTGAATGCTATAATAGCTTTGCGGATGAAGGAATCATATAGAAACTCAGTAAGTAATTTATAATATCCCTGATCAATTCCGCGCAACAATAAGCAGAATTTATCAGTTTTGTTTTTATAAATGTTTCACAAACAAAAAAAGGAGCTATACCAATTTTATGATGTAACTCCTTGATAATCAGAGTGGGTGGGTAACTTAGTTCTGTTGTTCAAATTATTCATCTAATAGCTCAACGGTAACCAGATAAGCACAGTGATCAGAGGCGATTGTATCATTGATGACCTTTCGGTCAAGTATTTTCCATCGGTTTTTGGGAAGGAGCATTACGTAGTCAATTTTTACCCTTGGGAGATTTGAGGGAAAGGTGGGCTCCGGGTTATCCTTGTCATAAGTCGCAAGCCATATTTCTTCAAGAGTATTGATCGTAGTACTACCGGGCACCGCATTCAGATCTCCAGCGAGAATAGTTGGGAACTTATTCTGAGAAAAGACCTCGTTTATCTTTTTTGCCTGTATCTCTCTTCCTGCCTTTCCTTCATGGGCGAGATGTGTACCAACGAAAGCTATGGTATCATTTGAAGGCAACTCTACGATTACTTCTAAAGCAGCCCTGGGCTCCTGTCCATCAATATAAGGCAAGGCCACATTTCTTGTTTTTAAGAAGGTATATCGGGACAAAACACCTTCTCCATATTCTCCGTCATCGTAATACATAGCCCTGGCAAACAATGGAGCCAGCTTTGTTCTCCAACCCAATTCAGTTGCCAGGTCATATTTTTTTGATCGATTCGTGCTGAAATCTACTTCCTGTAAGGCAACAAGATCAGGGTCTGCCTCTTTTATCAGCTCGGCCAATACATCCAGGTTAAAATCCCCCTTCATCGTTCTTCCATGCAAAATATTAAATGAAAGGACTTTAACAATTTTACTACTGTTAACATTGGATTGGGACCATATTGGTGTAATGGTGAATAGCAGCAATAATAATATCGGCATCTGTAATTTCTTCCGATTCATATTTTCAAAGGCCTGTGAATTTACAATTTAGATATAGGTAATTGAATGAACAAGTTATTCCTTTTAGATTTTAAAATGTGATCCTATGCTAAAACTGATGGGCAGGAATGTACTTCGTTCTGAGGCATATGAAATGGTGAAAGAATTTTCATGTTACTCATTGATTTAAAATCATTTTTTCGTGCAACTGTTTCAATCGATCCGCCAATATTGTATTTTCGCACCCCCAACCAGGGGCCTTAGCTTACCGAAGATCAACTTGAAGTAGTTGATGTCGGCACGGGCAGCTTTCGATTTCATTCGAGACAGGCTTTGCCAAGATCGCTGATGCAGATTTTTAGAGTATGTCTATACACACCCCACACTCAAACCATCTCTTCCCCACACATGATCTGGGGCCTTAGCTCAGTTGGCTAGAGTGCTTGACTGGCAGTCAAGAGGTCACGGGTTCGAATCCCGTAGGCTCCACAAGGGTTTCAGCCATTTTCACTTTGTGATTTACTTGAAAGTGACAAACAAAAGTGGCAAACAATGACAAACAAATATGAAAGGATTCAGACTTAATTGCCAGTCTGAGTCCTTCTTTATTTGGGCTTTAACAAGTATAACTGAACTTATATCTCAGTTATAAACTAAAACATTGATATACAGTTAGATAAACAGATCTTGAGATTTTACTAATAGAGCTGAATCACATCTCTATTCACCGTCCGCCACCCTTCAAAAAAGTTTTTCTTTTGGGTGAAATTAAATTGGGATTTGATCAATCTCAGCGGACTAAGAACTTCGTCATAAGTCTTAAAAAGGAACCAATTATTTAGCCCATTTGCTTCTTTCACCAATTTATCCATAATCCGTGTCATCATTTTTTCATCGTGGTAAATGAAGAGTGTCCTATGTCCTTTTGGATGGTTAAATCGCTTCGAAACACTTTTCTTATTAGTTGCCTGAATGTACTTCTTAGCCTTAGCAAAAGACTTTGAGAATGAGTCTCGATATTCGAATTCTAAGCAGTACAACTTTCTTCCTTTAATGGTATCTAACATGAATATTGCGTCCGGCTCTATTTGGTTATTTGGCGACAAGGAAATGCGGGTTTTCCGCTCAAGATTACCAGGTGAATTATCGACATCTTTATGGTAGAATAGAATTGTCTCACCTTTTTCCTGGGTGGAGATCGAAAGTTCTATTTGGCAATCGATCGCATAAGTACGATGAAAAATATTCGAATCCAGTGATGGTTTCTTCTTAACAAAATTGAATGTATGATCATCTGATGAAATCTCATTCATTAAGAATTGACGTCCCTTTTTGGTTAAGTAATATATATGACCAAGCCTAATTATTTTTGCATCCTGGACACCAATCATTTTCGATTTTAACAGCGGACCACAATATTTGGAGAAGTTCGAGTTGTATTTCTCAATGCCTAACTTGGCCATCTGAGAACGAGTGAGAAATTTGTAGGTGGCCAGAGCTTTGAGAATGTCGAGTTGCTTTTTAGGAATCACTTATCAAAAATCATTTGCATCCAAATTAATGCCCGAAACATGGCTTTTCTTCGTGCTCTTTTGATCATTCTCAGCAAATGAATTCTTCGTGGGATCATCGGAGCCAAACGACTCATAGACCTTGCCGTAATATCTTTTGATCATCTCTTGATCTATGTTTTCTTTCGCCTCTTCTTCAGATATGTAATATTCACTTTCGGGATGATCTAATAGAAAGTCAGCACTTTGAAACAAGAAGGGTTCTCGATCACCGGCTTTGATGTAAAACTGATACTTTTTGACTTTCATCAATGCTTCCTTATCTACTCCTACATCTGACGATATGGATCCCATAGTTGCGGCAGAGTTACGTCCCACAATTTTATTTTCTGTGTTTGAAAGCATTGCTTTTACCATTCCATCGTCAATCTGTTCGATGTACTGATGTGCCAGGAATAGATATGTATTGAATTTCCCGAATTCACTTAAGGCTCTTTCGATTGCTGCGCTCACAAATCGTTGACATTCATCCATAAAAATGAGCGTTCTCGGTCGTTTACTTTTCGGCATTCGGTTTCGTTGAGCCGAAATATTCTGAGCCTCACTTACGATCAATCGACCAATCGCCTCACTTCCAATATTTCCCAATTTGGTGAAATCAAGATTGACCACCACGACTTTTCCACTATTCAAATAATCTTCTAAGTCAAAACTACTCTTGCCGATCACAAATCTTCGTACTAATGGATGACTTAGAATACCATCAATTCTCTCTGAAACAGCGCTGATTGTTCTGCTATCTACCTCTTTCCATCCATACTCAAAAAATCTCTTTGTAAGAGGGTCAGAGACACTTCTTCCCATTTCCATGAGTCGTTCTTCTTCAGGCCTGAAATCGGGTACTTTCTGATTTCTATTCCTGTTGATGCCAGATAAGATTGTCAATAAATCCATCATGGTTGTGCCCTCGTGATACAATAATAGGTAGATACAGTGACGCAACAATCGTTTCATGTTTCCTGTAATGGACTGGTCTCTCAGAAGTTGTTGAAAGGCATCAAGAATGGTATCAGTAGAATAAGCCAATTTGGCCGTGTCTTTCCTCCTCAATTCAAAGGGATTGAACACTGGTGTATTTTTTCCATCTATAGTAGGATCGAGATAAACGAATTGATCTAAATGGTCCTGGACGACTTTCAGACGACGAAGTTCTCTAGCAAATTCTCCGTGAGGATCAAGTATTAGCAGGCTCGTGTTGGAGTTTTTTTGATGAATGAGGTTGTAGATAATTAGTTTGAGAAATTCAGTCTTACCACTACGTGTTTTAGCCACACAGTATGTATGGGCATAAAGAGCGTCCTTCGAAATCATTGCTCTTCGCGTTTGCCTGAAGTATCTCGATGGGACGATATCTAATGTTAGAATGTACTCTTTATAGAACTCTGGAGTAAACTCGTAATTCCCAAATCTACGTTGTCGTAAATCTTTCGAATATGTCTTGGTGAAAAGATAGGCAGGTGTTTTTAGGTACTCCTCTTCCGTCAAGTTATCACTGAATAAATAATAGTACTCATCATAAGATATTCCACGAACAGCATAAAGTTGGGCGACTTTCGAATTGATGTCAGTTTTGGTAGAACCTTTGATAAGACTTATCAATTTATCGACTCCTCTTACCCAAATGTCCATAGAGTCAATTATAGCATCAGATGGAATAGAACAAGATATTTCATCCCCGATCGTGATACTTCCTTCAGCAAATGAATCATTCCGTTGACAAATATCACTTATGAGGCCATAGTACTGATTTATATAGTATCTATTAAACGCCACAGTTTTCTATCAATAAGTACAGATGTAGGGAGATGAGTAAATACTGCTTAAATATTAAAAGGCTATATAAACTTAATGATATTTTGATATTTTGCATATTCGTTAAACCAATATCATGATTCTTCCTGCATTTGTTGGAGCGATTGCCGCATCGATATATATTTTGTTTAACGTTCCTTATATAGCTAAATCCTAAGTACACGACAAAAAATGGAAGTAGAGCCAGATTATCCTGTAATCACGGTTGTTCAGGCTGTGGATGAAGTTATCAAGACCACCACGAAAGACGC
>JANQHF010000069.1 GCA_028282725.1 Saprospiraceae bacterium
AAAAAGAAGCAAAAAGAAAGAAAACTTATAATGATGATCTTAATTTTATCTAACTTAATTTCTAACTAAACCTGTCCTAAACATTGGGGGTACTCCACAGTAAATCTCCTTCCTGATCATGCGACCGACCGTATCGTTGTGAATAGCTTTCAGAATGTAACTTTATAGTGGCTATACACAGTAATATTTGCAAACTCCTGGAAGAAATATTCGTTGTGAATAGCTTTCAGAATGTAACTTTATAGTGGCTATACACAGTGAGATCTTAGCAGTTTGTTTGCCACTTGCGGTTGTGAATAGCTTTCAGAATGTAACTTTATAGTGGCTATACACAGTTTTTGTTTAATATACGATTAATTTCTTTCAGTTGTGAATAGCTTTCAGAATGTAACTTTATAGTGGCTATACACAGTCAGACAATTTGTGACTCTTCGCAGCCGCCCGTTGTGAATAGCTTTCAGAATGTAACTTTATAGTGGCTATACACAGTAACGTATCCGAGACAATAGCCATACCTAATGTTGTGAATAGCTTTCAGAATGTAACTTTATAGTGGCTATACACAGTCTGGAGCGCAGACGAATTCATTAACATTTTGTTGTGAATAGCTTTCAGAATGTAACTTTATAGTGGCTATACACAGTTAATTTTAGGTTTAGCATCCAGCTCCGTCTGTTGTGAATAGCTTTCAGAATGTAACTTTATAGTGGCTATACACAGTTTTTGAGCTTCGCGCGAAGTGCCGCCGCCTGTTGTGAATAGCTTTCAGAATGTAACTTTATAGTGGCTATACACAGTGCCTGGCATTTTTAAAAGACTCGCTCACCTGTTGTGAATAGCTTTCAGAATGTAACTTTATAGTGGCTATACACAGTCCCTTTGAATAGCATAGGCAATGTTCCCCTGTTGTGAATAGCTTTCAGAATGTAACTTTATAGTGGCTATACACAGTGAAGAGGCTGCGATAGGCGATGTCAGTACTGTTGTGAATAGCTTTCAGAATGTAACTTTATAGTGGCTATACACAGTAGTGGGCGGAAGGGGGTAATATTTCAGAGGGTTGTGAATAGCTTTCAGAATGTAACTTTATAGTGGCTATACACAGTTCGTCCACAACAGTCCCTATACTGGCTTTTGTTGTGAATAGCTTTCAGAATGTAACTTTATAGTGGCTATACACAGTAATCCAATAGCATTAATGATCGCACCAACTGTTGTGAATAGCTTTCAGAATGTAACTTTATAGTGGCTATACACAGTAACAGAAAAGATCAAATTTCACGTAGTACCGTTGTGAATAGCTTTCAGAATGTAACTTTATAGTGGCTATACACAGTACACCATTCAATTTTTGTGTCTATCATATGTTGTGAATAGCTTTCAGAATGTAACTTTATAGTGGCTATACACAGTAAATTAATTAAAAATGAAAAGCATCATCAGGTTGTGAATAGCTTTCAGAATGTAACTTTATAGTGGCTATACACAGTGACATACGAACAGTGGATTAAGGTAGAACAGTTGTGAATAGCTTTCAGAATGTAACTTTATAGTGGCTATACACAGTATCAGCCGAATCGTGTATCCGGAGATTTCAGTTGTGAATAGCTTTCAGAATGTAACTTTATAGTGGCTATACACAGTTATTTAAGGGAGAGATTTACCTCGCAGGTGTTGTGAATAGCTTTCAGAATGTAACTTTATAGTGGCTATACACAGTTATTCTTTGCTGAATTTCTTGCCACCGTGTGTTGTGAATAGCTTTCAGAATGTAACTTTATAGTGGCTATACACAGTACATTCCGGTCGAACCTGGCGTAGCTATCAGTTGTGAATAGCTTTCAGAATGTAACTTTATAGTGGCTATACACAGTTTCCAAACATTTTAAACTGAATTATGAGTAGTTGTGAATAGCTTTCAGAATGTAACTTTATAGTGGCTATACACAGTATAGCTGCTGTAAAGTTTTGATCTTCAGACATTTATGAAACCTCTTACGATTCCAATTAAAACATCTCAAGTTGCTGAACAGGTAAGGGAACTTCAACTTTTTTCGTTGCATGAAACAGTTCTATTCGTTCAAACTGTTTATCCGTTAATGAGATAATCCCGACCTTGCCATAGCGAGGTAAATTTTTTTTAACTCGCTGAATATGGACATTTAGATTTTCCCGGCTAGGACAATTTCGAATATAAATGGAAAATTGAAACATGGTAAATCCATCCTTCAAAAGCTCTTTTCTGAATCTTGCTGCCGCTTTTCTCTCTGTCTTTGAGTCTGTCGGCAAATCAAACAGAACAAATATCCACATAACTCTATATTGATTATATCTATAACTGGCAGGCATCAGACAAACTCAGGATACAAGATTTTTCTTCTACTTCCCTCAAAACACTCGTACAGCGATGAGGTCACAGTGCTTACCGCTACCCCAAGCGGACTCTTCGTCTTCCTGATCTTTACATCAATCGTGGGTATGGCCAATAGTTTTCTTTTTTGAGTCGCATCCAGAAAATCAGGATCTCCCGCCTCTTTAAACAATTCTAAAGCCAATTCATCAACGAACGGCCTGAAAGGTTCCATGACATCATCGGCAAGACAATATGGGTTGTATTGATTTCTGTGATATATCCCGATCGAAGGAATCAATCCCGAACTTACTAAAGCCCGGGCAACCACTGCCCTGAGTACAGCATAGCCATAGTTCAACAGACCATTTGGCTCTTCTCCATCCCTGTCCCGTGTAAAACCATTGATCAGATCATTCCAATAGATCCTCGCGGCATGAGCTTCGTTATTCCTTTCATCGCCGCTTTTGACAGTTCTTTGCAAATAATCAAGGCCTCTTGTAGAAATGCCCTTTTTGTTCAGAAGAGCTGCTTGGTTCCTTATTTTAGCCATTACTGTCTGCTTCCATAACTGCTTTTTCAATGGCTCTGAAATGCCTATTTGAACTCTATGCCTTTTAGCGACTAAATGATGTTTATCTATAGGAAGCATTAAGGCAAACGGCAGATGCTTATCATCACAACTTACCAAAGCGGCATTGTTCTTTAATAGTTCCTGTATTGCCCCATGAGTAATGGTGATTTGAGGATGATCAAGCATGAGAACTCCTATATCCTCTACAGGCAGTTGACCGGAAAGAATCTCCCCTTCTTTGTTTTTTATTACAAGCTGTTTTTGTTTTAATGATACATATCCGGGGTTCCCAATGTAAATCGTGCGCTTAATCATCGATTGAAATATTCCCCAAATAATCTATTCTACATTTAATAAAATTACCCAGTGCTGGAAGAGAGGAAACTCGTATCAAATCTCTTTTGTATTGAATCGTCGTCGCCAAGTGATGTCTAAAAAAGTAGTCTTTCGAAGCAATCTTCTGAACCCGATACAGGTGTTTACTGATTTCGACAAGGTCGTTCAGATCAATACCCTCGTAATCATAAATGAACATTTCATTTTGGCTAAGTGATGTTATGAAGTGATATCCCAGGGGATGATCTTTTACTATTACAGCCCCACCTGCTTTTCTTCTTTCGAAAGCTTTCCAGAATGTCACGACTTCTTCATGGTATTTTCCTTTGTCATCCTGATATATTGCTATATGATGGTTATTTCTTGTATATACATAGTCCTTTGGCTCTCCAGATTTTGTTGAATGAATGGACTCAAGGTCCTTGCCTCTGTTTCGGATGGTAACGGACTTGATCTGAATTCCTTTATCCTCATTTAACCAGATAGGGTTATCGGCCAGGTTTGCATATGCTTTCTTCCGGTCGTTCCCATGATTATGTAAATGCAACAGAACGGCATCTTTGGCTGCTGTATCCACTATATCATGTTCATATTTAAACTGTGGGGTAATTTGCTTTCGCTCCGAAAAATACGCTTCGAAAACCGTAGCACTTTCAATTGCTTCTCCTCTCCGGAAAATAGGATTTCTCTTAACATCAGAAACTGTGCCTTTGACATCATGATCCATTTTTTCAAGCCGGTCGTTTAACTCATTCCTGATATCCTCATCCACAATGTCATCAACCAAATTGTCTTTTAGAATTTTCATCAGACTGACCCTTTCCTCTTTGTACCATTTGCGCTTCCCATAAATAGTTTCTTTGTGAAGAGGCCCACGAGGGGTGAGCACGGACTGGATCAATTCCCCATGTCGTGTGGCAATCTTGTTTTTGTTGCGTGTATATATTCTCTTGCCCGGTTTGAAAGAAATCAGGATTTCTTCAATCGACTTTCTGACATCATTCCTGAAATTTTTCCATGGAGGATCAACCTCCCATCCCCTCCGAATGAACTCTTCTTCACTGGTGAAGTACTGGTTGAGCCTGTTGAAATCGTTGATTATTCCCGGGCTGGTACTTGCTACTACCAGGGCATCTATGGCATGATGCCTGTTATCGTCACGTTTGGACCAGTTTGTTATTATTTCTTTGATTTGCCCTTTGGAGTCAGTGATCGTTTCGGTCATTCCCTTGTCGCGATATATGGGCAATGAGACCTCCTGCATCAGAGTATTCAATCCCCACATTTCCCTGAGATGAGCGGTAACTGATCCCGTTGTGGAATTGACATTGCGACAGACACCCAACAGCCGTTTCTTGGCCTCTCGTGCTATGTATTGTGTTTCGCGCAGTTGACGGTCTATGAAATCATCTGGAATGTCTGCTTCTGCAGTAAGAAGTCTCTCCCTCTTTATATTCGGGAGCTTCAGTTCTTTTACTCTTTGGATATATTCTGCAAATGCCTGTTCTCCCCTGCTTTTCATAAAATCAAAAGCTGTTTGGGAGGATTTCTCACGATTTAAAGATGATTCGCAAATGGTTTTGTTCATAAATGAATCATCGAAGAGTCTTGACTTGGGTATTATATGTTCGATATCATATTCTGCGGTAAAAAGCTTTGAAGGGGGGATAGTTTTTCCCGTATATAAAGAGACATATCGGGTTTCCTCCCAAAGCTTATATTTTTCTATTGTCGATCTTGTTGGGTTTGGAATACCGAATTCCGTTATGAGTTTTTTCCTGACCTCTTCATTGTATCTTTGATTTTTGCGAATATTTTCGGTTGTTCTCTGTCTCGACTTTGCGTTCGATTTTAATTCCCTTGCGAGCTCAATTCTTATTTCATCCGGTCTGCCAAGATTTGGAGCCTCTAAAATCCGGTTGATCAGATTGAATAAGTGGTTCAGTATCTTTTCAACCACCGGATTTCGCAATTCATTTCGTTTTACCGGAGGTATGCGATCAGCAAGAGTTCTTTCTTCATTCTCTTCCTTTGTTAAATGATGAGAGTGCCTGTATCCCGCCATTTCCATAGCATCAGTGTATCCATTCCCATCAAGCAGATAGGGAAGGATCTTTCGTATGGCCTTCGTTGAAATATTTGGATACCCCTGTTCAAGACCATAGTTCATCACACCATACGATTGCTCTTTTGAGAAGCCATACTTTTCCTCCAGGGTCTTGGATAGCTTTTCCGGATCATTCTCACTGTATAACAAATGCCAAAACTTATAAGCTTCGTCATTATCAGGGTCATTATTTGGATCAATATCCAGCAAATCGACCGTGTCGTATTCTACTTCCTTAAAAACCTTTAAGAGACCCGCTTTTGTCCTGTTGCCTTCCACCTTGTCAAAGTTCAAGTCGTACTTGCTCACCGGCGCAAGGTCTAAAAGCTTAATGATCTGTCGTTTGGTCAGATGCGGCCGGTCATCCAATTCTCGGGCAAGTATGGTCTTTTCGTCAAGTGTAAGATTATATTTGCCACCCTCATCGTCTGTGACAACCAGGTTATTCAGGTTTTGCCAAATCCTGAATTTCTGGAAGTATGGGCTACTCTTTGGAGCGACCCTATTCCATGACTCGAATGAACACTTGCTGACGAGGCCTTTTTGAGATTTCAAGGGGCGCTGGTAGTAAATAATCTCTTCCTTTACTCTTTCGTATAAGCTCTGTGTAAGTAGATCCGGGCAGTATTTTGCTTGGTTTTCCCAGATCTTGTCAAACTCGTCTTCGTAATCACCCCGATAATAAGTTTTACCTCTTATCCTGAAATGCGGGTTTTCGCACAGCATGCTATAGCAATATTGACCTATGGTCATATTCTCATTCTGAAGATGTTCACTTCTTGTAGCGATATCTTGCAGATAGTCACTTGATTCGGATTCCCGAACCGCTGTTTTCCTGTTGCTCTTATATCCGCGCCTTTGATTAAGATGAAGAAGCACCCTTCCGATTTCGTTTCTCTCCAACTTCTCACTTACTGATTTGGCCCTCAACTCCCAAAGCCTCATCTTACTACAGTCCATAAGGTCTTCGTTGGGCATCATTCCTTGCTCTATAAGCAGCTTCGTGAGGTTTTCCCTTCTCATTTGCCACCTGTCGAGATTCCTTCTGGCCCCTCTCTTTTGGGTTCTTTCTGCATTGATGGTAATGCTTTTCCCCTTTGTGAAATCATCCTTTTCGTTACCCATAGGTATTATCCTGACCCCCGATTTCACGATCCTGTTCTTGGAACTATCTTCTTTGTGAATCTCAATATATGCCCAGCCAATGGATGATACTCCGACATCAAGACCCAATATTCTTTTCATATTTTATTATATTTAAATCACATTCTGAAGCTATTCACAATAAGGATTATTCCGTTGTGAAAACATTCAAGACGGCCCCGGTCGTCTTTTTTTATTGTTATTACAATTTGAAAATTTAAAAAGAATAAGGCTAAAAACAAAATTTAATGGCTATAACAAGCTATAGAAATGTTAATGTATAATTAAACAATTGAATCTCCGCAATTATACCTAAATGCAGATTGGATGCACGTTAGGCGATAGATTGTATCAAAAAGTTGATATGAATATACTTGAATTTGTAAGTAAGTTTCCAGATGAGCAGAGCTGTAGGTTGGATTTTAAGAACAAGCGAGAGGATCAAGGAGTGTTTTGTAAGAAGTGTAGTTCAGAAGTACACTATTGGCTTAAGAATAAGTGGCAATGGCAATGTAAGAACTCTAATTTTAGAACGACCCTTCGAAGCGGTACTATCATGGAAAACAGTAATATGCCAGTGCGTAGTTGGTATTTATGTATGGCCCAGATCAAGAAAATAATTCAAAGTATGTCAGAGCTCGTCTCGTTTCTTCAGGTATTGGTAAAATTGGAACAAATAGTAAAGTCATTGTAAAATTTGATGCCCGCCATTTAAGGAGTTTGGAACAATTGAAGTGAACAATTGTGAAATTTCAGCACTACCCATTTTAGATGAGGCTACAGGATTGCCATTTTATGACATTACAGCTGCCTTGCCGAATCAGCTGGTGACAAACATTGGAAAATCGATCACTTATAAACCAGAAATGACAGTAGTTGCAGAAATTATTACTGAAAAAAAGAGCATTTTATTGAGAATATTCCAACAACTACTTTAATATTACGCCTTTTAAAAGAATTAATTCAACTTTTTTGGTGCCTCTATACCCCAGTGCATTAGATATTCCTCTATTGGCTCAAAACCAACTTCCCTTCTTCTCACGTTTAAATTTGGCATATCAATTACTTCGCACAAAATAGAATTTCCTAGGCTATCTTTGCAAATTTGGGTTCCATAAATCTGAGGCAACTTTTTGGAAATTCTTATACGATCTTCCATCATAAGAACATTGCGAATATTCAAATCTCCATTTTCAGCTGCTTGCTTTAACAGCGGTAAATATTGCTCTTGGTATTTAGTCTTTGAGTGTTGCAATATTAGCCAAATGGACTGCATTTGTTCTGCATTTACTGACTTGAGAGTGGGCATCCCACACTGATCAATCAAGCTAGTAATTACCTCAAGATTTTCATGATCTACTTTATAAGAATAAGATTTAATATTCTTTCTATTCTCTTGATCTCGCATTCTTGCACGATCTATAATGGCCTTTATATTTGAACAATCAATTACCACTTCTTCTAATTTAGGACCTTCTTCAAAGGCTTGCAACATTTTTTCTCTAATTTTTAAATCTTCTTTTGAAGCAGGTCTTATTATTGCGAGTTTAACAACGCCCGTGGTATCTATGTAGTCGTCAAAGGCGATACTGTCATAATTAAGTTTATTCATGGAATCTCGACTTATAGTATCACCTGATTCAAGGATGTAAGTTATAATGCTAGGATTTGGCCAGTTACCTACACGAGCTCTTTCGATCATTTGATCTTCTGAAAGTTTAATAAAACCTTTAATACCTTTTTCACGGTTCTTAAAACAGCTAAGTTGTATTAAAATTAAAGAGAGCAACAAAAACCAATTCAACCATTTAGTTTGCATATGCTTCTTCAAAATATTTTACTTTAAATTTATTTTTATTCCAGTCTTCCCATTGTCCTGTGTAAGGGTCGTATCCACACTTTAATGGTTTGGAAAATAAATCTTCCTTTTCTTCAATAAATACTCGACAATCCGGACATGCATATCTAAACTTACAGCTTCTGCAAGTTTTTATTTCGTCTTTAGTTATACTCCATAATTTTCGAAATTCAGATTCTTTGACAATGTCTTCTAGAGATTGATTTTTTATATTGCCAAATGAATTACTCATGGATGGACAATTCTTTATTTCACCAAATTGATCGATTGACACTTTTTTATTTAGACATGAATTAACATTCAAGGCCTCAGTATAGAATGAAATATGAGACACCATATAATCGATATTAACATTTCCACAGTGAGTATGGTTAGTTATTTCATCATTTGTATATAATATTGTGTAGACTTACCACAGTTGTAGCCTTCCCCGAAAACGCTTTTTTTCTTTTATCCCGGTAATCATCCTTTTCACAAAAGAAAGGAATTTTACGTCCATTTTTTGTGTCACACTTTTATACATAGTGTGTCAGGAGACTTTAAATTTCTTTGTCCACATGTAGATGCAAAATTGTGGATTTTATATACCTCTAACTACAATTTCCACAGTCTTACATTTTTCTAGCTTGATTTCACCACTCTTGTTTTGAGAACTAAAATATGCATGATGAGCAGTCCATTTATAAATTCCGACTGGATGATTATATGAATAACCTGTCATTCCTTTCTCAACACGTACAGGATCTATAGACACACCTTTTTCACCAGATTTGATTTTATCAAGACCAAAGAAAAGAATCCTAAAATCACAATATTGGAATTTGAAGCCGTTAATCCGGGGTTTGGGTTTAGCGTTCTATCAGAAGAAACCCGCAAAAGGGTTGCTCGTGAATTTGTAAGCTATCTCGACTACCAAAACTTTTATTAGTGAAAGGAGCTACATTGGATTTCGAGTTCGAAGGTGCGTCAGGTGAGTTGGTATCAATTAACCATGACATAAAAGAATTACACGTTAATCTATCAAAAGAGAACTATAGTTATTGTCACAGTTTTTTATTCAAGGTGAAACTTGACCAACCTGAAACAGATATTAAAATTGTGATTGACAATGCAGGGCGGTCATCGTTTCAAAAAGGCTGGTACGGCTATAGACCGTTTATTAGCCTCGATTTCTTGAATTGGAAAAGATTGCCTG
Source organism: Saprospiraceae bacterium (assembly GCA_028282725.1). Taxonomy (GTDB): domain Bacteria; phylum Bacteroidota; class Bacteroidia; order Chitinophagales; family Saprospiraceae; genus JAJRXG01. The sequence continues at coordinate 9,564 of JANQHF010000069.1, forward strand.
ATAGTGAGTTCAGGAACGGACAATTTTCATTTTCTGTAGACCACCCGACGACTGAGTTTTACGTTGCCTGGTATCCGCCCTATTCAAGTCAAATGCTTGACGAATTTCTATCAGCAACTGTAAAAAAGAAAAACGATTTTGAAGTTTGGCAACAGAAAATACCTTGTATCAGATATGGGGATTTAAACAAACCTACCGTGATAATAATTGGGCGTCAACATCCTGGGGAAAGTATGGGCTCATTCTTTATAGAGGGGCTTCTGGAAGAACTTGTCAATGGACAACACATGCCTAACCTGTCCTTTTTAATGTTCCCTATAGTTAACATAGAAGGCACAAGGGCCGGAAACCACAGACTGGATAAGAACAATATGGATTTTAACAGGATATGGGACAGGGAAGATACATTTGAACTTGAGGTGATTAAAAATGAGATAAACAAGTTACCAACTCCCAAGCTTTTCATTGACGTTCATGGGGATGAAGTCTCAAAGGTTGACTACATCTTCTACAACAAGATTAATATTGATAAAAGGAAGCAGCTTTTCCCACCGATTAAAGAAGAACTACCGGACATCTTGTTTCTGAAAAAGCTGGGTTTTACGAAGCGTTTCGTCAAGTCACTTGTTGACAGACGAAAGCTACTACTCAAATCTGGACGACTTGCATTTGATTTTGTACAATCCAAATTTAGTATCCCCGCTTTTACTCTTGAAATTAGTGCGCACAACACAGACCATGACGAGAGCAGAACAATGGGAGGACAGTTTTTAAAAGGACTAAAAAAAATTGACTGGCGCTAATAAAATATAAAGAAGGGTTTCAGAGAGTTTAGTGCTCTTAATAAACTTACTGCTCATCTGACAGGAAAGTACTCCGAAAGTCAACGTTCTTGAACAGTACCGTTATAGAGTAAAACAATTCCCTCGTTTTTCCTTTAATCTCACTAAATCCAACCCTTTCACCCGATCCACGATTCATTCGAGTTAAAAAAACTCGTTAAACAAATCAAAGTAACACAAACCGATTAATGTGCCCTATAATTTTACCAATCACATATATCCTTAATAAGCCTTTTCACTTCAAGATTATTTCGATCTTGAGATAAGTTAAATTTGGATTTGCAACATCATACATAATTCGACGACAATCTAAATACAGTTAACATTTTTGTATGTCACGTTTTTCAGACCACAAAATCTATCATTAAATCAGTCTGTGTCACACTATATATAAAAGTGTGACAATTCACATAATCCTGAGAGTTCCAAAAAACACCACTTTTTGTAATGTGATTTTCCCGATCTAAAAACGGAGATCAAGAAACCGCAACTGTTCAGCTAAAATCCTTCCAGAGCTTCACGATTTCTTAACGCAGCAACCCTACCTCTTCGTGGTTCTCTCTGGCAGATGTCTCCCAGACATCTGGGCTTCGACTTCACTTCGTTCATTTATCTTTAATGAAAGTGACAATCTAAAAGGTTAAGCAGGATAATGAGTACGAGGTAGTCGAAGACTAAAAACAATCTCTTGGGTGAAGTGAATTGCGATACTCAAGATAGATCGTCACAACGTTGAATTATTTAATCTAGATCTTTTATGGTAAACATTTTGGGATATTATTGGCTTCATTGATTATGATTCATGTACTGTTACACCAGCATGCACTTCTTCATCCATTTGCTCTTCTTCCTGTCTTCGTTTTAGCTTCATTACAATGTTTTCCCTGGGTTTCAATGTAATCAAAGGAAGATAATCCGGTTCGTGACCTGTGGGTTGAGGAAGAACGAATCTCTTCATGAACTCCGCAATTGCAATTCTCATTTCCATATAGGCAAAGTGGTAGCCGATACACATTCGGGGGCCTCCTCCAAATGGAAAGAAGGAATAGCTGATCTGGCTTTTTTTATTGGACGGGTGGAATCGATCCGGGTTAAAAACATCAGGTTCTGGCCAGATCTTGGGATTCCTGTGCACACCGAATACATATAAGCCGACCAGGTCTCCTTTATTGATTTTTACTCCATCGATTTCATCATCCTCAAGAGCAATCCTGTCAAGTATCCAGGCGGAAGGATATTTTCTCAGAGTTTCATCAATTACCTGACCCAGGTACGAAGGACGCATCAATGATTCCATAGCATATTCCCCGGTCTGATCCATAACTTCCGATTCCAGCTTTGCACGGACACCCGGATCCTCCCTCAGTGCATGGAGACACCATGCCAGGGCTATGGCAGTCGTTTCATAACCGGCAACAAACAGAATGATGGCCTCGTCCAAAATTTGCTCATCACTCATCGATTCCCCTGTGTCCTCATATTTGGAGTCCAGGAGCATATCCAAAAGATCACCGTATTTCTCCTCACTTCTTTTTCGCTCATCAATCAAGTCCTGGATCATTTTTTTAGCATGATCCGCAAGGCCTAGTGCTTTCCTGGTCTGACCATTCAACCTCCTCCAGAAATTAAAAATCGGCATCCTGACTTCCTTAACAATATGCTTTTGAATGTCAGAGATCCAACTCCCTAGTTTTATGATGTCTTCTTCATTAATACCTGTACTAAACAAGGACTTGGCCACCACGCGCAGGGTCAGTTCCATCATGGCATGACTAACATCAATATTCGGATCTTGTATGACTCTTTCTTCCAGGTCATCATAGAATTTAGAGATCTCCTCGGTCATGATTCCCACAAGGGCAGCCAGCTTAGCCTTATGGAATCCCGGTTGGATCAATCTGCGTTGGCGAAGCCAATATTCGCCATTTGCCGTTAGCAATCCGTAGCCCACATACTTGCCCAGGGCATCAGTCTGAAGTTCCGATTTCTCGTATTTTTTATTGCCTTTCTGAAGCACATGTTGAGCAAAACCAGGTTCAATGGACATAACGATCTTTCGCCCCCCAATAATCCTGGTATAATATGTATCACCATAGGTTTTTAGAGCGTGATCAACGACCGGAATTGGGTTTTCCACAAAGTTGAAAGCCCTCTTGAGAGATTCGATCCTGGGTACCGTTTTTATCTTGCGTGTCATCGTCTGAAGGTATACGAATATTTAAACTGGATTGACCGCTGATTGGTTGTGGGCAAGGTGGGTGTTTCCCGAAATCGATCCGTATTCAAATCATCGTTGTAGACGATAAACAGGTCATTCCCTTCGGAGGGATTATAGCGAAAACGAACATTTCCCTGGAAGGATTTGCTTTGATTGTTATATTGAACAAGTGCGGCTAATGATAGCTTGGTATCAAACATGATTAACGATTTCAGCCTGATAAGGTGAAGATCCAGGACCTGATCCCTCTGTTCGAATGATGCCCGGTTATATTCATAAGCTCCTGATAATTCAAGAGTGGATGACACATTGAAGGTGGGCGTAATAGATATACTTGAACGTCGACCGTCGTAAAAATTTCCAACTTCGGCTTCGACCTGGGCCCAAAGTCTGTTGGTTTGCGGTGTGGCAAATTCTGCATTGTAGGACACGAATTTGTAATCCCCGACCGGAATCACAACATCGTCGGTCAATTCAAAATCCTCGACGAGGTTTTCAATCTGAGGACGGACACGAACTTCAAATCTCCAGGTATTTCTCAACTGCAAATCCCAACCTAACCGCCATCCAAGAGATTCTAATTTACCCGTTGTATTGGACCAATGGGCCGTTCCCCCGGATTGAAAACCGTGAGAGAATATTTTGGAGGAATTATCCAGGTACCAATTATATGTGAGCCTGTTGCCGATACGCGTATAGTCGTCTCTTTGCTCAAATCCCATACCGGGTATGAAGTCGGCACCCGATCGTGACAAGCTGGAACCAAGACCAAATCCCCGGTTGTTGCGAGAACTAAAACTGATCCAATACTTGGATGATGCCGGGTCAAACAATGCATTGTCTATATCACTGTCAAAAGTCTGGGCCAGTCTCAATGACAGGTACCAGTCCTCCATAGTTTCCCAAGTGAAGTCCAATCCGTAGTTGGAATTATAGCCACCGTCAAAATCCATTCTATTGGTGAACATGATACCGAGATCAGACCGATCATTGATAACATCTCTCTTGGCCCGAAATACAGTGAGGTTCTCACCTTTGAAATCGACCTCATTTGCAGTTTGCATACTGATAAATCCTATATCCCAGGAGCCGGAGCGACCGACCACACGGGCTCCGCCAATAATACTTTGAAGATCTCCGTCATTGATTCCGATTCTCCGGCTATAGAATAGATTATCTCTTCGACCAAAATTAAAATTGAACACGCCAGCTCTTTCCTGGAAAAACAGACGTTTCTCCGGAAAAAAGAGGCTGAACCTTGTGAGATTTACTTGCTGATCATCCGCCTCAACCTGTGCGAAATCAGTATTCACACTTAAATCCAGCGTCCAATTTCTACTGAGACCGATTTTTATATCACCCCCGATCTGCCGGATAACAGTGTTGTCCGATTCATAACCGGTTTCATCACCAGACAACTCGTTAACTCTTGAAAATCCACCCAGGACATATGGTGTGATATAAAGGGGACTCTGGCGTTTGATCCCCCTAAATTTGATATCCTGGAATAAGGAGGGTCGAAACGGACTCCAGTCACCAAATTCCGGGGGTATGAGGGGAAACATGTCCATTTCATTCTTGCGAGCAATATATCTCCAGGTAGCAATGCCCATTGTAACCTCGCCCTCTTTTTCCTCGAAACCAAGGCTAGAAAAAGGAACGCGCATTTCCACAAACCAGGCTTTATCGTTTTTTTGCACCTTAACATCCCAGAATGCATTCCAGCTGATGTTGACCGGATTGGTTCCGATCGCATCATTTGAGATGGCAAGATCCCATCTAAGCCCGGTTGGGGTTGTGAAAAATGCCAATGCATTTTCATTATCGTTATAGGAGTCCAGCACCATTCCAAACCATTGGGTAGAGCCGGTCAGGGCATCTCTCTTTTTGGTATTGGCCATCATATTGGAGATGTCCGAATCGTACAATCTGCCTGACAGGTAAACATATTCATCATCGTAGCCCAACCTGATTTCGGAAATTTCCGTAGGAGTGCTATTTAAATTGGGCAACTGCATCTTCAGATCAAAGACGGGAATATCTCTCCATTCATCATCTGTAACCCATCCATCGAAAAGGATGTGTGACAGACGATATACCTCATAGACCTCATCGATGGCATATGTCTGAAATCCACATAGCAGAAACAGTAGAGTTAGGTTTTTCATCAGCGCCGCAAAGATAATGAGCACCTTTTTCAATTGATCACAACAAATCGTTAAGAGGCATCTATCATATGTTCACCGTGAAAATTAATACTCAATAACTGTCCCGTCTGAGAAAGTGTTAAATTTGGGTGTCGTCATTAAATTATAACTTCTCTATCATGAATGAGGTGACTCATCGCCCTATCAAACGATTACTGGTTGCGAATCGTGGTGAAATTGCAATTCGGGTATTTCGGGCAGCTTCGGAAATGAATATTCGGACAATTGCCATCTACACCTATGAAGATCGCTACTCCTTGCACAGGTACAAAGCGGATGAGGCCTATCAGATAGGGGCAGATGACGAGCCATTGAAGCCTTATCTCGACATTGCCAGGATCGTCAGGTTGGCCAAGGAAAATGAAGTGGATGCCATCCATCCGGGATATGGTTTTCTTTCGGAAAATCCGGACTTTGCCCAAGCTTGTATTAATGCCGGCATCATCTGGGTAGGGCCAAGCCCGGAAGCCATGAAAGGCCTGGGGGATAAGGTGTCAGCGAAAAAAACGGCGATCAATGCCAACGTTCCCGTAGTAGAAGCCAGCATCGATCCGATCGATAACCTGGATCACCTTAGATCAGAGGCAAAACGCATCGGTTATCCGGTCATGTTGAAGGCAACTACAGGTGGTGGTGGGCGCGGCATGAGAGTAGTCAGATCTGAAAATGAGATTGAAAAGGCATATACGGAAGCTGCTGGAGAAGCAAAGACCGCCTTTGGATCTGATTCTGTATTTATTGAGAAGTTTATTGACAATCCAAAGCACCTGGAAGTACAAATTCTCGGTGATCACTATGGAAACATTGTTCACTTGTTTGAAAGAGACTGTTCATTACAACGCAGGTATCAGAAAGTCGTAGAGATCGCGCCCGGCATTTCATTGCAAGAAAAAACTAGAGAGGATCTTTACCGGTATGCAGTTCAAATTTGTCAATCTGTCGGATACCAGAATGCAGGAACTGTCGAATTCCTGGTAGATGAACAAGAAGCCATCTATTTTATCGAGGTAAATACGAGGATCCAGGTCGAACATACCATAACAGAAGTCATTACGGGAAGGGATCTTGTAAAATATCAGATCCTCATTGCATCAGGAAGACCCCTGGCACATCCGGAGATTGGCATCACCGGACAATCTGATATTACATACCGGGGTGTAGCCCTTCAGTGCAGGATTACAACGGAAGATCCAAGTGAGGACTTCAAACCGGATTACGGTCGTCTCGTTGCCTACCGAAGCGCAAGTGGATTCGGTATCCGGCTGGATGCCGGAAATGCCTATGCGGGGGCTACGATATCACCATTTTTCGACAGTATGCTTGTCAAGGTAACAGCGTCCGGCGATACCCTGGGAAATGCAGCTGATCGATTGCACCGGGCCCTGAGAGAATTCAGGATCAGGGGCGTCAAATCAAATATTCCCTTTTTGCTGAATGTGCTCAAGGATGAGACCTTCAGATCCGGTAAGGCCACGGTACCGTTTATCGGTCAACATCCGGAATTACTAGCACCACCGAAATGGCGGGATCGTGGAACCAAGTTGATTACCTACCTGGCTGAAACCATCGTAAATGGCAATCCCGACATCAAAAAAGTGGATTGGGACATCCGGTTCAGAAAAGCTGTTGTACCGGAAGCTGACACTATGAATGGATTCCCGGCAGGTACGAAGCAAAAATTGGATGAATTAGGTGCTGAGGGATTTTCCAAGTGGCTGTTAGATGAAAAGAAGATTCACTTCACCGATACGACGATGCGGGATGCCCACCAATCTTTACTGGCCACAAGGGTAAGAACGAAAGACTTGTTGAATATTGCCAGGAGCTATGCCATCAATCATGGTGCTGACCTGTTGTCAATGGAAGTATGGGGCGGAGCTACTTTTGATGTGGCCATGCGGTTTTTAAAGGAGTGTCCCTGGCAACGTCTTGAAAAATTGAGGGCAACCATTCCGAATGTTCTTTTACAAATGTTGTTGAGAGGTTCAAATGCTGTGGGATACAAGGCATACCCGGATAACCTGGTGGAAAAATTCATCGTTCATGCTGCCCAAACCGGGATTGACCTGTTCAGAATATTCGACTCCCTGAATTGGCTGGAAGCCATGCGAACCAGTATTAATACCGTCAGAAATGAAACAGATGCATTGGCAGAGGTTTGCATATGCTATACCGGTAATGTCCTGGACAAGAGCAGCAAATACAATCTTCAATATTATCTGGACATGGCCCGTCGCATTGAAGATGCCGGTGCTCATATATTAGCCATAAAAGATATGGCCGGGTTGTTGAAACCACTTGGTGCCGAATATCTCATTTCCAATCTTAAAGAGCAGATCGGCCTTCCCGTTCATCTGCATACCCATGACACCTCATCCATTCAATCGACGACCTACCTGAAAGCGATCGATGCCGGAGTAGATGCCATCGATCTTGCCATCGGTTCGATGTCGGGTCTTACGTCACAACCCAATTTTAATTCTGCAGTTGCGATGTTGGAAGGACACGAAAGGGAAAATCCATTGGACCTGGACAGCCTCAATGAATATTCCAATTATTGGGAGTCTGTGCGCCGGTACTATTATGGATTTGAGACAGAATTAAAGGCCGGGACAGCGGAAGTGTACAATCATGAGATTCCCGGAGGTCAGTATTCAAACCTGAGACCACAGGCAAGAGGTCTTGGTCTTGAGGATCAATTTGAAACCATTAAGAAGAATTACAAGGCTGTAAACGAGATGTTAGGAGGGATTGTTAAGGTAACGCCTTCAAGTAAAGTGGTCGGTGACATGGCTATGTTTATGACGGCTAATAATTTGACTGCCGAAGACATTTATGAGCAAGGAGCTACTTTGGCATTTCCCGACAGCATGATTTCGCTGATGAAGGGGGATCTTGGTCAAAGAGAAGAAGGCTGGCCCCCTGATTTCCAAAAAATGGTACTGAAAAATATCCAGCCATTCACAGAAAGACCCAATGCTCATCTGGAAGCCATTCAGTTCGATCAGGGGTATGCGAAATTTCAAGTCAAATTTCCTGAGAGTGATCGATTCGAAGACTACCTCAGTTATTTGTTATATCCAAAGGTGTTTGAAAATTTCTACGATCATCAAAAATTGTATAGCGATACGAGTTCTCTTCCGTCCCATGCCTTCTTCTACGGTCTGCGTTTCAATGAAGAAATACAGGTGGAAATAGCGAGAGGTAAAACCATTTTGATCCAATACCTGAATACCAACGCAGCAAGGAGCTCCGGAGCCCGGATGGTCATTTTCAGACTGAATGGAACCGTCAGATCTGTCGTCATCCAGGATAAATCCCTGGATTCTGAGGGAGCAAAAAACAGAAAGGCGACACTTGAAAAACACATTGGAGCACCATTGCAGGGACGTCTTTCGAAGATCATCGCAAAAGAAGGTCAGGCCGTGGTGAAAGACGAACCGCTCTTCATCATAGAAGCAATGAAGATGGAGAGCACCATTACCGCTCCTAAGGATGGGACGATCTTTAAGGTCCACCTGAAAGAACGGTCCATGGTTGAACAGGACGACCTGGTCATCGAAATGGAAAGCTGACCACTCCGTTTATCTAAAAATTTCTTAAAAACGTCGATGCACTTGCATTATACGAAAGTATTCGTATATATTCGTCTACGAAATGATTCGTAATAAAATATGAACACTCATCATACCAGGCCTACTGAATCCGAATTACAGATCCTTCAGGTGCTTTGGGACAGAGGGCCATCAACCGTCAGAGAGGTAAATGACGAAATCAACAAAACAAAAGAAACGGGTTATACGACTACGTTAAAACTGATGCAGATTATGGTTGACAAAAGCCTCGTCACCCGGGATACTTCCTCACGCACCCATGTATATGTGGCAAATCTTTCGGAAGTGGATACGCAACGGCATTTGTTAAAGGATTTTTTGAAGACCACATTTAAAGGTTCGGCAATGTCCTTAGTCATGCAGACATTAGGTAGTCATACCGCAAGCAAAGAAGAACTGGCTGAAATTAAAAAGCTGATCACTAAACTTGAAAATCAAAAATAGATGTCAACCTTCTTATCTTATTTCAATGCTGAATTGATCAATGCCATATACCACACGCTATTGCACAGTCTTTGGCAGATACCGCTGATCGCCCTGGGTATCAAACTGGCAGTCAAGCATTTTCAGGTGTATTCATCCAAAAGAACTGTCCATACCAATTTGTCGGTCCTGATCATCAGTTTGATCGTCTCCTCGTTCACTTTTCTTTTTTACTCCTTCAGAGAAATACCTGAAATCGTAGTTAATACTCCTTCCGAAACAGGAATGATTCCAATCACACTCGACAATATCGGGTCGTCCGAATCCATCATCACTACTTCCTCCTGGACCGATTGGCTGGTCAATTACAATTCAGTCATTGTCCTGGTTTGGACGATCGGAGTTGCTGTCTTCTTAGGAAGATTTTTAGTGGGATGGCTAGGCATTCAATACATTCGACGAAATGCCATCACTGACATACCTATTGAAATTCAAAGTGCCTTTTCTACCATTTTGAAAAAACTCAATATTAAAAGACACATTCAACTTGGTCTTTCTGACATTATCCCGATTCCCATGGTCATGGGTCATGTAAAACCCATTGTGCTGCTACCACTTGCATCCATTAATCAACTTACCATAGATGAGGTGGAAGCCATATTGGCGCACGAGCTCGCACATGTACTTCATTATGATATCATCAAAAACTTCATCGTTATTTTAGCGGAAGCTATCTTTTTCTACCATCCGGTAATTTGGTTGCTCACTTCTGAAATAAAAGAGAAACGAGAACACATCTGCGATGATACCGTAATGAAGGTATTGCCAGACAGACTTCATTATGCCAAGACATTAATCAAACTAGGCGAGATCTATCAAAGCCGGGAATCCCATTTAACACTTGCATTATTTAATAACAAATTCAAATTGATGAAAAGAGTAAAGAGAATTTTAAATCTTCAGAATGAACCGAGATCCTCGAAAACAAGAGGAATGATCATTGCACTGGTCCTGGGCGGATTTGTGATTTTCACTTCGGCCGGAATCATGCAACAAGTAAACACCCAGGAAGC
>JANQHF010000122.1 GCA_028282725.1 Saprospiraceae bacterium
AACTGACTACCCATGTCATTCATTAATTCATAGATATCCAGGACTTTTTGCTCATTGCCGTTATACACCCTGATATTTCTAACACTTCCCTCTTCCGTAGGTCCTCCGGCAGCCACTAAAGCATTGAATGCCGTATTAGTTGCAACGAGATTGTATGAACCTGGCCGCTCTACCTCTCCAAAAATGTTTACCGTGATCGTCCTCGGTTCTGACAGGCTCATGACAAACTGTTCAGGCCGGAATATGTAATAGTTGGAATATCGTCTTCTGACTAATTGCTTTGCTTGTCCCCAGGTTAAGCCCTTAAGATAGATTTTAGGCATTTGCGATGGAGAAATAAAGCCTGCTTCATCAATGATCAGCTTGGCATCCAATTGAGATGTGCCAAAAATGACAATTGCTATTTCGTCCCCCTCACCCAGGACATACGAATCCGGCACCTTTGCTATAGTTGTAGGCTGAAAAATTTGAATGCTATCTGCTTTGAATATCTGATGTCCATAAATTTCAGATTCAGGCTTCTTGGTCAGAATTTCACCTATTGCATTTACCAGGGAATCCAATGCTTCGAGATCTACTGTATCACCAGGATTAATGTTGATATTGATAACACTGCTATGTGTCCTGGAATCAGACCTTGAAATAGTCATTGTATCCGTCTCCGACTGAGCGTACAGACAAATAGAAGAAAGAAGAAATAAGCAGATTAAGTTAAGTAACTTTTTCATTTACCAGAATGATGAATTCTTGCAATCTTGATGTTTTGCATTCGCCCGATCTATCGATTTATCAGGGAAAGTGCAAATTTAGAATAAAATTGAGCTATTTGACCAATCATAACATAAAAGCAAAGGTAAGCCTATCTTGCCGGGCAAAGGGTATTATCATAATTTCTTGATCAATTGAACGCGTGGCTAATACCTTTAGGAGAATGCTGCTCTTATCTCTATCACCAGGGTGTCTTATTTACTGACTCGGTTGTCCGTATGTTCAACATTCTTTGTTGTAAAGAAGATTAGAGCCTCCAGTATATCAAATCTTCAAAATTGTTATAGATTCCCTTTAAATCAAAAACAATTGGATTCTCATTCATAACAGACCTGAAAAATGATTCATCCAGTTGCACATACTGATCATGAGCCACCGCCACGATCACTCCATCGTATTCATAATGGTGTTCATCCAGGAGCGATATGCCGTACTCTTCCTCTAATTGATGCGAAGAGGCAAAGGGATCGACTACATCTACCTTTACTGAATACCCCCTTAATTCGTGAATGAGATCCACAACCTTTGAATTACGTATGTCCGATACATTTTCTTTAAAAGTAACTCCCATGACGAGAACCTTAGTAGAACCAGGATTTTTGCCAACACCAATCATCTTTTGAACCAACGTCTTCGCTATAAAATTTGGAATAGAATCATTCACCCGTCTACCGGCAGCGATTACCTGGGGATCATGACCAAGTTGCTTGGCCTTATGCATCAGATAAAATGGATCTACGCTGATACAGTGTCCTCCTACCAAGCCCGGATAATACCGATGAAAATTCCATTTAGTAGAAGCTGCCTGAAGCACTTCCCGCGTATCAATTCCGATACGATCAAAAATTATGGCAAGTTCATTCATGAGGGAGATATTAATATCCCGTTGGGTATTCTCAATCACCTTAGCGGCCTCAGCAACTTTGATGCTGGAGGCCTTGTGGATGCCTTCTTCCAAAATAGATAAGTATACATCTGAAATAACCTGTGTAGACTCTTCATCACTTCCTGAGATTATTTTAAGAATCTTGGTAAGCGTACGAATTTTATCTCCAGGGACGATACGCTCGGGGCTATATCCCAGTTTAAAATCTTCATTTACTTTCAAACCTGACATTTCCTCCAGGATGGGCAAGCAGTCCTCTTCTGTGCAACCCGGGTAGACCGTGGATTCATAAACCACGTAGTCCCCTCTTTTTAAGGCATTACCTACCGTCTTAGAAGCAGCAAGGAGAGGCTTTAAGTTCGGCACTTTGTGTTTGTCAATGTCAGTAGGTACCCCGATGATATGAAAATGAGCCTTTTTGAGATCGTCCGCGTTTGAAGTAAACAATATATCCGTATCCAGAAATGAATCGCCATCAAGTTCTTCAGAAGGATCGATCCCATTTTGCATCATCCTTATACGCTCCTCGTTTATGTCAAACCCTATGACTCTGAATTTTTTTGCAAACTCCAAAGCCAGTGGCAGACCCACATATCCAAGCCCAGTGACTGAAAGCAATTTTTTTTTACTCAGCAAATCTGAGATCATACTAAAAAATTTGTGCGAAGGTAATTCTTATCACATTCTTGGCCTTGTCAGGTGTGCATATTTTCTTCGTGTATGCACGTATTTGAAATCTGACGAACGGTTTTTATTAAATGCCCTACGACTAGATAAATCGTACTTTTGTCTAGTTAAAATTTTTCAGTATTGAAAGGAATTATTCTTGCCGGAGGTTCCGGAACACGGCTTTATCCCATAACGAAGGCAATTTCCAAGCAACTCATGCCCATTTATGACAAACCGATGATCTATTATCCATTATCGGTACTCATGCTTTCGGGGATTCGTGAAATATTGATCATAACAACGCCTGAGGATTCCTCCTCATTTCAAAGACTCCTTGGAGATGGTTCAGATTTGGGCTGCACCTTTTCTTATGCTGTTCAGGAGATGCCGAATGGCCTGGCCCAGGCCTTTGTCATCGGTGCTGATTTTATTGAAGATGACAATGCGGCACTTATCCTTGGAGATAATATTTTCTATGGTTCAGGATTTAGCACGTTGTGTCAGGAATGTGCGCGGCTGACAAATGGAGCCCAGGTATTTGCATTCCCCGTTAAGGATCCGGAGCGATATGGGGTAATCGAATTTGACCAGGATCTCAATGCAATTTCACTTGAGGAAAAACCAAATCAACCTAAATCCCATTACGCCGTGCCCGGTCTGTACTATTACGATAACAAAGTGGTGCAATTCGCCAGGGATTTGCAGCCTTCAAAGCGAAATGAATATGAGATAACAGATTTGAACAAGGTCTATCTCGATCGTGGTGAACTCAAGGTGCGCATCATACAGCGGGGAACTGTCTGGTTGGACACAGGGACATTCGATTCGTTATCAGATGCATCTGAGTATGTACGCGTCATCGAAAAAAGACAAGACCACAAGATCGGCTGTATAGAGGAAGTTGCTTATCGAATGGGATATATAGACGATGAACAGTTAATGAATCTGGCTAAACCTCTTCAAAAAAGTGGTTACGGGGCATATTTGCAAAGTTTGGTGAGATAGAAACATGTCATATGAAACAAGTAATCATTAATATGGTAAGATATATCGGAAGACGCCTCAAATCCGGCAGGGTATCATCGACCGAGAGTCGAAGGCCATTGGAATTGATATATTTTGAGGGTTGCAGGAACCAAGCAGATGCATTAAAGAGGGAGAAGTACTTGAAGACACACTATGGCAAGATGTTTCTGGGAAGGCGCCTCAAATCTTATTTGACAGAACAAGTTGAAGTAGAAGAATAAGGGTAATAATGGACTCTGGAAATCAAAAGAAAATAATCATCACCGGTGGGTTCACCCCGTCAAATAAAAGTAAATCATGATCAAGGACTACTTTTACGTATATGTGCTTGAAAGTAAAAAGGACGGAAAGAAATATACTGGATATACAAAAGATTTACTTTTAAGATTTGAGGCACATAAATCCGGCAGGGTATCATCGACCGAGAGTCGAAGGCCATTGGAACTGATATATTTTGAGGGTTGCAGGAACCAAGCAGATGCAATAAAGAGGGAGAAGTACTTGAAGACACACTATGGCAAGATGTTTCTGGGAAGGCGCCTCAAATCTTATTTGACAGAACAAGTTGAAGTAGAAGAATAGGGGTAACAATGGACACGGGAAATCAAAAGAAAATAATCATCACCGGTGGGGCTGGTTTTATTGGGTCTCACGTGGTAAGACTATTCGTAAACAAATACCCTGAATACCACATCATCAACCTGGACAAGTTGACCTATGCCGGCAACCTCGGAAATTTACGGGACGTAGAAATTGCACCCAACTATTCATTTATCAAAATGGATATTGTAGATTTCAATGGGATCATGAATTTTTTCGAGCAAGAGCAGCCCGATGCAGTGATTCACCTTGCAGCAGAATCCCATGTAGATCGTTCTATTGAAGACCCCTTGGCATTTATCAATACGAATCTTGTCGGTACAGCAAATTTGTTGCTGGCCGCTAAGACCATTTGGCAAGGAAATAATCACGGGAAGCTTTTCTACCATGTCTCCACTGATGAAGTCTTTGGTTCTTTAGCTCTTGGGGAGAGCTCATTCTTCAAAGAAGACACGCCATATGATCCGAGAAGTCCTTATTCGGCATCCAAGGCCGGTTCTGATCATTTGGTCCGGGCTTTTCACCATACATACGGCATACCGGTGATCATTTCGAATTGTTCGAATAATTATGGTCCCAATCAATTTCCTGAAAAACTGATCCCGCTATTCATCAATAATGTCTTGCATAATAGATCCCTCCCTGTCTATGGAGAAGGCATCAATGTCCGTGACTGGCTGTATGTGGTGGATCATGCTGATGCAATAGATGTCATTTTTCATCGCGGAAGAAAGGGTGAAACGTATGCAATCGGCGGCCACAACGAATGGCAAAATATAGACTTGATCCACTTACTGTGCCGGCTGATGGATGAAAAACTCAATAGGGCCCAAGGCAGTAGTCAGCGTCTGATCACTTATGTAAGGGATCGCGCAGGCCATGATCTTCGATATGCAATTGATGCGTCCAAATTGGCAAACGAATTAGGCTGGCAACCCTCGCTTCAATTCGAAGAAGGATTGCGACGGACCATTGATTGGTACCTGGCAAATGAAGAATGGTTGCAGGAAGTGACATCAGGAGAGTATCGGAGTTACTACGATCTGCATTATCACCAGCGTTAACCCTTACGACCAAGCTTGAATTTTCAAGAAAAGTATTCAAGGTTTTATAAGCCTGTATAGAAGAGTATTGATTTTTTACCACCAAACTGGAAATCGAGACTGAGTACATACAGTCCGGCACCAAGTTGACTAACATCAAATTTTCTGATAAACTCTTCCTCTCTTTTGCGGAATCCTTCTTCTGAATATCGAATGTTTCCTTTCACATCAGAGATCGTCATTGTAACTACTCCTGAAAAATTTTCGTCACGCAGAAAAAGAGTCATAAAATCAATGGCAGGATTTGGAAAGACAAGGAAGTCACTAAATTGTGCATTATCTATTCGTACCGTAAAATTGTAGAAATTGTTACGTTCGTCCCTTTCGATGATCTGATCGATGGCATTTATTTTTACTGTCATAAAATAATTTCCGGAACCAAAATTTATCGGAATATCAAAGTTAAATGTCGAGGAAAGTGGTTCTTTGCTTTCCTGAATTACCACTTCTTACGAATGGATGAGAAAATTTGATACCTGGTCTTCATTTGTGATGGAGAAGAGAATTTCCGCACGTACACTCTCATTGTTGGAATTCTGATTGCCGAGGTTGAGTTCCAACTCAATGGGTTGACCTGAAAAAATGGTCAAATCTGCAATGTCTGAATCAACAGAAAGGTCGGGATAGAAATCACAGTCCTGCAGATAGCCTGAAAACTCCTGATTGTAGTAAAAGTTGATTCGTTCTGCTTGTAATTCGCTTATCCTTGAAAGACATTCGGACGGAGCATAGGACATGATATTTCGAGGATCAGGGTTATAGAGATCACCGTTGACGTCAACAAAATTTCCCACATAATTGCAGCCTTCTAAGCCTCCGGTGGAAAGGTTGAAATCCGCATTTGTATCACAGATCAGATCACCGGCACTTTCACAATTACTGCCATTGACCAATTCGACCCCCATAAAGGTCTCATGAGTATGGAATAAACCAAGATGGTGACCTAGTTCATGAGCAAGTATCCCTCCGGAGCTCAATGAATTGGATATAAAACCTTTGTCAATTACGATCAATTGTTCCTGTTCCCAGGGAAATGAAGAAAAGCCTCCGATCACCAGGTCAGCAGCAAATACCTCGTCCACATAGTAGATATTGATGGTATTGGAAACATTATTCGGCGTTAGTAGTCTTCTGGATTCACTGTAGGTATAGCTCGTATTGCCCAATAGTGACCTCGGAGAGCCGCAGATAAAAAATTGTATTCCGGCAGGAGCGTAATACCTGTTAGCAAAATCAAGACCTTCATACAGTTTATCAACTTCCAATGGCAAATTAGCTCCAAGTGATTCTACATTAAATACCGTCAAAGCGACATACTGAATATCACTTGACTTCATAGACTTCCTCGAATGTTGCATTTTTGCCGCTTCGGCCCGAAGTTGTTTGACATCGCCCCTGAATTTTGTGCCGCAGAATTGAGCATTGCCGTGCGATACAACACAGGCAAATAGCGCCGTTATGATGATCTTGCCTATTCGTGACATCCTTTTTAAATCAAGGCTTTTGTAGAACGAAAATGAACTTCAGTTTGCATGTTCATTTCAATAATTAACAAGATTATAGGTTTTCAGACAGCATTGTGACAAATCTTTTTATCAATTTTCGTCTTTTTTAGTCTCTATACCTGACAAGTATGTCTATTTCAATATCCAAGCGTGGTCAAAAATCCGTAAATACTGTGTTAAGACCGGACCTGGAAGCCTTTTTCGAAGCTTCAGCCAACATTTGGCATGAGCATGACAATCCGGGCGGTGTCTTTCCATTAAATATGGCTGAAAATAAATTGTGCTGGCCATTATTGAAAGAAGGGATACAAAAGATTTTGGCTGCCAGGGAGATTCCTGATTGGACTGCCAATTATACGGGCATTGCAGGATCGGAGATTTTTTTAGACTCCATGGCAGAATTCCTGACCAGGCATTTGGCCAAAACGGAAATAACATCGGACAAATTAGTGACTTCTGCAGGTGCGACAGCTGTGCTGGATCTTGTCTCCTGGGTATTGTGCGATGAAAAAGAATTTGCAGTCTTTCCTGCGCCGTCATACCCTGTATATACCCAGGACATTGGGAATAGATCCCGTGTAAATAGATACGATCTCGTTACCGTTCATGACCTGGATGAAGCAAGTGACGGGATTAAGATTTCCACTGATGATTTGGACCGCGCGTTGAAGGAGATCCGGGACATGGATGGCAGCTTGGGCATGCTTGTCATTACCAGGCCCGACAACCCGACGGGATCAATCTATTCAATCGATGAACTTCGCCAAATATCAGCCTGGTGTCTGTCCAATAAAGTTCACCTGGTTATCAATGAGCTTTACGGACTTTCTTTGTTGAATACCGAACACCCGGAAATCAAGGATGACTATGCCGATGATGTTCAATTTGAATCTGCATTTCCGTTGGTGAAAGACTTGCAGTCCGATTATGTACATGTGATTTACGGAATGTCCAAGGATTTTTCCATATCCGGATTCAGGATTGGAATTCTTTATTCTGAAAATGAGCAAATGCTGAAGGCTTACAGAAATCTGAATGCTCCACATATGATCTCCAATCCTACGCAGTGGATGCTCTCAGAGCTTTTAACCAATTCAGCTTTTGTGAAAGATTATATTTCGTCTAATCAGAGAGCTTTAACCGAGTCATACGTGGTAGTGATCAAGACTTTGAAAAAATGCAAACTTTCCTATGTGCCTGTCCGGGGAGGACTTTTCTTATGGCTGGATCTTTCCGAATTCCTGGAAGAGGGATCTCCTGAAGGTGAACTGAAACTCTGGCAGAGGATTTATCAGAATTCCGGAATCCTGTTGACACCCGGTGAGGGATTTGGTCATAGCAAATATGGTCAATTCAGATTGGTCTTTTCCTTTATTGACAAGAATGCTCTTGAGGAAGCTATGAAGAGGTTGAATCAATTTGTCGAATCAGAAAGAAAAAGAGGAACAGTGGGTGGCTTTATCAAAAATATCTTGCGGCGGTTTTGATCAAAGAAAGCGATGTTGCAAAATGCATGCATTTTGCATAATTTTGTATGCATCATGCCCACGTTACAAATCAGAGACATTCCTCAGCATATTTATGATGAACTAGTGGCACAGGCCAAAGCAGAAAGAAGAAGCCTGACGCAACAGGCACTTTATATATTGGAGCAAAATTTATTGTTTGAGTCAAAAGCTTTCAACAGGAAAAAAGAAGTCCTAGATAGAATAAGAAATAGCGGTAAAGATTGGTCACATTTACCGGATCCGGAAGATATGATTAGAGAAGATCGCAATAGATGAGGTGGATCATTGATGCCAGTGCAGGAATTAGAATTACATTAAATCGTGGATTAAGTGATCAACTCTCAAACATTATCAAAAACAATTTAATTAATGCACCGGCAATCTACGTGTCAGAAACAGGGAATGGCTTGTGGAAATATGTACTCTATCAAAACATGTCGCGGGACGAAGCTAACATACTTCATCAACGTTGCCTTGAATTGGTAGACAATATTATCCCGGCACAAGTTTTTCGAGAAAGTGCAATGAACATCTCAACGTCATATAGGATAACCTTCTACGATGCGCTTTATCTCACGCTGGCCCAAATGCAAAATTGCGGAATCATCAGTTTCGATAGGAAGTTGGTCTCAGTTGCCAAAATTTTAAATATTAAGACTTTTGAGCCAAATCAAGAGATGTCTTAATTTTTAGAAGCCTTGGCCGACCTTTTTGTAAATCCCAGGAAATTCTTATCAGGATCGGTTTTTATCTCCCCACTAAAAGGAAACCACAACTGATATCCTATATTTTCATCCTTTGAATTATCCAGGACATCTAATCCGTATTGGACATCCTTGGGATCCTGGTAGACCAGGGTGCCAAACATCCGATCCCAGAAGGAGAAAATATTGCCGAAGTTCGTATCGGTCCAGGGACGCTCGAAATGATGGTGAAATTTATGCATATCCGGTGTAACGAAAACATAGCTCAATGCCCTGTCCAATGATTTTGGCAAACTGATATTGGCATGAGTAAAATAGGCAAAGAAGATTGTGCAAATTCGGTAAAACAAATAGTAGGCCAGAGGAATACCTGAAACCAAGATTGCTGCTAATGCAAATATTTCCCTGAAGACATAATCACCAGGATGGTGTCTCGTGCCTGTTGTGGCGTCGACATGGGTATCGCTGTGATGTACCATATGAAATTTCCAAAGCTGAGGCACGCGATGCAGGACGTAGTGAGCACACCATTGCGCGACAAGATCCAGGATCATAATTCCAATAATGAGCTCAACCCAGATCGGAAGATCGATCATATACAGCAATCCAAATTCACTACTTGCAGCCCAGGCAAAAATGCCGACAGTTGCCAATCCAAATAAGACATTGATTGTCAGGTCCGAAGCAAGGAAGACCATGTTGACCCCGATGTGTTTCAATTTTTTATAGTCAAATTGAAACAATGGTTTGGCGGCTTCAATAACCCAGTTGAAAGAAAGACAGGTGACGATCCACACGAGTTTTTGCCAGGCGGGCATGGTTTCAAAGAAATTCAGGAAAGCTTCCATTCGAAATCCGGATTTTGGATAAATATATTAAAAAGGCAAAGATCTTATTGACGCCTGCCCTTCGAGATGTCATATATTACAAGTCAATTGGCCAAATAAAGAATGTAATGAAAAGAAGAAATTGGATTCGTCAGAGTATACTTTCCGGTGCTGCAATTGCACTGACTCCGGCAATCAATTCTTTCATCAAGGAGAACGAGGAATTACACGAGATCTATCGCTTGCACTGGAACGAAAACCACTTTGGACCCTCACCATCTGTGATCAGTGCGATACAGAAGGCTGTACCTGAAGGCAACCTCTATTGGGATGAAAAGATAGATGATCTGAAAGCAGATCTCGCACAATTCCAGGGCAGAAAGAAAGATCAATACCTGGTCACCTCCGGATCCACTGAGGTGTTGACCCTGTTAGGGCAACATATTGGTTTACAGGAGAAAAATATCCTGACCGGAGCAGAGTCTTTCCCGACCTTGCCGATGTTTGGACAGCGGTGTGGAGCAAACGTTCGATACGTTCCAATGGACGGATATAAACTGAATTTGGAGGGGTTCAGCGAATCTATTGATGCCCATACTGGTCTGGTTTTTATTTGTAATCCCAATAATCCCACTTCCACAGAAGTAGATCCAGAGGAACTTGCTTCTTTTTGTCGTCGTGTCCCGGATAATGTCCTGATCTGTGTGGATGAGGCATATATCGAATTCAGCAAGGGAGGACCGCAAAGCAGTATGATTCATCTCGTTGATGAATTGCCCAACCTTGTGGTTGTCCGCACCTTTAGCAAGGCATATGGTATGGCGGGTTTTCGACTGGGATATGCATGTTCACAGGCTCACAATATCCAGGCTTTATCCATGCGGTATCCATCCCTGGGCATGGCACCTGGCTTATTACCAGTAGTAGGAGGAATTGCTGCTTTGAAGGATCAGGAATTTGTGGACCGCGCAGTCGGACAAATCAAAGAGGGCAAACAAATTGTCTATGAGGCCTTTGACCGATGGGGAGTCATTCATCCTCATTCATCTACTAATTTTGTTTATGCCCGCAAAGATCGATTTGTTGCCGATGTGTGCAGTCGATTGAGGAAACAAAATATCCTGGTAACGCAATGGCCAAGTATGCGGGATCACTTTCGAATCAGTGTGGGAAAAAGTGAATGGATGGACCGGCTAGTCGAAGAATTGGAAGGTATGCGAGTGTAAAAAATTGGCAAACAGTTCCAGGGATCGGTCAAATTTCGGCTTTGACTTGTTCAAAATGTCGCTGCTCAATCCCTACAACTATTCTTTCGACAATTTGCTTTGCTGTTGTCAGGCGGGATAGATCTGTAAGTATTTCCCCTGTCTGACCGGAATGATGACCATGGCCTATCAATTTCATGAGATAGTAGTCATTGCCATCATTTACGTCGATTTCAGACTCATATATTATTGATGGTTGACCTAGTTGACCAGTGCCATTATGAAAGATCTCGTCATCCGGGAAATCATATTCTGAAAAATATTCATTGTCATCAAATGCTACATTGATCTCAATCAACAATTTGAATTTATCTATGCCATCGATACTCGAGATCAAACGAAAATTATCGGCAAACGTCGCTCCTGAAATTGCATCTGGAAGAGGATTCTTGTTAGATGGAACATACCAGCCATCTTCATCTATGATCCCCCGCTTATGCGACCAAACCGGAAGTGCATTCACTCTTCTGAATTCGCCGTCACCATCTTTTTTCACATCAAATTCTTTGAAATTATTTTTAGTTCTTCCTCCAAAAAACAAGCCCTTGGCAGTTGTCTTTGAGACATAAATGGATTCAATATAGTTGCCAAGTGTATCTTCAACCCACACCGCTATTTGAGGATGCCAATAGTGCTCAGATCGCAATAAGTCTATTGAAATCAGGATGTCTTTATTTGAATTCATCGTGAGTACTTCATATTCCGACAAATTCATTGATTTCTTAGAGTTGGCTTTTTGCGAAGCCCCGAAATCCATAAACGATTGTAATGGTGAAAATTGAAATAATGCAGCTATGAATAACGAAATGATCATCATCAATATAAGTAAGGTGATTTTACTTCGGCTATAGTTGTGAAGTGGTTTCCAATTATTGGAAAGATGAAAGATCACTCCAAATGTAAATAAGAGACCAAAGACTGTATGTACTGTGGCCAGAGGCCTTGAATAGTCAAAGAAGTAGGATAATATTCCCGAGATACTTAAGAATACAAAGCCGAAAGCAATTGAAAGACTTACGAATTTTCTAAAAGTCATAAATTGAATTTCGGGCCCGGATAATTTTAATTACAGTGACTGAGCCAGGTAATGTTTTGTAAGTCTGCAATTTTAACCCATATTTTACAATAGCTCTTGCAGCTTTTCGATCCGTGCATTGAGATACTGAATTTGTTTTGCTTTGTTCTCAGGTAATGTAAATGGCTCTGTATCGTAATTCAAAGATTCGACAAAGGCCTCTTCAATTATTTTCACTTCACCGACTATAATTTCCAAACTTTCTTCATCAGAATCACCTATGATACCATGAATGTCATAGGATCTTTTATTGAACAATGGAGATTTGGATTTTTCCATTTCGGCCTTCAATGCAATGAGGTCGAGCCTCAAATTACTGATCACCCGGGCCTCTCCAAACTTGGTCTTTGCTCCCCGGCAGCTTGAAGGGGTACAACCAGAAGTGGCTCCTGAACTGGAAGCGCAACATGAAGAAGCGAAGGCGAATTTATACACTCCAAAAATCCCCCCGATTAGTATGAGACTTCCAATTACTATTGTTTTTACATTCATATTCATTTAAAACAATTTTGAATATTATTTATGATATTTCAGTTTTCCTTTCTTCCATAAACTGTAATGCTTAAAATCGCATTCTCACTCTTACGGTAAATGCTTAAATCATCTTTTGAAATATGTCTAAGGAGCATTTCATCGGGAATATTGATTTGATGTTCCTCAACAACAATGACATTCTTGAATCCAGCTCTTTTTATGACATCGAGATATTCTGACCTTTCAAGAGCTCCTGAAGCACATCCTGCATACATCTCGGCCGCATTCAATAGATCTACAGGAAGATCACCATTCAATGCGATATCTGATATACAAAAATGACCTCCGGACTTTAATACTCTATAGATCTCGGAATAAGCCAATAATTTATTGGGAACAAGATTCAGGACGCAATTGCTTATAACAACATCCACCGTATGATCTTCTATCGGAAGGTCTTCAATATCACCAAGTAAAAACTCAACATTTTCATAACCCAACTTTTGCTTGTTTGCATTGGCCATGTCAATCATTGCTTCTGTCATATCCACACCTAACACCTGGCCGGTATCGCCAACTATGCTCCTTGCTATGAAGACGTCATTACCTGCTCCGGCACCGAGATCCAGGACAGTGTTTCCAGCTGCGATCTGGGCATATTTGGTAGGGATTCCACAACCCAAACCAAAATCAGCATCTTTTTCATAACCTTCAATAGCAGAGTAATCTTCACCAAAATATGAGTCTTCTGCTGGTGAACAACAGGATGGAGAACAGCATCCGGTGGCATTGTTTACCACATTAGTATATGTCCTTTTTACAACCTCTTTTATTTCGTTCATAATTTTAAATTGAGGGCATTAAGATTAAACGGTTCATCTATTAGACGGTACTCCTCAAATAAAGACGCAAGAATTCAATCACAGCCATCACAACAACTTTTCTGCTCAAATTCAATTATGTTTCCATAGTTGTCTGACTTAACCTCACAACATCTTTTAATTTCCTCCTTGAGTATTTTTCTTGCTCTTTGCACCCTTGATTTTGCTCCTGAATACGAGATGCCCAATTGTCTGGCCAATTCTTTTTGTGACACACCTTCTATATCAGCCAATTTCAAGGCTTCACTATATTTATCAGGCAATAAATCAATCATAGGCAGTATGCATTCGGACAGTTTGGCTGTTTCATCGCCAGACAATGAAGTCGAACCTATCTCAGGGATGGGTGCATCGACTAAAGATTTATCCAGGTTTCGATAATAATCATTGATCGTGTTCTGTGTGATCCGAAAGATCCAGGAGTGAACTTTTTTTTCATTGTTCAATAAATGAATGTTGGATTGAACCTTGATGAATACGTCCTGTAGAATGTCCTTAGCAGCATCTTCGTTCTTTATTTTTTTTGAGACAAAGTTGTAAAGGCGCGTATAGAGATTTGACCAGGCTAGAGAAAGACTATTTTCCATATTCTAATGTAAGACGGTTTATCATGTAAAAAGACGCAAAAGTGATGGGTCTATTTTAATGAATCATTCGCAATATGAAGTAAAGAAAGGTGAAAAGATCTACTCAATGATCAGGATATCATTTGAATATGCCGGGCGGGTTAGAAGCTCACAAATGTGATCATATTGATCTGATCCCTATTTCCATTGTTCAGGAATTGG
This sequence comes from Saprospiraceae bacterium, assembly GCA_028282725.1. GTDB lineage: Bacteria > Bacteroidota > Bacteroidia > Chitinophagales > Saprospiraceae > JAJRXG01. The sequence continues at coordinate 14,080 of JANQHF010000122.1, forward strand.
TTCATGTAACCCACTTCGAATCGAAAGTTTTTACTCACCCGGTATCCCATACCCGTGTACAGCCGGTTCCGGTCAAAGACATTGTCTTTGGAATTGAGAAATATTTCATTGTATATAGAGGCGTAAATGGTTTTGTCGATCATCTCCTTGTTATTCAAAGGAATGCCCAATCCCAGGAAGTATCTGAACCTCATCCGAAAATCCCCTTCCACCCATCGTTGTTCGAAGCGATACCTGTGTTGTGTGCCAATGATGCCTATTTTGCCTCGCGTAATAAACTGTTGAAAGACCCTGTGCTCATTGACATCAAATTTGTCATCTGAACCATCAATGTAGTTTTGGCTCAGGATGTAGCCGTATCCGAGCAGGAGGTTATTGTTGTTTTCGGTCAGATTTTTTCCTATACCGGTACGGAGCAGAAGTTGTTCCAAGTCTCCGAGGGCATTGTAATTTCTGTATTGTACTTCGTGGTGCCAATTCCAATTATTGTCAATCTTCTTGTTTCCAAAATAGATGAGCCAGTTGCCCAGGTCTGCGGGTTGGGCGAAGGCCGTAACAGCAGGGCTAAGGATAAAAAGTACGAGTATTAATCTTTTCATGTGAAATTGAAATATGACATGTATAACCTTACGGCATAAAAAGTTGTTGCGAAAATAATGACATGTCCTATTTCACAAAAAAAGTCACGATCCGTTTTATCCCTAACTTCCGGAATAGCCATAAGAGTTACCTGCTGATACGTTTACTTTATCTTAGGCTCTTGCATCAGTCATGTCCCACAAGTAGGAATCATTCGCCCAAGTACTTCCGTTCTTCCCTCGACGCGTTACAGTCGTGACTATAACCTACTATTATAAAGTCCAAATAATAGGGGGTTAAACCAATTGTCTTCTTAATGGACTTAAGAATTTACTCTATTTTTTACAATCCATAGATTAAGACGCATATATAAGTTACTCAGAGTCTTGGCTAACAATATTATATAAAGATCAATGGTTCGGTAACAATTTAGGCGGCTATTTTGCCAAAACTCAGCAGTCCTCTATATCCTGAGTTTATTTTTATCAATTTGTGGTCAAGACCATAGATGGAAAATATTCTTTCTATCATATTATGGTTTTGTAATTCCATTTTAATATTGGACACTGAGATGGGAATGGATACATTTTTAGAGTATCCATTTCTGGCGATCCCTTTTGCCACGGATACGGCCGTCATCGACGCGTTAAAATGGAAGTGCAGTTTATTTTCACTGCGAGCCTGACAGTGTTCCATTCCTGTATACTGCTTGGCATCTCTAAAGATGTATTCCATCTGATATCTTGCCCGATAGTATTTCAATATCTGTTCGGGGGACCTGTCCTCATTGGTACTGAAGTATAACTTGGTGATGACCTTGCTACCATGTAAGTGTTCTACATAGGCTAAACTGATTTGTCTTTTCAGTCCTACGCTATAGACCTTGGCCCAATAGATCCTACACTCAGCATCTTCGTGCACTAATTTGAATCTTCGCTTGTCTATATTTTTCACATCAACCTTGCCGTCATATTTTCTGGGTGCACCTCGTCTTTGCTGTTTTGGCCCATTGTATAAGTATAGCAGATTGGCGTCATCTCTGAGTCTACCGATCATCTCCATGCCTGCTTCTATTACTATCCTGTCTACAAATTTCCTCTTGCTGAAATAGGCATCACAGACTAAGATGTTACTGACTTCTCGCAATGATGAAGACCTCTGTACCAATATATCTGCATAGTGATCCACTAAGGTCTTGTGCTCATCTATGCGATCCCGTCGTGCCGAAGGACTTTGTACCGCTTCCAAATGATATGCCGTATGCTGCTTGACATCTATGACAGCTATACTTCCTATCTCCAGACCTCTTTGATAGTGGCCCGCACAGCCAGAATAA
>JANQHF010000006.1 GCA_028282725.1 Saprospiraceae bacterium
TTTGTCGCTTTCCCATAACCTCAAGTTAATACCTTTGTAGAAACTCAAAGTAGTGGACTAAAAGTCCATAGGTTTAACTAACTACTGAGACCACTAAAAATCGATTGTAATTGACAGGGGGTAAAATGTGGGCTACGTCTCCTTCAGCCCAGTTGCTCTCTTTTGGATAGGGTTGGACTTCATCATTTAAACACCCGATAAAAGATAATCCGGCACCGAGATAAATACTTGATTTTATAAATGTTGATCGATTCATCAGGTAGGATCCATTTACCTGATTGATAGAGACTCACCCACCAAATGCAACATCTCATCTTTTAAATCCGCCAGGATGTCTTTCATGTGATCTTCCCTGATCAAATTATTCATCTCCAACGGATCATCCTCCAGGTTATACAACTCACCTTTTTGTGGATACCGAATCCAGTGAATGAATTTATACTTCCCTTTTCGAACCACCTTATAATCCGTATTGATCAACCAGGGCATGGGATTTTCATAGCTGAAGTATTCCACCAAGAAGGATTTTCGCCAATGATCTCTTTTGGGATTTTCAAATAGAGGAAGCAAAGAGGTACCCTGGACCGAGGTATTAGTCAAGCCTGCTGCATCGAGAAAAGTGGCAGCATAATCAATGGAGAGCACAAATTCATGGACGAGCACAAATTCATGGACGAGCACCCTTGGATCAATCAAATGTGGATAGCTAATAATCAATGGAGATTTAATCGCCTCTTCATACGGCAACCTTCTCTCCACACTGAGTCCATGCTCTCCATAGAAATAGCCATTGTCACTTGTAAAAACCAAGAGGGTATGCTCATAAATCCCTTTCTCCTTCAAACTTTGTACAATCCTTCCCAGTCCGTCATCCACTGCAAGTAGCATTTCAGCTCTACTTTGGATCGTAGATTGTCTCGTAAAGTCATCCATCAAATTATCACCTCGCCCAATCCTATTTTCAGTTTTTGTCTTTTCTATCAGGATTCGCCCGAGAACAGTAGAACTGTCACGTTTTGAATAACTGTCCAGGGCATTTCCTCTTTTCAGAAAATGTTTGTCACGATACTTTCCTTCATGTCGGGGAGCCGGAATGAATCGCGCCGGGTAATTCGGGTCTGCCTTGCCATTGTCCAATTGTCTCAAGTCGGGATGAATAGCTTTGTGCCCGACGTACAGGAAAAAAGGTTCACCCTCATTCCTTTCAATGAATGTTAGTGCCTTTTCCGTCATTACATCCGTAACGTAACCGGGAATCGTGTCCAATTTTCCATTTTCGAAGAAGATCGGATCAATGGTCCTCCCCTGTCCGGGAAGACAGGACCAGTAGTCATAACCGCTTCGCGGTGTTGGGTCATTGCCCATATGCCACTTGCCTATATGGCCTGTTACATACCCTGCATCCTGAAGATCCCTCGCAAACAGGTTGAGTTGATGACTGGCTTTATCCCTCGCTACATTATCAATAATACCATGAGTGGATGGGTATTGCCCGGTCAGGATACTGGCCCGGTTGGGCGAGCACAGAGGAGACACATGGTAAGCATTGGTAAATGTTGCTCCTTCATTCGCCAATTGATCTATGTTGGGTGTTTCAAGATATGGATGCCCGGCTCGAGAGAATTCGTCCCATCGCATATCATCGACTACAATGAGAATAAAGTTGGGCCCCCGGGTATTTTGGGACTGAGCTGAATTAGTGCTCATTAGGATCATACTGAGCATTAGGAGAGCACAAGAGACCCTGAGATGAGATTGCATTATTCTTGTTGAAAGGTTCACCTGATCAAATTTAAATACGAATGAGATTTAATTATTATTCAAAATAAGAAAGAAAAAGTACGATGGTCATTCATTCAATTGTTGATCAAAATATCTCATGACCTCCTCCAAGACCCGCGTTGTAAGGTGACCATCTTCATCTACAAAATCGAGTGTGAGTATGGAATGTCCCCTGCCGGGCTATTCATGAAGTACGATCCTTTCTTTCCCATCATTGAATCTCCTTTTGATCAGATCAAATTTCTGTGCACTACATAGTATGTCCTTCTTAATACGGGCACAGTGCATGGGTCCGACATCGTCCGGTTTATCTTTAATCGTTGCCAATTCGTCCCCGGTCATGTGCCGAGCTTTCTGTTAAAACAAGGGATATAAAACCCCTTGTCTACTAAATTCCATTAACTCTTATTCATCTTATCTCCAGGCCGCGAGTATCCCTCCCATAAGCACAAGACAGATGGTCCAATAACCTGCATTGATCAATATATACTTCCATCCCCTTCGTTCAAAAAGACCATTGTTCACAATAATAGGCAGGAGCAACATGAGTCCCAGGATGGCACCATGTGTTGCCCCATGAGAGAAAACGTGATTTGCAGGTGCAAGATTGGTTTCGAAATATTCGTACCACTGGGCTAACTCAGAACCAGGTTCTGGTTCCATCGTACCATCAGTTGCATAATACATCGCTCCCTGAACCTGGGCATCGTGAACAGCCTGAAAGTTTAGTGAAAAGGATAACAAGAGAGAAAATAAAATAGCCAGACCAAAGATGAGACCCATATTCCCACTTTTCATTTTTTCCTCAGTCATACCGGCGCCGGCCGCCCAGGCCTTGCCAAAAGTCTTTTCGTGATACCAGATAAATCCCATAACAGTCGGAATAAGTGCAGCGACGATTACTGCCAGAAAGTTGATTTCCATGATTAATTAGTTTTATGAATATTGAATTGAAAAATAAGGAATTTCTCGAGTGAATTTAACCATAATGTGGGTAATGAATGAATAAAGTCGTACAGTAATCCTGAGTGGACTAGTGAATACAAGACAAATTATTCGCAAGAAAGTTCTTTGGGAAGTCGGAAGGTGAGATTCGATTAATCCAGGATGCTCTTGTATCTATCGCTGAATACATCCCGTCCAATGATCAATTTCATAATTTCAGAACTACCGGCATAAATCCGGCTTACTCTTGCATCCGTATACATTCGACTAATCTCATATTCTTCCATGTACCCGGCACCCCCATGCAATTGGACACCCAGGTCTACCATTCGATTTTCGATTTCTGAAGCCAGAAGTTTCACCTTGGCACCGGCGTTGGCTGTAAGGGTTCCATAATTATGCAACGCTACACAGTGATCAATGTACACTTCGAGCATATCCAATTCAGCATCCATTTCAGCCATTTTGAATTGGGTATTTTGAAATGCACTAATCGTTTTGCCAAATGCCTTCCTTTCCATTGCAAATTTCCGGGTTATGTTGAAAGCGTGACGCGCATGAGCTGCAGACTGACAGGCACATATCAAACGTTCTTCGGCCAAACCATCCATAAGATAGTAAAAACCTTTCCCGGGTTGACCCAGGATATTTTCTTTTGGAATCCTCACATTGTCAAAAAACAACTCTGCCGTGTCCTGACCCTTCAATCCCATCTTTTCAAGATTTGCACCTCTCTTAAATCCTGCCATGTTCCGATCCACAATGCATAGGGTCATGGCATGTTTGGATTCCGCTCCTGCCACTTTAGCCACAACAATCACGGCATCAGCATTGATGCCATTCGAGATATATGTCTTTGCACCATTGAGAACGTAATGATCGCCCTCTTCTCTCAGGATAGACCTCATTCCGGCCAGATCACTACCGGCATCAGGTTCGGACATTGCGATAGCAAAAATCACTTCACCACTTACCCCTGCTGTGAGATACCTGTCTTTTTGTTCCGGGGTACCCAATTTTTCAAAATAGGGTCCGACCAGTCGACTGTGCAAGGTGTTGTACCAATCAAAGCATCCGGCCCGGACAGTCTCCTGAATTATGATCTGTTCGTACTTGAAATCGGTGTCACCCAGTCCGCCATATCTTTCATCCGGCCAAATCATAAGAAAACCCAATGCACCGGCTTTGCGAAAAGCCTCCCTGTCTACGATACCCTCTTTTCTCCATTGATCCATATATGGAGCAATCTCTTCCCTGAGAAAGTTTCGATAGGCTTCACGAAATAAGAGTTGATCTTCTGTAAAATGAGATTGCAATGCTTGGCATATTACACTTGACTCCATTTTATTTGGCTTTCTTAGATAACAAAGAATTGAACAGAATGATTATATACAGAAAGATAAATGATTCCCATGCCATGTTCATATTCAGGTTGTTCTTTCCGTTCAGATGATCTGAATCTTAATAAACGAGTGATCCTTAGAATGGTCCGACTCCGCAAATCACAAAAAGACCCTGAACTATTTACCGACAAAGTTGGGTTTCCGTTTCTCTGCGAAGGCGAGACATCCTTCGGCAAAGTCCTCTGAACCACAACAGCTTTTTTGAAGGTGCGCCTCCAATTGCAATTGCTTGTCCAGTGAATTTCCATCCGCTTGCTTCAATGCATATTTCGCAGACCTGATTCCCATTGCTGGACCATTTGCCAGTTGATGAATTACCTGATGAGCAGCTTTGTACAATTCATCGTCCGGCAGGCATTCCCATATCATTCCCCAGTCTTTTGCTTTCCGGGCCGTGATTTTTTTACCTGTAAGGATCATACCCCTAACCCTTGCACCGGTAACCAATCGGGGAAGTAACCATGTCGAACCTCCATCAGGAATGATACCAAGCTGAGGCACAAAGACTTGAATAAAGCTGGCTGATTCTGCCCCATATACGAGGTCGCAGGCCAGTGCCAGGGAGACACCATAACCAGCAGCAACGCCGTTGACGGCAGCAAGCGTCGGTTTATCCAATTCATAGATCATTTGAATGATCGGATTAAAATATTGAATCATGGAGTGGTAGGTTGCTTCGCCCTGAGCTAGCCGACTCTCCGCCGATTTATCAAAGTCAGTCGTTGTAATATCTGCCCCGGCACAGAATCCCCGGCCATTCCCGGTAATGAGCAAACCCGTGATCGAACTATCGTCAGCAACTTCCTGGATAGCTGATTTGAGTTCACTGATCAAGGCTTGATTTAATGCATTCAGACAATCGGGACGATTCAATCTGATAATGGCGAGACTGTCCTCCCTTATATATTCTAAGTTTTCAAAAGTCATATTTTCTATTTTCGCATGTCAATTTTTTGAAGCTTATATGAGGCTGCTCACATCTTGATTTCATTCGTAATAAATACATTTCTGTCCAACCCGGTGAACTGAATAATTCTAAAAAAGAGTACCGCTCAAATCCTCAGTTTCCATTATCCCGGTAGTCATCAAAGTTTCCCGGTCGCTTTTGCATCGATGAAAAAATGGCCTCAAGCTGATTCTTCTTTCCCATAAGTGCATCTTGTTCTACAGATTCCATCATCAGTCCCTCTTCCTGGTTCAGGTATGGTGCGGCATTCAGTACTTTTTTGGCTTTTACGATGGCTGTTGGACTCTTACCTGCAATTTCGACGGCTAACGACATGGCATCTTCAAAAGGCGTTTCGGACACGTGGGTAGCAAATCCATACTGTACTGCTTCACGGCCGGTAAATTCCCGGTTGGTGTATGTGAGTTCTCTGATAATGTCATCTCGCACAGAATGTCTCATCAATTGTGTTCCGGCCATATCCGGAATCAGGCCCCACTTCATTTCCAGGATACTCAATCTTGTATCGGGATGCACAAACTTTATATCTGCCCCAAGCATGATTTGAAGACCCCCTCCAAAAGCCACACCATGTACGGCTGCAATGACAGGGACCGGAAGAGATCTCCATACCCAAACGGCCTGTTGCCACGTATTTGTAATGCCATGCGTACGAGGTACCAGGGAATTGCTTGTAACTTCACTGTTGGTCTGAAAACTACCAATATCCAATCCCGCACAGAATGCGCGTCCTTCACCTGTCAAGACGACCGCCCGGACAGTAGGATCAGCTTTTATCTCTTCTCCTGTTGAAATAATGGCCCGGAACATATCAGGGTCCAATGCATTCATTTTCTCAGGGCGATTCAGTAGAACGGTAGCTATATGATCTTGAATTTCAGTTTTGACCCTCATTTTTGTCTATTGCGATTTTAAGCTTACAATTTTACGATGACAGATTTGACTTGAAGGTAGTTTTTCATCGCCATCATTCCTTTCTCTCTTCCATAGCCACTTTTTTTATAGCCACCGAAAGGCGCTTCTACCCCAGTGTCATAATACGAATTGACGAATATCTGCCCGGCATCCAATTGGGCAGCTATCCTGTGAACCCTGCTTACATCAGTTGTCCAAATTCCAGCGGCTAAACCATAGTCAGAATGATTGGCAATCTCGATGGCTTCTTCTTCTGTTTCAAAGGGAATGAGTACTCCGACAGGACCGAAGATTTCCTCTTGTGCAATCCTCATCGACATGTCAACATGAGTATAGATAGTAGGTTGCACATAATATCCCATTCTGTCGACTGCATTTCCGCCGGTCAGGACTACTGCTCCTTCGTCTCTGGCAATGCGAAAATAATCCAACACCTTTTCATATTGGACCTGATTGGCCAATGGTCCCAAACAAGGGAATTTTTCATCTTTCCCTATGGGTAAGTCGCAAGCAGCTTTTGCAATCATATCTGCAAATTCGTCATAGATTTCCCGATGGACTAAAACCCGGCTCCCGGCTGAGCAGACTTGTCCGGAATTAACAGCAAATCCCATGAGCACTCCGGGTACGGCCTTTTCCAAATCTGCATCTTCATATACGATATCCGGAGATTTCCCGCCCAGTTCCATAGTGACAGGCATGATTTTTTCTGCTGCCATTTTTCCGATCAGCATACCCGTCTGAAGAGATCCGGTAAATGAAACTTTATGGACATCCTGATGCCTGACCAATGCAGATCCGGCTTCTGCACCATAACCGGTTACGATATTCCATACACCCGCAGGCAATCCTGCATCCACGGCAATTTCGGCGGCTAATAAAGCGGATAAAGAAGTGTGTTCACTTGGTTTGTGTACAATTGTATTACCTGTAGCCAAAGCAGGACTTATACTCCTCGCTGTTTGATTCAATGGTAAATTCCATGGCGTTATGACTCCGACAACCCCATAGGGTTCATACCTCGTATAAGCATGTGTATTCACACCCATGGGCAATTGTTCACCTTGAATGGATGGAGCCAGTCCACCGTAATAGGTTAAATAATCCGCTGCAGTTTGAAGCGTCCCGGCTGCAAATGCCTCTGGCATACCTACTTCGATCGATTCGATTCTTGCTAAGTCAGGAATATGAGAACGTATAGCCTCAGCGACCTCGATCAGGATCTTACCGCGGTCAAGGGCTCTCATTGATGACCAATGATCAGAGGCTCCCTTTGCAGCGGCAACACTTTTATTAATATCACTTTCATTGCCTCTCGCTACCGATGCAATGATTTCCTCATTATCAGGGTTAATGCTTTTAGTATATGTTCCATCGGCCGGAGGATGAAATGAGCCCCCTATGAAGTGATCGTATTTATCTTTCAGGACTAGCATGACACATTTCCTAAATTTGGTTTGACTTGCTGATTCTTTTTCATGATATCCTGTCGATTTTCAGCCACTCTCTCGTTTCTCCGATAGTAGCGGGTTCCCGTCCGATCATTCTGACCAACTTGACCGCCTGATCGACCAGTGCTCCATTGGAAGTTACCATTTGACCATCAGGCAAATAGAAATTGTCCTCCAGGCCTACGCGAATATTTCCACCCAAAATGGCTGCCTGGGCGCTGAGTTTCCACTGTATTCTGCTAATCACTATACTTTGCCAAAAGGCGCCATCAGGGACTTGTTTACTCTGATGAATTAAATTTTCTACTGTTGCAGGAATACCCCCAAGGACACCCATTACAAGACTGTAGCAGGCATTGTCCGGAATCAAACCCATTTCCCGCAGCGGTTCGGCATTCCTGATATGCCCTGTATCAAAACACTCCATCTCCGGGCAGATACCATTTTCTTTCATCGAGGTGACAACCCCGGACATTGTATCAAAGGAATTCTCGAATACCCCACTCCACAAAAACTGCTTTCTCCGCCTGGAAAAAATTGCATAATTCATACTGCCCATGTTAAATGCTGCCATCTCAGGTTTGGTCACGGGAAGATGGGCTATTCGTTCATCTACCGTTAATCCGATGGCACCTGTTGAGTAATTGATAATAACATCCGGGCATCTCTCTCTGACCTCTTTGCTGATCTCTTCAAATACCGCTGTTCGCCAACTCGGTGTTCCATCGTCTTCCCTCGCATGTATATGTACAATGCATGCACCGGCCTCAACAGCGCGTCTTGCCTCTTCACCAATTTCTTCCGGTGTATAAGGAATATGAGGACAATGGGTTCGATTAGTTGCTGCTCCTGTGAGGGCTGCGGATATGATGATCTTGTCTTTGTTCATACGAAGTTTAGGTTCAAGTTTAAGCTTCGACTTTTAATCACTCTCCCGTCCATACTGGTTTTCTTTTTTCTCTGAATGCTTTCAATCCTTCCTGCCCATCTTTGGATTGAATGGTCTTCATCAACATATCGTAGAGATATTTGTGGGCTTCCCCTTTCGGTTGAATATGATCATAGGCCCTCAAGCCATTGCGTATGGCAGATGGGCTGTTCTGTTTCAACTCTTCGATAACATTTTCTACAACTTCATCGATTTCGTGAGGTGTGGATATTTGAGACACCAGGCCATAACTTTCTGCTTCCACGACCGGAAGGTTATATCCCCTGATGCACCAGTCGATCACTTTGCGGGCAGGCATGACTTGTAGCAGGGAGGCCATTACCTGGAATGGATAAAGTCCCCGTTTTACCTCGGGCAAGCCAAACTTCACGTCGTCCTGTGCAATTACGATATTGGCACCGGCCAGAAAGAAGAATCCACCGGCATACACGTCCCCCGTTATCTTGGCAATCGTAGGTTTGAAAACCTTGTTGAAAAGTTCACCAATCAGAATTTCTCCGTCCGCTTCCGGAATGGTCGAATCGTGAGACTCTATGATTCCTGTCATTGCTTTTAAATCCGCTCCTGCACAAAAAACCCGTCCCTTCGCCTGGATAACCAACATCCAGATATCATTATTGAAAAATGCATATTGAAATGCATAGGCCAATTCATTGATCATCTGCGGATGCAGGGCATTTCTCTTTTCTTCACGATCAAGAGTAATGGTGAGGACATGATCGGCCTCCTCCACGATCAGGAAGGCAAAAGTCTGCGTATGAAAAGACTTGGGATCGATTATATCGAAGTACTGCATATGTCATTTTAGATTTCAAAATTCAAATTTCTTTAATTCAATCAAGGTCGCATTGATATCTTCAGATATTTTTGATTAGAACGATACATAACCTGTAATATCGGATTGAAAGGATTTACCCAACCTCTTCAGGTAGTCATTTCCAAAAAAGTTTCTGAATGCCTTCAAGCCTTTATCTGTAAAGTGAGGGAGTAACATGCTCCAAATCTTCATTTCCCCATCTTCACCATTCTGATGTGATTTTACTCCCCGGACCATTTGTTGGTTTAGCCAGTAAAAAGAAAGCATCCACGTATTGAATGCCAGGTTTTGATACATACCCTCAAAGGCTTCGGGCTTCATATTGCCGGCCGATATGGCAAAGGCGATCGTGGCTTCATGGTCCCGGATCTGCTGCTCGGTAAGCTGCCGAAATTTTTGTCTGATGGCCAAGTGATTGAGTACGTGATAATCCAGGAAGATAAACGAATACTCTTTCTGGAGTCGATAATACCATTGAATACCATTATGCAAATTTTCAAATGAAGGGAGCTTCCGGGTCTTGTCGCGCTCTACCATCATCTTTTCCCAAAGTTCATCCACTATTGCTTCCAACAGTATGTCCTTCGTTTTAAAGTGATAGGTCAGGTTCCCCCTTGTCATACCCAGTGCCCCGGCTAATTCAAAAAGTGTCACGGATCCAAATCCATTCTGATTAAATAGCTCAATGGACTTGCTGATGATTCTTTCTTTGGTCGCTATCTTTTTTTTCATAATTGAATTCAAAGCATTTCAACAGATTGATCGAGAATGAGTTCCCCTTAGTCTACCTTCAGTAATATGCAACCTGCTTCTACATTTTGTCCTTCCCGGGCATAGACTTGTGATACTACACCAGCCTTCTCTGCGGTAATGGTATTTTCCATTTTCATCGAAGAAATGACCATCAGAGCCTCATCTGCCTTGACCTTTTGTCCTGTTTGCACCAGGATCTTTATGATTTGAGATGGCATGGGAGCCTGATAACCGCCATCTGCCTTGGCCTTATTCCTTGATGGATATCGTTCTTTTTTTCTCAAAGTAATATTCCCGCTTTCAGGAATATGGACATACAATTGATGACCGCTTTGGACAATTGAGGCATGATATTGCACGCCATTCACCCTGAAGGAGAGATGAGGTTGTTCATGTGCAACCATTTTGACATGGTACTCTCTTTCACCGATTCGCATATCAAAAAGTTGATCATGGCTGACTTGATATTCCACTGTTCTTTCCCCATTTTCATAGATATAGCTTGTCTGTTGAAGAGCGTATGGATTATTTCTCCAGCCGGAGGGCAAACTTTTCAGCAAAGTGCGTTGCTCTTCCCGCTTACTCCAACTGTGTAAGGTACTTGCAATCAAAGCCAGATGAAGTTGATCCTGTGACAACTCATACATTTGGCCAACTTCAAAATATTCGTTAATGAAGTGCGTATCATACTTGCCCAGCCGGATCATATCATGTTCGAATAAAGTTAGGAGAAAGTCCTGGTTGGTTGTCAATCCCATACATTTCAGATGACGCAGAGTATAGATCATTTTGCGATGAGCCGAGAATCGGTTTTTGTCCCGGACGATGATTTTTGCAATCATGGGGTCATAGTATATGGAAATCTCCGACCCTGTCCGGACAGCCGTCTCAATTCTCAGCCCATCGACAGCCGGAATTTCCCATAAGCGAACCACACCGGTATCTGGCATAAAATCATTCTTCGGATCTTCTGCATACAAGCGAGCCTCAACAGCGTATCCTTTGCCTGCAATATCCTCCTGGCTGATTGACAGTGGTTTCCCTTCAGCCACTTCAATCTGCATTTCCACCAAATCCAGGCCTGTTATTTCTTCGGTGACGGGATGCTCGACCTGCAATCGTGTGTTGACTTCCAGGAAGTAGAATGTCTTGGTCGTTTCGTCGAAGATGAATTCCACCGTTCCGGCATTATCATAATTTAATGCCCTGGCTGCATTGACAGCAGCAGCACCTATTTTCGATCTGAGGTCCTCATTCAAAACAGGCGAAGGACTTTCCTCCAGGACCTTCTGATACCTTCGTTGGATCGTGCATTCCCGCTCAAGGATGTGGATGGCATTTCCGCGTTGATCACCAAAAATTTGAAACTCTATATGTCTGCCTTTTGCTATGTACTTTTCTATGATCAATTCTTCATCTCCAAATGCGGACTTTGCCTCGCGTCTGGCCTCAGATATTTTGTCTTTTAGCTCTTTCTCCGAATGAACGATTCGCATTCCTTTACCTCCCCCTCCTGCAGCTGCTTTCAACAAGTTCGGAAAACCGATCTTCTTTGCTTCTTTTATCAGCCTATCTTCGCTCTGATCCTCGCCCAGGTAGCCCGGAATGACGGGTACGTTGTGTTCCTTCATAATGGCTTTCGCCCTGGACTTGGATCCCATTGCTTCGATTGCCATGGCATTCGGACCTATAAAAATGATTTGTTCCTGTTCACATCGTTTGGCAAATGCTGCATTCTCTGATAAAAAGCCATATCCGGGATGGATCGCATCGGCATGATGAGCAAGAGCCACCTCGATGATCTTGTCCTGATTTAAATAAGAGGCTGAAGGACGGCCCTCTCCTATGTTGACTGCAATATCTGCTTCCTTCACAAAGAGCCCTTCACTATCCGCATCCGAAAAAACAGCGATGCTGATAATACCCATTTTCCTGCATGTGCGGATGATGCGTGACGCAATTTCACCCCTGTTGGCGATCAGGACCTTGTTTATAGTTGATGGTTGATGGTCCATAGTTGATAGTTGACATGAAGTTTAAGATTAAGTTGAAGTTTAAATGGCACTTTAAGTTTTTTGCTTGTTATTGATAATTGTTCTGCAAATCTTTATCAGTTGCACGCATTCAATTAATAATTGATCCCGTTCATCATCACCATAGTTTACATGCTTGAGAATTTTCAAATTGACTTCAGTTTCTCTGAGCTCTTTGAGGCAAATACTTGCCTTATTGCTATAATCTTTTGTTGATATCGAACCTTGCGTTTCCCCAAAATTCAGTACTGCACTTGAGGCAGAGCGAACAATTTGATTTCTTAATACATTTGCTGCCATATCGGTTGGAAGATTCTTGGTCATAAGAATAACGTCCCCTGCAAATCGAATAAGCCGATCTAAGTAGTCATATTTCTTTTCCATCATCTTTTGCTTCAACTTAATCTTAAACTTAATCTTCAACTTAATCTTAAACTTTCTAATGTCTCCACACCCCATATTCTGTCGTTCCTTTGATCGGTTGATTATATACTATGGCCAGGGAAAAACCCAGGTAGTTTCTCGTTTGTCTCGGATCGATCACGCCATCGTCCCACAGTTCAGAAGTCGAATACCATGCGGATGCTTTTGATTCGGCATCGGCGATGAGCATAGCCTTAATCGCTGCACCTTTCTCTTCATCATAATCTTCACCTTTGGACCTTCCTGAAGCACGTTGAACAATTTCCATCACACCGGCAAGTTGTTCTCCACCCATTACACCGATTTTTGCATTGGGATAGGTAAACAGGAATCGGGGTTTATACGAGCGACCATTCATACCATAATTGCCCGCTCCATAAGAATTACCAACCATCAGGGTGAGATGTGGGACTTCACTATTGGATACCGCATTGATCAATTTAGCTCCGTTCTTTATGATCCCTCCTTCTTCATAGGCCTTTCCGACCATATAGCCCGTTGTGTTTTGCATGAAGAGGATCGGGATATCATTTTTATTACATAGCTGAATAAACTGTGCACCTTTATTTGCAGATTCGGAAAAGATGACTCCATTGTTTCCTATAATACCTACGGGATAGCCGTGGATTTTTGTCCAACCGGTCACGATGGTATTGCCATATTCCGGTTTGAACTCTGAAAACTCGGAACCGTCGACAATACGCATGATCAACTCGCGGATATCAAAAGATAGTTTTGGATTGGCTGGTACGACTGAAAGTATTTCTTCCTGGCTAAAGAGGGGTTCATCGATGTTTTGTGCCGGCACAAAATGAGGTTTAGTCACTTTCACATGGCGCATAATGTCCCGTGCGATTCGAATACCGTCATATTCATCTTCAGCCAGGTAGTCACTCACCCCTGAAATCCTGCTGTGCATTTCTGCTCCTCCTAATTCTTCATCTGTTGCGACCTCATTGGTGGCCATTTTGACCAGAGGTGGTCCCGCTAAAAAGACTTTAGCCGATTGTTTTTGAAAGATTGCATAGTCGGACATGCCCGGGACATAAGCGCCACCGGCCGTTGCATTTCCGAAGACAACGGAAATAGTTGTCAGTCCTTTCTTGGATCGATTGGTGATATCGCGGAAAGACCGGCCACCAATGTTAAAACACCTGGCTTGATCGGGAAGGTTGGCACCTCCACTTTCCACCAGGTTTAGGGAAGGGAGCTGGTTCTCGGAGATGATGTCATTGATTCGTAATGCTTTCGCCATTGTGGCGTAATCAACGGATCCTCCTTTTCGGGTGCCCACATTGGAACTGACAACACAGAGTTTTCCCTGAACAAGGCCGATTCCCGAAACAGAAGTTCCACCTGCCCCAAATCCCTTTCCTTTCAGACCGGCCAGGGGCAAAAGCTCCAGAAAAGGGCTGTCCTCATCCAGTACCAATTCGATGCGCTCCCGTGCAAGAAGTTTTTTCCTCTTCCGGGCACGGGCAATATGATGTTCTTTACCCTGGAAGCGGCTTTCTTCCATGTTCTTTTCCAATTGATTGATCAACTCCAGCATCTCCTGCCTGTTTGCCTTTGCAGTGTCGTTGCGGACATTCAATTTTGATTTCAGTACTCCCATGTTGTATTGTTCACTATTGAAATAAAATGCTTGCCAGTCAACGCTCAAGGTACGGATTATTTTCATTATTAGTCATTAATGACTAATAAATTGGTCACAAATGTTCAATGCGTTATTGAATACGACTTTTGTAAAAATATTTTCCGGTGTTTTGAATTAGGTATGCATTACATTTGCAAAGCTTAAATCAAACACTATTATAACCTTTCTCTTCTCTGCTTCGAAGATCTTAACAACACTAGCTACTATTTAAGAATGGCCGAACATATTCATCCAATTTTTGATCGCCTGATACAAAGAGAAGATTGGGAGCAATTCTTCAATCAGAGAAGTAAGGTCCTTTGGTTGACGGGTTTGTCCGGTTCGGGAAAAAGCACCATTGCTCAGTGTCTTGAACAAAGACTATACTCCGAAGGCTTTGTCATCAAAGTCCTGGATGGAGATAACATCCGTACCGGGATTAACAACAACCTTGGATTCAGCCAGGACGATCGAAGAGAAAACATTCGCCGTATTGCGGAAATATCAAAGCTCTTCCTTGATTCAGGTATCATCACGATCAATTCTTTTGTAAGCCCCACGAAGGCCATTCGCCAATTGGCCAGGGATATCATCGGATCCTCAGATTTCATCGAGATCTTTGTCAATACTCCATTGGATGTTTGTGAAGCGCGTGATGTCAAAGGATTGTATCAAAAAGCAAGAAATGGCGAGATCAGTGGATTCACTGGCATTGATTCGCCATATGAAGCTCCCGACCATCCCGAAATGGAAATTCTTACGGAACATCAGTCTGTAGAAGAATCGGCAGAGAAAATATACACTGCTCTGCTTGGACAAATTAAACCTCAAGAAAAACGCATATCATCATAAGTAACCATGAATTATCAATTAAGTCACCTGAGAGAACTGGAGTCGGAATCCATTTTTGTGTTGAGGGAAGTCGCTGCCCAGTTTGAACGACCCGTTATCCTATTTTCCGGAGGAAAGGATTCTATCCTGATGACACATCTTGCCCATAAGGCATTTTACCCTGCAAAGATTCCATTTCCCCTGCTGCATATTGACACCGGCCATAATTTTGAAGAGACCATCGTGTACAGGGATGACCTCGTCAAAAAACTGGGTGTCAAGTTGATCGTCGGCTCCGTTCAGGATGCGATCGATTCGGGAATGGTGACCGAAGAAAAGGGGGTCAATGCCAGCCGGAATATGCTTCAGATTGCCGTCTTGCTGGACGAACTGGAGAAAGGAAAATACGATGCGGCCATGGGAGGAGCACGCAGGGATGAAGAAAAGGCAAGAGCAAAAGAGCGGTTTTTTTCACACAGGGATGAGTTTGGGCAGTGGGACCCCAAAAATCAACGCCCGGAGCTGTGGAATCTCTTCAATGCCAAAAA
>JANQHF010000016.1 GCA_028282725.1 Saprospiraceae bacterium
CAGGAATGTTCGCGATTTGCATCAGATTGTCCTTACTACCATCAGCCATACAAACAGACATGTACACCAGATAGAAGCATTAGCGCTAACCGTAAAAAACCAAAATTGAAATGGGGAGTAGTACATAAAATTCGAAAACGCCCTTCTATCGGAAATAAAAAACCCATCACAATTATAAAAGAACCCGGTGGGGTCGTAGACTAACACGCCATCCAATTCGGCCATACGCCATTAATACTGATTACACCTTGCTCTTTTTGTGCCCCGGATCCTGCGTAAATTGCATTACTCGATTGTTCGCATTATTATTCGAATGGGATCTTGATATGTTCAGGATGACACTTTTGGCATTTGGCTCTTTCAAAGAAGTCAGTATATGGTGTTGATATTTGTTCTTGAGTCATCAGACTATGTTTGATCAATTTACCCAAAACTTCATTTTCGGTTGCCATAGTCAACAGAAGTGAATCTTGAGTCTCCGGATAACTAATGACCAGCATAGGAAGTGAACTGCCCTCTTCCTCCTCACTTTTCACAACTTTCCATTCATTTTTTCCTGTTTGGATCACTTTCTGATCCTGGTAAGGGATCCATCCGACAGTCACTGACAAGGAAGTGTGAAAGCTAGATATATCGTTGGTCTTCAGTGTTCGACTTTTATCCACCACGAGATATTTTGATGGACTGCAGTTATAAATCAAAAAAAACACTACCATGAAAAAGAATGATTTCTTCCAAGTCATAATGATTCTTGTTTTGAGTGATGTTGACTAAATTTTAATGTCATTTTAAATTACAGCCAAGAACTTTCAAATTCCAGAATTTTGAGGTGATCTTAATCAGCTAATAATATGATGTACATCGTTCAAAACGATGTAGGGACAATCGGGAAAAATAATTGCCGCACCTCTATTTAATAGTAAAAAGGAAGATAAATCTATTCTACCTTTGGACCAGGCATTACCTGGCCATTTTGAAACAAAGCCAGGCTCACAGCTTCTCCCTCTTTGTCAACATTGAATTTGATTTGGGCATCGACAACTTTTAGATAAAATTCCAATTCGTTTTTTGGAAAAAGTTCAAACCGTGGTTGAGCAGTTGCCTGGGCGAATAAACGACTTTTCTCTAAGGTTATCTCGATGTGGAAATCGGGGGCCAACTGATATTTTCCAACATATTTTTGAAGAATTTCTCCCGATACCGTGATTTCTTCTTCCTTATAATCCTCTCCCATTTCATTCAGCTTGTCGATGGCATTTGTGTTTCCCGGGTAAAGTTCAAGTGATTTTTTATAATTCGCAACAGAGGCTGCTTTCAATGATTCAGCATAACTGTCATAGGCATTAGATGATTTAGGGAATGATGAAATATTCAATTTAAAGATGGCCATTGCCTCTTCGAGCGCACCTTTATTTAAGTATTCATAACCCAATTTGTTTATCATAGACTCACTGAAATTGTAATCAGCTCTCTTCTCTCTTTCTAATTTTTTGTATTTTTTAATGGCCACTTCATACCCTTCTTTTTCTATTGTCGATTTCAGAATTAAAGCAGCACTTTCTTTGACAGTTTTTAATTTAGAGGAAGAGTCAAGTAATCTGAATCCAATATCATCCGACCCATCAGTTGAGTTAGTCAATACGACTACACCCTTTCCAGTCTCCTTCACAAAGCCTGTAAATGTTCTGAACCCCCCTGTCCCCCCGTTATGCCAGATAACAGCTCCTTCTTTTCCTTTCTTAATATGCCATCCCAGTCCTACACCCATCCCGGCTTTATTGTGTCTTTGTTGATGTGAAAGCTGCATGGCTTTTGAAATATTTGAATCTTTCAGTCCTAAATTTGCAGCCAGAAAAATTAACATGTCATGTACTGAACTTCTGATTGCTCCTGCACCTGCAAGAGTGGGTAAGTCCCAGTTAGACACCTCCATACCATTGCTATGACCTTGAGCCATATTTTTTTGCATTTGTTTGCTTAAGGTAATTTTCGTTTCCGACATACCTAATTCATCAGCAATGACTTTTACCATTAATTCCTCGTAAGATTTGTCTTCTATTAGGGCCAGCGTATGTCCCAGTAAACCTTGAGCTAAATTGGAATATTCATATTCTTCACCTATATCACGTCGAAGTTCATGACTTGACAGGAAGTCGTACATCTGTTTTACCGTATAATCGGCGTATGGGTTGGAAAGGTCTGAAGGACTCATATTGTCAGGTAATCGAGTCAATGCCGAGGTGTGATCCGATAAGTGCCCAAGTGTTATTTTCTTGTTACTGCAAGAAGGTATGGTTACATAATCGGGTAAATGATTTTCGACAGGATCATCTATAGAAACATATCCTTTTAATGAGGCGTCTGCTAAAAGTATTCCTGTAAAAGCTTTTGAAATACTTCCAATTTCATAAATAGTATGTTCGTCTACTTTGGTACCATTGTTCGCTCTTTTGCCATACATATAATACTGAGGCCCATTTTCATCAATAATGCCAATGGCAATACTTGGGGTCAGTCCATTTTTAATTCTTTTCTCAATGCTCTCCTGTACATCCTCGGGAATCCCTGTAACATTTTGAGCCCAAATTGAACTAGCCAGCAAATAGAAGCAGAGTATGATGATCTTTTTCATATTCGATTCATTTGATGATATTCTATTGATCAATGCCATGTATCGAAGTGCAAAATACTGTTAAATACTCGCTATATGGAAGTTTTAAAATTCAGAAAATATATTGCTGGGAGGAAAGTTGATAATAATGCTGGCCTGATCAATTGCTGCATGGGATCATGAACAATAAGTGTGATTGCCGTCCCTATCATAATTACAAGCAAACCTCCAATTGCAAATTTTAGCAACCTGGAAAGGAGTAAAAATATTGCGAGCAACAAATCTGCTACACCAATGATTAAATAGATATGATCAGGGTATCCCCAATCCTGAAACATTGCAATGACCTGAGGATTCTGTGTGAGTTTTCCGAGAGAGGCCATGATAAACCCTGCTGTTACAAGAATTCTGAGCGCCCAGCTAATAATTTTTTTAGTTCGATCCATCTTTTGTATATTCTCAATGGAGCAATAAATCTCACTAATTCTCCCGGTCATACATGAAGGAAACCTGAAACAAATGTGAAATGAATCTGAACTGGATAAAGAATGGCTTTCATCAAGAGGGATACTTCGAACCAAAAATGTTTGATGCCGGGCAAGGAAATATTGAGACCAACAGGGGCAAGATCATATTATTAGCATACCGGCTCAGGTCTTCATTTGCAATATTGCCAGAAAATGTGAATGACGTGATTACGAAAGAAGATTTGATGGCTTATGTTTGGAAGGACATCATTGTGACTGAAGAATCTCTTACCAAAGCTGTAAGCGATCCCGGACGATTTATAAAGAACAACCAATTGGACGATGTCGGCATAACCATGATCAGAAAAACGGGTTATCAATTAAATATTGATCTTAAGAAAAAACGAAGTGCATTGTTGTCTGATACAGGTTCTTTTGCCGCCGGGGTAATTGGTTATACAGTTTTATTCTACGCGATTTTGGTGATCCTCATCAGAGCCTATTGATACTGACCATGTTTCTATTTCTCGACTACTTGCTGAGTTTTGGCCATTTCCTGGTGATAGCCATCAATCTCTTTGGTTGGATCTGGTCCGAGACGAGAACCCTTCATATGTGGGTTTTTGGTATGACTGTGATTTCCTGGCTGGTCTTAGGTCTTCGATATGGATTGGGATATTGCTTTTTGACGGATTGGCAATGGGATATCAAAAGAACACTCGGTGAACATGATCTTCCCAGTTCATTTATTCACTATTGGGTACAAAAAGCCGGATGGGACATTCAGCCTTTTACAACGGACATTGTTACTGGTCTGATCTTCCTGATTTTGGTCGTTATATCCGTTTATGTACACGTTATCAGCCCACATAAGAAGGCTCGTGCTAAAGTAAACTCATAAAGAGGATTCTCGTGATCATGCTTCTCCTCGTCCCAGGGCCCAACCTATGGCTGCTCCGGTTATTGACCATATGATCATGACACCAAGGGCATCGATAATGGTTGCGACAAGGCCACCGGGAAAAAGATCGGTAGTTCCGGGATAGATCCAGTTGTAAGCAATAGCGAAAAGCAGGGAAATAATTGCGCCTGCCTTTGCACCGGTTCCAGCCGTCTTGATTCCTGCCCATCTTTGAAAGATGATAGTGAGCAAGACGGCAAAGGCAATATGCCCGAGAACAAGCCACAACATATTTTGTGTTTCATTCGCCGAAGCATTCTCCTGTATGCAGGCTGCCAGGGCAAGACCGAAGATGAGGAAGCCCATAGCGAGACCCACTATGGTCCTTATAAGTGTTGCCGTCAAAAATTTTGTATGCATAAGGGTTGATAATTTAGATTCCAAAAACATTCAAAGGACAACGCAATGCAATGATCTATGAATAAATAGGAAATTTCGCAAATGTTACATTTGTTTATATTGATATATCGCAGAATACGTCTTGTGAAATGATTATTTGCACTTCTTGTGAAGTATGCAATATGTAATTTGGTATTCATTTCCATTATTCGGGTGGTGTATGGCTTCCGAATCAGAAATTGCAGAAGAATATCTTAATTGATATTATTCAAAGGATCAAAAACCGCTCATGATCACCCTGCACGAATCTCAAAATCATCATTATCAACATTCAGGAAAATTGTGAGATTTGGCCTTAGAATGCCCTGAGGTAGTCCTAAGACTAAAGCAGGCTTCGGCTTGTTTTTTGTAATTTCAACCATGGACCAGTATTTAAAATGATGGAATTCACAACCCATACAAGAGACAGTATTAAGGTAATTTCCCTTAAAGGCGAAATGAATGCAAATACCTCCGGACAGGCAGAAACGCGAATTGATCAGCTGATTATGGGTGGTAACAAGAAATTGATCATCAACCTGGATGATTTAAATTATATTTCAAGTGCGGGTCTGAGAGTCCTGCTCTCTGCTAATAAACTGATGAAGAATAAGGAGGGAGAAATCAGACTGTGTGGATTGAATGATACCGTGAAAGAGGTGTTTGAAATTTCAGGCTTCCATATGATATTTCCCATATTTCAATCAGAAAGTGAGGCACTTTCCGGCTTTTGATTCATGACAATTTCTATTCGCAACAGACTCAATGAAATCGGTCATGCCCACCGCTCATTTTTGACCTTTATCGGAAATTACCAGGTAGAGGATGCGTTGATTCAAAAAATGAGTATTGTCATCGACGAGGTCCTATCCAATATCATTCAGTACGGCTTCAAGTCGCAGGAAATCCATACCATTGACATTGAATATATAATCCATAAGAATATCCTTGAAATGAAATTTGTCGATGATGGACGGCCTTTCAATCCCCTTATGATTCCTCAACCTGATCTGAATCACCCACTTGAGCTAATAGAAGGTGGAGGATTGGGTATTCATATCATGAGAAATCTGGCTGATGATATCAATTATTCCAGGATCGATGGTCGCAATTACCTGGTTATCAAAAAATCTGTCTTATAGTAGGCAGAATTTCAATATTCGCTATTCCATTCGTCTCTTCAATCTGCTTCTTTAACATTATTCCAATCCCATTTTGTGTAAATTAGTTATAGAATAATTCGATAAATCAACCTGTTATGAACTTCAATTTCCCTTATGTGATCCTTTGTCTCTTCTCTTCCTTTAGTCTTATAAAAATGGAAGCTCAGGAGATCAAATATGCTGAAAAAGAATATATTGCCGAGGATGGCACCATTTACTGGAACAAGAATTTACCGGTCTATTTGAGTATCTCTCCATACCCTGATGCCCAGGGACATTTGCTCAAAAGTACCAACCCGGAGCATTCCAATCCCATATATCTTGATACAGAAGGACCTAATTTTATCCGTACGCGATATGCAGTGGACAGGAATACCAAAAAAATTGCCTCACCACTTGTGGAAGTGGTAATGCCTATCATAGCTGATGGCTCTGGGCCTGTGAGTGCGATTTCATTTTTAAATACTGAAAGACATCGATCAGGAGGGGTACAATACTTCGGTCCGAATCTTTCGATTTCCATAACTTCCTCAGATCAATTATCCGGACTTGAAATTCTGAATTATAGCCTGGATAACTCCGACTTGCAAAGTGTGATCTCCGAAATCTCAGTATCAACCGAGGGTGAACACACGCTGACTTATTATGGGGTAGATAGGGTAGGCAACAAGGAAGAAGATCGAGTCAGCACATTCATCGTAGATTTAACTCCACCTTCAGTCACTCATAATATTAATGGTTTTGCCGATCAGAATGTAATTGCTTCTACATCGAAGATATACTTTACAGCTACTGATGAGTTGTCCGGCTTGGCTCAGATCTATTATCGTTTTGATGATGAAGAGTTCAAGCCTTATAATGGAAATGATGTCAGGTTCTCATATTTGGACGATGGAGATCACACTCTTGAATATTATGCAGTAGACAATGTAGACAATGAAACTGGGAGGTTTCGATATGAATTATATTTTGACAAGACGGCACCATTGACTGCCTCCGATATTCTGGGAGACAGATTCGTTGTCGATGATAAAATCTATTTTTCCGGACGGACAAAAATGAAATTAACCGCTGTCGACAATAAAATTGGTGTCAAGGAAATCCTGTATTCCATCGACCAGGAAGATTTCAAGGTTTATGACCAACCTTTTTATCTACCCAGTATTCCCGGAGAACACAGGATCCGCTACTACTCCGTGGATCGCCTCTCTAACCAGCCTTCAGGATCTGAGTCTTACAAGCATAATATCTCCCTGGTATACCTTGATCTTACCGGTCCACGGATCACACATCGAATCAGAGGTCCATTTTTTGAAGCAGCAGGAGTTCAATATATCAGTCCAAAAACAGAGATTATTGTACAAGGAAGGGACGGAGAATCGGGACTTCAGTATCTGACCACGAGTATCGATGATGCAGCAGCAGAGACGGTATATGATCAACCTATTACCATATCGACATCAGGTCAGCATGAGATTGAGATGTTTGGATATGATAATGTAAACAACCGCAACCTGGGTAAAACGACAGTCTTTGTTGATGCTGCTCCACCGTCCATCTATGAGAATTTCAGTACGGCGGCAGTGAGCACGCAGGACGGGCTGCAGGTGTATCCACCTTATGTCAATATCTTCCTGGCTGCAACAGATGAGATCGTCGGCAATGACAAGATCTACTATTCGATTAATGGGAGTAAAGAACGTCTGTATACACGACCCATTGGAAATTTGCGCAAAGGCACGGATTATACGCTTTCTATTCGAGCGATAGATATGGTAGGCAATGAGTCTTCCAAAGAAGTCAAATTCAAAACGGCGCAGTAACCAAAGCATGAAAACCCTTTCTTACAGTTGGTGCAGGCTGATGTTTCTCGGCATTCTTATTGTCTCTTTCGGATGGCACGAAGTTATGGCACAGGTGCAACCCTTGTCGCGAAATGACAAAGCCCAGGTGGAAAGACTCCTGAAATCCTATGAGTCGGAAATGGCAGAAGAAAATTGGATGGAGGCCTCCAGACACATGAATGCGGTAGCCTATCTATATTGGGAACACAACGATTATCCCAGGGCTATAGAACATTATGAACGGTCCCTGGAGTTAAATCAAAAGTTGAACAACGAAAACGGGCTGGCAATGATTCATAATAACCTGGGTATGTTGTACGCAGATGTCCGGAAATATGAGGAATCCATTGTCTTTTTTCAAAAAACACTTGCAGCCCGAAGATCCTTTGACAGCAAAGAAGGAATTATCGCGGCGATCAAGAATATCTCTGTTTCCCAAAACAATCTGGACCGCTTTTCCGAATCTTTGGTTCTGCTGAAAGAAGCGTTGTCTCTTGCCAAGCAACTGAGTAATACTGATGAAATGGCAAGTTGTTACCTGATGCTTTCTGAAACCTACCAGGCTGCAGGTGATATACCTAATACTAAAAAATACTATCAACTG
Source organism: Saprospiraceae bacterium (assembly GCA_028282725.1). GTDB lineage: Bacteria > Bacteroidota > Bacteroidia > Chitinophagales > Saprospiraceae > JAJRXG01. The sequence continues at coordinate 8,029 of JANQHF010000016.1, forward strand.
TATCAGACCTTTTACGATGAGAAAAGTGAGAAGGAAAAACAACGATTGAAGGCGGAGGCCAATGAAGAAGCCATGCTCAAACGAATAGCTCTTTTAAGGGCCCAAAGACAGGAAGCCAATAATCAAAAATTGATGGACACATTGAATCAGTTGACAGAAGACATCAATCAATATGGTGAAGAAAATGTACGGTTAGTTGAAGAGCTCAGCTTAAAACAAATGCAGGTCCAGTTCCTCGAAACCCGGGCTGAAAACGAAAAATTGAGAACCGAGAGACAAATGCGACAGGCTCGCAACGTGCGCAACCTTCTCCTGCTAGGAGCCTTTTCTCTTGCTCTTATTGCTTTTTTCATACACAGAAATTTCAAACAGGAAAGACGCTCCAAGTTGGTTTTGGCAGATAAAAATGCCCAAATCGAAAAGCAAAATGTCGAATTGGCTTCTTTGAATGCCATCATTGCCAAACATAATGAACGGATGAAAACCGAACTTGACGTGGGCAGAGAAATTCAGATGAGTATGATACCCTCTCATTTTCCGGATATCCAGGGAGTAGACCTGTATGCGGCCCTTCAACCTGCCAGGGAAGTTGGCGGCGATCTCTATGATTTTTTCAAAATCGATGATGACCACTTGATTTTTGGGATCGGTGATGTTTCAGACAAGGGTGTGCCGGCAGCCTTATTTATGGCTGTCACCAAGACCCTGGTCAAAACCAACGCAAACTATTCTGCCTTGCCCGGTCAGATCCTTACCGAAGTGAACAAAGAGTTGAGTAAGGAAAATGAGTCTTCGATGTTCGTAACCTACTTTTTGTGCTTATTGGATATTCAATCAGGGAAATTGAGTTATTGTAATGCCGGACATAACCCGCCATTATATATTTCTGCTAACGGACAGTTGACAAAGCTGGATCAATTACACGGGCCCGTACTGGGAGCAGTAGAGGATTTTGAATACGGGCAGGACGAAGTTGTGATGAAACAAAATGAGCAGATTGTGCTGTTCACTGACGGGATAACAGAAGCCATGGATGTCAACCAGACCCAATATTCAAATGAGCGTCTCGATGAGTTATTTAGTCAAAATGGAAAACACAATTCAAAAGATGCGGTGGATGCCATTCTCGATGATGTCACAGCATTCAGAGGTGAAGCCGAGCAATCAGACGATATTACAATCCTTTCCATTATTTACAAAGGAGTCTAAATATCTATCGATAAGCCATCGTGTGCAAGCACTATATCCAATATGGCGTGCTCATTGTAAATCTTTAAGTATCGCTTTGTATCCAACTCAAATTTGTGTAACTCCTCGTCATTAAAGGAGTGTTCGCTGTGAAAGAGACATAGTTTTTTCACCCCTGCTCGTACGGCCAGTTCGACTGCGATCAAATTGCTGGAGTGTCCCCAGTTTTGTTTGGTGAATAAATGGTCGGCGAGATTGAATTGGGCATCAAAGATCAAAAGGTCAGCTGCTTCAATAAACTTTAAAAAAGGATAATCCGGGGATTGGGCATCATCCGAATGTTCTGCATCGGTGCTGTAAATTGTCTTCTTATTGTCCTGCACAAAACGGAATCCATATGATGTACCGGGATGGGGTTGTTCGATAATGGATACTTCCATACCACCGATTGAATATGACTTGGAAGGATCAAGCGTGTGAAACTCTATATGCGAGCCCATATCCCGTAATGCCACCGGGAAGGTTGGTGTCCGTTGTTGCCTCACGAATGTTTCTTCAACATTGTCGTGACACCCATAAATATTGATGTGCACTCCCTGTATGTAAGCGGGTACAAAAAATGGAAATCCCTGGATGTGATCCCAATGCAAATGAGACATCAAAATGTGAATCTTTCGGGGTATATTCTTGCCCATTCCGACCAGCATCTGTCCCAGGTCTCGAATTCCCGAACCGGCATCGCATATTACGATCTCTTCTCCTCCGTCAACCTGGACACAAGGGGTATTGGTTCCGTAACCGGATTGAAGATCAAATGGCAACAGCCGGATGAAATTGTCGATTTGAGTATGATTTTGCAATCCATGGTCGATGGCAAGTTCCAGTACTCTTTTAACCTTATGTTTGGTTTGGCTACCCGAGTAACTTGCAGGTAATGATCCACGGCAACCCCAGAAGGTCACTTTCATAAGGGATTCGTTTTTGTTTCAACCCAATATAAGGTGGTGACGATAAAGAATGAAACGATCACGCGTGACATTCCTGATAAACGGTGATTGAATCATTGAAACCCGTGACTCAATATTTAAACACTTACTTTTGGTATGCACCTAAACAGGCTAACAATGTGGCAGAATATGAGCAATTGGTTTTTAGAAATCTCACCCTTGTGGCAGGCCTTTATTGCGACTCTGTTCACATGGGGTGTGACGGCTATTGGTGCAGCTTTTGTTTTCTTTTTCAAAAACGTCAATCAGAAAGTCCTGGACGGGATGATGGGATTTGCATCTGGCATTATGCTCGCTGCCAGCTACTGGTCTCTACTGGCCCGGCCATAGAATTGAGTGAACAGCTTTTTACATTGCCCTCCTGGATCCCGGCTCTGATCGGATTCTTATCAGGAGGAGTAACTCTTGCACTAATCGACAAAATTCTACCACACCTCCATCCTAATTTTGCAATGAAAGATGCTGAAGGAATACCCACTGAATGGAAAAGACAAATTTTACTGGTCCTTGCCATCACACTGCATAATATTCCGGAAGGCTTGGCTATCGGTGTGGCATTTGGAGCGGTTGCCTATGGATTAGAATCAGCTACCCTGGGAGCTGCGATAGCACTAGCAATAGGAATCGGGCTTCAAAACTTCCCGGAGGGATCGGCAGTGTCTTTGCCTCTGAGAAGAGAGGGTATGAGTCGGAGAATGGCCTTTTTCTGGGGACAGCTTTCGGCAGCTGTCGAACCGATTGCGGCTGTCCTTGGTGCAGTCCTTGTGCTTTCCGTTCAGTCAGTCTTGCCTTATGCCTTATCTTTTGCAGCAGGTGCCATGGTATTTGTTGTGATAGAAGAATTGATCCCTGAAGCGCACAGGAGGGGGAATGCGGATTTGGTTACTTATGCCTGTCTGATCGGGTTTGCAATCATGATGACTCTTGATGTCGCGCTTGGATGATCATTGAACGATCGAGGTTAAAATAGACTGGTAAGTATTTGAATTCCAACAAGTTATAATTCAGTCATTCATGCATTTGTTGAAGATCGGCACCCTTACTTAAAGGCAGGTGATAACTTAAAGTAGGGTGACAGCTTAAAGTAAGGTGACGACTTAAAGTAGGGTGACAGCTTAAAGTAGGGTGACGACTTAAAGTCAGGTGACGTTTAGCTGCCAAGTGAGTGCCACTTGAACGCTGACTCCCAACAAAATTGATGGAAACAATATTTTTATCGTAAATATGAACCGCGCAGTGTAAGCAATGCAAAAGATTAATCTTATCCGGAATATTGTGATCGGAACCATCATCATCGTGGTGATGCTTGTCGTAATGATGATTTCAAGTCGTGAAGAATTTGTGCCCTCCCCGCAGGAATTATTTCATGAGTATTACGAGGATTATCCCAATCTCTTAGATCCTGTGACAGAAGATGAGCAGGAGGAAGTTTCTTCAGCTTCCAGGTATTATGAACAAAGAGATTATGACAGCGCTGTTCAATCCGAAAAGACTTCCGATCAGATATTCTATGTGGCACTAGCCTATCTACAACTCGACAATGAAACTCCTGCTGTTAACATTCTCGAGAATTTTGTGGTCGATGCCGATCACCGGTTTCATGAAGCTATGGAGTGGTACCTCGCTTTGGCCTACTTGAAAATTGACGAACTAAAAAAATCCGAAGCGGCGCTTCAACCAATTCTTTCTAATGCCGATCATGAATTTCATAATGAAGCAATACGCTTGAACCGGGAATTACCCAAGGTAAAAATTGAGATTGTACCAGAGAACCAATGATTTTGTAATAGGCTGGCTGTCATGATTTTTGATCTATTCGGAAATAAGAGGGCTGCCCAAATGAGGGCTCTGGCCCATCAATTGGGTTTAAAGTACAGTAGGAGGGACGAGTTTAGCTTGAGAAAAAAATTGGGAGCCTTTCAACTATTTACAAAAGGTCATGGTAGAAAGATTTCCAATTTAATGACCCTGGAGGACGATTGGCTGGTCTCCAGCCGCGCTATTTTTGATTATCAATACTCGATACAGCATGGTAAAACATCGTCCACCCATGCTCAGACCGTGTTTTTTATGGATTCCAAACAGCTCGGTTTACCTCCTTTTATTATCAGACCAGAGTATTTCTTTCATAGAATTGGAAAATTCCTGGGTCTGGTCAAAGACATTGAATTTGAAATAAATCCAAAGTTTTCCAAAAACTTTCTCATTCAATCGGATTACCCGGAAATGATGAAGGACCTTGTACCAGATGATCTGATCCGCTTTTTTAATGTCGAATATAATTGGTCGCTGGAAGGAGTCAACCATTACCTGATTTTCTATCAATCGGATAAAAAAATAGCACCGGGTACGATACGTGATTTTTATCACAAGGGAATGAGCATTGTAGATATGCTGAAGGATGAATCTCAATCCCGGGCATAGCTTTCTGAAATCTGGTATTAAATCATGAAAGAAATTTATTTTTCTGAAAACTTCTGAGATATACTATTTGTCAATCAAATCAAGAATTTCTCGTGCTTCTTCATTTTTATAATGTCCTGGATCTTCTGCAATATCTGAGAGTAATTTTTGAGCCGTACTTTGGTCACCATATCGAATATGGATCAATGCCAGATACCATTTTATTTGTGGTAAAAAATTGTGATTAATATTGGTTGCCAATTGATCTAAAATAAGTTTCGCAGTATCAAAGTCACCGGTAGTCATCATAGATAATGCAATGTAAAATGATATGTCCGGGTCCCCCTTTAAGCTGTTTGATTCTTGATATAAGTCGATTGCTCCCATATGATCACCGGCGTCATACAAATTGAATACCTCCTGTCTATCTGTAGTTACATCAGAACCTCGTGAAGTGACTTCAATTAGATTGGGATATATGTTGAAATATTGTGCGTATAATTTTTCTGATTGTGATTTTGGCTGTAAGAGATAGAAAGCACCAATTAAAATCGCAACTGTTGCAGCAGCAACCGTCGTCTTCCAGGAGATCAATTTGAATATTCTTCCTTTTGAAATGCCGGTTGACTCTGAAACTATTTTTTTCTCTTCTTCCCTGAGGACTTTTTTCAGACGCTCATGTTCCTCGTTATGTATGATCGACAACATCTCTTTTTGAAACTTTATCTCCTTTTGAAAGGAATCATGAACACTATTTCTCTCAAAGTCTATTCGTTCTTCATTTGTCAAATTTCCGAACAGCGATTTTTGAATCAATTCGGCATCGTAATTTCTATCTGCACTCATGACTCGTTCTTTACATTTTCTGACTTCAATACTTCTCTAAGCACATTCAGACATTTTAGTTTTCGGCTTCTTACGACTTCCACAGAATTATAATTCATCCTGTCTTTGATTGCTTCAGTACTATAGTTGTAATAGTAAATCAGAGTGAGCAGCTCTCGACATTTGGTTCCCATTCCACTGAAAGCTTTCTTAAGAATGAAATGAATGTGGTCATCATTGTGCTTCTTGTAAATGGATAAATCCACACTTTGAAGGCTCGTCTTTTCACTGTTGACATATTCAGCTTCTCTTTTTTGTTTGACTTGTCGTTTTCGGATCAGGTTTTTCGCAATGCCATATAAATAAGTCGAATCCTTGACCTTGAGGTCGTCGATTTTTCCTGATTCCATTTGTCTGTAACAGATAATGATGGCATCCTGAAATATGTCAAGGGCATCATCTTCTTCACATCGATAATGAAACCTGATCCATTTCAGAAAGGCGTCCCGATGATCCCTGTAGAGTTGTTTGATTCTATCTGTTCCTTTGCCATTCATTCATTCATATTCTGAAATCCTGCTTGTTCAGGATTATACCGAATTCAAGGTCCGATCATCAATTAGTCCATCGATTCAGCGAAGCGTCAACTATTGCATACGGATTTTTTACTAAATGGGCTATAATTAAAAATGGTCCATAGCTATTATTACTGATTTTGTCAATAACGCTATAAAATGTTTATATTATTGAAAATAGCAGCACTAATAAATGATCTGAGTACAGGACAAAAAAAATAAATGCCATGCGTAAGTAGTTGGTTATGTTGAACTTACAACCAATATTACGATGGCATTCAAGGAGAAAGTTAAAG
>JANQHF010000086.1 GCA_028282725.1 Saprospiraceae bacterium
ATTTCCGGATGCCGATATCAAAGTGAGCCGGCTCAGCTCGGGAGGAGGAGGCACACCCATCGAAATCCAGGTAAGTGGTCCTGATCCTGACCAGCTGTATCTCATTGCCGATGATTTAAAGCGGAAATTGAAGGGAATTCCCGGAACGACCAATGTCAAAGATAATTGGGGGCCAAAAATCAAAAAGATCGTGATCGATATTGACCAGGACAAGGCACAAAGATCCGGATTGACCAATGAGGACATTGCCATATCCCTTCAGGCAGGACTTGGCGGGAGACGTACGGGTGACTTCCGTGAAGGAGAAGACAATCTGCCGATTATTCTCCGCAATCTGGAGGGTGAGGAACTGAGTGTAAACAGCCTGGGAAGCATCAATATATTCGCACAGAGTACAGGAGCCAATGTGCCGCTCATCCAAGTAGCAGAAATCAGACCTGAATGGCAATTACCTATGATCCGCAGGAAAGACTTGTTCAGAACAATTACCATTTCAAGTGAGATTACCGAAGGGGCTAATGCCGCTCGAATCATGGGTCAGTTCGATCCGTTGCTTATAGAATCCTCGATGAACTGGCCGGAGCGCTACACCTTCGAAAAAGCCGGTGAAGACAAGAATACAGCAGAAAACATGGGAGCTGTGATTGCCTGGCTCCCCATGTGTGGGTTCATTATCATAATGTTACTGATTATTCAATTTAACTCATTCAGAAAAATGGCAATGGTCTTATTGACGATACCCCTGGGTCTCATCGGTGTTATCCTGGGATTGTTGATTCTTCGTTCCAGTTTTGGATTCATGGCCTTTCTGGGAATCATTTCACTGGCAGGAATCATTATCAACAATGCTATAGTCCTGCTGGACCGAATTGAGATTGAACAGGAGGCAGGTAAGGAAGGACTCTACGCCATACAGGAGGCAGGCAAGCAAAGATTCAGACCGATCCTGCTCACTACATTTACTACCATCCTGGGATTGATCCCCCTATACCTTGGTGGAGGGCTGATGTGGGAGCCAATGGCAGTTTCTATAATGTTTGGCCTATTGTTCGGAACTGTGATCACTCTCGTCCTGATCCCCGTCTTGTATAGTGTCTTATTCAGGGTAAAGGAGCCCACCGAATAATCCTTTTTCCTGTCACTTTGGTATATTCATTTTGTGAATGATGTATTTCTCCACTACCACTGCTGTGATAATAACGAGATAAAATTGACCGATAAGTCCTGTTAGAATCGCCGCTTTTTGAGCGACGGGTGTAATAGGGATAATCTCTCCATATCCTATGGTAAGCAGTGTTATATAACTATAGTATAAAAGAGAATCGATTCGGCCACTGAAATTTTGTCCTTCGAGAAGTACTCCCTGAAACGAACCTGGAGACGTCATTTTAATACCCATAAAAATGAAAAAACATAAGAGCCCCAGACACATGTACCCGCTCATAAGTCCGATGATCACATTTTTGTTTACATATTGGGCATTCCATACCTGGTTGATAATATTGAATGTGACGATTATGTAGAAAACAAAATAAGTCCCAAGTCTGAGATGATCGTGTACATCGGCGGTATCACGAGTCACCAGAAGAGATCTTCCAAATGCTATTAAGGCGATCGCGAACAAAAAGATCAGGAACAACATCAATTTTTTATTCTTCGAAATCAAAAAGACTCCTGAAGCAATATTGGTTAAATACAATATTGGTAGGACGTGTTGCTGAAATAATAAAGGGGGAACAATCAGGGAGCCAAATAGGATAAGCAATTGAGTAGCAAAAAAGATTTCAAATCTGAATGGATAAAAGTCTCTTTTCATACATAAAGTGCCTCCGATTATCTTTCAATGAAACACGCAGTGTGAGTAATTCTTACCATATCATTGGATCGTATCACTCCATTTTTCTTCAACTTACGTCCAGAATGCCCATACAAAAGCTATCGTCGAAATGATCAATCCTCCCATGAAGACGACATAAGCATACTGGAGAAAGATATACTTTTTCGCAAGGACCTTTCCCAGGAAATAAAGATCCTTGGAGAGAGAGCCATAGAGCAACTTTCTATCTTCCATAAGTTGGTTCATCCCCCACTCAAATTCCTCGAGTGGAATTTTATAAAAATTGCCGAAAAACAAAATGTTGATCTTATTATCCAAGAACCCTTCCCGACTGTACGGTGCCGAACTTACCTTAGGACGTGTCGCCAGGATAGCAAAAAACATAGTGATCAGGTTCACTACAATGATGATGATGGTCGGAATCAGTAGTCTTGGATTGGCATCGATTTTAGGTGCAAGCGATGACAGAATCAAGGAAAGCATAATTGCTGTGATTGATAACATGATATTAGCCTTGTTATCGGCAATCTTGCTCAATTGATTATGATTACGCAATGCAACCCTGTACATCGTTTCTACTCCCTTCTCAGGCCGCAAGGCAGCTTCAGCCTTTTGAATTGATTTGAGCTCCTCCTTTAATCCGGCTATATTTTCTTTCTTCTTTTTGTTATAGAGCTTCTTGGCACCTTTTGTCTGCCACGAGTGACCCTGAAGAAAATCCATGTTTTCTTTGAGCCATTCCTTCCTTGTAAATTCTTCATCTTGTATTTGCTCCTTTTCTAATTTTAACAACTTGGAGTTTTTGCTAAAGGACGACTTACCCAGATGTGCCAAATCCGCATCTTTTATAATACGCTCAAGACCATTTTCCGGTATTGAAGTCATGTGCGTGGCCAGGATCAAAGATTTGATTTGCGAAATATCCTCTTTGGAATAACCTTGAGATGATAAAAAGCTTTCCGCATTCTGAGCACTTATTTCCTCGTGGAGGGCAGGGTTTTTCTCATAACCCGTGTCATGAAAAAGAGCGGCCAATTGCAGGAGTTCAAGCTCATGTTCGCTTACTTCTTCCATCTTTGCAATATCAGTGACATCGTTTAAAACATTCAGTGTATGTCCCAAAGAATGATATGCAAATTTCGAATCATTGAAGAAGCGCTCAATATGGTCACGGGCAAGAGCTGTTATCGAAGAAGTCGATGGTGATGAAATCTTATCAATAGCAGTTATTTGGGTCATTTTTCAGAGACTTTGTTGTGAATGGCGTATTCTTTGTACTTTGAAACTATCAATTATATGTTAAAACGGCTGTTGTATAGTTAACTTTTTACTCTTTTTATCTGTTTAGAAGGTACACATCTCCTAAAGGTTCCTAAATATTAAAAGTATGGATAAAAGAACTGAAATGCAGGCATTAGAAAAACCTTTCGTTATTAAACTCGGCTTTGATAAGTTGATCAGTCAACTTGAAAATAGTGCTTCAGTCAATGAAGGAGTTGACGGTGTCACGGCACGGGATATACTGGAAAGTCTGAATAATAAAGACATTTTAAGGAAAGGTCTGCATGATTTAAATGAAACCAAGCTGTACAAAGATGAAATCGCATCCCTGTTAAGCGTTTTATTCCCCAGACCTTTATTGAAGAATGAAATCAAGGTTGCCGTACCTCCGCTTTCCATGCAAATTCTGTATGCAACGGATCGGTTTCAATCAATATTTGGCTTGATTAGTGAGCTGCCTTCAAAAGAATTTGAGGACGTTGATCCGGATATGATGTACATCTATATGTGCACATTTATCCTGATGAAACATTACGGTATCAGTATTCAGTCCAATGTCCCTCCGGTGTATGAAGTGGAAGATTCACGGGGAATTATCAAATATTATAAGTCGACCTATAACGCGGATTTTATAATGATTGAACCCATTGGAGAAGCTCCCGCAATCGACAATGCAATCCTGTCCAGATTAAAGGACGATTATGAAAACCTCGAACTTTGGAAAGAACTATTCCCACCAAATTCCTGGGAGGTATCGGGCTTTGGATTGAGAAGTTTTACGCACGTCAGCTATGATGAAGTCTTATCAAGAGTGAAGAATATGCTCATTGGTTCTCATGCCAACAGGGATAAGGCTCTATTTAAGGAGATGATGAATAGCCATATGAGCACGTTATTGGATGTCCCGAATGTGGAGGCCAATTTCATTGTGTATGACAATGTCAAAAAGGAGTTTGCCAAGACAAAGGACAATGATAAGAGCTTTGCCTTACAATTGAGTACTTCGTGTAACAGGGAGGACTTGATGTGTTCTTACGGAATAGAGAAAATATTTGAGGAGAAAAAGGACTTTATCACGCCGGATGTCGATTTGTTACCCAAAGAAGCATTTGACATTCGAATCTATCGCTCATTGCGTGACCAGGGTATTAAAAGTTACATAATGACCCCATTATACCATGAAGATGAATTATTGGGAGTACTTGAATTTGCAAGTAAAGAAAACGGGGCATTTGACAAGACACATCACTACAAGATCGAAGGAGTAAAGAGTTTGTGTATTAACTCCATAAGACAATACCTGGAAGAATGGAAGAATCAGTTGTCGGCTGTCATTCAACACGAATTCACTTCCATTCATCCTTCTGTTGAGTGGAAATTTAATGAAGAAGCTGAAAATGCCTTGAAAGCGCAGGCTATCGGTGAAAATTACAATTTTGACAATATTACATTTAGCAACCTCACCGCCCTATATGGACAGATGGATATTTCCGGGTCATCCAAGGCCAGGAATGACGCCATAGCAGCTGACCTGAAAGCCCAAATGACGCTTGTGCGAAAGATAGTGGATCGGATGAGTGAGGTGGTCAGTATGCCTTTATTGGAAAATATCAGGTATCAAATCGGGATTATTTGTGAAAAACTTTCCTCTGATCTCGCTGCAGGTATGGAACAAGAAGTAATAGAATTCCTGCGTAAAAGCATCAATCCATTGTTGCAGCAGATGCGCCATCGTGACGAACAATTGGAATCTTCCATTACCTCTTATTTCGAAATGATGGGAGAAGGAATGGAGATCATCTATGATAAACGAAAAGACTACGATGAGTCAGTAAAAATGATCAATTTGCATATTGCAAACCGCATGGATCAAGAACAAGTCAAGGCCCAGAAGATTTATCCCCATTACTTCGAACGATACAAAACAGACGGAGTCGAACACAACATTTTCATTGGGCAAGAGCTTGCTCCCAATATTCCTTATGACAAGTTATATCTGGACAACCTGAGATTGTGGCAGTTAAAAACAATTTGTGAACTCGAAATCGAGCATCATAAAAACCTGGACCAACTACCGGTACCATTGAAAGTAGCCTCTCTGATCATGATCTATTCTAACCCTCTTGCGATCAGGTACAGGATGGATGAAAAACAGTTTGACATTGACGGTGCATACAATGCCAGATATGAAATAATAAAGAAGAGAATCGACAAGGCTCATATTAAAGGTACTGACGAGCGCATTACCCAGCCTGGAAAAATTGTAATGATTTATACACAACCTTCAGATCTGGAAGAGTATCTCAACTATGTTAACTTCCTTACCTATGAGAACTATTTGATCGGAGAACCGGAAATATTTGAGATTGAAGACTTACAGGGAGTAGTTGGATTGAAAGGACTGAGAGTTAGTGTCAACTTTAACCATTCGGATAAATCCCCGGAAAGGAAAAAAGAGGGTGAAACTGAAAAAGTAATCGCATAATAAAACACGAGACAACGTATGCACTGGCAAAAGTTGATACGAAATAGCGTATTAATTCTGTTCTTCGGTATCGGCATTTTCCCGGGATGTGGTGACGACTTCAATGAATGTTCGACCGATGGGATTCCTAAGTACTTTGATGTTTTTGATCTGGAAGCACAACATACCAGGGGTGATGCATTCTCATTTGAATTATTATCGAATGGTTCTTCTGTGATATTCGAAAACTATCGTGGTGTCCATATTCTGCCCAATGTAAATCTTTACGGATCTGTTGAAGAGCACTCTTTTTTTTACGACATGTCCTGGGCAAATTTTGCCATGGCTGCAACCCTTGTTCCTGCGGGATATGGGGGATCTGAAACGGAAATGTTGACCGGCCTAGATATCATGACTGTGAATGACTATGATGCGGACCACCCCGCTGGAAGCAATGTAAATGATATTTCATCTGTGCGCATTGGCGCGCGAAACTTTACAATTGATGAATATGTCAGCCAAAAAGAGAATTTATTGATTCAAATTGAAGATTTACCCTATGTGATCCGCCCGAATACTGCTCCGCAGATTGATTCCAATATACAATTCATGGTCACCCTTGAATTAAGTACAGGTGAAGCCTATACGGCAACCACAGGAGAAATAATCATCATAGAAAATTAAATCCGGACTGCCCTTATGACCGGCACGGAATCATGAATCGTCAAAACTGAGGCTTGACCATTGGTGACCTCAAAATGGCCCTCACGTGACACTCTTCCAGGAAACAAGAAGGAATTAATTCGTTTTTCTGTTCAAATCGCAAGGGTAAATCCCGATTTCGTCCTGCATCATTGATCTTTTGACGCATATAATGAGTACAAAATTCGCCTGGATGACTTGTAATTGTAACATCACTCATTCTCGTACGGAAAGTCTATGTGGAATTTTACATTTTCTATCATAACTCTATTTCTCATTGCCCTGCCTCATTCCACACGAGGTCAATGTCTTGGAGAAGGACATGATACCCATAAATCGACTTCCTGGCTGTCTTGTTTTCCCGGGCAAAATCCTAATCCTGCCCAGGGGAATGGTCATTGGATTCAAATCGACCTGGGCAAGACAGAGATCATTGATGAAATTAGAATCTGGAATTATAATGTGCTGGGATCAACCAATGACGGGTTTAATAATTTTCAGATCGAATTTAGTCTTTCCGGGGATAACTGGAATCTTCTAACGTCGGGCACATTAACGGAAGCAAGCGGTACGATCACGGAAGCTCCACAAATATTTAATGGTTTCCCAAATCAGTATGCAAGGTATGTTCTGATCACGGCCCATTCCAATCATGGAGGGACTTGCTATGGGCTCAGTGAAATTGAAATAGGAATCCAGGAAAACAGCATCTGCAATAACTATTCTATTTCAGCCAAGGCTTATAATCCTGGTTGTCCGGAAAGCACTACCGGCAGCATCCAGGTTTCTACCATGAACGGTCTCGGGCCTTACAACTATACCTGGGGACATGGCACAGGTACAAGCAGTTTGGAAAACCTCGGATCAGGAGTATATAGCGTTACGGTAGCTGATGCCAACGGTTGTCAACAGGGTCTTTCCATTGAACTGACGGATCCTGTGATCAATACAAGTGCTTACCACCAGATCCCAATTCCCACCGACCAATATTATAATACAGACCCCATTCATTCCAGTGGCATTGTTGCTTTCAACGGACAAGTTGGATACAGTTCCGAGTCAGAAGTCGAATTGCAAAACGAATTTGAAATTGTACAAGGCGGTGTATTTACCGTATCCATCGAGGATTGCCTTGGAATGTCTACAGCATTTTTGACAACTATAGAGACCGATACCAATCACCATTATACCAATTACATTGGTAAGGGACAGATCGCAGATGTTCAAGTCCTGGCAAGTGATGAAGACCAGGAAAGCAAAGCCTTTAATGCAGTGGGTGGATCGGGAATGAGTCTGGACTCTGCTGCTTCTTCAAAATTTCTTTCACAAGCAACGATGGGATCAGGCTTAGAAATGATCGGACAGTGTCAAAATATGGGTATTTCCGAATGGTTGGATTGGCAATGTGGAATGACCAGGCAGGATTTTGATTCGACCTTCCAGATGGTTTTGGATTGCGTCTATGTAGATCCCGGGAATGGGAAGATTGCCTTTCCCTATTTTCGGATGGCGTGGTGGCAAAATATGCTGACCGGTGAAGACTATTTAAGAGATCGCATAGCCTTCCACCTCAGCCAACTGTTTGTTGTATCTGATCTGAGCGACCTTGGTAATTTCGGGGAAGGGTTGGCATCTTATTACGATATGCTCCACAGACATGCCCTTGGCAATTTCAGGGATCTGCTGTATAATGTCACCTTTCATCCATCCATGGGGCTCTATCTTTCTCATTTAAACAATCCAAAGGCAGACACCTCGCTCAATCAGCATCCGGACGAAAATTATGCGCGTGAGGTCATGCAACTCTTTTCTATTGGATTGATAGAACTACTTCCGAATGGCATTTCAAAAAAGAATTTGTACGGTAACGAAATTCCAACCTATTCCAATGATGAAGTAATCGAGTTTTCAAAGGTCTTCACAGGTTTAGGCTTTGATCATCCTATGGCCATTTTTGGAAGTCGCAGGTTTTATGATTTTACAAAACCCATGATCATGTACGAGCAGTGGCATGAGCCAGGTCCGAAATATTTGCTTTATGGGGATACAATACCTGATGGACAGACCGGTCTGGAGGACATTGATGATGCCATAGACAATTTGTTCCATCATCCCAATGTTGGACCCTTCTTTTGCCGGCGAATGATCCAATACCTCGTCACTTCCAATCCATCACCAGATTACCTGTTGCGCGTTGTTCAGACATTTGAAGACAACGGGCTGGGCGTCCGTGGAGATATGAAATCAGTCATTAGGGCTATTCTTACAGATCCGGAAGCCCGGGATTGTAGTTACCTGGAATCTCCCGGAGCAGGTAAACTGACGGAGCCAATGCTGAGGTATCTGCAATTGTTGCGGGCATTTGACGTATTCAGCAGTGACAGTACCTTCTATTCTACTGGTGGATTATTCCAGCAATTGACCTTCCAGGCTCCATTGGGAGCTCCCAGTGTGTTCAATTTCTTTTCACCGGACTACGTACCATCTGGCCTGCCTGATGGCACCTTTCTCAGAGGGCCGGAATTTCAAATATTGAATTCGTACACTGCACTTGGAAATTACAATATTATCAACAGTGTAAAAGAAAACAATCAGGTCTTACAACACGAGACTGCCACGATCCAGCTTGACCTGGATGACGAACTCATACTTGCCCAAAATCCTGAAGCATTGATCAACCGTTTTGATCTCCTGTTCACACATGGACAGTTAACACAGGCAAGCAAGGACATCATCGTCAACGCCATGAATCAATTGGTGTCTGATGAAGACAAACTGGAAATAGCCTTATACCTGTTTATGACCAGTCCGGAATATGTAATCGGCCAATAATTGAATGAAAAACTATGGATAAGAATATTTCACGTCGCGCATTCATGGGTCAAGCCAGTTGTGCAGCCATCGGTTCATCTAGCTTTTTAAATTCATTGCTCAATCTCAACCTGATCAATGCCACGGCATCGTATAGAAATACGACCGGATACAAAGCACTTGTATGCATTTTACTGGCTGGAGGAAATGATTCGTATAATATGTTGGCGCCAAAGGGGACATCAGAATATAATGAATATGCCACGATCAGAAGTGGCCTGGCCCTGGAACAGGATGATATTCTGCCATTGGTCAATCCATTTAACAATGGAAAGGAATTGGGATTGCACCCCTCCATGTCAGAGGTTCAGTCCTTGTATGATCAGGGGGAAATTGCCTTTCTCGCCAATGTGGGAACCCTGGTGGAACCCACTGATCTTAATCAGTATGAAAATCAGCTCGTAACGCTCCCCAAGGGATTGTTTTCACATTCGGATCAAATCCAGCAGTGGCAGACATCAATTCCACAGTCCAAGTCACCGACTGGTTGGGGCGGACGCATTGCCGACGTACTGTCATCGCTGAACACCAACCAAAACGTATCCATGAACATCAGTTTATCCGGTGTGAATGTTTTCCAGGTCGGAAGTTCGGTATTCCCATTTTCCATAACACCGAATGGAAGTATCGGTATCAATGGATACGGAATGCCCGCTCCATTCAATGTAGCGAGAACCGAGGGTATCGATAGTTTACTGAATCAACACTATAACAACATCTTTCAGGGATTGTACGGGGAAACGGTCAAAAGTGCACAAATGTCTCACGAGGATTTCTCAGATGCCATAGATAATATTGTCCCCCTCACAACTACATTCAACCAGGCAAACTCACTTTCGAGAAACCTCGAAATGGTAGCAAAGACCATCTCCGCACGGGACCTGTTGGGATTTTCAAGACAGACCTTCTTCATTACCTTCGGTGGATGGGATCATCACGATGAAGTACTGGAAAATCAACTCGTGATGTTGGCTACAGTGAGTGAAGCCTTGAATGAATTTTACAATGCCCTGATCGAATTGGGACTGACGAATGAGGTAACGACATTTTCCATCTCGGATTTTGGCCGTACTCTTTCATCTAACGGCAATGGGTCGGACCATGCTTGGGGAGGCAATCATCTGATCATGGGAGGAGCGGTCAATGGAAACCAGATATACGGAACATATCCCGATCTGTACGAAGGCAATCCCCAGGATGTAGGCAGAGGCAGGTTACTGCCCACTACTTCTGCTGATGAATATTTTGCGGATCTGGCATTGTGGTTTGGCGCAGACCCATCTGACCTCGATATGATTCTTCCTAACATTTACAATTTTGTTTCTCCGGGTATTACGACGGGCCCAATTGGGATCATGGGAGTGTGAGAATTCTCAATAATTACTCAAATCCAGTCCCAACTGTTCACGCAGTTTCGCATCAGCTAAATCATTTTGACCCCAGTAGGCGCTATTCATTGTGTGCGTCCGTACAGCTCTAGTCGTCAGAACATCGGATCCCCTTGAAGTCTGCTCCTCCCATGCGACAATAGCGTGAGGAAAAGCAGGCTCATAGATTATGGATAAGACCCTGTCAAAAGCTGCATATTGAATTGTATACTTCATAAGTGCTTCATCTGATAGCTCAGGGTCACTGATGGTTTCCAATGAAGCGATAGCATCTTCTGTTTGATAATCTCTGTGTTTTAATCTCAAAAACATCGATCCGGGTATCAATGTGATCTTACCTGTAGGAAGACTTTTTGGATTCAACCTGATTTTAGTCCAAACTTCATCTTCCAGCAAGACCTTTTTCAAAGTAAAATCCTGGTCACCTTCACTCTGAAAGTAGGATCGAAGTTGTCCCTTGTACTGATTCTTGCGAAGATTTAATTGCGTAAAAGTATGACCGCACCACTCCTGTGAGGATGTTGTCACTTTGAGCGTCGATTGGTTGTTGACCGGGGTAAACACCGAAGCCATCATCGAATAGGGATAAAGTCCGGTAAAGAACTTTTTTGTGAAGTTTAATTTCAGAACAGAAGTCACATTTTTCTTTTCGCCGCCTTCGTGTTTCACCTGGTTATTCTTGTCAAAATCTTCAGTAACAAAAATCAATACGGCATCTCCTTTATGAATCTCACCATACCGCGCTTGCTCCAGGGCATATCTCGTTAGTTCTGCCTTGCCGGCGTACCAATATTCCTTAAAAGCTATATCGCCAGGAGAAATCCCGGATTTTTTTTGTCCCGCAGCCTGGGTACAACTGATCAGTGGAAGTAAACTGATCAGAACAAAATAAACTTTGAAGAGATGAGTATTCATAATCCTATCTGCTTAGTGTTACACAATAGGAACAAATAAGACCGGAGCTCAGTTTAAATGTTCCTTGAAAAAGGCAATTGTCCGTTCCCATGCCAGTTTGGCTGCTTCTTCGTTGAATCTCGGAGTAGTGTCATTGTGAAAGCCATGATTGGTGTCCGGGTATGTATGTGCGATATACTTTCTGTCATGTTTCTTCAGAGCTTCTTCATACGCAGTCCAGCCGGCATTGACTCTTCGGTCATTGGAGGCGAATTGTAGAAGTAAAGGTGCATTGATATTAGGGACTTCTTCCACTGGCGCCTGTCCACCATAAAACGGTACTGCTGCAGAAAGATCTGACACCCGGGCTGCCATCATATTGGAAATCCAACCACCAAAACAAAACCCGACTACCCCTACTTTTCCGGTACAGCGATCGTGCTTTTTCAAAAACTCGAATGCTGCGATAAAATCCTCCAGCATCTCATTGCGATCTCTTTGGCGCTGTAAAGCTCTTCCGTCATCATCATTCCCCGGATAACCTCCGAGCGGAGAAAGCGCATCAGGTGAAATGGATATGAACCCGGCAAGAGCCGCCCTGCGACCAACATCTGCAATATGAGGATTCAATCCACGGTTTTCGTGCACCACTACGATACCGGGAAGTCTGCCTTCAGAGTCCTTGGGAAAAGACAACTGTGCCTTCAGTTTTCCACCCCCTTTCGGTGAATCGTATTCTATTGTCTCTGTGATCAGTCTGGGATCGTCAGCAAGCACTTGTTGCTTGTCCTTGTAGTTGGGAAGAATATATTCCAGGATAGCCGGGACCGTCAGTCCGCCTACCGCATATACCTTCAATTGATCAACAAATTGTCTGCGATCAATTTTATTGTGAGCATAATCATCATAAAGATCAAATACAGCCTGGTCTAGTTTAAATGGTGGCATGAAAATAGGATTGAATCGTTTTACAGGTAATTAATAGCATTCACAATCTACAATGCTTTCATGATGTATGTCAAGATTTTCTGTAAACTGCAATGATTATGAGTTCAACATATAAATAAAGCATGAATGACCTGAATGTAATTTCTGACCGATACAAGGAAGCTCTCATAGATTTTGTACAAGATCTCATTCGAATCCAAAGCTATTCCGGACAAGAAGAATCCATTATAAAATTCATCCGGCAGAAGATGCTGGATTTAGGTTATGATGAAGTGAAAATTGACAGTATGGGAAATGTAGTTGGGAAAATCGGATCAGGGAAAAAGGTGGTCATGTTTGATTCTCATGTGGACACTGTGGAAGTCAATGATGATGCTGACTGGAAATTTCCTCCCTTTAACGGCACGATCGCTAATGGCCATATTCACGGCAGAGGATCCGTAGACATGAAATCAGCTGCTGGTGCATCCATATATTCAGCAGTTCTTGCAATGGAACAGGGCCTTATTGACGGAAAGACAATATATGTGTCTTGCACCGTCATGGAAGAGGATTGTGATGCGGAAAACTTGAAACACTTGTTTGACGAACTGAATTTAAGACCGGATTATATGATCATTTGTGAACCGTCCAACAATAAGATAACGCTCGGACACAAAGGAAAGGCTCAAATCGCCATTACGACCCAAGGCGTCTCAGCCCATGGTGCAGCTCCCGAAAAAGGAGTCAATGCCATTTATGAAATGGCAGAAATCATCCAACGAGTTGAAAAAAGAAATCAAGAATTATCCATGCAATCAGGGCTAAAAGGAACGCTGGTGTTGTCTCGAATATCGAGCATCAGTGCTTCTTTGAATGCCGTTCCCTCAGAATGTGAAATCTATTTGGATCGAAGAACGGTCCCTGGTGAAACCAATGAACAGATTAAAAAAGAAATGGACAACTTAGTACAGGGAACAAATGCTTCCTGGGAGGTGGGAATACTACACCGTAAAAGTTGGACTGGAAAAAATGTGACATATCGCCCCTTTCACGAAGCATGGCAAATAGACAAAGAACACGAATTGACCAAGGCCTGCATTGCTGCTTATCAAGATCTGTTCAGTCCGGATGAGATAGAATTTGAATATTGGAATTTTAGCACGAATGCCGTTACACCCGTGTCAATGGGAATACCTACGATCGGCTTTGGTCCGGGTAATTATCAATTGGCCCATATGTGCAGTGAACATTGCGAAGTACAACAAATCATTGATGCATGTGCATTTTATGTTGAGTTGATCAGGAGGATTTAAGATTTGGGTAATAACCACCCACTTACTTTATCTTAGGGAATGAGGATAGAGAATCTCAATTCGATATGCTTCGCAACGCAGCAAACTCAGGACTTTTTACTTCCATCCGAGAACGCCGGTTATGGACATCGACGGCCGTGGTCATTTTGGCCATATGGTCAACCCTGGGCCCGGCCAGAGTCATTGCATCCTCATTAAGAGAAAGAGGACTACTCGGAATATCCATCGTACTCTTTTTATTGGCAATCCTTGGTTTCCTGGGTTATTCATGGATGAAAAAACGTCCGGATTGGCGGGAAGCAGGAATGGTGGTGGGTGTCATTATTGCCTATTTGATGGTAGGTGTCAGAATTGAGAGTTGGGAAGAACGCACTCATCTGATCGAATATGGCATCGTAGCAGCACTGATCCACGAGGCCCTGCTCGAGCGGGTGAAGAATGGTAAGGTCATTCGCAGAACTGCACTGATTGCAATTATTTCTACCACCTGCCTCGGTCTCATTGATGAAACCATCCAGGCATTCATTCCCAGCCGGGTCTTTGATTTTCGCGATGTATTTTTTAATGCTTTTGCGGGATTTATGATCATCGCGGCAAGGTTGGCCATTGGCAAACAGCAAGGGCCAGGGTGGCGTCTTTGGTTTTTGTGGCTCATTGCGGCGGCCTATGGTTGGGGCATTGCTGTTGAAGTAACCGGACTTGGTGAAATATCCCTGAGATCTGCGCCTGAGCGATTCAGGGATGCCGTAGTCGGTGTTATCGTCGCAGGTTTGTTGGTCACCATTTTTCAATGGTTGCTTTTGCTCAACAAGATCAAGGATGCCTGGAGATGGTTGCTACCCTATATGGCTGCGGTTGCCTTATATGCCATTGTCATCCTGAATCTTCGCCCGATCTATGCAGATCTGGCCTGGATAGGGGGTACGGCTGGCTTTGGAGTCGTGCTTGGAATTCTGCAATGGGTTGTTCTTCGAAAATCTGTACGAAAGGCCGGTTGGTGGATGGTCGCCTGTGCCCTTGGTTGGTTGTTGGGTATGCCTGCAGGACAAGAGGTGGGATGGAATGGATTAGGTGCTGTATATGGAGCGATTACCGGGATTACGATTGTGTATTTGTTGAGACAGGATCGGCAGATGGAAGAACATTCAGGTTAATAGACATCTTACCAGATAAGTTCATATAAGTACACATTATAAAAGTGCCCGGATTCATATTCTCAGAATGTTCCTTATATGTCTTATGTGGTTCATACCTGAGCGGATTTACCATATAAGTTCACATAAGTGTACTTTAACAATTGCACGGTGCTATCTTTTCAGAGTGATCCTGATATGCCCTTATGTGGTAAAATTCAAGCTAAAGGGACCATATAAGTTCATATAAGTACACATTATAAAAGTGCCCGGATCTGTCTTTTTACAGAGATCCTTAGATGCCCTTATGTGGTTCATACATTAATTGTTTTACCATATAAGTTTATATAAGACCTTTATCGTGCTTTTTGGCACGAAACGCTCGGTCATTTCCCGATACAAAATCTGCCAAAGATGGAATCCAGCAAATCGTCGGTATAGATCTCTCCTGTGATCTCGCCCAGATGATGCAAGGCCTGACGGATATCCAAAGCGATCAGATCGCCGCTGATCCCGGAGTCCAAACCATCTACTACAGCACCCAGGGACTCATCTGCCCTGTACAAGGCTTCATAATGCCGGTTATTGGTAATGATGGTTTGATCCAGTAATTCAGGGGAAGAAATGATGGCCTTATAGAGCCGTTCCTTGAGATATTCAATATTCATTTTGTTTTTGGCAGAGATGCTGACGAGGTTATCATAGGAAATGCTTCCTTTCCGGTAATAATCTTCGGGGTGGGTATACGGATTGAGATCCATCTTGTTAGCTACGAATATCTGACTACTCCTGGCAGTAATGGCCTTACTGGCATCCAGGAAACGGTCAGCGTCCTCCCATAAATCCCGCGGAGTCGTCTCGGTGACATCGAAGACATAGATGACCAGGGTCGACTGTGCAATTTTTTCCATAGTCCTCGATACTCCCATCTTCTCGATCTGATCCTCAGACACTCGAATACCGGCCGTATCGATCAACCGGAACAAAACTCCATTGATATTCATCACCTCTTCTACCGTATCACGTGTCGTACCGGCAATCTCTGAAACGATGGCTCGCTCTTCATTCAACAAGGCATTTAATAAGGTGGACTTACCGGCATTGGGCCTCCCTGCAATAACGGTCGCCACCCCATTTTTAAGTACATTGCCCAATCGAAAAGAATTCAATAATTTTTGAATCGCCTCCTGAAGCTCGGTAACAAGAGCTCTGAGTTTGGTGCGATCTGCAAATTCGACGTCCTCCTCACTGAAATCCAGTTCCAACTCGATTAATGCTGCAAAATCAATCAGCTCCTGTCTCAATCTTTTGATCTCATCCGAAAATCCTCCGCGCATTTGTTTCATGGCTAATTCATGTGTCGCTTCATTATTGGAAGCGATCAGGTCGGCTATGGCCTCTGCCTGGCTCAAGTCCATTTGTCCGTTTAAGAAAGCACGCAACGTGAATTCTCCCTTTTTGGCATGGCGAATTCCATGACGTAGGAATAATTGGACGATTTCTTCCAGGATGTATGAAGACCCATGACAATTGAATTCAACAATGTCTTCGTTTGTATAACTCCTTGGAGATCGAAATACTATAGCCAGGCATTCATCAATGATCCTGTCATTTTCATCCTTAATCTTCCCGTAATGGATTGTATGACCTTCTACCCTGGTCAGGTTCTTTCCGTAAAAGAATTGATCTGCTATTTCTATCGCTTGCTTTCCGGACAAGCGCACGATTCCTATTGCACCTTCCCCTGGCGGTGTAGCCACCGCGACGATCGTATCACCTAAATCGTTGATCATTCATAATTGTTAATCAATCGATAAGATATTCATTTCTGGGATGAATTCAATTTCATCTTTCTATGTTCGTCAGATGATCCCGTCCCAGATGAGATTCATTGGAATAATTTACTTTATCCTGGTTCTTTCCCTTGCCCTTAACGGTCAAACCGAATTCGAATTCGCAGAACGGGAAATGAATGTTTATAGTACCAATTCCAGGATCGACATAGACGGTGTTCTGGATGAGACCATTTGGCAAGAGACGGAACGGCA
Organism: Saprospiraceae bacterium; assembly: GCA_028282725.1. Lineage (GTDB taxonomy): Bacteria > Bacteroidota > Bacteroidia > Chitinophagales > Saprospiraceae > JAJRXG01. Next base: position 16,862 of record JANQHF010000086.1, read on the forward strand.
TGGTAATTTCTGGGAACAGGCCCCTGAAGATAGCAAACCGGCAAGCATGATCACGGAAGTGATGACTACTTATGACGAAGGCGGCTTGTATATCGCAGCCATCCTTCAAGATCCGAATGGCCAGGTTGTGACAACCTTAAAAGGGACAACTTTGGCAACAACGATGCCTTCGCCGTTGTTATCGATCCGCTCAATAACAATATCAATGGTTTTGCTTTTGGGGTCAATGCATTTGGCGCCCAGACCGAAATTCTGCTAAGCGAAAATAGCGGTGACGACAGTTGGGACAATCGGTGGCGGTCTGCTACAAGCATAGGGGCGAATACATGGACTGTGGAAATGTATATTCCATTTACAACATTGAGATTTGATAAGAATAACCTGTCCTGGGGTATCAATTTTATTCGCATTGACCAGGGTACGAATGAAGCCCATGTCTGGTCACCTGTACCTCGCCAGTTTGATGTGGCGGATCTGGGCTACTGTGGAAGATTGATCTGGGATGGTCCTCTATCCGGTAAAAAGGGAAACGTCTCTCTAATACCATTTATACTATATAATGCCGTATATAATTTGTATATTGCGAGATGGGTAAATATGCAGTATTAACAATTTCAGAGAGTCAGGTTCAATTAGA
>JANQHF010000018.1 GCA_028282725.1 Saprospiraceae bacterium
GACAAATAGGGTCGATAGTACCCTCCTTGGACGGTAGTCCGGACCCTAAATAATTAAATAACACACAATGAAAGCCGGGTCGATAGTACCCTCCTTGGACGGTAGTCCGGACCCACACACCGCCACCTCCACCCCCGCAAGAGACTGGGTCGATAGTACCCTCCTTGGACGGTAGTCCGGACCCAGTAGTAATATGTATCCTGCTGAAAACCACACAAATACAGCATTAGTGTCGCAAATAATTCGACCTTTTTCATATTACATTATATTCTATGTGTTCGTTTTTTGGTAAAATCCCACTCTCCTCGGAACTCTCTTTCCTCCTTTCCAACCATTCAAAGAACTTCCTCCTACAATTTATACATTTTTGCCTATTCCTTCACCTGTTGTGCGTTCTCGATCGGGAGCCGTTCGTCCGCTGCTTTAAGCATCCCTGATTATAGCCTAGCTACCACTTACATCACATCCTAAATAATTACTAATCTCAATAGTAGAAATTTTTGACCCCTCGGACAAAACAAATATTCTCCTACTTCCATCCTGGTTGACATATTCTTTGTATTCGGCATCTCTTTTGGTTGGAATGGCAAAGGGACTGTCACCATAGCCCTCAACCAAAATCTCGTCATTTCCTGCAGAATCGGGGTTATTATCCTCCCAAACAATATAAATATTCTGGTCTTTTAAGATCTTAAATTTCGCATGGTCAACACCTTCCCCTCTTTCAGAATTTGGTACAGGTTTGCTTCGCAAAAAAATTGAGACATCATAAACAATCCGTACATTGCCATTGTCTAACAATACCTTGGGCCCAGATTGCTTTAAAAAGGGATAAAAGTCTAATCGACTGCCACACATCTGTGCACCGATACTTTGACTCCAGTTCCTGATATCATCAGGACCTGACAAGTATGCCTCCCTGCAGCTCATTGTATATTTATCGTTCAAAATGTAGTGAATATTCAACCTCAGTGGCAGACTGTTCAGCGCCTCTCTTTGATACCCGTGGTAGGCAATCAAGGCTGCAATTGCAGCAGTCAATAACGCAAGGATGGGATCTACCCAATCCCCGTACCATACCACAATACTGTCATTTTTGACACTACCGTTGGTAAACAACAAGAGCAATACGATGAGCAGGAAGATGACCCCCACCCAGGCAAGAAACCCCTTCTTGTGATTCCAGACATACCGATAGACGAATCCCAACAACTTCATAGTCGATAACTTCGATATTGGACAAAAATTAACTTTCCGTGTTCATCCTTTCCCCGATTTGCGGCATAAAAGATCTGTACATCCGTATGTTTTTCAGCATGCTTGAGAAATTGATAAACATAGGTAAACTCGCCGGCTAATAGGATGGCAGAAGGTTCGTATTGTTTCATGATCGTTTTAAGATTATCTTTAGCGAGTTTGGAAACTTCTTCAATCGTCGCCTCATGATCTATTTTCGGAAAGGGCACATCCACTATCCGATCAAACATTCGATGTGTTACGTCCACTTGATGTTGTAACCATTCATTGACCAAATGATTCGTGTGATTAACAAGTACCTTTTTCACAACAAGATGATCATAAATATTTCTTTACCTCTTCCGGATCAGGAAGCACTTTCTTCGCCTTAAAATCGTCCAAATGCATATAAGAAACTCTACTATGCCAAGAGTCACTTTTCATCTTTTCAGGCTCCCAAGTTAACATCGCTTTCAATTGCCTCATCCTTTGATCAGCCGTAGGTCCCCACAGTGGTGTCGAGATTCCATGATTTTTCAAATATTCTTCAAACGCCTTCTTAAACTTACTTACTCTGTCTTCATCACAGATACATTTGCCTAAACTTGGTTTTCCATCTACATCGAATAATTTTTTATATCTCTCTTCCCTTTTTATTTCGATTAACTGTTCTACTTTTATTTTTACTGTTCCCATTCCAAGAGGTTTTCCCATACCCAATTTATGGCGCATGTTTTCAGGTAAGACTAATGCAAACAACAGTGCTCCCAGCTCCTCATCAGTCATATTGTCATACCGGATCCTTCCTTCAAATGTATTTCCGGGACCGATAACATGGGCAGGAGCGTTTTGAGTAGGGCTGTACTTCTTTTCTTCTTTCTCATTTATTGATTTGTCTTGAAAAAATATACCATCAAGATCCTTGAGCATATTTGGATCTACCCTCAATACTATTTTACCCCTGTTAGAATCCTGAAGCTTATATTTCTTTAAGAATTCTTGAAAATTCTTTTTTCGTTGTTTAAAATGCCTTTCTAATGCTGAATAAGAATACTCAAATGTTCGTTCAGAATACTTTGAGTCGTTTTGATGCCAGTATTGCTTAAAACCACGGATCTTGGTGTTACCATTATAGTCTTCGGACTTTCCATTTTCATTTGTCTCTAAGTAGTGCAGATAGCTGGTAGGCTTTGGAGAGCCTAATATTTTCAACAATTCCAAGTTTTCATTTGTTGGTTTATTGACTAACCGCAGATCTTCAAAATATACTTTTCCGGCTATACTAGCATCCGTCATGCCAAAAATAGCTGAGGATATGTCTCTAAGACTGACCTCAGTTTGATTTTCATAGTTTATGTGATCTCCAACTGTTTTCTCATATGGAATTCTCATATAAGGTGTATGGCTAATAGCTATAATCTCATTTCCCTCCTTTAAACAAAAACAGGGAACACCTTCGGGCTTCTTTGATTGATTCCAAATGTGCTTTTGAAATTTATAGTCCTTATCGTTGAGAATATTACTTATGTCATTCTTTGAAAGAACGTCTTTATTTTCAGACTTTTCTCCAATTACCCATTGCATGTGTTTTCCAGGCATCCACCCTGTGATTATCAATGTACCTTTTTGGTCAAGTCCATCCTTAGGTGATTTACTGTACTCTTTGATCAGGGAGTACTTCAATTTTACTCTTCCTCGGTTATGATTGTGAAATTTTAATGGTCCAGGATTAAAGTAAATTTTATAAAAATGTACCTTGTTCTTATTCAACTCAGTCCTTGAAATCTCGTAAAACAAGTGAGATTTATTTTTGTTTCCATTTATTCTGCAATATTGGAGCGATTCATTACTTGATCCAATAATATTTTTTGAATGATAGAATGAGAAGTTACCAGAACCTTCCCTTTTTAAATAGCCTGACAATGCTTTAATTATACCTTGCTGATCGGAGACTCTTTCCCTATATATTCTATCCACTACCCTTCTGTATCTAAGTCTTTTTTGTGAATTTACTTTGCTGATTTGGGAGTAAGAAAGTATTTCTACTAAACTCCTCACCATTCCTCGGAGCGTACTTCCAGGAATGGTATGTGTTCCATTCAGGTTATAAAATGAAGATTTGTTACCTCTGGTGAAAAATGAAGTCTCTGTCCTTAGTTGTACTTTAATAGTACCACTATTTGCTTGATAGCGATCAAATTCAAGGTGATCTTGTCCGGGGATTATTTTATTAGGTAATCCAATAAAGTTATAAGGAGCATGTGCTTCTGATCTAGGCATTATTCTAATATTATGAGTGGACTAAATTCTTCAACCGGACAGATATAATATATGCCTGCCCCATCTCATCAAAGTCAATTTCTTTACACAACTTAATCTTGATCACCTCTTTTCCATTTAGTCCTAAGGACTCTCTAACCTGCCTCGAAAGCACATCATCCAATATCTGTTCTTCTTTAATTTCGGTCTTTCCTTTACTTCCATCTTTTATTGTCTTTTCATACCGTCCATCTTCCCACCAAATTTGATATTCCATCTTCTCATTGAAGACCCTCGCCTCAATCAGTTGTTTCAACTTCATTACCTCTTCCAATACATTTTTCTCGCTGGCTCTGATCAACTTTCGCTCGCGAATAGTCCAATAGAGTATCCAACTTTCCTCAGTTATGGTTTCTCTTAGATCCGATATGTCTTTCGTTTTAAGCCGGTACATTGACAAATTTGTATTTTGAAAGATTTTTTAATTGACCGGATTTAAAATTTCCGTCCTCATATATTTCAAAATCAATGGGTTTTTCTTGCTCCCCCTCTCCTTCAAATTCCATCGTACATTGCACCTTTTCGAAAATTCCTAATCCGATACCCTTGTTCGCTCCAAAGGCTAAATCTCGGGTTGCCATATCACGCAATACAAATAGGATTAACGGGATGTCATTATCCTTAGGGTTGCGTATTTCTATTTTAAAGTAGATATGATATGGTGGGCTTGACTCCGCTGGTAAATTTTTATAAACGTACTTTGTCGTCATCAAAGCTCTATCCAGTGTACCTCCGGTAAACCGATCAATCGCTATATTCTTTTGAGTGTGATCATGAACATTCTTGATTTCAGATGCACTGACCGATATTCTTGCTTTCTTAACTCCTTCCTCCTTATCAGATGTGCCTTCATTCTTTCCATCAGGCACATGCCCAAACAAGCTGCCAAATTGACTCTCTGCTTCCTCTTTAAATACTGTATTCAGTATTCGATATGCCCTATGTCTTACAGGACCTAATATGGATTCTGCGTCCAACCAATCTTGATCACCTCTTTTTTGTTGCTCCTTATCGTGCTCTTTACCTACTGCTTTCACGGCAGTTAAAAGACCTCCTGCTAAAGCAGCTCGGCAACGAAGAATACATTTCTCGTCTTTAATATAAGTTAGCTCATTAATTTCAGGAAGGGCATAGTTGTCAGGATCTCGTAATAGTCCGGTCCTCCTAAATGCTTTCCAAGCCTCAAAGTCCTTGCCAGCTTGGAAATAATTGATTGTATAGTCAATTAACTTCAGATGTCCATAGTCCTTATTCTCCTTAGCTCCTACCCGAACGCCCTCTTTAAAACATTTTAAAAGAAATTTAGAAAGCTGTACAAACTTAGTCTTATTAAATCCCTTGCGAATTTTGACTTCAACAGGTATTTCAAATTGCGATCCGGCAAAAAGACGAGTGTAACTAAATTTGCCACCATCATCACCAGCTCCTGTCTTAGGATTTATCTTTACAGCATCTTTAAGCTCAACTTTGTGAGCACTTCCCGATTGAAGAATACCATTGCCAATATTGATATGACTTTGAAAAAACCGATTGTCGCTTTCATTGATTCCCCAAAATTGCTGAAAGCTTGTATCACTCTCTTCAATTCCAGATAGATTCCGTTGATATTTCCGAAGTAACACGCCTGCAAGACCAGATCCGGGAATATATGTATGCCCGTCTAAATCTTTTACTATATGCATAGTCCCTTCAGTAGATCCTAGTTCTGTTCCCGCATTCAATCCTCCACCAATGATCAAATCTGTTTCATTTCCAACTACGATCTTCATTGCAACAACCCCGTTTAATATGTCTTGTTGATTTAACATGATCACCTACCTTTGAGTCGTTTAAGAATGAGTTTTGTATGCGTGGCAAACTTATCCCAGTTATCTACTGACTCACCATCGATCAATGACCTGCATTCATATAGCGTATCATAATAACCTGACACTTTCAATTTTTTTCCTAATTCTCTTCGCTCTTCATGTGTTAAAAAGTTTTGCCATTGAACTATAGAATCATGACTGAGATGATCCATCAAATTTGAAATTTGGCTTTTCGTTAAATTAGTGTTTATCAATGTTTCAGGTAACTCTATTTGAAGCGTATTTTCAAATTTGTCCTCATAATGTCTATGGAGTTTTGCAAAAAGAGTATTAGATCCGCTACCTTCCACTGTTTCAGTATAAGGCAGTAGAACTTTAGAATAACTCTTCCAATCTTCTATTTCTCTCTCTGTTGCAAAGTAGAGTTCTCCGAAACCTTTATAATTTTCCTGACCAATGAATGCCCTTTGGCATAAGGCTTCCTTATTCTTTCTTTTAATTTTAAATACTGATCCGGGACTGATTCCTATCCGCACCGGCATCTTTCCACCCCATTGGCTATTATAGGATTTTATAAAGCTTCTTCTGAGAATGCAATTGCTGACCTCAATACCAAGAAGATTTTTAATGTAGCTGACATCATCTTTATTCTCATTCGCAGATTTTGGCAATATGAGTGGTGATTGACAGATCATGTAGAGCTCATCTTCATCTAACATTACTTCAGATTTCCCAGTCACTATTTCAAATGTTAATCGCGCTCCCCCATATTGTACAGATCTCGAACCACCTATGCTAATATCCAATTCCTTAGGAATAATTTCCATCAATTTCCGAAAGGCTTCTCGCTTGCCTGTAATCCTACCTTCGAACTCTTGAAAAGGGTCCAAACATTCATAATAAAATATGCTACCTGTCGAATCGACCTCCTGACTGGATCCTGCCGCCCTATCTAATCGACTATTGTGAAAATGAAATGACTTTTTAGGTGATATGAATCCATCATTCGAAATGAATCCATGAATCGATTGACCATTGGCGGAATCAGGATCAAGAACATTAATCGTTGAATTTGTCCCTCCTTTTTCTCGTTGAAGATTCAGGGGAATGTACAAGCCATCTCCAATTCTCGCATCTGATATTTGAAGAGAGTTAGAAAGAAATAGTTCCTCAAATGACTCCTGCTTTTCTTGTTCTTTCCCTGGATGACGTTTAAAAAACTCATATGCAAGTGCCCCAAAAACTTTTGTCCCACTTATCACATCCTCAGTATGAATAGTATTCTGATCTCCCTTTTGTATCGATAAAACAATGGGATCAACAGTCTTTATTCGATATTTTAAATATGCTACTTGACTCTCCTTTTCTGATTCAGAAAAAGAAACTTCTTCTTGCAGACTAAGTTCGGTTTGATAATCAATGGAACATTCAATGATCCCAAGGCCCCTATTTCGATTCAACCCTAAGTGCCGAATATTTTTCACGGTGATTTCAAGAAGCGGTTTATCTGCTTTATCATCGATGAAGATATTCGCTATAAATTCCTTTACACTCTTATAATTAAGAACTTGTAAGGTTCGTAGACTCCATCTAGCCGCTATACCATTTTCATCTATCCGCGTTTGACTGATACTGGTTGTCATGTAGTCAATCACTTCTTGTCTCGAATAGGCAGTTCTTTGTTTTTCCTCTAACTCAGATTTGCCCATCTGATAATTTCTCAAACCAGGATAGATGCTCTGATAGTCCTTTATCCTTGCTGTCTTTACCTTGATTAACCCCTCGTTGACATAGTCACCCGGCTTTCCAAAATATAGATTTGTCTGATCTCTAATTTTCCGAATATCTGCTCCCTGCATCGCTAATACCTCTTCCATACTTTCCCTCATTAACCCTTTGATGGCCGTTCCGGAGAGATACGGGATACCTGCATCGTCTTTGTGAATTACAGCATTGTGCTTAAGGTCTGTCCCTCCTGAAGAATGACAGATAAAAAACTGTGGCGATATAGTCAGTTGATACCAGCCCATTCACATTGATTCGAAATTAGGGTAGAATTCCAGCAGGTCAAATACTTCAAATAGCTCCTCACGAGAGCAATCAAAATTCTTAAAGGCCTTTTCGTATTTATCTCTGTCTTCTGAAGTACCCATCTTGCGTAACCTAAAGTCAAACTCACTATCCGGAAGACCGACTGACTCATACAGTTGATGTACCTTACTTCTTGGCCACCTTTCCAATTTCTTCTTGACTTCAATCAATTTGTTCAAGGAAAAGTTGCTTTGAAGCCGTAGTGATTTTCTCTTGAAGTTATATTGTCCAGATCGAAAAGTCCAATCAAGGATATCATCCAAGGTTCCGGAGATGCCTTCTTTAAAGATCATATAGCTTAACCTACTCTCGCCATCTTTCCTTGATTCCACTTTGGCCTGCTGACAAAGAGCCTCTGCCATTTTATAAGCCTTGTAAAAAGGGTGTGGAGTATGTATAATGGCGATGCCTGCACAAGCTTTGATTCCATCCTGCCTTTCTTCTTTGCCATCTACTACTTGTGTATAGGCCTCTTCGAGATACTGGATGTACCTCCTGGCCAGACAAATACCAAGCTTACCATGAGCGATAAAGGTGATATCATCCCCTGCATTGATGATGGATCTGAAAGGAAGAATAATTTTATCAGAATCCTTTTTCAGTAATATTAATACCTCGCCCTCATCATCAATGATTTCAGGTTCTCTTTCCTTATTGACTGAGATTAATTTGATCACATCCCGTATGATCCGTTTAAGAATTGAATTCAGTTTTTGGTCGAGTAATTTGGACTGAATTTGAAACTCTTCCTTTGATTTGTCCTTAAAGAATTCCCCGATCCTGTTCCCATCCACATGAACAACGGCGAGAAATGATTTTTCTTCCTCGGGAGCGATGTCCTTACCTTCAGAAGAAAAAGTATATCGATCTCCTAATAGTTCATTGAATTCTTCATTCAATTGCTCCTTTGCATCGTCTGAAGCTATGTATTTCGATTTTGCTTCTGCACTGATTGAATTTCCCTTGTAAATTTCATTTTGAGGCTTCCCCGTCAAAGGACAGGCCTTTGCAATACCAAGATCAACTTCAGATGGGAAATAAAATCTCGATCTCCTTTCATTCTTGTTTGCAACGAGTCTATTTCTTATATCTTGAAATGAAACTCCTTCCTCGATTGTCGTTGATCCCAATTCAATTTGAAGACCTGGATAATGTCTAAGGACTTTCTCAGTATACTGCGTAACAAAAGTTTTTTGAATGACTATATTTTCAAAATAGAGGATCGCATTCCCCCCTCCTGCATTTACCAATTCTAGTTGATTTTTCTGTAGCTCACCAAGACAAGACTCCAATAGACTACCAAATATTTTCTTCGAAATGATATGCGAAGCTCCAAGATTCAGCCGCAATTTATTGCTGGAGAAGATGTACTCCTGCTTAGCCGATACGTCAATAATTAGAGCTTGTTGCATGAGTGATCTTTATATCCTAAAATAGAAAAAAATTTGACTATTCGCAATATTCTCTACTCTAATTAATCTCTCAGTTCCTGATTTTAAAGAATTACTAATAATTGACAGTACAATTTCAGGGATGTTACTCCTATACTCATCGCGGTCCGGCTTGGAGTCCGGGCTACGAATGTACCACCCTGCCTCGCCGGGAAGGCGGGCAGTCGTCCGGACCCTTATGGATATGCTTAGTAAAGAATTACCTGGGTAGATAGTAGCCTTTTCAAAAATGAAATACTTCAAAGAACTAGTGTCCTTAAGGATATCATCCTAATGAGGAAATAACCACATCTCACTCAAGAACCCTTGCGCACACCTGATCATGGGTCCATAGTATCCTCTTTCTAAGAACTAATGTCCTTAAGGATATCATCCTAATCAGGAAAGAGCCACACCTCACTCAAGAACCCTGGCTCACACCTGATCATGGGTCCATAGTACCCTCTTTAGACCTGCCTCGCCGACAGGCGGGCGGTAGTCCGGACCCCAAACGCTATGCAATCTGAAACGATAAAGCGGGTCGATAGTACCCTCTTTAGACGGTAGTCCAGACCCGATGATGAGCGCTCTGCAGACAGATGAAGAGGGTCGATAGTACCCTCTTTAGACCTGCCTCGCCGACAGGCGGGCGGTAGTCCGGACCCATATAGCAGACCTGTCTGCACATATCAACGGGTCGATAGTACCCTCTTTAGACGGTAGTCCAGACCCTGTTCCTAACTTGTTTGGTTTGACTTGTGGGTCGATAGTACCCTCTTTAGACGGTAGTCCGGACCCAAACTTTAAAAAATGAAAAATAATATTTTGGGTCGATAGTACCCTCTTTAGACGGTAGTCCGGACCCTGACAACACAAACTCTTAAAAGACTCATTGGGTCGATAGTACCCTCTTTAGACGGTAGTCCGGACCCTAAGGAAGCAGAAGGAAAAGAACGTACAGGGGTCGATAGTACCCTCTTTAGACGGTAGTCCGGACCCATGAATTGCAATAACATGCACCTTCATAAGGGTCGATAGTACCCTCTTTAGACGGTAGTCCGGACCCAAATTCAAATTATCCATAATGAAAATTAGAAGGGTCGATAGTACCCTCTTTAGACGGTAGTCCGGACCCATCTTGGGGATAGAGTAAAGCCGATGTTAGGGTCGATAGTACCCTCTTTAGACGGTAGTCCGGACCCCATAATGAAACACTTAATCATTCTTTTGGGTCGATAGTACCCTCTTTAGACGGTAGTCCGGACCCAGTGGTAATGGATGAGGATGTCAAGGATAAGGGTCGATAGTACCCTCTTTAGACGGTAGTCCGGACCCAATAGTAATATGTATCCTGCTGAAAACCACACAAATACAACGTTAGTGTCGAAAATAACTCGACTTTTTTCATATTACATTATATTTTATGTGTTCATTTTTAGTTAAATTATGCCCTCCAGGAACTATCCCAATAATGTCAAAGAACTAAATGAACTCAAGTGGTCTCGAACCAAAAAATGTTTCAAAGGGAAATTGATATCCAACCTGACTGCACCCCTCTAATTGATTTCTATTCAATTTGATCAGAATTACCGAATCGAACATATTCGGATTGTCCTTTTCTATTCTGGACAAAGCTCTATTAAATTTAAGTAGAGATCCTTCTGATATCCCTACCTTCAAATATAGGCTTTTTTGTACCATGATCCAGCCACTTCTTTTACACAGACTAAACACCTTGTATCTCTTTCGATCATCAGATATATCATATGCTAATACATAGCTATTCTGCGGTTTTGACGCCATGTCGAATAAAGGTTTTCAATTTAGTAGTTAAGTAATAGATTTGGGTTGACCTTGATCTTTGTACCCCTCGGTAATTTATGACTTTGTCAAATTCTGCTTTGATCAATTCCATAATTTCTTTTCTTTTAGTTTTTCCTATTTTACAGGCATCTCCTTCATAATAAAAATCGCCTTCACTCGCGGAATGTAACTGTTGGCAATATCTTACAACACATTCATCAACCCAAGGCCTGAATTCCTCTACAAGATCATAAACCAGTGATTTACCTCCCCTTTCATTGCTATGATAAAACCCGAGATATACATCTAAACCCGCTGACGTGATGGCATCTTCCACTAGTCTGTACAGGTAGCTGTACGAATAGTTGATTAAGGCGTTGAAAGGATCTTTGGCTGGCATTCTAGATCTTGAATCAAATTTGAATTCATCGGGAAGAAGTTCACACACTAATTTGTAATAAGCTTTAGAAAAAAATAATTCGAGGTTAAATATGCCATCCCAGTCGTTAGCTGAAATACAATATTCTATCTGATCTTTATATTCAACCAAGACTTTAGGATTGACTCCCACTTTATCCAGCCAACTTATTTGATTTAGAATTTTTTGATAAATAGTTTGGGCAGCATATGCTCGTCCCCTGCCATTCAAAATATATTGCATTTGCTTATACTTCAGCTGAATGCTCTTTCCGGGAAAATTCCCATACCACTCACCCAAAGTTTCATAGTCCTTTCCGATTAAACTGAGATGGATCTGATATTCACTGATCTTTTCCAGGACTTCTCCGGATAATACAGAAGTCGTATTGAGCTGAATAGATTTTATGGCGACTAATCTATGAACTACCTCTTTTGACGGAGTTGTGAATTTCAAAAATGTGCCTTCTTCTACGGATAACTGGCAGCCTTCTTCTTCAATTATTACATCCATATATTAGCCATTACATATAATCATTCACAATTATTCTAATAAAATCAGGTTTTTTACAACAAATCAATATCATATGACAAATTTCATCAATTTGAATAACTGCCAAAGTCATGTTGGCCTCTGTTTACTCCTCAATGTTACTTCTAAATCGCTAAATCGAGCTCTCGATGATAGATCATATCATACATTTTCCATAAGAAAGTCAAACGGCGGGAAACGAAGAATCGAAAATCCGAACGAAAATCTGTCCAAAATCCAAAGAAGACTGGCGGTTCACTTTAATAATGCCTATGCTCGCCACCTCCCTGATTGTGTTCATGGGTATATTCCTAAAGCGATTGCGAAATCACGTAGAGATATATTTAGCAATGCTTTGGCACACCAACAAGCCGAATACATGTACAATGTGGATATAAAGGACTTTTTTCACTCCATCAACAAGAAAAAAATCAAATCTTCACTCCTTTACTTATTTCCAGGCATTAGCATGGATGTCCTCAAGTCTATCATAAAACTGGTAACTTACACTGGGAGACTACCTATGGGCGCACCCTCTTCTCCTTCATTGAGCAATCTTTGTTCCGTAAATCTTGATAATCAATTATCAGATCTCGCCAATTCCTATGGTATTACATATACCAGGTATGTTGATGACTTTACCTTCTCTTCCTCATCAGAACCTATTAATTCCGAAATTCAAACTGAAATAGAAAATGTAATTGAAAAGAATGATTTTGTTTTGAATCAAAAAAAGAAAAAACTGTTTGGCAAAGAAGATGAAAAAGTAATTACTGGAATCATTGTCCAAAAAGATAAGCTGGATATTGTCGATGACCTTCACTCAGAAATAATTGAAAACATAAAAAACCTTGCAAGCCTTAAATCCACCTATCAACATATGAAGATGCTAAATCACCAAATGACCGACCTAAACAAATCAAAATATGGGCAACTTAAAGCAAGCGTTAAAGGACAACTAAAATTTGCAGAAAGGGTACTCGGTTCTAGTTCGTCCAAATTTTTAGAATTGAATTCATTTTTTGATCAAACTATGGGAAAAAGCAACTACATAAACCTCACTCTATATATCTAATTCTATTCTCCCATGCCAATAATCAAAGCCATTCTCATTTCACATAAAAACAAAGGAAAACCGCATTTCCCCGATATCAAGGCTTATCATCACACCATTTATGCTCGAAATCTTCTTAACTATCATGCTACAGAATATAAACTCAATCAAACCAAAATTATTAATGACCAGCTCTACACTGTGGGAATTAATGAAGGAGTCAAAGTTCTGGATAAGAGTATAAAAACACTTTCCAAACGAAGATTCAAGAATAAGAAAATCTTATACCCCGGTAAATCAAAAATTATCAAGGATTCAATTGCAACCCAACCCCGCCCCTTCCTTTATTTTATTAATAAGTGGTATGCCTTCAAGAAAGAAGATCATCGCTATTATCAAAGTGAAATAGAACCTCAAAATGACTTTGAATACATCAACAAAAAAACTAGATACTGGTACTCCGACTCATTACATGCCTTCCTCGAAGAAATCTTGTATCGGGACATCCTTTATATGTTGGGGTATATCGACATACTTGCTTCAGAGTCCTCCTTCTATATCAGTATTCAGCCGGGGATTACCAGCCAAATATCAAAACACAGTCATCGAGAAAGCCAAGACACATTTCCGCTCATTTTTGATGTTTACTTCACTTCTAATTTAGTCCTTCCATCATTCTTAAGCATAGGGAATGCAGTCAGTATTGGTTATGGTACACTTATCAAAGTATAAATTGAGTTTTAGATCATATCGCATTTACCGCGCTCCGTTATGCGCGCGGCATCGGGCGATCAGGGTTTGGCTTACCCGTACTGACAAGCAAAGCTTCGTCAGTGCAGCCCAGCCCCTGTATTACCCACGTTTTAAGTTTCTTTTTTCTCTTTAAAGGTCAAACTAAGCAAAAACCCCACATCACTTCGCTAAGGCACTAGCATATCCGCTTTGCGGAGCCAGCCGGATATCGCCTCCCCTTCCATAAAATCAAACCAGCTGAGATCCATAATCACTTTGCCCTCATCATCCATAATCCCGGGATCTTCCCGGGTGGCGATAAAACCACGGGACGCCCGCTCAAAATCACTTCTATCTTCAAAGGGTAATTGGTCCATGACCTCTTGATGTGCCGTTGCCACAGAAGGAGTCGGAGCAACCACGATACGTTGTCGATTATTTGACTCAACACACGAGGGAAAACAAGTAAACAAATGATGACAGGTGCCAAATAGTTATTAATACCATTTATACTATATAATGCCGTATATAATTTGTATATTGCGAGATGGGTAAATATGCAGTATTAACAATTTCAGAGAGTCAGGTTCAATTAGA
>JANQHF010000070.1 GCA_028282725.1 Saprospiraceae bacterium
ACCAAACAGACCTTATACGATCACGAGAAGAGCTTTGTTGAAATATGGCAAAGTACGGGATTGGAAGTTTTTTCAAAAACCTTAGGGCCGCCTATCAAAGATCACCGGAAAAAAAACTCTGAAGACGACGTTAGGGTGCATGGAGATAGCCAATGATCATGTCTATGTCAAAGACTTAGAAGGTCCTAAACTAAGCGGATTATTAAAAGAGAAGTTAGTCTATATCGGTCAGTTGGACACCTACGAGCGAGGCAGTCAGATAGCTAAAAAGTTGCTCAATGTTGATACAAACGATACAGCCATTTATCGATTAACCGATAGGACAGGTGAGGTATGTAGCAGTCTTTTATCGGAACATCAGAGTTTGGAAACAGAGGCCCCAAAAGGGGAAGATGAGGTGATAAACATAGAGGTGGACGGTAGCATGATACTTACGCGAGAAGACTCATGGCGCGAGGTCAAATTGGGTCGAATATTTCGAATGTCTCCTGGTCAAGATATTGACAATCAGATATATATGTCCGAGAGTGAGTATGTTGCTCACTTAGGTAGCCACAAAATATTTAGAGCTAAAATGGACAGATTATTGTCTTGTTGTCCCAACAAAAAGGTATTTATAAATGACGGAGCAAAATGGATAGAAAAGTGGATTGCAGAACATTATCCTGATGCTGTTCAGATATTGGACTTCTTTCATGCAATGAAACATATAAGTGAATACTTAGAAGTTCAATACGGTGTCGGTCAGCAAAAAAAAGATATGTCAGAATACTGGGGCCATATTTTAAAAACCGAAGGCGTGGCAGAGCTCAAAAAAACATCTCAGGAAAGAACCTGCCAAAACAAAGAATCAAAAACAAGCTAAACGAAGATTAAACCGCTATTTGCATAAAAATAAATACAGAATGAACTATCCTGAGTATCAGTCCAAAGGGTATATGATTGGGTCCGGGGCAATAGAATCAGCCCATAGAACTGTGATACAGCGTCGGATGAAATTATCCGGACAAAGATGGTCGGTGAAAGGCGCACAGAATATGCTCAACCTAAGATGTCTGGCTATGAGTGGCCATTGGAATCTAATAGAACATCATTTTGGAAACAGGGCCGCCTAACGAAAAAATGAATTGCACCCGCCAAACCCATGTCATGAGCTACAAAACTTCCTCTTACTACATCCTGACCATTATCATATTTGGTCTTTCTGTAATAGTTGTCAATGGCCAAACCGTCAATCTCACCCCAATAAAAGACTGCACTATATTTCAGGGAAGCAATATTGGCAGTAATGGTGCAGGTTCGTTGTTTGCAGGCAGGACCATTGGCCGTAGTGGCACCTCGAATCGCCGCGCCCTGGTCAAATTCGACATATCCGGTATTCCGGTAAATGCAACGATCACATCTGTGACTTTTTCGATCACCGGAACCCGTGGCAATGCAGCAAGTTTTTCTGTACACCTGTTGACAGCGGATTGGGGTGAAGGTTCTACAACTGGTGCAGGTACCGGTGGAGGCCTCCCTTCAATCGCAAATAATGGTGATGCAACCTGGGACTCCAGGATGCACAATCAAGTCAACTGGACAACACCAGGTGGAGATTTTGTGGCAACTGCCAGTGTTACAGATAACATTGGAACAGGAGCGACAACCAATTTTTCCTCGGCCAATTTACTCAATGACGTCCAGGCCTGGGTAAACGGCAGCACTCCCAATCATGGATGGATCATTATTGGAAGTGAAGGATCTCCTGGTTCAGCCGTCCGAATGAATTCACGTGAAGCCGCATCTTCCCAGCCAACATTGACCGTGACCTATACAACTTGTGACGCCATGATTACCCTTGCCGGAAATATTGCTTCGGGCACCTACAATGCGTCCCGGGAGATTACGGCTACGGGAACTATCGCAAGTAGCTCTACAGTGATCTTTAACTCCGCCATTGATATCATTTTGGATCCTGAATTTACTGTCCATGACGGTGGTGACCTGACTGCCAACATCCAAAATTGTAATTAGCCCGAGAATCTGACTGTCCGATCTCAAGTTTACATACTACACCCCTTGTCGTCCTGAATACTTGCGGACCATAGACGAAACTTCCCATGTTTACAAAATGTCTATCTTACCCACAGATAAACCCAATATCCTTCGATCGTACATGATTTGTGCCCGCGTTTTCATCATTATTGGCCTGTTCGTCATATTGATCCTGCCCGCAGATGCACAACGTAGGGATTCCGACAAAATGGATCGTTCCGTGCTCATCCAATTGCAATATGGTCAGGATTTTTTTCCAAGATCCTTTTTCCAGAGAATCAGGGATGAAAAGTTGACCCTATACACACTCGAAAGACAATTTGACGGTAGCAATGAATACGTCCGGCGAGCAGTCAACCTGGCAGACTATGATTATATCAGGATCATCGACAGGAAAAAGACATTTCTGAATTCCGCCCTGTGCGGACTCATCGTTGGTACAACTTCATTTTTTATTGTTCGGGAATTATCCAGGTCCAGGACATCTCGAAATCTCCAACTGATCAACCAGGAAGGAGCATCGGGAAATGTTGAAGGTGCCATGGCGGGAGGCCTCGGGTTTGGCGTGGGCATCTTGTTATATGATTCCATGTTTAACAGGAAATTGAATATCGTAGAAGACAAGCGAGAGATCCTGCGCAGATTAAAGAAGTTCAGGTATTGACTATTTTTTCACACCCATCCGAGGCACAGTGCTATTCCCATGATGATGAGCAATATTCCAATCATCACCTGAACAAATCGAAAGGTCACTTTTTTTAACAACTGCCTTCCCACATAAGCCCCGATAAAGGCACAAAAGGATGCGGCAAGGACTAAGGACCAGAGAGACGATCCCAACCCTTCCGTGCGCTCCTGGTAAAAAGACCAACCATAAACCAGTAAGCGCCCTATATCCACAATTACGGCAGCGACAATTCCCGTGGCAATGAACACTTCCTTCTTCAGTCCGAATTTGATCAAAAAAGTTGTACGAAGCGCACCCTGATGTCCTGAAAGTCCACCAAAAAACCCGGAGAGCCCACCTCCCAAGCCGACGTACTTACGGTCGATGGAAAGATTGCTCAATGAAGGAATCAGATCAAATAAGGCAAAAATGATGATCAATATGCCGATAACCATTTTCACCATGGTTACTTCAAATGTTTGTCCAGCCAGTGCATACGTCGTCAAAGGATTGGTTTGGTCCATACTATTGAGCACATAAGCTCCGAGAAGCGCCATTACGAATCCGGGAATGGCAAATCGAAGGACAATGGACATATCTGCTTTTCTTCCGATGAGCCCTGCCTTAAAAATGTTATTGGCAAGATGTACGATGGCGGTAGCTGCAATGGCTATCGGGAGTGGAAAAAATAGCGCAAAAGCAGGCATCAACAATGTCCCAAGTCCAAATCCTGAAATAAAGGTCAGACCCGAAACAAAAAGTGCCACTGTGCAGACGATTACATAATCCATTCTCTGATTCTGAAGAGAAAGAAGAAAAATTCATCGGTCATGGAATAAGCATAATTTATCACCTTTTTCTTCAATATCAACCACAATGTTTTCCGGAAGCTGAAAAATTGAGAACTTTAAGAGGACATCTAACCATTCATACTTGAAGTTCACAAATCAGCAAATCGCCATTACAGTCGTCCTGGCCCTGATATTGGGAAGTGTCTTTTTGTGGCCGGCAAAGGGGGATCAAAGCTACGAACTTCCCGATACCGTAGATTTCAATTTTCACATCAAACCCATACTATCAGACCGTTGCTTTAAATGTCATGGCCCCGATGAAAATGCGAGAAAAGCTGATTTGAGATTGGATATCCCGGAAGAAGCTTTTGCTTCCCTGGATAGCCTGGGGAATCAATTTGCAATCGATCCGGGAAACATCTCAAAAAGTGTCCTGGTGCACCGCATTTCCTCTCTTGACGAAGAAAAGGTCATGCCGCCCCCGGAATCCAATCTGTCGCTAACTGCTTTTGAAATTGAGCTGATCAAAAAATGGATCAGGCAAGGTGCTCAATGGAAAAAACACTGGTCTTTCATTCCTCCTGTCTCCCAAATAATTCCGAAAGTTAAAAAGAAGTCCTGGCCGGAAAATGAAATTGACTATTTCATATTGAAGAAACTGGAAGAACAAAAGTTGCAACCGGCAAAACAGGCTTCAAAGGAGAAGTTGTTGCGCAGGATTTCCTTTGATCTCACTGGACTCCCCCCTACCCTGGATGAAATTGAACACTTCATAAGGGATGATAGCGAAGATGCATATGCAAAAGTCATTGACGAATTGTTGTCCAGACCTGCCTATGGCGAACGGATGGCTTCAATCTGGTTGGATGCCGCCAGGTATGCAGATTCTCATGGCTACCAGGATGATCGCCCCCGTACGATGTGGCCATGGCGGGATTGGGTCATTGACGCTTTCAACAGCAATATGTCATATGATAGTTTTATTGTCCATCAACTCGGCGGAGATCTTCTCCCCGATCCCGGTTACTTTCAAAAACTCGCGACCGCCTTTAACCGAAACCATCCCATAACACAGGAAGGTGGTGTAGTCAATGAGGAATATGTGACCGAATATGTTGCCGATCGCACCAATACGGCCAGCACTGTATTCATGGGCCTGACTATGGAATGCGCCAGGTGTCATGATCACAAATATGATCCGATTCAACAGAAAGACTATTACAGGCTCTTTGCTTTTTTCAATGACATTGATGAAAAAGGGCAAATCAATTATTTCGACGAGGCACCCAAACCTAATATGAAGGTGGAAGATGCGGAGTTGGAGCAATTAAGGAATTTTCTTGAAGACAAAATCAAGGAATTAGAATCGACATATTCCTACCTCAATACGTCTTCGGATCATCCCAATCAAAGCAACCATCCGGATCAAGGTCAGATCAACATACAATTGGAGAAAGATGTCCAACATTCATTTTTGCTCGATGAAGTACAAGGACTTAGTACAGTGGATAATGAAAACATCAATCACCGGGCGGAAATGAATACAGGTCTGCAATCTGAATTGGTCGCTGCCACAGCTCGACCTGGGAGATTCAACACCGGGCTTCAGTTCGACGGTCATAATTTCTTGAACCTGGGTGATATTGGAGATTTCGAGTGGTATCATACATTTTCCCTTGGATGCTGGATAAAACCAAATAATCATAGAAAAAAAGATCAGGGTATACTGGTCCGAAGAAACGGAGAACAAAAGAGAGGTGGATATGAATTGGCCATCACCACCAGCGGCAAACTCAGGATGAGTCTTGTCCACAATCAAAATGAAGAAAAGGTAGTCGTAGAGT
Source organism: Saprospiraceae bacterium (assembly GCA_028282725.1). Lineage (GTDB taxonomy): Bacteria > Bacteroidota > Bacteroidia > Chitinophagales > Saprospiraceae > JAJRXG01. The sequence continues at coordinate 5,340 of JANQHF010000070.1, forward strand.
CAAGGACAGCCATAAGTCCACAGACATGGCATCACGTCTTTGTCACTTATGATGGATCTGGAAGGGCTGCCGGTCTCAATCTTTTTATTAATGGTCGTCTTCAAAACAAATTGATAAAAGCTGACCAACTGGATACAAAGAGTATACTGACGGGGAATGATCTGTTAGCTGGTAATTGGACACACAGGAATCGGATCAGGGAGGACATCGAAGGATTCAAAAATGGCTTTATCGATGAAATCAAGATCTTCCATCGACAACTATCACAATTCGAAGTGGCCAGTCTGGCTAAAATTCAAATCGACCGGTCCACGGATCTGCAGAAGGAATATGCCAATTTGACTCAATCTTCTTATGCCGATTCATTAAGGGCAGAATTGTTTTTCGCAAGAAGAGACCTTCAGCCGGTACCTTCCATCATGATTATGGAATCAATGGACACGCTAAAGAAGACCTACGTGCTGGATAGGGGGGCCTATGATGCTCCCGCGGAAGAAGTCGAGGCTATGCCACCGGAATCCATTATGCCGTTTGATCTTTCTTTGTCTAAAAACAGGCTTGGCTTGGCTCAATGGCTTACTCACCCCGATCATCCTCTGACCGCCCGGGTTATGGTGAATCGTCTTTGGCAATTGATGTTTGGGTCAGGGATCGTCAGTACTCCGGAAGACTTCGGAAACCAGGGTGCCTTGCCAAGCCATCCCGAACTACTGGATTGGCTGGCTCTTGAATTCATAAAGTCTGATTGGAATATTAAATACATATTGAAAAAGATGGCCCTGTCATCGACCTACCGGCAATCTGCGTTCATCGACGAGCAAAAACTGCTGAAAGATCCGCAAAACGTTTATTTATCAAGGGGGCCGAATAAAAAATTGACTGCTGAAATGATGCGTGACAATGCTCTGGCTGTCAGCGGTTTGTTGCATGACTCCGTTGGCGGCAAATGGGTAAAACCATATCAACCACGAGGTTTGTGGAAGGAATTGGCCAATCAGATCGGGGAGAATAAATATCGTCCGGGGGTCAAAAATGAGTTGTATCGCCGCAGTCTCTATACCTATTGGAAAAGAACCATCCCTCCGCCCACAATGCTGACATTTGATGCATCGGAGCGGGCCGTTTGTGTTGTAAAACGACAGGACACAAGCACACCACTACAATCACTCATTCTTCTGAATGATCCGCAATACCTGGAAGCTTCCAAATTCTTAGCAGCGCAAATGCTGGAGTACGTTGGGCAGGGAGATATCAGAACCGGTCTCTCGCACGGGTTTGAGAAGGTAACGTCCCGAACGCCCGCAATGAAAGAACTGGACATTCTCGAAGAAATGTTGAATGAGGAGATCGACTTATTTTCGAAAGAACCGGATAAAGCGAAGGCCTATTTATCGGTCGGGGAAAAGCCATTAGACAAGAAATATGATGAAATCAAATTAGCAGCATGGACACATGTTGCCAACACTTTGATCAACTTAGATGAAGCCAAAATGAAATCCTGACTTACGCTCATGGAAAAATTAAAGAAAATACTGTCCTATACGGGCCCGGAGACTGAAGCCGCCCTCCAGGTGAATCGAAGACACTTCTTGTCCAAATTGAGTTTGGGGATAGGTAGTGTAGCACTCTCATCCTTGGTATCAGGTTGTTCCACGAAACCCAATCAAATACCCGTAACTTCTGCCAATTCAGCGATTCCGGGAATACTGGACCATACACATCTGTTGCCGCGGGTGAAAAGAGTGATCTATTTATTTCAAAGTGGTGGACCCTCGCAAATCGATCTGTTCGATTATAAACCCAAGCTCTACGAGCAATTTGGCAAAGAATTGCCCGGTGCAGTACGTATGGGCCAGCGTCTTACTGGCATGACAGCTTATCAGAAGAGTCTGCCACTGGCACCTTCCTACTTTCCGTTCAAGCAGTATGGAGAGAGTGGAGCCTGGTTGAGTTCATTAATGCCCCATACGGCCAAAATAGCAGATGACATTTGCTGGATCAAATCCATGTATACCGAAGCAATCAATCACGATCCGGCAATCACCTTCTTTCAGACGGGTTCACAGCAACCGGGACGCCCTTCCATGGGGTCGTGGATATCATACGGACTTGGCAGCGATAATGAAAACCTTCCTACATTCTGTGTACTGCTATCCCGGGGATTGATCAGACCTCAGCCAATTTACTCGAGGTTATGGGGCAATGGTTTCCTGGCATCCTTACACCAGGGAGTGCAATTCAGGGCCGGCAAAGATCCCGTGCTGTTCATCAATAACCCTGAAGGCCTGGAACAAAATGACCGACGAAGGGCACTTGATCATTTGGCGCAATTAAATGAAATCAGGGCGAACGACTTTGGTGACCCTGAGGTGTATTCCAGGATTGCCCAGTACGAAATGGCATACAGGATGCAGATGTCCGTGCCGGAAGCCATGGACTTGTCAAACGAGCCCGATTCGGTTTTCAAACTGTATGGAGAGGACGCAAGAAGGCCGGGTACTTATGCGGCGAATTGTTTGTTGGCACGTCGTCTTGCGGAGCGCGATGTGAAATTCATCCAGTTGTATCACATGGGATGGGACCAACATACTGATCTGCCCCACGATCTCCGACTACAGGCCAGGGATACCGACCAGGCAAGTGCAGCACTCGTCCGGGATTTGAAACAAAGAGGACTTTTGGAGGATACACTGGTCGTCTGGGGTGGTGAATTTGGCCGGACGGTCTATAGCCAGGGTAAGCTTACCAAGGATAACTATGGAAGAGATCATCATCCTCGTTGTTTTACAATTTGGATGGCAGGAGCCGGTATCAAAGCAGGCATGTCCTATGGTCAAACCGATGACTTCAGCTATAATATTGTCAAAGATGGAGTGCACGTTCATGACTTTCAGGCAACCCTCCTCCATCTGCTGGGTATTGATCATGAACGTTTGACGTTCAGACACCAGGGTCGCCGGTATCGATTGACCGATGTTCATGGAAAGGTCGTACATGATATCTTGGCATGATGCATAATCACATAATGATTTAAAGAAAAATGACACAGGATCCATATAAGCTTAGCCCTGAATCCATAATGGCCCCTCCGTCGGGAATGACTGGGAAAATGAAATTCCTCGGACCCAGTTTTATCCTTTCTGCTTCAATTGTTGGATCCGGAGAACTGATTGCGACGACGACCCTGGGAGCACAGGCGGGTTTTGTGACACTTTGGGTGATTGTCATTAGCTGTCTTGTCAAAGTCGCCGTCCAGGTCGAGTTTGGTAAACACACCATCCTGACAGGCGAAACACCCATGCAGGCCTTTAACAAATTACCCGGACCCCGTATAGGAAAAGCCAACTGGTCTGTATGGTCAGTACTCCTGGTCATGACAATTAAGTTGCTACAGGTAGGTGGTATCGTAGGCGGTGTAGCCATCATTATGAATATGTTTGTCAAAGCCATTTCCATTCCGGCCTGGGCCTTCGTCATTGCCATCATCGTGGCAATATTGATCTTTCGCGGATATTATAAATTCATCGAGAAGTTTTCTTTGGGTGCCATCGCGTTTTTCACACTGTTTACATTCGCTTCATTGTATTTTCTAAGTTTTACGGAATATGCACTGGAGTGGAATGATGTCTGGACCGGGCTGCAATTTCAATTGCCTGAAACAGCTGTGGCAATAGCCATTGGTGCATTTGGGATAACCGGTGTGGGCGGAGATGAGATCATACATTATAATTACTGGTGTCTTGAAAAAGGCTATGCCCGGCATACTGGCCCCCATGACAGAAGCCCTGAGTGGGAAAGCAGGGCAAAGGGATGGATAGAGGTCATGTACCTTGATGCCGTCTTTGCCATGATCATTTATACCGTGGTGACCATTGCCTTTTACTTGCTTGGAGCTGCCGTGCTCTATGCCACTGGCGATGTACCCCAGGGATTCCAAATGATTGAATCGCTATCTGCCATTTACACAGCATCACTTGGTGAATGGGCAAAGACATTTTTCTTAATCGGATCATTCATCGTTTTGTTCTCCACTCTTTTTGCTGCCCTTGCAGCCTGGACGAGGCAGATTTCTGATGTATTCGGTCAAATTGGTTGGATCGATTTTTTCAATGAGCTTGAAAGGAAAAAGAGCATTGCCATTCTGGCCTGGATCATACCCGTTTTATGGGCCATAATGTTTGCCTTTATCAAATTACCGGTAGTGATGGTCATTTCGGGTGGCATAGCCGGTTCATTTCTTTTATTGGTAGTCATATATGCCGTTCTTAACTTTCGTTACAGGCATCTGGTAGAGGCATTCATTCCTGGCAAGCTCTACGATTTTATTCTTTGGCTAAGTGTTTTTTCAATTTTGACGGTTGCCATTTATGGGGTTATCCAGGTCATTTAAGGGAAGAATAATCCCTTAATACCATTTCATACACCGGTCTCAATTGATCCCAATCGTATTTTCTGACAAAATTTGAAAATTGAAAAGTATCCATAAATTTTTTCTGACTGATGACTTTCATTGCGAGGTCTTCCAGTTCATCGTCATTTTTATAAAACACATCCTGACAATTTTGTGGAACATGTTCGGGAAATGCCAGGCGAAATGGAAGGATAGGATAGCAACCGGAGGCAATGGCCTCAACAGCCGAAATTCCAAAAAAGTCCTGTCTGCTGGTAACCATGATTACATTGGCTAATTTCAATAACTGATGATATTTCTTTTCACTTTGAACGTGTCCGAAATGTATCATTTCATTTTTCAATTTCTCTGAAGCTGTATTAAAGATAGACGGCACCTTTTGAAAAGACTTCCCGCATACGATACATTGGAATGGCACCTTTAATTCCTGTAGTCGAAATAAAGTTTCAAAAAATAATTCCGGATTTTTATCATACTCCCATCTGTGATTCCAGATAAAAATTGGAATTTCCTTATTCTTCCTGGTAAATTCAGGCAGATGCAGACCGATTGGAAGAATGACCGATTTACGTCTGAGCGCATCCACATAAACACTTAGAGAATTGGAAGGAAATCTTTTTGAAAACTCGGGAATCGAATTTAGAAAACTGTCCTTGTGGTAGGAAGAATTAAAAATGACTTTTTCTGAAGCAATTGCAGATGTCAGATTGATCAATCCATAATGATGGTCCCGGTTTTTCACAACATCCTGATCTTTCTCAGACCATGGGTAGGTAATTTGATTTTCATGAAAGTAAATGAATACAGGGACCGCACGGTATTTTGCTATCAACAATGATTTGAATAACGGCACATTGAGCATATCGGTGACCAGTAACAAGTCAAAGTCTTTATTGGAACCATTGAGTTGTTCAACAATGTTAAATGTCCCGCCGGTCATCTTCCATTTCCAGTGATGAGCCGAGCCGGAATAAACGTCTATGGAATGACTGACCTCGTTTTGAAGACCCTCGGCCCATCGTCGATGACTCGTGTCAAAAAAGGGATCGATCAGTGCTATCCTCATAGAGATGTGTTTTACATTTGGGCAATACAGCTATTATCAAGTCAAATGAAAAAGAATCAAAGCCCAAATATAAATACCGATGTGTTGATCATAGGAGCGGGCGTAGCTGGTCTTTCGACAGCCATAAAGTTGGCAGTGCAACGAAAGGATCTGGATATCACCGTGCTTACAAAGACCAATACGAAGGAAAGTAATACAAGTTGGGCCCAGGGGGGAATCGCATCTGTTTGGGATTTCAGCAAGGATGGATATGGTATACATATTGAGGACACACTGGATGCAGGTGATGGACTGTGCGACCCGAAAATTGTGGAAATAGTCGTCAAGGAAGGTCATGAAAGAGTTGTGGAATTAATCGAATGGGGTGCGCGGTTTGACAAAGAAGACGACGGTGAGTACAACCTGGGCAGGGAAGGTGGACATAGCGAAAACCGAATCCTGCACTACAAGGATATCACCGGTTGGGAGATCCAACGCACCTTGAATGAAAAGGTGAAATCCTATCCGAATATTAAGGTGCTGGAACATTATTTCGCCCTGGATATTATTACCCAACATCACCAGGGACGCAACATTACACGATTGACTCCTGAAATCAAATGTTTTGGTGCTTATGTATTCAATAAGGACACGAAAGAAATTGATACCATCCTGGCCAAATCAACCGTCATGTGTACGGGAGGAACAGGCCAGATCTATAAGAACACGACCAATCCCGTCATCGCTACCGGCGACGGCATAGCAATGGTCTACAGGGCCAAGGGTAGAATTGCCAATATGGAATTTGTACAATTTCATCCTACCGCATTGTATCAAATAACTAATGAAAATCCTGATTTTTTAATTTCTGAAGCCGTTCGCGGATATGGTGCCATTTTGAAGACGCCGGATGGACTGGAGTTTATGGAGAAATATGATGAGAGGGGATCACTGGCTCCGCGCGATATAGTGGCTCGAGCTATTGATAATGAAATGAAAATTTCAGGAGCCGAACATATGAACCTGGATTGTACGCACCTCGATCATGAGGGATTCCTGGACCATTTTCCAAATATTTATGAGAAGTGTAAAAGCCTGGGCATTGATCCGTTTATTGATATGATTCCGGTTGTTCCTGCCTGCCACTACCAGTGCGGGGGAATCATAACCGATCCGATCGGAAGAACCTCAATAATCAATTTATATGCTGCGGGAGAATGCACATGTTCGGGACTTCATGGAGCCAACCGACTTGCGTCGAATTCACTCCTCGAAGGCTTAGTTTTCGGACACAGGGTGGCCCTGGATATTGCTGATCAAATAGATCATTTGGAATTGGAAACCGACATTCCCGATTGGGATGCCGAAGGCACTACCGAACCAAAAGAAATGGTCCTGATCACACAAAGCTGGAAGGAACTCATGGAAATCATGAGCTATTATGTCGGCATCGTAAGAACGGATGTACGTCTGAAAAGAGCTATGGACAGGTTGTACCTGTTGTATAGAGAGACTGAAAAGATCTATCACGAAACCACGATTTCCCCGCAACTATGCGAATTGCGCAATCTCATCACCATTGCCTATCTGGTGACCAGGGGTGCTGACATGAGAAAGGAAAGCAGGGGGTTGCACTTCAATACCGATCACCCGGAACAGTTTGACTACCTGGAGCTGACGTATATGTAGTATTCAACACATCAAACTAATCAAACCAATAAAACAATACCTTCCCGTTTTAACTCGTCTCGCCTTTGGTCTGACGACTCCGATAGTCGTGTCAGACTCGTCGGAGCGGAGCAGGCACCCACCTTGGAAGTTGAGCTATGATGAACCTATGCATTTAGACACCCTAGGTACGATGAGGTTTTCATTTTATCTCAAAGACAACCCGGACCGAAGCTCTTGTCTTGATTTTTTTGAAATTCTCATACTCTACCGGGGCATCAGCACTTTCCGCCATAGCTACCGTCCTGGCATAAGCCACATTTCTTCCCGGAATGATGTTCGCGTATTGATCGATCTCCACAATTGTTACGACATCCATGACGCTTTTATCCATTACGGATGCAAAGACATCTGCCTTTTCGCGGGCATTTTTTAATGCCTGGGCTTTGACTTGCAATTTAATCTTTTCAATGTCCTTATGTTTCAATTGACTTACATTCATGCTTCTCACTCCGCGCGTCCGGATCGTGTTTGCAATTTCATTGTCCTTGGCAAAATCCTTCAGGGAAATATCCATCGATTTATTCACCAGGAAGTCCTTGCCCCGTTGTCTCCAATAATTGCCTGCCTGCTTTAACGTGATTTGATCCATGGAAATATTGAGCTTCTTCAACTCTTCGATCAGAGACTGTTCAACGCCTTCTATTTCAACCTTGGTACGATAATCTTTGTATTTTTTACCCTCAAATTCCTCTTTCCAGTATTCTTCAATAGTTATGGAAAATATAATCTCATCCGGTTCAGTAAGTACCTCTGCCTGACCGGTGACTTCAATTGTCTTCATAGGTGCGGAATTATTTTGACTCATCAAATGCGCTGCAAAAAGCATTACAGCTAAAAGAAATATACTTCTCATGACTTTCATTTTATAATCTTAGGATGCAGCATCAACCATATTTGCACAATTTCCCTGGAAAGCGCTGGTGGCATCTTCAAATATTCGTTCCAGCAAAATCCTTGCTTCTTTCAGATTCTTAATCCCTTGAGCGCTCATGATGAGGAAACTTTTTCCCTGTTTCAATTGCAAACCCGGATTACTGCCTTCTGTTGACAAATACTTCAGCAATGCCTGAAACAATTCTGTCTCATAGAATGAAGATTGGGCATTCCCGAGGAAGAAACATTTCATAGACTCGTTTTTCAAAACAATCCTTTCAAAGCCCAGTTTTTTTGAGATCCATCTCAGTCTCAATCCATTGAATAATTCATCGACCTCCACCGGCAAGGGACCGAATCTGTCTTTTAAACCATCCCTGAACTGTAGGATTTGCTCTTCCGTCTGTATTTGACTCAATTCGGTATATATGTTCAAACGTTCCTGGATATTATTGATGTAATGATCAGGTATCAGCATTTCGATATCCGTATCGATTTCCACATTTCTGACGTAGGCATGATTGCGTTCCATTTCTTCATTGAACACTTCCTTAAATTCACTTTCTTTCAACTCCAGGACAGCTTCTTCAAGAATTCGTTGATAAGTCTCATATCCGATATCAGCAATAAAACCACTTTGCTCAGCTCCCAGTAAATTGCCCGCCCCACGAATATCGAGGTCCTTCATCGCAATGTGAAATCCGCTTCCCAGGTCTGAAAATTCCTCGAGGGTACGCAGTCTCTTCCTGGCTTCTGCGGTGAGCACCGAAAGTGGAGGGGCGAATAAATAGCAAAAAGCCTTTTTGTTGGATCGGCCTACCCTGCCTCTCAATTGATGCAAATCACTCAACCCAAATTGATTGGCATTATTGATGATCATGGTATTGGCATTGGGAATGTCCAAACCCGTCTCAATGATATTGGTACAGACAAGTACGTCATACTTGTGATCGATAAAGTTCACAAGGGTCTCCTCCAATCTCTTCGGCTCCATCTGGCCGTGGGCCATTGCAATGGACACATCCGGGCATAATCTCCTGATCATTGCCGTGATATCGGGCAACGTTTTCACCCGGTTATGTACAAAGAACACCTGCCCTCCCCTGTGGATTTCATAATAGATGGACTCCTTGATCAACGCATCATTGAATACCCTTCTTTCGGTATGAATGGGCTGACGATTGGGTGGTGGCGTTTTGATGATCGAAAGGTCACGTGCATTCATTAATGAAAACTGCAGCGTCCTTGGGATCGGCGTTGCCGTTAAAGTCAATGTATCCACATTGACCTTAAGGTTACGAAGTTTTTCTTTTGCGGCGACCCCGAATTTTTGCTCCTCATCTATAACTAATAATCCAAGGTCTTTGAACGCCACTTTCTTATTCAGTAATGCATGCGTACCTATGACAATGTCTATCTTACCTTCCTGCACCTTTCGAATGGTCTCGTTTCTCTGGGCAGTTGATTTAAACCGGTTCAGGTAATCTACGGTGACCGGAAAGTCGCTCAGACGCTCCGAAAAGGTCTTGTAATGTTGCAGAGCCAAAATAGTCGTGGGCACAAGGATGGCGACCTGTTTACCGTTAACTACAGCCTTGAATGAAGCCCGGACGGCAACCTCTGTTTTGCCAAAACCCACATCTCCGCAAATAAGCCGGTCCATGGGATATTCCTTTTCCATGTCCTCCTTGACCATCGTCGTTGTTGTTAACTGATCCGGTGTGTCTTCATAAATGAAGGATGCCTCCAACTCATTTTGCAGATAGTCATCAGGTTGACAGGCAAAACCAGGTGTTGCCTTTCTCTTTGCATACAACTTGATTAACTCCTTGGCTATATCCTTTACTTTGCGCTTGGTTTTTCTTTTAAGTGCCTTCCATGAATCGCTTCCGATTTTATCCAGTTTGGGTGGTGTGGCATCCTTTCCGACATACTTCGAAATCTTATGTAAGGAGTTAATGCTGACATAGAGCACATCATTATTTCTGTAAAAGAGCCTGACGGATTCCTGGATATGACCATTGATATTAATTTTTTCCAGACCGGAATACTTCCCGATCCCATGATCGATATGAACGACGTAATCGCCTGGTTGCAATTCACGGATCATCTTTAGATTGAGCGCCTGCTCCTTGGTGAATCCCCGTCGTAATTTGTACCTGTGAAATCTTTCAAATACCTGGTGGTCGGTATAACACGCCACCTTTAATGATTCATCAATGAATCCGTGGTGAATGGATTTGGATACGGGATGAAAATGAATGTTGGCGTTCAGATCCTCGAAGATTGCATAAAACCGTTCAATTTGCCTGGCACTCTCAGTGAACAGGTAATTTTCAAGTCCTTTTTTTTCATTGTTTTGCAAATCCTCGATCAGCAGATCAAAACTTCGGTTGAAACTTGGCTGAGGTCGACCATTAAATTCAATTTCGAGGTCGTAGGATTTTATTTTGGAGGACGATGAAAGAAAAATGATGGAGTGGCCGTCTATGTGTGCCAACAACTCATTGGGATATATGAAAGCCCGGTCCTTGAAGATTTCACGCAGTTCATCCTGCTCCAGAACAGCAACGTCCCTGGCAAAGACTTCGGCTTTTTCAAAACAGGCCAGGAGACGATCTGCCATAAATTCCAGGTCCTTGATCCAAATGATCGTATCCTTGGGAAAAACCTTAAACAGTGGTACTTTTTGTTCGGAAGTATACTGCCCGGTAACATTGGGAATGATCGCAACTCTTTTAATCGAACGAATCGAACGTTGATCACCCGGATTAAACATCCGCACACTTTCTACTTCATCATCGAATAGTTCGACCCTGTATGGCCATTCATTACCGTATGAAAAGATATCTACGATACCCCCCCGGATCGAAAACTGACCGGGTTCATAAACAAAGTCCACTCTTTCAAATCCGTAGCCGATCAATACTTCAAGGATGGTGTCAAAATCAAGGGATTCCCCAACTTCGATCTCAATTTTTTCCTTGTCGATCAATTCGGGATCTACTACTTTTTCAAAGATGGCCTCCGGATAGGTCACAATGATCTCACCGGCCTGCGGATTCAGATTCATCCTGTTTATGGCCTCTGTTCTTTGCAGCACATTGTGTGCGTCCAATTCTTCATATTGGAGTGGTCTTTTGAAGGAATCCGGAAACAGTGAAACCGCGCGGTCGGTGTTGAGATTATCCAGGGTATTTTGCAGATAGGCTGCATCTTCCTTATCTGTGGTTATGAAGACGTGATTCCTGAATCCCTGACGTTTCAGTCCGGATAGGACAAAGCATTCCTGCGCTCCCACCATTCCGGTGGCAAGTATTCGATTTGGAATTTCAGAAGCTTTGAGCTTCTCTGAGATGCCTTCTATCCTGCTATCTTCACCATATGCCTGCAGAAGGCGATAAAGATTTTCCACGGCACAAATGTACGCCATTTATTGTTTGATAACTCAATGGTCAATCGGGACCAAATGGCTAAGTCGAAAGTTCAGGATAGATAAATCACCTGGTCTAATGAATAAGCATCCATTCCTTAAACTTCCCGAAAGATGCGGTCATATGTGTCGCCTTTTTCTCACGATTCGCGAGTTGAGCCAGGCGTTCAGGAATTTTAATCGATCGTAGCAGCGGTTCCATTACCGGAAGAAATTTGGCTGGATGGGCAGTGGCCAATGTAATGACATCTACTGACCTTGTATCATTGTAGTTGTAACGACTTTGTGCAGACCGAAGCCACTCCCTTGCCGCAAGGTAGCCCACTGCTCCATGCGGATCCATGATATATTGATACTCTGATTTGATCTCGTTGATGGCCAATCTGGTCTGATCATCATCAAAAGCAAATCCATCAATGTCTTTATTCATTTTTTGATGACTGCCCCCGTATAAATGTTCCATTCTTCTGAAATTGGAGGGATTCCCCACATCCATGGCATTTGATATCGTTGCCAATGCGACCTTCGGGAGGTAGTTAGCCGTTCTCAAATATTCGGGCACAACATCATTTACATTCGTGGCTGCTATAAATTTTGCGACCGGTAATCCCATCTGCTTGGCCAGGAGTCCGGCAGTGAGGTTGCCGAAATTTCCGGAAGGTACACAAAAGACGATGTCATTGCGATCGGTCTTTACTTGTTTGAAAGCTTCGAAATAATAAAAGATCTGTGGGATAAGTCTTGCAATATTAATTGAGTTGGCTGAACTCAGATTGTATCGTTCATTAATCTCCTTATCCAGGAAGGCTTTCTTGACGAGATCCTGACAATCATCAAATGTCCCATCTACCTCAAGTGCCGTAATGTTCTGACCCAAGGTCGTCAGCTGTTTTTCCTGCAAGGGGCTGACCTTTCCGGATGGGTACAATATGATTACGTCTACATTCCGGACACCTAAAAATCCAGCCGCTACCGCTCCTCCGGTGTCCCCGCTGGTGGCGACCAAGATCGTCAGCTTTCGATCCTGGTTTTGGACAAGCCCGGACATAACTTCAGCCATGAATCGAGCTCCAAAATCCTTAAATGCCAAAGAAGGGCCATGCCAAAGTTCCAGGACGTGCAGACCATTGCCAAGTGTGACAACGGGGGCTGGAAAGTTGATCGCTGCATCGACGATCTGTCTGATTTCATTCGAATTGAAATCTTCATTCAAAAATACAGATGCCAACTCATTAGCTATATCAGTAAATGAAAACACTCCCAAATTTTGGATAAAATCATCCTCCAGGTGAGGAATGGATACAGGCATGTACAATCCATTATCGGGGGGAAGACTATCAAGAACAGCCCTGCCCAGATCAACGACATGGTTGCTATTCTTTGTGCTATAAAATTTCATGAATGCTCACATTTTAAATGCTCCTTTCGGACAGATCCTTGAAATATACCGATGGGACTTGATCTTTTTTTCGAATAAATAATCCTGCAATGAAGCACAGACATGATCAGCAGTGAGTGAGTTATCCGTAAATCCAAACATGCTTGGCCCCGCACCGCTAATTGTAAAATTCATGGCTCCATTGTTTAGTGCCAATTCCTGCAAGTCATAGAAATGAGGGATCAACTGAGCGCGTTGAGGTTCTATGACGTGGTCCTTCAAACATTTTGCCATGAGTTTGATATCTGATGTGTACAAACTGGCTACAAATGAAGCAACGTTCCCGGTCTGGGCGATCATTTGATTCAAAGTAATGTGTTCGGAAAGTACGGCCCGTGCATCCTTGGTCAGAATTTCGATTTCAGGATAGATCACAAAGACAAAAATTCCTTGCGGGATCGGCAAGCGAATAAAATCACAGCTGGCATTGTCGCGGATCAGAATGATGCCTCCCATCAAGGCTGGTATTGCATTGTCGCCGTGAATAGCCCCATCAGCCGCACTTTCACCAAGTACGACATATTTGGCAAGGGTTCGTTTTTCCAGTGGTCGCCCCAGTAATTCATTGACTGCCATGACACCGGCTGCCGCACTTGCAGCACTGGATCCCATGCCACTACCAAATGGCATTTTTTTGAATATTTCAAAATCAATACCTACCCCGTCTTCCCCCAGGTCCTGCACAAACGCCAAAGCGCCCCTGGTAGCAGTATTCTTCATAGGATCCAAGGGAAGTGATTTTTTCGTTCCATGGATACGCGATATACGTAAACCGGGTTCGGCACTTCGCCTGACCAAGATTTCATCACCCGGTTCCTCCAGGGCAAATCCCAGTATGTCATATCCTACGGCAACATTGGCAACCGTTGCCGGCGCAAAAACACGAACAGCTTGTTCAGACCTCTTTTTCATGATTTTAAATGGGCGCAAAAATAGACCAATTTCACTGCCAAACCCTTCCTCTTTATAAATAAGTAAGAAAGGTGTTGGCAACCGACCTGAATTTCCATCAGGCATTTTAAATTGCATCAATGAGAAAGATATGCTTCGTTCTGATCTTTATTATTGTAACCGCCCTGGATCTTTGGCAATTGCAAAAAGGAGGGGATCGCCTGTACACGAAGCCACTTATCATGCTTTCTCTGATCGGATATTACCTTCTGAACATAAGTCTGAGCAAAGGAATTCATCGTCGAAACTTGTTCCTTTTGGCAATGTTTGCAGCCCTTGCCGGTGACCTTTTCCTTATTTGGGACCACTTGTTTATATACGGATTACTCTCTTTTCTCGTCATGCAACTACTATACATAGGATGTTTTCTATTCGACCGAACAAAGGCCAAAGGCAGGTTGATTTACATCTTCGGACTCGCCATAATCGTGATTTTCGTCGCACAAATGTTATGGCAAGATTTAGGCGCTATGATGGTGCCGGTGCTTGTTTATATGCTGGCAATCAGTGCAATGTCCTATGCAGCATTTATTCGGGATCGAAGCCTGCCAGGATATGGAATGGTGCTTTTTGGCACATTGTTTTTTATCATTTCTGATGCCGTATTGGCCATCCAGGCATTCGGCCCGGGCATGAAATTGGGTAGCCTGACGGTCATGTCTACGTACGCTGCGGCCCAATTCTTCATCGTAACGGGATTCATTCTTAGTTTGAAAACTGATGGAACATGAACAGGTCCATAGCGGTCATTATTCCCGTGTACAATGCTGAAAATTATCTACAACGTTGTCTGGAGTCTTGTCTGATCCAAACAGATCTGAATGAAATTATCATCATTGATGATGGGAGTACGGATTCATCTTCGGACATCATCAGGGAATTCGAATCAAGGGATGAACGGATCAAAGTGCTGAACCATGAAGACAACGAGAATCATGGCAGATCGTCATCGCGCAATCTGGGAATCAAACATGCCCAAAGCAAGTGGATTACATTCTGCGATGCCGACGACTATTACAGGAAGAACAGGTTTCAAGCCTTTGCAAAAAAAGAAAATCACGAATGTGACGGATACTATGAATTAGTTGAGTCAGAATTTGAGGATATGTCGATTTCTCCAGATCCGGCGTCCGTCACCGGAGTCGAGGACCTCGTCCCACCCGAGAAGCTTTTTGATTTTTTGATCACCAATCGAGAACAACGGATTTCTTTGATTGGTTTGATTGTGAGCAAAAAAAAGATCGATGAGGTAGGAGTTTTTGACGATAGTCTCGAGGTTGCTGAAGATACCGACTTTATCTGGAGGTTGACATCGGTTGCAACCTTATGCAAATTAGAAACCGAATCACCCGTCATTGTTCGCGGTGTACATGATAAGAATACATTCGGGGATGAAGATTTGGTTCGGTCGTCCCGTCTGAAATTTTATGCGCTTTGGAAAGAACGTCTGGCTGATCTTAAAATATCTGATGATGCTAAAAGACGGATCAATAGCTCATTTCGATATTATCAATATCTGCATCGACTTCAAAATGCTCATGGACTAAAGAAGTGGCTCCTCTACTGTAAATTTCAATTGGGATTATCCCTGAAATGACAGAATACGAGTAAGTGCAATTCCGATAATGATGCACGCAATTCCGGCTGCCACACTCGCTGACAGGTAAATGGATGCATTTACTACCTGTCCGGACTGAAACAATTGCACAATTTCTGCACTGTAAGTAGAAAATGTGCTGAATCCCCCGCAAAAACCAGTCATCAAAAAAAGCTTATGCTGATTCCTGAGTATTTCTTCCGAAGTCAACCCGATCAGTATTCCCAATATGAAACAACTGATAACATTACTTACGAATGTCCCAAAGGGGAAATTTGAATGAATCATTAATAGGCCGATACCATATCGACAGAGGCATCCAAGGCCCCCGCCCAGGAAAACCCATAATACGGAGGTCATGGGTCAGTACGAAAGATATCCTGTCCCCTGAGGTATAGTTTGACATGAAGAACAGAAGTCAAAAAACATGCTAGAATCAATGTCAATACAAAAAAGGAGGTAGGATCCAGCTCTCGAAAATAGAGTGCCAGAAGGACAAAAAGAGAATTGAAAACCAATAGGGTAACCGTAGCATGCATGTGACCCAAACCACTTCTTAAAAGAAGGTGATGTAAGTGATTTTGATCTGGTTGAAAGGGAGATCTTCCATTGATAATTCGATGTATAAATACTCTCAATGTGTCAAATGCAGGAAGTATGAATAGCCCGATCGCGAGGTTAAACTTGAAAGAAAGACTTCCTTCCCCAATGATAGCTCCATACTCCATGAATTCTACCAGCATAACCGTGCAGACAGTGCCCAATACCAACGAACCCGTATCGCCCATAAAAATCTTTGATGGAGATATGTTAAATTTCAAAAAGGCCAGTGTAGCTCCCGCTGTAGTAAAAGAAAGTATGGCCATACTTTCAACTCCACTCATAAAAAACCATGTCCCCAGTATACCCAGAACGAGAATACTGACACTCGAACAAAGACCATCGATACCGTCGATCAGGTTGAAGGAATTGATCAGGTATAAGTAGAAAATGGTCGTTAATACAATACTTGCAGTGAAAGGAAGCTCCCAAATGCCAAAAAGGCCATACATACTGCTCACTCTTACATCAGCAAAAAAGATAAGCAGGGCAACAGCAATAAGCTGCCCGGTAAGTTTTGCAAATGGAGTCAAGGGATCCAGATCATCCCTGGCTCCAACAAGGAAGATCACGGTAAGGGCAGCAAAAATGAATCGCACGTCACCCATCTCGGAAGAAGGAATGAGAAGTAATGATATAAGAACCGTACTCAGAAAAATACCAACACCGCCTATCGTCGGAGTTATACTTTTATGAGATTTTCGATATGAAGGTGCGTCAACGACACCCCACTTTACGCCAATTCTTATAATACTTGGCATAGCGAGGTAGCATACTAAAAAGGACAGGCCCAATGCTCCAAATATCACGTATATCAAAGTGTCCAGCTTAGTAAATTATTCTTTTCCCGCCACTAATGTAAATAAATATTATAATAAAACTTAATATTTAAATACCTCAGAACCATAATTTGATATGTATAGAATATTAGCTATATGAAGTGAGGGCCTAAATAGTGTATTTATGCCCGTGTTGTTTAATCCATCGCTCGTGCTTCTTATATGACGGCAAAGCTTGTTCGACGATTTTCCAATATCGCCTGGAATGGTTCATCTCGATGCGATGGGCGAGTTCATGAATAAAAATGTAGTCCTGGATAGCAAAGGGTGTCAAGAGCGTCCTGGTAGATATATTTATATTTCCTGACTGCGAACAACTTCCCCAATTGGAAGAATTGTTTTTGATACGTATCCCTGTGATTTCTTGTTGGAAACATTGATCGTTGATCTGGTGAATACGTTCCGAAACCCGATCGAGCTGGTCTTTTGCAATCACTCTCGAAATCAAAGTACGGATAGTCTCGGCGGAATCCGGCTCGGACAATTGACTGTTTAAATGAATGGATATAACCCCATTCGCTAAATTTCCCCTGGAAGTTGATCTCTGCGTCCTGGTCAATTCCAATACATATTTCCTGAAAGGAGTGGGTATTTCGTATCCCGAAATATATTTGGAAGTGCTAAAATGTGCTACCACTTCCGGTTTTCTTCTAATTTGATGTTGCAACCAATTTTTGGCCCACTTGCGGTTGGTATCCATTAGGATACCCGCGCCTAACCGGGGTACTCGTAAGTTGACACCCTTCCTCGTAATTGATATGCGGTTGTCAGGTCTCTTTTCGCGATAAATGTAGACTGGTAATTCTATACCTTCAATCTGCCAGTATTCTTTTACTGCTTTAGCCATGAGTTTGATCAAACTCTTGGATTACACTTGATAACCTTTCTACTCCCTCAGGTGACATGGCGTTGTAAATAGATGCCCGGTATCCTCCCACAGATCTGTGTCCTTTGACCCCGATACATCCCGCATCCTCACATGCTTGTAAAAAGGAATTAGATAAGCGCTCATCCCTGATGAGAAAAACCACATTCATTCTGGATCTGTCTTCTTTTCTGACGGGTCCATAGAATAAGGAAGAGTTATCTATGGTCTCATAAAGCAGGTCAGCCTTTACCTTGTTTTTCTTATCAATTTCCACCACTCCACCTGAGTTTTTAACCCATTGCAGTGTCAAAAGACTCACATATACTGCAAAAACAGGAGGCGTGTTGAACATAGAGGACTTGGCAATATGCGTAGTGTAATTCATCATTGTTGGGACTTCCCTCACGGGATCCTGAACGAATTCATCTCGGACGATGACGACTGTAGTCCCTGCCGGTCCCATGTTTTTTTGAGCTCCGGCATACAGCAAACCAAACCGGGAAACATCTATCGGTCGACTAAAAATATCTGAAGACATATCGGCCACAAGGGGTGCGGACGTCCTGGGGAAATCATGAAATTGCGTTCCAAAAATTGTGTTATTACTGGTCAGGTGTACATATTTCAGGTTTTCAGGGATGTGAAAATCTTTTGGTATGTATGAATAATTGGCTTCTTTGCTGCTTGCCAAAACCTCAATTTCTCCAAACAACCTGGCTTCTTTAATAGCCTTTGAGGACCAGCTGCCTGTATCGATGAATCCGGCCGGTACACCTTTACCAACGAGATTCATTGCCGTCATTAAAAATTGAGTCGAGGCCCCTCCCTGAAGAAATAATACCTCATAGCCTTCCGGCACATTCAAGAGGTCCTTTGCCAGGGATTGAGCTTCTTCCATGATCTCGACAAATTCACTTGACCGGTGAGAGATCTCCAGGATACTCAAACCTGTTTTTGTATAACGCAGGACGGCCTCCGACGCCTTTTTAAAGACCTCTTCCGGCAGGATAGCAGGGCCGGCATAAAAATTAAATACCTTCATCTGATGACTTATTCTTTCTCTTCTGATTACAAAATGATGACGTAAGGGCCGCAAAAATACATTACAATTTTTATTATGTAAGCAAGCTTTTACCGGTCATTTGACCCGGAGGATCAATTTGCATCAATTGCAGCAAGGTTGGGGCAATATCCGCCAATTTCCCATTTCGAATGTGATCGGTAACAAGATCATTTGAAACGTATATAATCGGCACCGGGTTGGTTGTATGTGCCGTATGCGGAGACCCGTCTCCATTGACCATTATGTCAGAGTTTCCATGATCTGCGATAATGATTACCTGATAATCCTGCTCAAGCGCGGTATTGACCACCCGTTCTAAGCAAGAATCGACGGTTTCACAAGCCTTCACTGCGGCTGCAAAGATCCCTGTGTGTCCAACCATATCCGCATTTGCAAAATTCAAACAAATAAAATTCGGAGGTTGACGCTCCATTCTTTCGCAGATGGCATCAGTGACCTCGATAGCAGACATTTCCGGAGCAAGATCATAAGTCGCCACTTTTGGTGAAGGAATTAAAATGCGATCTTCATTTTCATAGGCTTCTTCACGGCCCCCATTAAAAAAGAACGTAACGTGTGGATATTTCTCAGTCTCCGCTATCCTTACCTGGGTCAGCCCTTCCCCCGCGATCACCTCTCCCAGAGTCTCCTTAAGAAAACTCTTGTCGTAGATAATATGAATGTTCTCGAAATCTGTATCATAATTAACCATCGTTACGAAATACAAAGGCAGCTTGGCCATTCCCAATGATGGAAAATCCTGTTGAGAAAGAGCTCTTACGAGTTGCCTGGGACGATCCGTTCGGAAATTAAAGAAGAGTACAGCATGATCCGGCTTTATCAGACCATTGCAGTCGAGGAGACATGGTTGAATGAATTCATCAGTAATTCCTTCTTCGTACTGTGTGGACAGGGCGGTATCCGCCTCCTCAAACCGTCTGCCGTCCCCTTTGACCAGTAAGTCATATGCCTTTTGTATTCGCTCCCATCTTAAGTCCCTGTCCATCGCAAAATATCTACCAACAATGGAGGCAATCCTTGCTGACAGAGGTTCAATGTGGTCCTGCAAGTCTTGTAGATGCTTTATTCCTGATTTGGGATCAGTATCCCTGCCATCCATGAAGGCGTGGACATACACTCTCTCCAGGTCCTTTTCATCGAGGATGGTGCAGAGCGCCTTTAAATGCTCGATGTGAGAATGTACACCTCCATCCGACACCAATCCCATAATATGTATGGGGACCCGGTTGGATTTGGCGTATTGAATCAAATCTACGATGGCTGGCATCCTGGAAAAGGAACCATCAGAGATTGCCTTATTGATCCTGGCCAACTCCTGATATACGATTCTTCCGGCACCTATGTTCAAGTGACCTACTTCACTGTTCCCCATTTGTCCCTGGGGTAATCCCACTTCCTCTCCATGTGTGATCAAAGTGGCATTCGGATAATTTTCAATCAAATGATCAAAAAATGGAGTCCTGGCGCGGTGAATGGCATCGACCTCAGGAACCTGGCCTATTCCCCATCCATCTAATATGGTCAACAGTGTTTTCTTACCCATAACTTGAAAAATCGTGCGAATATAGGACTATAATAAACCAATAAACAATGTCACTTCTAATACAATATTATGAGGCTTTAGGTTCGTTATACTGCCGCTATCTAATATTCCTGTATAAGCAGTCTTTACGATTTCATTATTTGTATCAGGGGAAAAGCCACTTGTAGGCAAGTTCTCAAATTAATAACCAAAACTGAATGTAATGATTATCGTTAGTCTGTTGCTTATGTCCTGTATTGATTCTCAATCCATTGATGCACAGCAAAGCTATGTTGCCCTCATCAATCAATTTGATCAAAATATCGAGTGGATTGACGCCAGGGGCAGTCGCAAGATCTCTGGCGCAGAAGCAAGATCGCATTTAATCCGACTCACCAAGAAATTAACCCAACCTCACTATGAAGTAAGACATGAAAGCAGTTGGAAAAATCAAAAAAGCTATAAGATTATACTCGTAAGATCCCAAAAAGAGGGGTTCCGGGTTTTTTTTCAGTGCATCAAGCGAAAGAGAGGAGTAATAGTGGACAAGGTCAAATTGGACCTGATTTGATTATGATTTTTCCAGAACGCCCATGCTGAACAAAGCAAAGTCATATTTGACCGGATCCCCTGCATCAAATAGCCGGAGCGCACTGGTGAGTTCTTCGACCGCACTCCAATCGGTTCTGTGCCGGGAAAGCAGTCCTAGATTGCGCGAAACATTGAAGACATGAATATCCAGGGGAATCATAAGTTCAGATGCCAAGATGCCATCCCAAAGACCAAAATCAACCCCAGTTTTGTCCTTCCTGACCATCCATCTCAAAAACATGTTGAGCCGCTTGCAGGAACTATTTTTTGCAGGTGTGCTCACATGTTTTCTCGTCCTTGAAAAAAGATCAGGCAAGGAAAAGAATCGATTGTGAAAATTTGTAAGACGTTCTTTCATCGAAGTCCCGTCTAAAAATGCTTCCTGTAAAGAGCTGTTATTGCTGTAGAAATTTTTGAAAAAGGAAATGAAATAAAGTGCGTCCACCGGTTGAAATGTACGGTGTTTGAAGCCTTCGAGCTTTTTTAGATCCGAATCCTTGTGATAAAGAACGAATTCATGGGGCGACCAATCCATCAAGGCCATTAATTCCCTGGACTTGGAAATAATGGTTTTCCGATTACCCCATGAAAGCATGGCGGTCCAAAATGCTGCTATCTCAATATCCTGAAGCCTGGAAAACTCATGCGGGATGCAAATCGGGTCTTCTTCGATAAAGGAGGGATGATTGTATTTGAATACCTTTTCATCAAGAATCTCCTTAAGATCCTTTAATGAATCCTTAGTCAAGCGTTTGTTTGATTTCAACGATCTCATACGCTTCAACGACATCGTCCACTTTGATATCATTGAAGTTTTTGATTAAGATACCGCACTCCAGACCACTTTTTACTTCCTTGACATCATCCTTAAAGCGTTTCAGCGTTCCGATTTCACCGATTGCTCCTTCCTTGGTTGGATAAATCACAATGCCATCCCGAATAACTCTCACATTGCTATTGCGCCTGATCATTCCACTATTGACATAGGAACCGGCAATGGTTCCGACCTTACTGATCTTAAATGTTTCGCGAACAGTTGCTTCACCCGTGATCTTCTCTTCCCGGGTAGGTTCAAGCATTCCTTCAATGGCGGATTTGATCTCATCGATTGCCTCATAAATAATGGAATAGGTCTTAATCTGCACCCCTTCTTTTTCAGCCAGTGACCGGGCATTCCCCGAAGGCCTGACCTGGAATCCAATGATGATTGCATCAGAAGCGGAAGCCAGAAGAATATCGGATTCCGCGATTGGACCAACGGCCTTGTGAATGACATTGACCTGTACGGTTTCAATGGACAACTTGATCAATGAATCGGAAAGTGCCTCGACAGAACCATCGACATCACCCTTGATAATCAAATTGAGTTCCTTAAAATTGCCAAGAGCCAGACGGCGCCCGATTTCATCAAGACTGATTCGCTTGCTGGCCCTGTTGGTCTGCTCTCTTGCAATCTGCTGTCTTTTTGATGCGATTTGCCGGGCTTCCTGGTCAGTGTCGACTTCTTTAAATTTTTCTCCTGCTTGTGGTGCTCCGTTCAATCCGAGCATGAGCACCGGTGTGGAAGGACCTGCTTTTTTTACACGACCCCCTCTTTCATCAAACATCGCCTTCACCTTTCCTGAATATTCCCCTGCTACGATGACATCTCCAATATCCAATGTACCGTTTTGGACCAATATCTTGGTCACATATCCTCTTCCCTTATCCAGGGAGGCCTCGATTACAGTTCCGTTGGAATTGCGATCGGGATTGGCCTTTAGCTCGAGCACCTCCGATTCAAGGAGTACCTTCTCAAGGAGTTCATCAATACCCTGACCCGTCTTGGCGGAGATATCCTGCGACTGAAATTTTCCACCCCAATCTTCGACCAGTATATTCATACCACTCAATTCTTCCTTGATCTTGTCCGGATTTGCTCCCGGCTTATCCACTTTGTTGATTGCAAAGACCATGGGTACTCCTGCCGCCTGGGAGTGGCTAATTGCCTCCTTGGTCTGTGGCATGATCCTGTCATCTGCAGCTATGATAATAATTGCCACGTCTGTGACCTTGGCACCCCTGGCCCGCATGGCTGTAAAGGCCTCGTGTCCCGGAGTATCGAGAAATGTAATTTTCTTTTCGTCGACTTTTACCTCATAGGCACCAATGTGCTGCGTAATACCACCGGCCTCTCCTTCAGCCACGTTTGCTTCCCGGATATAGTCCAGAAGCGAAGTCTTTCCGTGATCCACGTGACCCATTACGGTCACGATAGGTGCTCGTGGCGATAGATCTTCAGGATCATCGATTATTTCTTCTTCTTCTTCACTTTGCTCTTCGGCTGAGATGAATTCTATTTCCTTGTCATATTCAGCAGCAACCAATTCGATGACCTCGGCATCGAGTCTTTGATTTATGGATACGATCACGCCCATATTCATGCAGGTGGTGATAATATCAGTGGGCTGAATATTGAACAAGCCGGCCAATTCAGAGACCGAGATAAATTCTGTCAACTGAATGTTGGCATCGTCTGCAATAGCTTCAGCCATTTCCATTTTTTCTCTCTTGACATCCCTGCTGTCTCTTCTGATTTTCTGGCGACGATTGGATTTACCGCCTGAGATCCGAGCCATAGTGGCCTTTATTTTTTCTTCGATCTCTTTCGTAGAGACCTGCTTGATCTCCTCTTGCTTCTTCCGTCCCCTGGACTGACCGTCTCCTTTATAATTGTCGGCAGTAATTTTTTTACGCTTTCTTTTTCGCTTGGGTTTTGACTGGGTCTTCGCGGCAGGGGCAGGTTGAGGTTCTTTGTCCTTCTTGGATTTTTCTTCAAGTTTGGAAGCGTCAATTTTACCCATGATCTTCAAACCCTGCAATTGTGGTGTTTCGGCACGTGTGATTTCTTCTTTCTTTTCAACTTCAGGAGACTCCTCCTTTTCCGGTACTTCTTCTGTCTCTGCTCGAGCATCATCTTTCTCAAGATCAATTTTGTCCACCACCTTGACCCCTAACTTGGGAGCAGTAGCTTTCAATACTTCTTCTGCTGCTTTCTCACTTGCCTTTTCTGCCGGTTGCTCCTCCTCTGTTTGTGTTTGATCTGAGATTGGAACCGGTTCTTCAGCTATGGCCACAGGTTTTTCTTCTTCTACCGGGTGACGAGTACCGATGATCAACTTGTCTGCCTTCTCTTTTTCTTCCATGGAGTTACTAAACTCCTTTAGTAAGAGAGCATACATCTCATCATCTACTTTAGCAGTTGGTTTATTTTCAATTTCAAAACCATTGCCGCTCAGGTATTCCACAATAGTAGAAGTTCCGACATTTAACTCTTTGGCAATTTTTACTAACCGTTGGGCCATATAAGATTTATCCGTTAATCAATTTGTGCTTATCGCACGACTTCCTCTTAATTTTATTCCTCGAATTCCGAACTTAACACTTTTAGTACTTCCTGAATAGTTTCTTCCTCAAGATCTGTACGCCGATGCAACTCTTCTACACTTAAATTCAATACACTACGTGCCGAATCGCATCCTATATTTTTCAATTCATCAATAATCCACTCTTCAATTTCATCTACAAATTCATCCAGGTCAACATCATCGATTTCTTCATCGGTATCTCGATATACATCAATTTCGAAACCGGTAAGCTTGGACGCCAATTTTATATTTGATCCGCCCCTTCCAATTGCGAGAGAAACCTGGTCTGGTTTCAGGAATACGGAAGCGGTCATATTTTCATTGTCCAATGAAATACTGGTCACCTTCGCTGGTGTCAGCGATCGCTGGATATACAAGTTGATATTATTTGTGTAATTGACAATATCAATATTCTCATTTCTCAATTCCCGTACAATACCGTGTATCCTACTTCCTTTCATCCCTACGCAAGCTCCTACAGGATCTATCCTGTCATCATAAGATTCAACGGCAACTTTGGCCCTTTCTCCCGGGATGCGAACGATATTCTTAATAGTAATCAAACCATCTTCTATTTCGGGCACCTCTTGTTCCATGAGCTTTTCGAGGAATCCATTATCCGTTCTCGAGATGATTACTGCAGGATTATTATTGCGCATATCCACCCTCTTGATGACTCCTCTTACCATGTCGCCCTTTCTGAAGAAATCCCCTTTGATCGTTTCATTCCTTGGCAATACCAATTCATTGCCCGTCACATCATCCAGGATCAAAATTTCCCTTTTTAAGATTTGGTGAACTTCACCGAGGACAATTTCACCGATCCGATCCGAATATCGATTGAATATTTCATCTTTCTCCAGTTCCATGATCCTGCTCACCAATGTCTGACGAGCGGCCATGACGGAGCGTCTTCCAAATTCCTCCAATTCCAATTGTTCGTAACACTCCTCTCCTATTTCGTAATCTTCATCAATATCCAAAGCTTCCGAGATTGATATTTGTGCTCTGTCGTCTGTCACCTCGCCGTCGGGTACGATCTCACGTACCCGCCAGATTTCAAGGTCACCATTGGTCGTATTTACAATAACATCAAAGTTGTCATCCGTTCCGTACTTCTTTTTGATGAGTGTTCTAAAAACATCTTCAAGAACCCTCACCATGGTCGGTCGGTCAATATTCTTACCGGCCTTAAATTCTGAAAAAGTTTCAATTAAGTTCATTTACCTTTTTTTAAAGCTTACAAGGATTTTTGTTTCTTCTATATCATCCCAGGATATCTCCCTGTGATCGTTGTCATCGAGTTCGATAGTCAAAAACTGTTCACTCACAGATCGTATGCGCCCCTCAATTTTTTGTCCATCTGATAGAACAATGGCCGCGGTACGACCCACTTGTTTTGCATATTGGCGCTTAAATTTCAAAGGTTTGTCTAAACCGGGAGAGGAGACTTCCAATGTATAATGTTCCGGAAGCCATTCATTCTGCTCTATCTTGTCTTCGAGAAAACGGCTGATCTTTCGACACTTCTCGATGGTCAGTTGATCATCCGCATCGACAAATACGGTCAGTTTGTTACTTGCAGAAGTTTTGATGTCAATCAGGAAACAAGTCGCCAGATCCTCTTCTTTAAATCGTTCGTTTAGCACTTTTGCTATTTGCTCTTCGATCATGTACTTCCATTTATAAAAAAAGGGAACTCTTTGTTCCCTCTATGCCTTTCTAAAGGACTGCAAATATAGCACATTTTACCTATACTAGGCTTGCTATCCCAATGAACGAAAAGGTGTTTTTTCCTTTCTGTCCAACCTCCCGAAGATAAATCAGTATCATAGCAATCATTAAATGCGTAATTTTGCATCCTTTTTGCGCAAAAAGAATGGAATCATTGTTGTCCAAACTTGATCTTAATTCGCTCCCGAAGCACATTTCCATCATTATGGATGGCAATGGACGTTGGGCGAAAAAACACAATAAGCCGAGGGTTTTTGGACATAGAAATGGTGTAAAAGCAGTAAGAGAAGTGACAGAGGCCTCGGCAGAATTGGGAATCAAATATTTGACACTGTATGCATTTTCCAAGGAAAATTGGAGAAGACCGAAGGCAGAGGTCAATACACTCATGAAACTTTTTGTCAAGACGGTGAGTGAGGAATTGAATACCCTGAATGAAAACAACATCAAATTAGAAGCTATCGGAGATCTTTCGTCTTTACCTGAAGAAACCTATAAGGCATTGATGAAGGGGATGCAAAGTACGAGAAACAATGACCGCATGACCTTAATATTGGCACTGAACTACAGCAGCCGGTGGGAGATCACAAAAATGGTGCGTTTGATTTCAGAAAAAGTACGGGCAAAGTCGGTTGATATCGAGGATATCGACCATCAACTCGTCACATCTCACCTTGAAACCAACAAATATCCTGATCCTGAACTAATGATCAGAACAAGCGGTGAGCATCGTATCAGCAACTTTCTTCTTTGGCAGCTTTCGTATGCAGAACTCGTTTTCACTGATACGCTTTGGCCCGACTTCAGGAAAGAAAATCTTTATAAGTGTTTGCTGGAATATCAAAGAAGGGAAAGAAGATTTGGAATGACTGGCGAACAATTGGTAAAATCTTAAAAACGGGTTAAAACGAAAGGAAATTGGCAGCTGATAGTATTTATATCCGTTTTTTTCGGACATCGGTTATGATGAAGGGGAAAAGCTCAATCGTATTTATAGTTCTCTTTTTCACTTTCCTTGCGAATATGAGTGCCCAGGAAGGCGAATCCGATATTGGAAAAGGCTTTGCAGAACTCGACTTCACTGCTCCCAAAACATATGGTATTGCAAAAATCACGATTTCAGGCACCGAAAGCAGGGACGAAAATGCCATAAAATCAATTACAGGACTCCGGGAGGGAAATAATGTTACGATTCCGAGTCCCGATCTGTCAAATGGGATCAAAAAGCTCTGGAATCTCGGGATCTTCTCCGATGTATCCCTGATCCTTGATAGCTTATCACAAGATTCGGTTTATCTTACCATCGCCTTGAAAGAGCAACCTATACTATCGCGTCTCATCTTTAAAGACCTGGGAAAAACAAGGCAGGATAAACTGACTGAAGAAATCGGGGAAACCCTTAGGATCGGTGGTATACCGACATTCAACAGCAAAAAAATTGCCCAGGAAAAGGTGAAGAACTTCTATGTGAAAAAAGGATTCCTGGATGCCCAGGTGCGCATTAGCGAAGTCACGGATACCATCAGAGTGAATTCAGTGGCCCTCGTATTTGAAATAATGAAGAACGATCGAATTAAGATCGATGAAATTGACTTTGAAGGCAATGAAGCATTCTCGGACAAAAGGTTGAGGCGGTTGATGAAAGGGACCAAGAAAAAAGGAACCTTTTTGAGAAAATCCAAATTCCTCGAGGAAGACTACGAGGAAGACAAGAAAAATATCATTCGGCACTACGGCAAAAACGGTTATGGTGACGCCGAGATCCTGAGAGATTCATTTTGGCGGGATGAAAAAGGACAGGTTCACCTGAGGCTTTTTGTCTCGGAAGGAGCACAATATAAATATGGCAATATCACGTGGAAAGGGAATTCGATTTACACCGATGAACAACTCACCAGTGTACTGGGATTTCAACGCGGTGAGATTTTCAATCCCGAAGAGTTGAATGAGCGTTTGGAATTCAGCCTGGATGGCCGGGATATTTCTTCATTATATATGGATAATGGGTATCTGTTTTTTAATGTAGAACCCACGCAAAGTGCCATACGAAAAGATACCATTGATATTGAAATGAGGATCTACGAGGGGCCTCAAGCCACAATTGACAGGGTGATCATCAAGGGAAATGACAGGACTCACGAACATGTGGTCCGAAGAATTTTGCGAACCAAACCTGGTGAGAAATTCAGTCGGTCACAATTAGTGCGGTCGCAACGGGAAATCGCCAATTTGGGATATTTTGACCCGGAGACCATGGAAATGAATACCCCGGTGAATTATGAGAGGGGAACGGTCGATATTGAATACATCCTGGAAGAAAGACCCTCCGATCAACTCGAGCTAAGTGCTGGTTATGGCGGATTCCAGGGGCTGATCGGAACACTTGGTGTTTCGTTTAATAATTTCTCCATTCAAAATATCCGCAACAGAAGAGCCTGGAGTCCGCTGCCCACTGGCGACGGTCAGCGGCTGTCCCTGCGCGTGCAGGCGAACGGGCGCTTTTACAATTCGTTCAACTTTTCATTCACAGAGCCGTGGCTGGGCGGTAAAAAACCTAATGCTTTTACCGTAGGTGCTGCAACTTCATCCTTTGACAACAGCAATTTTGGCGCTGGCAAGTTGAGCATTAACAGGTTTTTTGTTGGACTCGGTACGCAGTTGAAGTTTCCCGATGACTTCTTTACGTCGACTACCACTCTGAACATCGAAAATATCAAGCTGGACAACTTCAGCAACCAATTCCTGGTCAATGATGGAAATTTCAGGAATTTCAACATCAGCCAGACGTTTTCGAGAAGTTCGATAGCCAACCCAATGTTTCCCATGAGTGGATCCAGGGTGGCACTGACCATCAAATTTACCCCTCCATATTCGCTGTTCAGAAAGGATAATTATTGGAAATTGACTGAAAGCGAACAGGAAGAGGTGCACAGGGATGCCCTTCTCGATCTTGGTATCAGACGTCGGGAGACTTATTTTACAACCGTTCGCGAAAACGGACTGACAGATGCCCAGAACAATATAATGGAGGCCGAGGAGGCGCGCAAATTTGCCTGGCTGGAATACCATAAATGGAGATTTGATGCAGAGTGGTATTTCAATCCCGTCGGAAAATTGGTGTTTATGACTTCGGCAAAAATGGGTTATCTGGGGAATTATAACCGTTCCATAGGGCCTGTTCCCTTCGAACGATTTGAATTGGGAGGAGATGGTCTTTCTAACCAGAACATTGGAATCACCGGAACCGATATTATCGCCCTAAGGGGATATGAAGTGGAAGATATTGATCCAAATACCCGGAGAAATGGTGGCGGGATCATCTTTAATAAATTTACAGCCGAATTGAGATATCCCTTGTCCACAAATCCCAATTCGACGATCTATACCACGATTTTTGTGCAAGGGGGAAACCAGTGGAACACCTTTAGAGAGTACAATCCTTTTGATTTAAACAGGTCTGTGGGTTTTGGTCTGAGAGTTTTCCTTCCAATGTTTGGACTGCTTGGATTTGATTATGGATTTGGTCTTGACAAAACCATACCTAATAATCCAAATCCAAGTCTCGGAGCACTGGGCAAATTCAACATCATTCTAGGATTTGAACCGGATTAGACTTAAAATCTAGTTAAATCAGGAAGTATTATAGCACCGATGAAATACTTTTACGTCCCAATAATACAAATCGAAATAACTTACTTGGAATCCAAACTATAATTGAAATAAGCAACATGAAAACTATTATATCAATTTTTATCCTCGTTCTTTCCATGACTTTTTCTGTCGATGCACAGAAATTTGGTCATGTGAACAGCACACAAATCATCATGTCTCTGCCAGAAGTAAAAGTGGCAGATAGTGAATTGGAAAATTATCAGAAGCAGTTGATCGAAAGAGGCCAGGCGATGGTAAAAGCATTTGAGACTGCATATGCAGCCTACGGTCAAAAAGCCAATAATGGAGAATTGAGCGCGATCCAAATGCAACAGGAAGAAGCCAAACTCAATGAGCAAAATCAAGAGATACAGAAATATGAAGTTGAAGTTCAGCAGCTCATTGCCAAGAAAAGAGAGGAAGTGTACCAGCCCATTCTAAACAAGGTCCGGGAAACCGTAACCCAAATCGGTAAGGAAATGGGTTATACGATGATCTTTGACACTGCCAATGGAAGTTTGGTCTTTGTCCAGGAAAGCGACGACCTGATGCCCCTTGTCAAGGAGCGTCTGGGCATTGCCAATTAAAAGATCACTGACTTTCACGCATAAAATCTAAAAGGAGTTGTCGATCGATGACTCCTTTTTTATTTCCGTATACATCAACAACCTGAGCAATTGCCCAGCCTCGTTCATTCAGAATATTGAATGTCTTTGCGAGTGACAAGTCTTCATTGAGTGCTCCAAAAGCGGAAGACATAAAGGATGAAACAGGATCAGATTTATCGAGTTCTTTTTTAGCTCTTTTGATGAATAATTGGGGTAATGAACCAATGACAAGTCCCTCCTCATTTGTGATGAGAAAGTTCTTTTCATCGTTGTATTCAAGGACCTTGGACAGGGTATCCGTATTCTTCAGCAGGGTGTAATTTCTCCTCATTATATCCTTAAGCTTGGTTTCATTCATCTTGTAAAACAGCTTCATTTGTCTGTATTCGAATCTCGCAGTGAAAAATACGAACAAGCCGATAAAGAGGAGAATATAACGTTCCCATTGAAAGCCTATGAAAATGAAAACCAATGCCATCATCTGACCGATGATCATGGCCCACTTGGTCGCCCGCAACCGATTCTTCAAAACCATGGCCAATAAGGAACGTAGCACACGACCACCGTCCATAGGAAAGGCCGGCAGTAAATTGAAGATGAACAACATAATATTGATCCATAGCAGATAACCTATGAAATTATCCGAAAAAGACAGATCGATACGATCGAGAGACGGAAGTATTTGATCGGAGATAAAAAGCTGTATAATTAAAAAGACGATCACCAGAACAACATTCACGGCCGGGCCTGCAATTGCTACCAGCAATTCCTGGGATGGTTTGAAGGGCAGCCTTTCCAATCTTGCGATGCCCCCTATGGGTGATAGGATGATATCGCGCGTGTGAATTCCAAATCTCCTGGCCGTCAATGCATGACCATATTCATGCATGACTACGAAGATGAATAGAAGTAAGACGTAGCCAAAAAACCAGATAAGTTCACTGCTCGCAATTTGATTGGAGAAAGCAATGTAAATGATAAACAAGATGAACAGACTAAATGTCCAGTGAACTTTGATTGGAATGCCTGCCACTATTCCCAATTTCAACGTCGGTCCATCCAGGCTTAACATTCTTCTATAAATTGCGACTTACTGAATATTATCTCCCCTGAGGATCCGATACCGTTTTCTTGCTTCAATTGAAAATGTGCTGTCCGAATAGTCTATGAAAATGCGTTCGTATAATGTCTTGGCCTCTTCATATTTTCCAAATTGTTCTTCATTCAATTTTGCAAGTGCAAAAATTGCATTATCGGCTCGAATATCTTCCGGATAATTCCCAATGATTAATTGATATAGTCTTGCGGCCTCCTCATACTGCTCGCGTTTCTCGAGATTTTGAGCCTTTACAAAGTAAACATCATCCTGTAATGTATGATCAGGGAAAAGCAATCCGATACTGTCCAACTTGGCAAAGGCCTCATCCGTTCGGTTTTGAAAAAGCAGTAATTCAGATTCAGCGTATAGTCTTAAAGGAGCATAGGTTGTATCGAGATTAGCATTATCCATGATAAAAACAGAAAGATCGATAGCATCATTCGATATGAGTTTGGACGTTGCGGATTTCAGAATATCAAATTGTTCCTGTGCCCATTGAAAATCACCAATAAAATAACTGAGTCTGGCATTCTTGAATCGCGCCTTTTCCCCCAGGTAATCTTCTTTGAATTCTTTGTCAACCTGTGAATAAAGAAGGGTTGCCTCCCAGACTTCACCCTGCATCAGGTAAAAGTCTCCCAGATCAAGCTTTGCATTTGCCCGGATATAATTATTGGCTCCCGGCATTGTGATCAAATCATTCAAAGTGGAAATCGCTGCATCGAGGTCGTTGAGATATAATCCTTCCAATTGAGCCAATTCCAACATGATAAACGCCGTATTTTTTCCCCTGCCCATATCGTCCAGAAACTGGACATATTCACTTTTCAGACTGCCCAATTCTTCGAAGGTGTATTCTTTTGAATAGATTATTTTTTTTCGCTTGGTGTTCAACAGCTCCCGTTTCGAATCGATATAATAACCTGTATTCTGAGGTTTATTGGCAAGAATATAATCGTAAGCATCAATGGCAGTGTCATAATCCTTATCGTTGGAAGCAATTTGAGCAATGGAGTAGATACGGGCTCCATTTTCTCCCAATCTGCGATCCAGTGCCTTGGCCTGTCGAAGGGCTCTTGCATATTCTTTGGTTTTTATAAATACCCATTCGATCATTTCAGGATAAAAAATATCCTCGGGGTCTTCCTGTACTTTTTCGTACAGCTTTTTCCGAAGAATATCCAGATCTCCGGGCTGATCCAGGTATTTATCAAAATAACTTTGAACAGCACTGATTCTTTCAATGGTGATCATCGGGCTCTGCAGATAAAAGTGAATCATCTTCTCCTTTTCATTTTTCCTGCGGTAGATCTCAGCAATATTGTATGAGAAAATACCGCTGTTGCCCAGGAGATTTTCTCCTTTTTCAAAAGTCTCCAGTGCCAGTTCGTATTTGGTCAGACGCATGAAGGAATTACCGAGGCCACTGATCATTGCCCTGTCCGGGCCAAGCATTTCGATTGCTTTCCTGTACTGAATTTCCGCTTCGGGAACTTGCGCCTGTCGTTCCAGTAGATTTCCATAAGTGACATAGAGTGAAACAAGTTCGGGACGTTTCTGCAAGGTTGATTTTATATCCGCGAGAGCACGATCATACTCCTCGAGCGCCATCAGGGACTCTATATATTGATTGAAATAATATTCATTGTATCCACCCGCACGATCAGACAGCTTTTTGTAGAGATTAGCGGACTTTTCGTATTCACCCTGGCGGTAGTAAAACTGAGCCAGTTTTACATCCTGCTGTTGTGCCCCAAGGACAATTGAAAACAAGGTTGCCAAGATGGTAGTGATGAGTCTATTCATTTTTTCTTTATTATCGAACGCCATAGATTCAACGTTCATTGATAAAAGTTAGTTGTTCATTCTTTTGTAAAGGTCCGTTATAATTCACTCAGACCACCGATCGATTGATCGCTCAAGAATCGGTTTATATCATCAATTGCTTCTATCCCACGACTACCAAATCCTTTCAAACCAAAAAATGCATGAATGGTTTCGGGATATCGCTTCAAAAGTACACTATTTCCCTCCTGTTTCAGTTTAGATGCATACGCTTCACCCTGGTCTCTTATAGGATCAAATTCAGCCGTGATGATAAATGTTTCAGGTAAAGGGTGCATGGCCGGTTGATTGATCGGTGACAATCTTAAGTCATTCAAGTCTTCCCTATGATTGATCAACCCCTCTGTAAATTGGCTCATCGACTTTTTAGTCAGGTAGTAACCCTTGGCAAATGCCTTATTCGAATAATAATCGGAATTCAGGCTGTCAACAGCGGGATACACCGGGATCATTTTCTTGATGGTGCTTCTGACCTCAGGCGCACTGTCATACATCGTCGAAATGATGAGATTCCCTCCTGCACTATCGCCGATCAATGCCAGTGGTAAATGGTTCAATCCCAGTTGAGGAGAATTTTTGCTGATCCAGGCAACTGCATCCAGGCATTCTTCGTGTGCATGAGGAAACTTGAATTCCGGAGCCAGTGAATAGTCCAAGGAGATGACAGGCAGCCGGGTTTGCCTTGCCAGCCGTCTGCATGATTCTTCGTAGGTGTCCACTGATCCAACACACCATCCACCCCCGTGAATGAAAATGATATTATGAGAAGGGTCAGTGCCATTTTCATTAAAAATTCTTGCACCGATCTGACCATGACGCGTCGGGATTTCTACGTCTGTTATTTCATGCACCGGAAGTGATGAAATGATCTTCGGGTATTGCTTCCTGACAAAATCTTCAAGCGATTGCCGCAATTCAATGACCGGAAGACTGTCTAAAGGAGGAAGAAACTTTAGAACAACGCCAGATCTCCACTGAACCCAGCCATGTGGCACTTTTTTCAGATAGAGTATAATGGCACCCGTTATCACGAAGATAAGTACGATAATGAGCAGCACCCAGTTCATCAATCGAGGTATATCACCTTATGCAAAAATCTAAATCCAACACTTATTTCGAATGAAATATTTCTTATTTGTTGTTCTCTTAAAGTGATCCCCTGACCTGTGATTGGACTGATTACACCGATGTCTCGTGGCTGTTGATATTGAAAAGATAAATCCGGATGAATACTCGCTTCGATCAATCCACCGACAAATTCCGAAAAGGAAAATTCGTATCCAAATGCTACCGTAGCCCCGTAATTCCATTTATTGACAAAGCCCTCAATTGGAAAATATCCGGCAAATTCAGCTGTTTCGTCCAAATTGGTACTTATGGTGCGCTCGACCCTGACGCCAAAACTATAAAAGGGTCTCTGGTTTGCGCTTGTATTTGTTCTTTTCTTGATTCCAAAGATTGCCGCAGCATTGCTAAACCTGAATTTTTGCCGTACTGGTGTAGCAGAGTTTCCATTTATGAAGAATATGCGTTCGGAACTTCCTCTATTGTGCAGGCCAACTTGTCCAAAGAACGATGTGGGCGCCTCCTCTTTATAGCCTTCTATATAAAAAGCTCCATGAAAAGAAAATAATGGTTGTCGTTGGAATCCATCCCAGGACTGAAGCCCGATACTCAGGCCCCCTTTCGGACCAAAGATGGTACTTTGGCCAAACATCAAACTTCCGGCAAATAAAAAGAAGCAAAGGAGAAGAATTATTCTCATTTGCTAAAAATAGTCTTCCCTATAGTAAATTCCAATAATACGGTTGAAGAGATACAGAGCTCAGAGGGACGAAATGATCAGATCTTCTTCAAACAGGAATTTTTCCGGAGTCATTTTGTCGGTATCGATATAGGCAGGCTTTCTTTTAAGATGAATATAGGATCGTACGGATAGTTTTTGCCCGCTTCTCGGAGTTACTCCATATGGCAACCTGTTTTTGAAGTATAATTCTTTTACGTCCATTTTGAAACGTTTCGCAATTTCGTCCATTTGGTCACCCAGTTGAAAGGTATAGCTTCCATTTTTCAGGATATAATCTGGTGATCGCCGGGTGGTCACGATTTGCCTGGACACTGTCTCAGGAGTTTTTTGTTGCTCTGCACGTGTGCTGCTTTGATCGTTCTGAGGAGAAGCGTGCACAAATATTTCTTCTTCCCGGCCTTGGGTCACTCCAAGGTCAAGCAGATACAATTCATATTTCTCAATCAGGTGAATGAGTTTGGAAGGGTAATTCGGATCAGTGGCATATCCCGCCTTTTTCAATCCATGGGCCCAGGCTTCGTAATCGAATGGGTCCAGATCAAACAGGAAGCCGTATCTTTTGGAATGTGGATTGGACAGAAAGTTCGAATGAGCAATGAATGAGTCGCGGGGATCATCATAAGCCCTAAAGCAGCTTCTTACCAATAATCCATCCTTATAGTCATCATCATGTCGGTACACTTCCGGTCCCTTCCACTCCTTTCCACACTTAATACCAAAGTGGTTGTTTGATTGACGAGCCAATGTGCTCCGGCCACTGGCTGATTCCAGGATTGCCTGTGCCATTTTAATACTTGCCGGAATACCTGTCCTTTGCATCTCATTTATGACAATTGTTTTATATTGCTCGATATAGGCAGGTGTATAATCACGAGAAAAGAGGGGCGAAGTCGAGATCGAAATGAAAATAATCAGGATCAGGTTGGTTTTAACAGCCCTTAACATGGTCTGGATATTTATGGTAATTACTCTTTAGAAGGCAAACACCATACCACATTAGGGATATTAATTAAATCATAGTTAAAATTAATGTAATGGCAGACTTATTCGACATGCTGCAGTCACAGGTCGGCGAATCACTCGTCGGTGCTATGACAAATCAACTAGGAGGAGCGACTCAACAGCAAACATCCGAAGGTGTAAGCGGGGCTATGAGTATCTTAATGGGTGCCTTGGCTCGAAATGCAAGCAAGCCGGAAGGAGCAAGTGCCCTTGGCGCTGCATTGGACAGGGATCACGATGGAAGCATTCTGGATGACATAGCTGGATTCGTAAACGGAACATCACCAATAAATAATACCAAAGCCGCAAATGGCGCCGGAATTCTGGGTCATATCCTGGGAGGCCAGCAAAGCGGCGCGATCGATTCACTTATGAAAATGAGTGGCTTGTCCAAAAATCAATCTTCAAGTTTGTTAATCAAGTTGGCTCCCATAGTGCTGGGCATGCTTGGAAAACAAAAGAAGAGCCAGGGATTGGATATGAGTGGTCTTTCCAATATCCTGAACTCGTCGGCTGAATCGGCCAGACAAAGAAGTCCTAAGCCGGATCTTTTAACCTCGTTTCTTGACCAGGATGGAGATGGAAGCCTCAAAGGAGAAGCCACCCGATTCGGATTCGGCATTTTAAAAAATCTGTTTGGAAGGAGATAGACTTATGACATAGCGCATCTCCATCATGCCAATGATGGATTTCAGAATATTTAGTTTCAAAATCAGTAATATTAAGAAGCCTTTTATCCTGCAATAAAGGGCTTCATTTTCAAGAAATGATTGAATACCTTCTTTTATTTAAGAGTTTGCACATCGTCGGTGCCGTGGCCTGGTTTGGCGGATTGTTCTATTTGGTAAGAATATTTGTCTATCACATTGAGGCCTTTGATAAATCAGCTGAAGAACAAGGTGTTTTGCTTCCGCACTTCAATATAATGGAGGACCGCGCTTACCGCATCATCTGTATTCCGGCTATGCTAATCACCTGGATATTCGGCTGTCTGATCATCGCTGCGTACATCGAAGCCCAGGGTTGGGCATGGTTGAGAGAAAACTCCTGGTTGCACACAAAACTCCTTGCCGTTGTCTTGCTTACCGGTTATCAACATATGTGCAAGTCGATCATAAAAAAGTTATCAGCCGGTAAGATTCCATTTTCATCTTTTAAAATGAGGCTGGCCAATGAAATACCTACAATTTTTTTGGTAATTATCGTCTTATTGGCAGTTTATCGAAACACCCTGAACGCTCTGTACGGCATTGTCGGAATTCTTATTTTTGGAATATTACTATTCGTAGCTGCTAAAAAATATAAAGCCAAAAGAGAGTCATCTCGCTAATACCCGGTAACATGAAATATTTAAAATATCCCCTACTCATTCTGCTTGGGATCATTGTGACATATCTTATTCTTTGTTTCCTAGGCCCAAAGGATCTTGACACAACAAGATCTGCCGAGATCCTTGCTCCTGCAAGTATTTCGTTCAACCTGGCCAATAGTTTGAAAAAATCTGAAAAATGGAATGAGTGGACCCTGAATGACACAACGATCGTCACAGAATTCAATAATATCGAAAGTGGAGTAGGAGCTTCAAGTTCTTGGACAAGCAAAAATTCAGGGGACGGAACCCAAACGATTACTGAATCTGTGAAAAATGAAAAAATCACAACGGAATTGAATTTTAAGGGATGGGATGGACCCAATATTGCCGAATTTCTCTTCCGGGAAAGCGATGGCAAGACCAATGTAACATGGTCATTTGATGCCGTACCGTTACCGTTTTTATTCAGGGGATTCGGATTAATCACAGGAATGAAGAAAATGATGGAAAGTAATTATGAAAAGGGATTGGCCAACTTGAAAAAGATATCGGAAGAAAGAGCCAGTGGACTGTACAACGGTTATCAACTCAATGAAGAATTACTTGAAGAAAAGCACTTCGTGATGTATCGACAAGAAGTGAATGAGGCGAATATGCAACAATTTTATGCCACTAACCTTGGCAACCTGTTTGCCAAAGTTCAGGAAGCGGAGGTGGGTATGAATGGTATGCCATGTGGATTGTTTTTCAGGTGGGCAGAAGAAGGAGAGTCCACCATTGATATGGCAGCGTCCATTCCACTTTCAGAGCCATTGTCCATTGAAGGGGCATCCTCTTATAGCATTCCTTCCAGGAACGCCGTAATCCTTGATTATTATGGTGACTACCAGAATAGAAGCAAGGGTCATGATGCGATTGAGGAATACATGAAGGATCGTGGTTTATTACAGGACCCACCTCTGATTGAGGAATACGTAACCGATCCTGGTGCCGAACCCGATCCTGGCAAGTGGTTGACCAGGATGACACAGTATTACAGCGAAGGATGACAACTACAATTGGTCACCCCGTCAGGATTGACATGCTCAACATAGGATTAATTGTCATTTCATTTATCCTGGCGCTCGTCTTGCCGATCAGACTTTTTTTGTTTTCATATATCATCTTAGGTCCTCTGCACTATTTGACGGAAATAGGATGGCTTGACAAACGCAACTATTTTTCAAAGAGAAAGGGGGATCGGTGGATCCTTGTATTTCTGACCGTCTTTCTTTCGGTAAGCTATTACTTTTCTGCTCTCTACATGCCTGACGAGAATACTGCACCATTTTTAAGAACCATCTATGAGTTGAATAACCCTCTTGCAGGGAAACTGGTATTTTGGGCCTTTGGAGCAGCACTGGCTATGGTATTTGTAAAAGAAAGAATCAAGAGATATCTCATCATACTGTGCGTTGGACTATTATCACTTCTTTTACATTATATCGATCCTGTTCTACTTTTGTTTGGCATCTTTGTACCGACGATCATCCACGTTTCAGTTTTCACAATGTTATTCATGATTTATGGGGCTCTTAAAAGCAACAGTCGGTGGGGGCTCCTGGCTTCTTTCATATTTTTCGCAGGTTGGATTGGTTGCTTTATTTTCTATAAAAACCCCTCAGCCATCACTGCAAATATGGAAGATTTTCAAATTCTTTTGGATAGTACTTTTATTCACCTGGGAAGTTCATTCAGTGAATTCCTGGGAATGAGAGCTCCCGGATCGGATTATTTGCTTCTTTCTAAAATCGGTATTCAAGTCCAGACCCTATTTGCATTTTGCTATACATATCATTACCTGAATTGGTTTTCTAAAACGAAAGTCATTAATTGGCATGAAGTTTCCCGCAATTGGCTAATCGCCACGGGTATCCTTTGGATTGCATCAATTACCATTTACGCAATAGATTACAGGGTTGGATTTATGGCTTTGTTCTTCCTGAGCATGCTACACGTTCTCCTGGAATTCCCATTGAATCATCTCTCCTTCTATGGCATCATCCAGGAACTGAAAGTCAGGATCAGTTGACAATAGGGCATTAGAATAAATTTATCCTTTATTCCAGGGATGCTTCGATCCGTTTTGGGCGATGGCAAATACACCAAGGCAGGTTACAAGCTGAAAAACCAAACTTACTTTTAGCATCATCAATTAAGGCTTGATCTCTTTCTTAATACCAGGTTGGGTAATCTCAAATCCCTCTTCTTTCTTTACCTGGTCGACGATATTTTTTACATCTGCCAATAATTGTTTAGCATCGTAAATGATGCCGTCCTTAATGGTGTACTTGACGCCCCCTACCCTTACGACATCATTTTCTTCCGTCAATTTTATAGCTCCTGTCCCATAAAGCACTTTCAGGTTTTGTAACGGATTCTCTTCAAGGATGATGATGTCCGCTTTTTTACCAACTTCGATACTTCCGATCTCGTCATCCATTCCCAAAGCTTCAGCCCCATTCAAGGTAGCTGCACGAATTATTTCCAATGGATGGAATCCCGCTTCACGCAATAGTTCCAATTCCCGGATATAGGCAAATCCATAGAGTTGAAAAATAAATCCCGAGTCAGATCCCGTCGT
The DNA here is from genome assembly GCA_028282725.1 of Saprospiraceae bacterium. Classification (GTDB taxonomy): domain Bacteria; phylum Bacteroidota; class Bacteroidia; order Chitinophagales; family Saprospiraceae; genus JAJRXG01. Next base: position 45,411 of record JANQHF010000070.1, read on the forward strand.
CACTCTGCCACCGCGGTTTTTATATTCATTAATAAAAGTCATCCACAGATGATAGTTTTCTCTCCAATTCACTTCTTCTTCCGTACCCCAAAAATGCCAGTACGACCCATGTGAAATCTTACTGGGCTGATAAAATCTCCAAAGACTCGGTAGTGTGTAATCTTCGTGCCATTCGGCACGACGAGCACGATGCAAGTCCCGGCTGGCTTCATAAATGTTAAATGTGGGATCGAGTGTGAAGTCCAGCTCGATCAATTCATCCATGACTTTGTTCCAATGATCGGAGTACGGTGTCGCGGCTTGTTTCCAAAGTCTTCCTGCTTCACCAAACCGGTGTTGTTCATTCTGATAGTTATAATCCAATGGATAATCCTGAACGGTTCGATCTGAAAAAAGTGCTTCCGGGAGACCATACCAATGTTCCATTGTTGTCAAACCCGCTCGTGCTGAATTCAATACATTCCAGCGGGCCACTTCCAACTGCGCATGATGACATGCGGAACGCTTGCCCAGTTTTTTGTTTTCGTCCAGTGCTGCTTCAAATAGTGTTGGCGGCAAACCAAAAAACTTTATACCATCCGCTCCCTTACTCGCATTGTCGCGTACCCATTCGCGGGCTTGTTCGGGTGTGCTGATCGGATCCATTTGGCCTTGACCAAAAGAGGTATAGGCTTGTATGCGCGGAGCTGTAATCTCATTGCGTTCGCTCAGTGACTTGTGTTTCAACACCCATTCCAGTCCATTTCCGCAGGCAGGATCACGAATCGTGGTTATTCCATGGGCCATCCAGAGCTTGAATACGTATTCACCTCCGGCACCTTGCCACCGTCCTCCGATATGGCCATGCATATCCACAAATCCGGGGAGGACGAATTGTCCTTCCGCATCAATCTCTCTGCCTCCTTCCTTTAATTTTGGTCTACGGCTGGTATCAATTGCCACACCGGGATATCCAACGGTGCGGATATTGGTGATTACATTGTTTTCGATCACGATGTCCACTGGCCCAAGGGGTGGGGCTCCGGTACTATTGATGAGCGTAGCACCCCGGATGATCAATTGTTCGAAAGGTCCATCTCCCTCTTGCACAAGAGGAGCTTCCGGTACAGGACCCTGGGCCGAAATACACAAAACATATAGCATACAAAAGAGAAGAAATAGATGCTTCATCTGAAATGAAAGTTTTTGAAGGATCAAGATGAGAATAATTCTGAATAATTAAAGCCATACATGATGGCGCACGTCCGATTGTGAATCTAAAAGTCTGCCGATAACAATATTCGAAAAGAGTTGTGATTTCAAAAAAATGAGGGCATATTTACAATATCAAGAAAATTTTAGTCTTGTCTAAAAATAAATTTAAATCTAATTAAATGAGTGTAATTGAGATGAAAGTCCCCGTTATTGGTGAATCTGTAACGGAAGTTACCCTCTCTACTTGGCTGAAAGGAAACGGATCATACGTAGATCTGGATGAACCCATCTGCGAGTTTGAATCTGATAAGGCGACACTTGAATTTCCCGCAGAGGCCGCAGGTAAGCTCATCCATGTAGCCAGTGAAGGAGATGATTTGGAAATTGGTGCCCTGGTTGCCAAAATTGACACTTCGGAGTCCAAGCCTGCCCAGGATTCCGACACACATCCGGATCAGGAAGTTGTCCGGGCAGAGCAGTCACAACCTCAACAAGAGAAAAAATCCGAAGATCAATCCTATGCAACCGGCCATCCGTCACCTGCAGCCGCAAAAATTCTTGCAGAAAAAGATATCCAGCCTTCTGAGGTGATGGGAACAGGGAAAGGAGGCAGGATTACCAAGGCCGATGCAATGGCCGCAACCAAAAGTGCGCAGACGGAAGAAACACATGCAGGTTCTGTCATCGCGCAGGCCTCAACTGCATTCAGCAGGTCGAGTCGCAGAGAAAAGATGTCCAGGATGAGACGGACCATTGCGGCAAATCTGGTTGCTGCCAAAAACCAGAGTGCCATGTTGACTACTTTTAATGAAGTAGACCTTTCCAATATCATCGCTCTTCGTAAACAATACCAGGAACAATTTGTCGAGAAGTACGGGATCAAATTGGGCTTTATGTCATTATTTGCCAAAGCTTGTGCGCAGGTCTTAATGGAAATGCCCCAGGTAAATGCGATCCTCGACGGCAACGAATTGATCTATCACGATTTTGTTGACATCTCCATCGCCATATCCACACCTACAGGGCTCGTCGTCCCCCCGGTTAAAAATGTAGAATCTCTTCAATTTCACGAAATTGAATTTGCCATTAAATCATTAGCTGAAAAGGCCCGCGCCGGCACATTAACACTTGATGAGATGAAAGGCGGGACTTTCACCATTACGAATGGTGGAATTTTTGGTTCACTACAAAGCACTCCAATTCTCAACCGCCCTCAATCCGCAGTATTGGGAATGCATGGAATCAAACAACGCCCCGTCGCTATTGATGGTGGTGTCGAAATCAGACCGATGATGTACCTGGCACTCTCTTATGACCATCGGGTGATTGATGGCAGTTCGTCCGTGACCTTTCTTGTCAAGGTAATCGAACTGTTGGAAGACCCGGTTCGCCTCTTGATGAAAATATAATTGAGATACGAATTCCAAAGTAGAAATGACCTTACAAGAATTTTTTGACCTGACTTCCTCCAGCCCTGCTTTCATACTCTTCTATTTTGTAGCCTTACCCCTTACTGCTTTCCTGGCGAGTCTGTTTGGCAAGGGAGAAGGTCATCTCACCCCTTGGAAGCAACTCTATTGTTTTTTAGTATTTGCTGCTGCCATACCTGGAATTTTTGCGGTGATTTTAAATGTTTATCTCTTCCTATTTGAACAGCAACCAATACTTCAATCAAACATCTATACCCAGATCCTGCCCATCTTTGTTATGGCCTTAACGCTTTGGTTGATTCGTCGCAATGTTGCCTTTGAATTAATTCCCGGATTTGACAGATTGTCCGGATTGATGTCCATTGTATTAGCTGTTCTTGCCGTAATGTGGTTATTAGATCGAATGCATATCATAGCCTTTACGTATATGCCATTTCACTATGTCCTGATCCTTCTGATAACAGCATTTGTGGTAATCAGGTTCGGGGCGAAAAAGGTATTTGCCTGAGGACATATCATTTGTTAGAATATCTTTTGAAGATCGGCGTATTTATCGGGATATGATTGCTCCAATTGCTCCGGGAATAGAAAATAACAGTAGATTAACAGATCAAGTCTGTTTATCCAATCGCTACCCAATGCCATCAACATTATGTCAAGGTCCAAGTCCAATTGACCGGCTATCTCTGCCAGTTCTAAATTCGCTACTTCCGGATAGGGAAGTCTCGGATATAAATCAGTAAAGATCATTATAGCCGCCAGCATTGCAATATTCACATACTTGCGGGGATCGAGAAAACCATTGATCAACTGCTCCTTTGACAAGATGACGACTTCATCCGAATCGAAAATTTCAAGTGTATGAAAATTTTGAATATTCGGTGAAACAAAGGGATGATTGTACACGATGAAATGATCAAAACTTTCAAATAAAAATTCTTTGCGCCGTTGCCCCACCCTTACAAAGTCATGGGCAATGATCGTCTTTACGTCTTCTTCTAATTGATAATCTCTCTTGCCTTTGAGGGTGAAATTTTTAATCTTATTGAATGTGGCAATACGACCCGAAAACTCTTCTTTTTCCTCCCTGCCTAGTCCTTTATAATATTTGGAATACCTGCCCAACCAAGCCAACAATGGTTTTTCCAGTTTTGGCATTCTCATCTTCCACCACCAAATATTGATGGGACGATTAAAAATATAAATGAGGATTAGTGCTGCCAGGGAAATGAATATCAAAATGGTCTTGACACCGAAAGACTCCAGACCTCCTGATGAAAAGACAAAGATCAATACCAAGGCAAACGGAAGAGAAATCAGACGGGAAAACGAATCAGTCATCTAATATCTAAATTAGAAAAATCAAAGACAATTGGAATGAACCTATAAGAGAGAATGGGACTCGGATGGTGAGCTGCATCTGTTTGGAATACGTCCTAGGTACTGACATATTCTCCTGACACTACCCGTTTTTCTAATTGACCATATTCCTGAAGTCCTTTTTCGAGAATATCCATGGATCTTGACAACTGTTCAATTCCAAGTACGAATGCAATCCGCACCTGGCTCTTGCCAATGTCAGGAGTCAGGTAAAATCCCTGGCCTGGCGCAAGCATGACCGTTTCATTTTCCAATTGAAAGTCCGACAACAACCATTTACAAAACTCGTGCGTGTCAGCAACTGGTAATTCGGTCATAATGTAAAATGCTGCCTTTGGCATATAACACCTGATACCCTTCATTTCAGACAACATCGAATACAAGAAATGTCTTCTTTTATTGTATTCATCACGCACCCTTTCCAGGTAGACTTTTCGATTTATGAAACAAGCTTGTGCAATATGCTGTCCAACCATGGGGGGACAAAGTCTCAATTGCGCATATTTCAAAATATTGGACATCAGGTCCTGATTTCTCGAGACGATAAATCCTATTCTCGACCCACAAGCAGAAAATACCTTTGATATGGAATCAATCACCAAAACATGCTTCTCCAGGCCATCAACATTCAGGATGGAATAAAAAGGATCATCGTAGCAAAATTCGCGATACACTTCATCGACAATCAAGAACAAATCATTTTCCTTCACCACTTTGGAGATTTCTTTCAACTCCAACTCAGAATATAAATTACCTGTTGGATTT
>JANQHF010000096.1 GCA_028282725.1 Saprospiraceae bacterium
GGCCGTGATCAAAGGTTTGGACCGATCTGATTCACCCAGGGAAAGGATCTTGTTCAAGCTGCCCCTGGCCTTGAAAGAACCGGTGTATTGTTCGTTTTCCAATTTGAGATATACCTGACCTCCTGTCAAACGGCTCAGGGCATTCGATGGAATCAATGGCGTTTTTAAGATGTGATCTTTGATTCGGACATAAGCTGATTCTACAAGAGCGGAAACTTCAGCAATGTCCATTTCAAATCAGGCTTTTGAATCTGGGCCTCCTTGGAGTAACATCACCCAAGCGCTCCCTTTTGGCTTGTTCGAAGTCACTGAAATTGCCTTCAAAAAAGACGACTTCTCCATTGTCCTCAAATGACAGGATGTGAGTGGCCAACCGATCGATGAACCAACGGTCATGCGAAATCAACAAGACACTCCCTGCGAAGTTATCGATCGCTTCTTCCAGCGCCCGCAGGGTGTTGACATCAATATCGTTTGTAGGTTCATCCAACAACATCACATTTCCCCCTTCTTTCAATGTGATGGCAAGATGCAGACGATTTCGTTCTCCACCTGAGAGTACTTCCACCTTTTTCTGCTGATCAGAACCGGAGAAATTGAATTTACTGACATAGGCACGTGCATTCATTTCCCTGTTTCCAATCTTAATGAAGTCGTGACCGCCACTGACTACCTCGTATATGGTTTTTTCCGGTAAGAGATCTTTGTGAGATTGATCTACATAAGCGATTTTTACCGTATCACCGATTGTAATATCCCCATTATCCGGACTTTCTTCACCGACAATCATTCTGAAAAGTGTGGACTTCCCAATTCCATTGGGCCCTATGATTCCCACAATGGCATTCTTTGGAATGGAAAGTGAGAGGTTGTCAATGAGCACCCTGTTGTCATACGCTTTGCTCAATCCCACGAGTTCAATCACCTTATCACCAAGCCGTGGCCCTGGCGGTATATATAATTCCAGGGAGGCTTCTTTTTCCCTGGCTTCGACATTGCTAAGTGATTCATATGCATTCAATCGTGCTTTTCCTTTGGCCTGTCTTCCTTTAGCATTCATCCGGGTCCACTCAAGTTCTCGTTTCAAAATCCTTTGGCGCTTCGACTCTTCTTTCTCCTCCATTGCCAGCCGGTTGGCTTTCTGGTCCAGCCATGAACTGTAATTCCCTTCCCAGGGTATACCTTCACCCCTGTCTAATTCCAATATCCAACCGGCAACATTATCAAGGAAATACCGGTCGTGAGTAACTGCTATCACAGTCCCGGGAAACGACTTCAGAAACTGTTCTAACCAGTGTACGCTTTCAGCATCCAGGTGGTTGGTAGGTTCATCCAACAACAGTATATCGGGTTTGCTGAGTAATAACCTGCACAAAGCTACACGACGTCTTTCTCCTCCACTTAAGACAGATACAGAAGCATCATCCGGAGGACATCTTAGAGCCTCCATCGCTACTTCAAGGGTATGATCGAGATCCCAACCTCCGAGGTGATCCATTTGTTCTAAAAGTTCGCCTTGTTCTTCTATGAGTTTCATCATTTCATCGTCGCTCATAGGTTCGGCAAGTTTTGCAGAGATGTCTTCATATGCTTTGACCACATCAACAATGTGTTGCACCCCTTCCTGGACAACTTTTTTTACTGTTTTACTTTCATCCAATTCCGGCTCCTGGGCTAAATAGCCGATCTTGTATTCTTTGTCGAATGTTACCTTCCCATCAAAGTTGGTATCGATTCCGGCAATGATCTTTAGCAGACTTGATTTTCCCGATCCATTGAGACCGAGGACACCGATCTTGGCACCATAGAAGAAGGACAACCAGATATTCTTAAGGACTTGTTTATTGGGAGGATAGGTCTTCGACACCCCCTCCATAGCAAAAATTACTTTTTTGTCAGACATGTATTTGAAATAAGCCTGCGAATTTACAGCCTATTTCAATAATCCTTTCATCAATTCATCAATTCATCAATTGTAAGAACGAATCAATGGCCTGGCATCCATGATCTGCTCTTTTCTGATTTTCAGGATTTAACCACAGTTCCCAGAAAAGAAACGGACATCAGTACATATAATGCTTATAATGTATACCTGATACAAGTGGGAAAAAAGTTCATTGATAGCAATAAGGATAATTTGTTGTTCACTTTAAGAATAGTAAGGATTCCAGGGTGTCTGGTTCTCGTCCTTTGTACCTTTAATTGGAAAATCTTTATCTCATACATAAGAAATATAAAGATTGAGCATGCATGCTGTCATCAAATATTACTTTCTCATTATTGTTATGGGTGCAGTCCATTTGACCTGGGCACAAGAAACATCCGGCCATATTCTTCCTGATGGGGAGTACGATTATCTGATCGATTATTCCGATCAACTTTCGTTGAAAGTATTCGGGATCAGCAAGAGCAATTGGATTCGTCATTTCGATAACCTGACGCAGCAATTTGTAGAATATCGTCCCAACGAAAATTTCAATATTGGCCTGGGAATTGGTCACAAATGGCTGAATCTCGATCTGGCTTTTAATTTTGCCAGTAGCAATAAAGACAATGACATCTTTGGAGAAACGAAGCGATTCGACATACAGGCCAACATGTATTTGAAGAACTTCATCATTGACCTAAACTATCAGACTTATAAGGGCTATTACGTCTATAATCCCCAGGATTACCTGGACACCTTCGATCCGGTCAACCCCGTGTATCCGATAAGGCCTGATATACGTACCCGGAATACTGCCACCAATGTCCTCTATAATTTCAAACCTGATCAATTTTCGCACAGGGCAGCATTCGTATATAACCAGAGACAACTAAGAAGTTCCGGATCATGGCTATTAGGAGCATCAATGAGTTTGTTCAGGATGACGGCAGATGACCCGATCATACCGGAAGAACTCATGACAAGTTTCAATACCCAAGCAGATTTCCGTGGAGTAAACTATATAAACCTGAGCATCGGTGGTGGGTACGGTCACACGTTTATAATCAGCAAGAAGTATTTCATTTCCCTGACACTTGTCCTCGGATTTGGCCCAACTTTCAAATCTTTCCCCAACGACCGTACTGGGGCAACAGGTACGGAAGTAGAAGGAGCCGTAAGGGCAATCGGAAGAACGGCTTTTGGATTTAATGGCAAAAGGACTTTTTGGGGAATTTCATCAATTACGTCAAGTTCTTCAGAGATTGATGATACGCAATCATATTTGTCCCGAAGTATTTTCAATGTCAAAGTGTTTTTTGGAATCAGATTACAGCCTCCGGGAATAAGTCGGGATTAGCATTTGGATCACATGTAATAGAGTCAGATTTGGCATTTTATGAATGCCGGATTCTTAAGACCTTCGCACCCCTGATTTTCCTGTTTTTTAATTCGTAAAGCACCTGATTAGCATCTTCCGGTTTGTATTCCTTACAGGTGGGGATAATCGGTATATCCGCTGCCATCCCAAGGAATTCAATTACATCCGTGCGAGCAACATTGGCCACACTTTTAATTTCTTTTTCCATCCACAAGTGATTCGGGTAGTTTATATTCTGGAGGTAAGCCTTATCAAAGTCCTCTTTTCCGATGGCGTTGATGACCAGGCGATACACTTGCCACAGGTATGAAAGATCCATGCGACACCTACCCTATCGCCAATACGATGATTTTTGACACGATCACCCACTTCCGGAATTATGCCGACTGCCTGATGTCCCGGGATTACAGGGAAACTCGGTGGAGGTGCCCTTCCCTCAATTTCGTCCAATTCCGTGTGGCACACACCATATACTGAAATCTCTATGAGCACTTCACGAGGACCCGGGACGGGCTTAGGGAATTCTACCCGGCGCGACGGACTCGCATTTTGGCCATCCAATATATCGATTCCAGAACCATTGCTTTCATAGCAATCTAAATTAAAAAGAAACCAGGATTGAATACATTCACAACCACGCAACCTCAATCTACCACCGAAACAAATTATCTTTAATG
>JANQHF010000083.1 GCA_028282725.1 Saprospiraceae bacterium
CGTCTTTCGTGGTGGTCTTGATAACTTCATCCACAGCCTGAACAACCGTGATTACAGGATAATCTGGCTCTACTTCCATTTTTTGTCGTGTACTTAGGTCTTCTTTAAAACAATAATGTGTACTATTACCGTTGTCAGAATTATAAGAATAGCACTTAATTCAATGATGTGATGTTGAGCGAAATCGATTAGTCTTGATATGAAATATCGCATCATATAAATACTAGGTGACTCAATCTAGTACCCTATAAATTATAAAAAATGACGCGATATTTTGCATTAGTCGGGCGTGATCATATTATAATACATAGAATCGAGTAGTCAATTTTAAGTAGATATTCTTTCGATTCTCAGGTATTTGTAGTTAAACCGAGAATATCGTAATCTAAAAGCAATCTCTAATTTTCAACTATATTTAGGACATCACCAACTTAGAAGATCAATTAAAAAAAAGCATCAAAGAGGAAGTTCGAAAGATTGTTGAACGTCTTGAAAATAGACAACCAGCAAGTAAGAATGTTATGACAATTGATGATCTATCAGATTATACAGGACTATCCAAAACCTTTATCTACAAATTAACCTCATCTCTGAAGATTCCCTTTTACAAACCAACTGGAAAATGTATCTACTTTAAACGTAGCGAGCTAGATAGTTGGTTACTTCGAAATCGTCATATGTCATATGATGAGATTGAACTGAAGGCCGATGAGTGTATTTCAAGAAGTAGGAAGATATAGATTTAAAGTGCACTTTTTACACGAAACGATTACCCATGCTGATAGCAATAACCACTAGCATTTTTAGTCTTTCTTCTACACCTTTTACCGGACTTTGTTTTGCCCCTACACTGAACTGACGTGACTCGTCGAGGTGCAGTTTTTTTTATTGTGGATACTCCTTTCAGAGGCACACCGACAGCTTTCTCTAATTTTGCTTTTGTCGGCTTACATCTACTACAAGCGGTGTACCCAGCATCTTTTACCTTATCAAATTCAAAAGCAATTTTGCTGTACTTCAAATAACTACAACTCGGCATGTGATACTTGGTTCCAGTTTTTGTTACATAGCAAGTTTGGGCATCAACGGAATAATAGGATGTTATGAATGTGACGAACAGTAAGATATTTGATAGTTGCCTTAACATTTGATACAGCAAAGTTTCTTAAGAAGACAACGAAGAAACATTAAAAATTATTCAATTAAGTTTAATAAATCAACCAAATAACTTGATACGAATAGTTCTGATTACATTTAACTCGTGGAAAACCTCATTCGTCTTAAGATATTTAGATGGCTGGAGAATCAATCAATGGGAGATGATGTCTTACCCAGAGCAATATTAGAGAAAGGACCAACTATTGATGGACATCGAATTACTTTGATTGGGCCCAAAGGGATTTGGAAACCCAAATCTTTTACATATCCCATTTCCATTGCAACCACTGTAAACAGTCCATATGATGACTTTCTAGCTGATGACTTTTTGCGATACAGCTATCGTGGCACTGATCCATATCATCCTGACAATGTTGGACTGCGGGAAATGATGAGTAAGGGAATCCCATTGATCTACTTTCATGCCGTTGTTCCGGGCAAGTATTTAGCGAGCTGGCCTGTATTCATTCAGAAGGACGATATACAGGATTTGAAGTTTAAGGTCTCTATAGATGACACTAAGTCACTCAGTACAATTGAAGAGCCTGAAGTTGAATATGGAAGAAGAAAATACATAACATCTCAAATGCAACGAAGACTACACCAACGAACTTTCAGAGAGCGTGTACTTCAGGCATACAATAATCAATGTACATTATGTCGCCTCAAACATCCGGAATTATTAGATGCAGCCCATATAATTCCAGATAGCCTGCCAAAGGGAGAGTCAATTATTAATAATGGCCTTACCCTTTGCAAAATCCATCATGCCGCTTTTGATGCAAACATTATTGGTATTTCACCAGATTATCTCATACGCATCAGGGAAGATATATTACATGAGATTGATGGGCCAATGTTGAAGTATGGAATTCAATCACTTGACAAAAGGTCAATTGGCTTACCAAGAAGAAAAACTGATTGGCCGGATAAAGAAAGATTGGAAATAAGATTTTCCAAGTTTCTTTTAACAGGATAATATACTCCGGTACACGGTCCAATAATTCTCTTCTGCATCAAGAAAATGGACACTGAAAGAATTAATTCCGGGGCGATAGTGTACCCTGACCGATATTCCTCAGTCGAGAGTTCCCTCATCAACGGTGCTGAAGCACCTTTGGTCCTGCGGACTTCATTCGGTCATCCTACAACTCCTAAACATGGAAACATCGGCTATCCTGACAGCCAACAGCCAACCACGGCAATCCCTCGTTTGAATACTATTTGACCTGAAAAAATATCTCCATTGACAATGATTGAAATTATTGTCTGCGATGATCTGTGATTTTTAAGCCGTGCATATAATCTCTAATTTTTACTTCTGATATTATCTAATACTGTAGTAAAGTAGAATTAAATACTGGAATTAATAACAGGCTGTGATCCCCGGATTCTTCAAGAAATACATGGACCCACTTTTTAGCACAAAGGCTGCAGGAGTCTATATGATCATCTTTACAGCCGTTATCGGGATGGCAACCTTTATCGAGAATGATTTTGGTGCCAGTGCGACCCAAAAAGTTGTCTTCAAAACTTGGTGGTTCGAATTGACCCTTGTGCTGTTCAGTCTTTCGATTCTAGCCAATATTTCGAGATTCCGTTACGATCTGTATTTCGTGTTTCTTAGGACTCGAAAGAAGATCGCGAATGTGGTTCCATTAATCACAAAAAATGAAGTAGCTTTGCTCTCTCCTTCGGGAAATTCAACGATCTATGCTTAATTGGCTCTATAAAGTAGCTTTTCTAATACTTTTTGTTGTTTTTAACACCGGGTTATCAGGTCAGATCGATCAGACTGACCGGACAATCGATCTGCGTAATAACATCCGAAACCTTAGGTCTAAATCTAATCTTCAAATTGCGCCAAACATAGAAGCCATTCCTGTTTTGGACAGATCGATCGCAAAATTTGTTGAGATTCCTTTTATTATTAATACCGATGGGTTAATGGAATCTACGATCATCCAGGGCGATAACGCTGAAAGCTATTTTCTCCTTTCCAATGTCCGTCTCCGGGAAGGAGAGCAGCTAACGATACAATCAGCAGATGGACTATGGCCTTCTCAGGTCATCGGTAGTGATCGAAACAAACCAAGTGGTAGGATGCTCATCGGCCCTTTTCGGGGTGATCTTTCTATCCAACTCTCCCAAGATGCAGACAGCGGGATTGAGCTCCAGCAAGTATATACAAGTCCTCAAAATGTTGGCGCAATGGAATTAGGGTTTGACGCTTCATTCAAGTGTCATGTCAATATCAATTGCAAGGAAGGAAGTCGATTTAGCGATGAAAAAAGATCGGCCATGCGGATTCGGATGGTCTCGGAAGAAGGAGTGGCCTTGTGCACTGGCACCTTGCTCAACAATACACTGGGCGATCGAGAACCGTATGTATTGACAGCCTTTCACTGTTTGGTTCCACCCACAGGGACGCTCACTCCGATCTATGATATGTGGCTTTTTGATTTTAATTACGAAGGATTCAGCTGTGCCAATCCGGAAGAAGAACCACTTCCATTTTCGGTTCAGGGTGCGGAAAAGTTGGCGGAATGGGAAGATACGGATATGATGTTACTGAGAATAACCGAAGATATTCCAAAAGAAGCCAATGTCTTCTATGCAGGCTGGAACAGGGAATTGGAGTACGAGCCGGATAGTACCTTTTTGATCCATCATCCCGTAGGTGATATTAAGAAGATTAGTATTGATTATGATACAGCACGTATTCACGATAAAAACATAGGTTGGAATAATGGAAGTAACTCTTCACCATTTAGTCATTATATCAACGATTTTGATGAGGCGACATATCAGCCCGGATCTTCTGGCGCTTCAATATTCGATCGCTATGGCAGGGTGCTCGGCCAATTACACGGAGGACCTCTATCCGATGAACAATGCACGTTGGGACTGGGGTACAGCGGTAGACTGAGTGTGAGTTGGGATACAGGTGACGGACCGGAGACCCGGTTGAGAGATTGGCTGGACCCTTCAGATTTTGGATTTGTCCAAATTGATGGTTTGAATGCAAAACAGTCCGAAGCTATTCGGTTTACAGGATCTGTATTGACAGCTGATGGTTTGGCCATACCAAACGTCAGGGTGAATCTGACAGGGGAGACTTCAGCCTCATTTCTCACGGGATCAGACGGACGTTTTGTATTCGAAAATTTGGCGTCTTCAGGTCAGTATCAGATTACGATAGAGAAGAATACAAATGCTGGCAACGGACTTTCCTCCAGGGATCTTGTCATTATCAGAAATCACATTATTGGAAGAAGATCGATTGAAGATCAATATGCCCTGCGGTCTGCAGATGTAAATGGTGACGGAAATATTTCCAGTAATGATCTCGTCCAGATCAAGAATATAATCATTGGCAGACTCGATGCATTTCCTTCCAGTCCATCCTGGGATTTTGAACCGAATGTCCTCCAGATGGATGGAACCAATACTCCTACGAGCAGTTCGGAAGTAACGATAATCGGTTTTAAACTGGGAGATGTTAATTATTCTGCCAAGCCGGGAAATTAGGAGAAGAAGCGTCACCCTGCTTAAAGCTGTCACCCTGCTTAAAGCTGTCACCCTGCTTAAAGCTGTCACCCTGCTTAAAGGCATACCCTTACTTAAAGGCGTCACCTGCCTTATAAAATAACCTTTCCTAGATTAAAATCAACAGCCTGTTCTGTTTTGGTGGATTTTGGTAGATTGTGAACACCATTTCAAAATCTCTCTATCCTCAATTTTTTTGTTTTCTCGCTTTGACCAGCGTTACAAACTTGCTTAAAATACTATTGGCGGCTTCCGTATCTTTCGTGGAATGGATCATGTTTAAATATTCATCCTCACTGGTAAAATATTTGTCCTTATACGGGGCCACTCTTTCCTTTATAGATGCTGCCGTTATTTCCGGGTGTCCCTGAAAAGCATAGAAAGGTGCGTCTTTAACTTTAAACGCATGGATTGGACAACGTTCTGAACTGGCAAGAAGAATTGAATTTGAGGGTAACCGAGTAGTGCTTTTTAAGTGACCACTTACAATGGCAAATTTGTCTGGCAAATCTGACAACAATGGATCCTCCCTCAGTTCTTCGTTAATTGCGATATCAACAAGATCCATTTCTCTGCGGTTTGGATCCAATTTCAGGGTGCCGCCCAACAAGACAGAGGCAAACATGAACCCACCACAGGAGAGCAAACCTGGTATTTTTTGACGGATTGAGTGGTCAAGAACTCCTTGCAACGTGTCAATAAACGGATAAATTTCTCTTTCTACACCCAAATAATGCAAGGGATCATCTGAAAACCCACCTACAAGAAATGCGTCATACTCGTCTAATATATTAGGGCCAAATTGATATTCATAGTACAAATTTTTCGAATCCAATTGAGAAGACCGAATGCCCAGATGCTCAAGAAAGGTTTCGTACTCCGAAACACACGCATTCTTGTCCTTCCTGATTTGGATTAGTAAAATTCGTATTGAAGACATCGATTAGTTATCCAAATTTTCAGAATTTGAGTATCGAAATTCATAATAATTCTAATAAGAGTTGATAAAGGAGGCATCCGGAGACCATGGAGTTGTTCTCGGGATCCACCTTGGGACATTGGCCTTATAAGATGTGTAAGCCTCACCAAATCTCTTTTCAAGATCCGGCTCTTCTATAAGCACAAAATATACGGTGTTGATCAAAAAGAAAGAGATTTGCCAAAGTAGAATATTTTCATCACGGAGGATCAAGGATATTCCAAAAAGCACCATGTTGACACCTAACAGCATCGGATTTCTGACATATTTGAATGGACCCGTAATCACCAAATGTTTTGGCGGATCCCATGGAGCTAATGTTCCCTGGCCAATTGTCGCAAAT
>JANQHF010000090.1 GCA_028282725.1 Saprospiraceae bacterium
TCCTGAACTCAATCCCTGTGAACAAGTATGGAAATACATCAAAGACAGATTTAAAAATCAGGTCTTCTCAGACATCGAACCCCTCAAAAAATGGCTACACGAAATGGTCCGATCAATGAGCACAGAAACGATCATGTCTATTTGCTCTAATCATCATTATAATAAAGCATTATATGCGGCAACAATTAGCTAAATTGGTATAACAAGAGCGCCAACCAGGAAGCCCAGAGATTTTCCCAGTTCTTTATCAAAATAGTCTGCTGCTATCTTCATACCGACAGGATATATTCCCGCTAAAAAGAAACCGGTCAAAAAGCGAAAGATGAGCAGGGAAGTAAGAGTATTCCCCTGCCAAATGATTCCAAGGTTAGTCGATGCACCAATGAGCGCGCTGACAAGGAAAACAACTGACGGCGAATAGCGATCTGCAATGGTCAGAAAGGCAAATAACAAGGTGCCAGAAATAAATCCGAACTGAACGATTGATGTTAAGTGACCCAGGGTTGAAGAAGACAAATCAAAACTCCTTACGAGGTCGGGCATGACTGCATTGCCCGCAAACCAAAGCGATGTACAAAAAAATTGAGCAATGACAATTACCGGAAGTATGTGCTTGGGAATTTTCGTCATTCGGGATCTGAGCATTTTTTACTATGCCAGGATGGTTTTTACCACTTTGCCATGTACATCAGTCAACCTGAACCTCCTGCCCTGATGTTTAAAATTCAGCCGTTCATGATCGACACCCAGCACATGCAGTAGTGTGGCCTGAAAATCATGAACGTGCACCGAATCCTTTACGATATTATATCCAAAATCGTCTGTAACACCTATTGAATATCCTTTTTTCACTCCGGCACCTGCCATCCACATGGTGAAACATCTCGGGTGATGATCCCTTCCATAGGCTTCGGTGTTCAGATTTCCCTGGGAATAGACGGTACGTCCGAATTCACCACCCCAGATGACCAGGGTATCTTCGAGCAAGCCTCGCTGTTTTAAGTCCATGACGAGGGCAGCCGTTGCCTGGTCTGTCTTTTTACACTGTGCCCGCAAGCCCCGATTCAAATATCCGTGTTGGTCCCATCCCTGGTGATACAATTGCACAAAACGGACGTCCTTTTCCAATAGCCTTCTTGCCAATAAGCAATTAGCAGCATATGTACCCTGATCTTTCGCGTCCTCACCATACATGTCAAAAATGTAGTCCGGCTCATCGGAGACA
Source organism: Saprospiraceae bacterium (assembly GCA_028282725.1). Lineage (GTDB taxonomy): Bacteria > Bacteroidota > Bacteroidia > Chitinophagales > Saprospiraceae > JAJRXG01. Next base: position 1,226 of record JANQHF010000090.1, read on the forward strand.
TCCACTACTTCTGGTACAGAAGTCTGCATCCTGAAGGCCATTTCGTACTGTGCAATGCGATTGTCTATTTCGGGATCATTGAATTGAGATTTCTGAAATTCATTGAGCTTTTTCAGGTAGTCGAGCATTTCCCGCCGGTCATGCTGACTGAATCCTTCCGGGTTCTTCAAATACAAGACCGGATCCCCTCCTGATCTGAATTGAACACCCTGGTGCCTCGTAGGTAAAAATCCGTTTCCCCATAACCTGGCGTAAAGAGGCTGACCTCCCCCATTTTTAGAAATCAAAACGACAAATGTGGGTAGATTCTCATTTAAAGAACCCAAGCCATAGCTTACCCAGGATCCAATAGAAGGTCTTCCGGCCAACTGGGATCCGGATTGAAAAAATGTGATTGCGGGATCGTGATTGATTGCTTCGGTGTGCATGGATTTTATAAAGCACAGATCGTCTGCAATTTGAGCAGTATGTGGCATCAGTTCACTTACCCATGCCCGGGAGGTACCATGCTGCTGAAATTTAAATATGGAAGCGGCTACGGGAATGGACGACTGACCTGCACTCATACCGGTAAGTCTTTGACCTCCTCTTATGGATTCCGGCAATTGCGATCCATGGAGATCGGTTAAACGCGGTTTATAATCGAAAAGGTCCATTTGTGACGGTCCGCCGCTCATAAATAGATAGACTACCCTTTTAACTTTGGGAAGGAAATGAACGTTAAGATCCGGATCATCAGTTTGAAGAAGGTCTCCCGTGGATTGTCCTGAGATTCCATTGGGAGTAATCAAAGATCCCAGTGCCACCGTACCCAATCCTAAAGAAGATTTGGTCAGAAAATGTCTTCTGTCATACTTGCGTTTCAAATGTTGTGTGAAGTCTTCCAATCTATTACCTTTTGATCATTGTGGCATCCGTATTCATAATGGTGCTTGCGATAACGGCATTTGCAGCAATCATTGTGAGGTCCGCATCTGAATCAAACGCATAGTCACCGCTTTCTAACCAACCATTCATTTTTGAAGGGCTCGATGTAAATTTATTCAATTCTAACTGGTACAATTCCGAAAGAATTTCCAGTTCCTTGTCTTCGATAACACGACCTGATAATAGTCTGAATGCTTCCCGAATGCCTCTATCAGCATCAGCTTGAGCACTCATCTTTTCACCAAGCACCTTTGAAGCTTCAATAAATATCGGATCATTCATCAACACCAGGGCTTGAAGTGGTGTGCTCGTCTTTTGTCGTTTAACTGTGCATATCGAGCGTGCCGGTGCATCAAAGGTCGCCTGGCTGGGGTGAGGTACCGTTCTCTTCCAAATCGTATATAGGCTACGTCGATACAGGTCCTCACCCTGGGCAATCTCGTATTGGCCACCATTGATCCTCCATAAATCATCTGGTTGATAAGGATATACACTTTTACCTCCAATTTTGCGGACCAACAAGTTGCTCGCCGCAAGAGCATTATCCCTCATCATTTCGGCTGTCAGTCTCGACGAAGGACCTCTTGACATGAAATCATTGTCAGGATCCTGTTCCAATTTTTCTGATGAGGCTGAAGAATTCTGTTTATATGCGGCTGACGTAACAATGAGTTTGATCATCCCTTTGATATCCCAATCCTGATCCATAAACTCAATAGCCAGCCAATCCAACAATTCGGGATGAGAAGGCAGTTGTCCCTGATTACCAAAATCCTCTACCGTTGGGACAATGCCCCTGCCAAAAAAGAGCTGCCACAGGCGATTCACATAGACTCGTGATGTCAGAGGATGCTGACGATCGAACAACCACTGCGTCAAACCCATACGATTCTGATCATATTCCGGAGAAAAGGACAGGACAGATTCTGGTGTCGCCGGATAAACACGCTCTCCCGGAGCATTATAATTCCCCCGGTTCAGAACAAATGTAGGTCTCGGATGGTCCATTTCTTCCATGATCATTACTTCCTGAAGAGTATCTGTGGTCTCGTTCAGTCTTTTCCTGGCCGAAGCTAACTCCGCAACTACAGTTTCTTCCGGTAATATGATATTTGAGAAATAATACTCGCGTAATTGAAGTTTTTCTTCTTCTGACAGGGAATTGACCGACTGGTTGATCAATTTTCGAAAATCGTCAGGGTGAGAAAGGTGCAGCATCTCAAGGGCAGTCAATTCCTTATCAAAAACAGCAACGTCATCAACGATTGCATCTTTGATACCTATCCCTCTCCACCTTGCGCCAATCTGAAGACCGACTTCCTTTTCTGCTCCGTTAAATAAAATGGACTTGTACAAATTATCTACCTCAATTTCAGTAGGTGTTCGTATACCATTTATGTATAATTGAAATCCCTTTGCCCTGCCGGATCCGTCATAGGTCATGCCCAGGTGTATCCATTCATCTCTGGGGATATGAGGTCCTGTCTCGATGATCGCATTGTTGGGAAAAGTATGTGCCATCATCAGTTGCAACCGATTATCTTTTAAGGCAAGGTGATAGCCCCTGTAATTATAAATGGCTGCCCCTACTCCTTTGTGAAAAATGACACCATTTTTCAGTCCTTTTGGGATCTTAACCCAAATCCCGATACTGAATTCATCGGAACGCTCAAATCTCCCTATATCACCGAAATCTATCCATGCATCACCATCAAGCAGAATCCCCATACTGTCCTTCCCACTTACGAATGAAGGCTTTAAACCATCAGGAACGAATTGCTGCTTCATTTTTCCTGAATGAAATGGTGCCAATTCATTCCTGAGGTTCGATTCGAATCTGAAGTGCGCAAGCTTGTGAGCAGATAATTGGCCCTCATCAATTGACCTGTATTCAAGACTGTTGAACCATTCTAAGAAGGCTCGGCCGGATTGGTCGTACGTATCTTCAATCACTTGTTCTTTGGAATCAATCTCATTCCTGATATAGTTGATGATCTCGTCGGTTTTCTCATCAGTAAGTAAAAGTGTGGGAACGGGCATCGCATTGTCCCAACTGATTTGCCCCGCTTCATTGATATTATTGAAGAAGCTGAAAAGCTGGAAGTACTCTTTTTGAGAAACCGGATCGTATTTATGATCATGACAGCGTGCACACTCAAAAGTCAATCCCAAAAAAGCGGTGCCGAATGTATTGGTCCTGTCGGCGACATATTCAACCCTGAATTCTTCAGGCACGATACCGCCTTCCATGTTTTGTTGATGATTTCGGTTAAAGCCGGTCGCTAGTTTTTGATCTTTCGTGGCATCGGTAAGGAGATCACCTGCCAATTGTTCGGTGACAAATTGGTCATAAGACATATTCTTGTTAAATGACTGAATGACCCAATCTCTCCATGGTGACATGTCCCGATATCTGTCAACCGTATAGCCGTGTGTATCTGCATACCTGCTGACATCCATCCAATCCGCCGCCATCCTTTCCCCATAGTGCGGGGATGAAAGCAAAGAATCCACCAGGTGCTCGTACGAAATCTCATTCCTGAGAAACTTCTTTTGCAGTCCGGGTTCAGGGGGTAAACCGGTTATATCAAAAGCTACTCTTCTCAACAAGATTGATTGATCCGCCACAGCTTGGAGCTGCCATCCTCTTTTTTCTAACTTTTGACTCACAAAAGCATCAATGGGATTAAGAAAAGTCTGGTGATTCGCTGGCACTTCAGGCCGCACGGGCTTAATAAATGCCCAATGTGACTGAAATTCCGCGCCATCCTGGATCCACTTGATGAGGATAGCTTTCTCCGGAGACGTAAGGGAAAGATTGGACTCAGGTGGAGGCATGATTTCTTCAGGATCTGATGAGATTATTCTGTGGTATAGCTGACTGGATCTTAAACTATGAGGCCTAATGGCAAAGTGACCGGGATGCTCAACCAACTCTTGAAAGGCAGCATCAGCAATATCCAATCTCAATCCTGCTTCTCGTTTGTTGGCATCTGGTCCGTGACAATTGTAACATCTGTCACTGAGGATAGGCTTGACATGAAAATTATAATCAATTTGATCCGGTAATAGATTCATCTCATGGGCTACAGGACCTGGGATATCAGGACCACATGATGCAGTAATGAGATAAATACTCAAAAACCAGACAAAGAAAATACGTGTGGAATTCAGTCTGCCAAATCTTGTTTCCTGCATTGAAATTACAAACGATTGAGTATGAACAAGATAGTCATCAGATCGATACGCATCAAATCGTATTATAAAAAACCCCATTAAGATTGTCCTGTCTTTCCATTTTCTTAATTTGTTTGTTCAGACATTTCACAAAGATTTTGGAATAAAACGTACTATGAGAAGGAGATCATTTATAAAATCCGGCGGCGCAGCCACAGCCGCCACCCTTGTGGTCCCTCCATTTTATATCGGTAGATCTAAAGCTGTGACCGGTGTGGAGACAATAGGACACGGAGGATTCACTTATCGAATCCACAAAGACTGGGGCGCACAGGATCCTGCCAGGGTGCCTATTCAGAATTGTCATGAAATGGTCATGGATAGTAAGGGGAGGCTGATCATGCTTGGCGATCACATTCAAAATAATGTGCTTGTATATGACCGATCCGGGCAACTCCTGGATACCTGGGGAAGTCAATATCCGGGGGGTCACGGACTGACCCTGTCCAGAGAAGGAGAAGAGGATTTTCTTTTCATAGCCGACTGCGGATTTTTTATGGACAAAAATGGAAGGGGTGCGAGACAATCCGGACATGTGGTCAAGACAACGATTGACGGCAAACTGGTCTTTAGCCTGGGACATCCTAAAACAATAGGGGTCTATGACGAAGGTGACCCCTATCAACCTACCGAAATAGCGGTGGCTCCGAATGGTGATTTTTACATCGCTGATGGATATGGTTCGCAATATATCATCCAGTACAACCACAAAGGAGAATATATCCGTCACTTTGGAGGGAGAGACAATAACTATACTCAATACAATCTTGCAACCGCTCATGGCGTATGTGTGGATGCAAGAGATTCCCATAATCCGGTATTGGTAGTAACCTCGAGAGCTGAAAACGCCTTTAAAATATTTACCCTGGAGGGGGAATATCTCGATACTATAGAAATACCAGGAGCTTACGTGTGCCGGGCGGTAATCAAAGGGGAGCATCTATATGCCGGGGTTTGCTGGTCTAAAATCGATGGACAAAGAGGGCCAAATACGGGCTTTGTGACCATCCTGGACAGGGACAACAAGGTAATTTCCAATCCAGGGGGAACAAGACCACAATACGTAGATGGAAAATTGCAACCGATTCGGAATGAAGGCAATCATTTTTACCATGGTCATGATGTTTGTATAGATGATGACGAGAATATTTATGTTTGTCAGCGGAATGCGCAAAAGACCTACCCGGTCAAATTGGAGAGGGTGTAGACAATGATTGAATGAATCAATGAGTGAAGGATTAAATGAATGGTGAATGGGTGTATGGATGAAAAGTTGGTCTGTTTATATATGCTTTTTGCTTCTTTCAGGATGTATCAAACATCACGATTCTGTAAATGACGTACGCCCCAACATACTCATTGCAATCCTGGATGATGCCTCTTTTGAACACATGAGTGCATATGGTTGTGATTGGGTTAATACTCCGGCATTTGATCGGGTCGCGGAAAATGGAATTCTCTTTATGAATGCCTATACACCAAATGCGAAGTGTGCGCCATCCCGTGCTGCGATCTTAACAGGGCGGAATAGTTGGCAATTGGAAGAAGCGGCGAATCATTGGTGTTTCTTCCCGGACAAATTCAAAACGTACCCGGAGGTTTTGATAGACAATGGATATCATGTTGGTTATACAACCAAAGGATTTGCGCCGGGCATACCAGGTATTGTAAATGGGAAAAGACGTGAATTGACCGGAAAAGCTTACAACGAAGTAAAACTGGATCCTCCCACACCATATATTTCGGGGAATGACTATGCCGCGAACTTCAAACAATTTCTCGATGACAATGAAGAAGGGTTGCCATTTTCATTCTGGTATGGATCAATAGAACCCCACAGGAGATTTGAATACGGCTCAGGAGTGTCAATTGGTGGAAAACGAACTGAAGAAATCGATTCCGTTTACTCCTTTTGGCCTGATAATGAAGTGATCAGAAATGACCTTTTGGACTATGCATTTGAAATAGAATATTTTGATAGACATCTCGCTTATATGCTGGATGAATTGGAATCCCGGGGACAATTGGAAAATACCATTGTAATGGTAACGGCAGATAACGGCATGGCCTTTCCCAGGGTTAAGGGACAGGAGTACGAATTATCTAACCATTTGCCACTTGCCATTATGTGGGCGGAAGGTATTGTAAATCCGGGCCGCAAGGTGAATGACTTTATCAGTTTTATAGATTTTGCGCCTACCTTCCTGGAAGTAGCGCGAATCGAAGAATCCCGATCGGGGATGCAGACCATTACCGGAAAAAGTCTGGTATATATTTTCAATTCGTTATCTGATGGAGTCGTTGATCCAACACGCGACCGCGTTTTAATTGGAAAAGAAAGACACGACATTGGCAGACCTGAAGACCATGGCTATCCGATAAGAGGCATTGTCAAAGGAGACTATTTACTCATACGCAATTTGAAAACGGATCGATGGCCTGCCGGCAACCCGGAAACCGGTTATCTGAATTGTGATGCAAGTCCAACAAAAACCGTATGCCTCAACCTGAGGCGAAATGGAATAACCGACTCTTATTGGAAATGGAATTTTGGAAAGAGACCCGAATTGGAGTTTTATAACATCAGGAAAGACAAGGAATGTGTCCACAATCTCGTGGATAATCCAACTTTGCAAGACGTAATATCCCAAATGAATGACCAATTAGAAAAGGAATTGAAGGAGCAAGGTGATCCAAGAATATTTGGCAACGGGGATATTTTTGATAAATACGTCTATGCCGATTCCGCAAGAACAAATTTCTATACGAAATTCACGGAAGGAAAAAGACCTCCCACAGGTTGGGTCAATGACAGTGATTTTGAAGTAGAATTTGAAGTTACTTTCCAATAATTCGATATAACATATTCAGGTTCTTGAGAATCCTCGTATACAATGAGTATCAATTTCTACTATTCAGCAGGTGATTCCAAGTGGATACAATTGATTAAATTCATATTTATTAATCACAAGTAATGTACCTGTCAAGACATGTCATTGTAATCTTTTTTGTCGTATGTCTTGATCTTATTGTTTGTCCGTTGAGCAGCCAGCAACCCGACTTCAGATTAACCAAATTAGACCTCGAAATCAATGGGTATATAGAAGATTTCACGGTCGATACACTGGGAAGATTATGGATTGCAAGTATAAATGGACTCTATAGATATGATGGAAATGAACTCACACTTTATCAGCATGATCCAAAAGATACTACCTCAATAGACCAAAATTATATTTCAGACCTGTACAGGGATCCTTTCGGAACTATTTGGATATCAACATTTGGAACAGGAGTAGTATTCTTTGACCTGGCCAAGGAAAGATTTATAAAAATTTCAATGAACGAGTCTTCTAACAATGATTCGAGAGCATGCAAATCACTCCTTATGTCGTCCAGTGGCGATTTAATCACTTCCAGCTATCACGGCATCAATGTAGTCGACACAGCGCATTTGGACTACAAAACACACATTCATGCCGATGGAGCAGCAGCACCAAATTTTATAGATCGAATGAGCATGATTAATGACTCTGTGATCATTGTTTTTCCTCGCGATCTCCATCCTTATATATTTAACACAACAACGTCACAATTTCAGGAATTGACTAATTTTGATCCATTTTTGAATGAACTCCTGTCATCTGAATCTCAGGTTGCAATTTCTCAGCAAGGGGAAATTTGGATAGCAAATTGTCATGAAGTCATAGTAATAAAGCACGGAGCAATTCAAAGGCGTCTAAGCCTCAATTCCAAATTGAGAAAATCGGAGAATCTTTGTATCAATCAAATACTGCTAACAAAAAAAGAAAATGAAGTATGGTTTAGTACAGATGAGAATTTATTTTACCTGGACAATCATCAGATAAATTCACTTCAAGAACTTACAACCAGCAATTTTGAATTCCCGGAAACTATTGGCATCCTGCACGAAGATGATGATGGGTCCATATGGTTTTCTAGTTTCAATGAGATTTTCAGGATTGAAAAAAATCCGACACCATTCTACAATATTAGCATACCTGGTCTCGCAGATCAGGATATCGATGCCATTTACGAATTTGACCAAAATTCTTTACTCATCTCGGGATGGAATGGTTTATACAGCTATGACTTATCGCTGGATCAATTCACTCCGTTATTTATGCCGAGACAAATCAGGGAAGAGACTAAAATGAAGATGGCTCAGAACTTCCTGATTCAGGATGCAAGACTTCTCGTCCCGATGAGGGATTATGGACTGATGGAATTCAACTATACTTCTTCGTCAGGAACATGGAATTATAAATCCACTTTAGATCAGTCAAATAGTCCTTTGACGTCGAATGCACTCATGTATTTGTATGAAGATTTTCAAAACGGCCTGTGGATAGGGAATTTTAGAACTGGGATAGATATAGTTGATGTTCAGGGAAGATTCCATCGTTTTACCAGTCAACCGGATGATACTCTTTCTCTCAGCAGTAATGCAATAAGTGTAATTACACATGATGATTCAAATAGAATTTGGGTAGCAACCTATGGAGGTGGATTGAATTTATATATACCCGGTTCATCTGATTTTTATAATGGTCATTTTAAAAAAATTACCTCTTCAAATTCCAATTTGAGTCATGATGTACTACCCTACATTCATTATGGAAGCGACAAAAATCTATGGATCGCTACATATAGTGGCGGACTCAATACAATGAATCCCGACAATTTTGAAATTTCAACAATTACAACCAGTGACGGCCTTGCTTCCAATTTGATTTATTCGATCACAGAAGATAAGAATAACAATTTATGGATCGCTACTGACAGGGGTATTAGCAAAATCAAAACCTCTGACATGAGTATAATCAATTACGATCGATCGGATGGACTGGTAACCGATCATATGAACTTTTATGCAAATGCTGTGTTGAGTGATGGCCATATTATATTAGGCACTTCAGAAGGCTTAATTAAATTTCATCCTGACCAATTGACTGGACAAAAGGAAGAATCAAATCTCATCAATACAAATTTTTATATTAATCATCAGTTAATCCGGCCCGGGGAAGAGTCTATTCTAAACAAAGCAATTGCATATACAGATCAACTCCTATTGACTCATAAAGAGTCGGATTTTGGTTTCGAGTTTGCCGTGATCGATATTAAAAATCCCGAAAATTTTCAATATGCTTATCAATTGGACGGACACGATGATGAGTGGATATTCCTGGGCAATAGAAATTTTGTGAATTTTACCAATCTTCGACCAGGAAATTATGAATGGTGGGTGAAGGCGGGAAGGAATACAAGAGAGCTTAATCTATTGTCAAATCCAATCCGGATCATCATACTACCTCCCTGGTGGAAAACATGGTGGGCATACTTACTGTATACGGTTGTTCTGATCGCTTCTGTGGCAATCATTTATCGCGATCAAAAAAACAGATGGAAACTCCAATCAGCAATGGCGATAAAAGAAGAAAAACTGAACACTCTTCAAAAGGAACAAGAAGCAACTGTACTTCGAACAATGCTGGAAACTACAGAAAGCGAACGTCAGAGAATCGCCCAGGATTTACATGACAGCATGGGTGGGTTAATGTCACGGATTAAGTCCAATGTTCATTACATTACTACAAAAGTGAAGTCAGGAGACTCGGAAATTCTGAACACACTCGATTTAATAGATACGGCTTCAAATGAGATCAGAAGAATATCCCATGATATGATGCCTTCTGTCCTGGTAAAATATGGATTAAAAGATGCAATTAAGAATGCGCTGGTCGTACTGGAGCAAAGTCAAATTCAAACAGAACTGGAGACCATAGATGTTCAAAATGATTTAGACAGCACTCTGAGTCTTACATTGTACAGAATCATCCAGGAATCAATAAATAATGTTTTAAAACATGCACAAGCCAAAAATGTCATGATCCAGTTGATTCAACATAATGAATGCATCAATCTGATCATTGAAGATGACGGTCTGGGAATGGTTAGTGCAGCTAGTAATGGAATAGGACTCGAATCCATCAAGAGCAGGGTACAATATTTAAATGGAGATTTGGATATTTACTCTGAGCAAAATAAGGGTACGACTATATCCATTTCGGTTCCAATTAAATAAAGAGCGCGTGATTGAAATTATAGTAGCAGATGATCATCAAATCGTTATCGACGGCATCAAACTGATGTTCAAAGAAGATGATGACATTTCAATTATCGGAGAAGCGAATGATGGAATGCAGCTTATTCGGTTGTTGGAAAAAGAGAATCCGCATATGGTATTGCTGGACATCAACATGCCCAACCTTGATGGCATAGAAACCTGCAATACAATTCGCAAGCTCTATCCTCGCATTAAGGTAATCGCGTTGAGCATGTTTTCTGAAATCACGTATATAGAAGCAATGATAAAAAATGGTGCTTCGGCTTATCTCCTGAAAAACTCCGGGATGGATGAAATCAAACAAGCTGTCATTGAAGTTCACAGGGGCGAACAGTACTTCAGCAAAGATGTCCTCAATGCCATGGTCAATAACTTGAAAGGGATAAACCAGATGTCCAAATCGCACAAGCCTATTCCAAAGATTTCCAAACGCGAAAAACAGATTCTTGAACTCATCCTGCAGGAAAATACATCACAGGAAATCGCAGACCAGCTCTTTATCAGTTTTTGGACAGTTGAATCTCACAGAAGAAATTTGATGAAAAAATTGAAGGCTAAAAATACAGTGGGACTGGTCAAAAAAGCATTAGAATTTGGTCTTGTAGATTAACCCTTACTAGTATTCAGCTAATTTTCAAAATAACAGGAAATAGGGATGTTATGAGTGAATGAGTTAGAGACATTTGATTCATTGATTTATTCAACGATTCAATCCATACTCATGACTCTATTTCAGTTCTTTTCACCTCTACTAATCGCTTTGATCAGCAGTTTGGGACCTTGTAATAAGAGCGACTTCTTCTGCATTGAAAATTTATCATTTGCAGGGAAGACCAAGTCTGGAGAACACAGTATTGTATTACCGGATGGTCAGACCTTTACTGGTACTGGTGCCCTGCCCTTTGCTGTGAAAATTGGCAAATATCAGGGAATGATGAGTTCGATTGTCACAAACCAGGTACCTGGAAATGAAGGTCTGAATGTTGAGCTCGTTCACTTCTTTGATGATGGTGATGGCCATACTTTCTGGACAAGCGACAAGGCAAAAATGACACCGACATCAGATCCGTCGGGAGCTGTGATGAATGTCGACGATACCATGACCGTGATCGGAGGAACAGGAGACTTTCAGTGTGCCAGCGGAACAATCAAAAATATCGGAACGATCGATTTTAACAATTTAACGCTTCAAATACAGTTAACTGGCAGTGTATGTGCCGGATGTGACTAATTACTCCTATCAATCATCTACCAGGACTCTCTTTCATAAATAATCATTTACGCATAAATCAGAATTTAGATGAAAAGCAAACTGCATAGTTCACTGATCATACTCTTTTTGCAGATTCTGTACTTCCCCGTCATGACTGCCCAACCATCTATCGACATTTTCCCTGAAGGTGTAGTCTTTCCAAAAATGACTACTGTCGATCGCGATGCTCTTACACCAATGATGGGTCAGTTTATTTACAATACGGACTCTCATCAATTGAATTACTATGATGGAAGCCAATGGATCGGGATATCTTATTCACAATTGCAGGATGAAGATGGCGACACCAGGGTCGAAGTAGAGAGCACTCCGGATTCAGATACTATAAAATTGGTATCAGGGGGACGCGAAATCCTAAGGGTTTTAGGATCAGCTTCAGGGAGAGAACGAGTTGAAATATTGAATGCAGGGGGCAACACATTCTTAGGGCATAAGTCAGGAGAAGACAATATATACATACCTTTCGTCGGAAGTACCGGTGGACGTTACAATTCATTTTTGGGCACCGAGAGTGGTGCATCTAATTCAACTGGCTCATCCAATTCCTTTTTTGGATTTCAATCCGGACATCAAAATATCGAAGGCTCCGGCAACTCATTTTTTGGCGCAGATACCGGAGCCTCTAATACGGATGGTGCCGGTAATACATTTATCGGGAATCAATCAGGTGCCAGCAATGAAATTGGTTCATTCAATACTTATTTAGGACAATTTAGTGGAGGATCAAATCGTACGGGAAGTTATAATGTCGTTATTGGTGATAGCGCAAATGTTCTTTATGATTCGCTCAACAATGCTACGGCTATTGGCGCAGGTGCTGAAGTAGGTTGCAATAATTGTGCGGTCATAGGAGGTCACGAGGACATAAATTTTGGCTTGGGCACA
>JANQHF010000125.1 GCA_028282725.1 Saprospiraceae bacterium
AAGAAGCGGATCACCACAAGATCGTTACCAAGGCCGTACATGACGAAGGAGGGCTCATCTGTATGCAAATCCTCCATGTAGGGCGATATGGTTACAGCCCGCATAACGTGTCAGCAAGCGATACGAAAGCACCCATTTCTCCTTTTCCTGCCAAAGGTCTTTCCCCCGAAGGTGTAGAACGGACCATCAATGACTATGTCAACTGTGCCGCCCTGGCTCAATATGCAGGATATGATGGCGTAGAAATCATGGGATCCGAAGGCTACCTGATCAATCAATTTATCGTTTCCAAGACCAATCGTCGCACCGACGAATGGGGAGGCTCCTATCAAAACAGGATTAAATTTCCAATCGAAATCGTTCGAAGAACCCGGAAAAAAGTAGGTCCGAAATTTATTATTGTCTACCGACTGTCCATGCTGGATCTCGTGGCCGATGGAAGTACCTGGGAAGAAGTGGTCCATCTGGCTAAAGAAATCGAAAAAGCCGGAGCTACGATTATCAATACGGGCATAGGTTGGCACGAAGCACGTATTCCGACCATTGCTACCATGGTGCCAAGGGCTGGATTCGCATGGGTGACAAAACGGATGATGGGAGAAGTCAACATTCCCCTGGTCACTACGAACCGCTTCAACATGCCCGATGTGGCAGAAAAAGCGCTGGCAGACGGTTGTGCCGATATGATCAGCATGGCGAGACCCTTCCTGGCAGATGAGAATCTCGTATTGAAAGCGATCGAAGGTCGTGAAGATGAAATTAATACATGTATTGGTTGCAACCAGGCCTGCCTCGATCATACCTTCAATCTCAAGGTCTGTTCCTGTCTTGTAAATCCAAGGGCTTGTCATGAAACTGAGTTGAATTATCTTCCGGCGGACCAGAAGAAGAAATTAGCGGTGGTTGGTGCCGGACCTGCAGGATTGGCCGCAGCCACAATTGCAGCCCAGCGAGGACACGAGGTGGATTTGTATGAAGCGAGTTCCGAAATTGGAGGACAATTCAACCTGGCAAAGAAGATTCCCGGGAAGGAAGAATTTTATGAGACCATTAGGTACTTCAGCAGACAGATCGAATTGCAGGGTGTCAGCCTTCACCTCAATACAAGAGCCACGGTAGAGGATCTCATTGACCGTGGATATGACGAAGTCCTGCTTTGTACTGGTGTTGCTCCCCGCAAACCGGACATTCCCGGAATCGATCATCCGAAGTCCGTGAGTTACGTAGACGTACTGACAGGAAAAGTCAAAGTAGGAAAATCCGCCGCCATTGTTGGTGCGGGAGGCATTGGATTTGATGTGGCAGAATTTTTGTCTACTGAAGAATCACCTAGCCTGAGCATTCCCCATTTTATGGACGAATGGGGCGTCGATATGGACTACAAAGAAAGAGGAAGCATCCAACCTGCCAATCCCGGTCCATCTCCCAGAGAACTCTTCCTTCTGAAGAGAAGTCGGGGTAAGCATGGAAAGAATCTTGGAAAAACCACAGGTTGGATCCATCGAAGTAGCCTACAAATGAAAAATGTAAATATGCTACGTGAAGTTACCTATGACAAGATTGATGATGAGGGTATTCATATTACCGTCCATGATGAATCGAAAGTGCTACCGGTTGATCATGTTGTGATCTGCGCTGGGCAGGAGCCCCTGAGAGACCTTCAAGCACCACTGGAATCGGCCGGAGTCAAGATCCATCTTCTGGGTGGGGCCGATGAGGCGGTAGAACTGGATGCCAAGAGGGCAATTGACCAGGCGTCACGGCTTGCAGCAACCCTATAAGTATTTCACATAGCTGATCAAGCCTCTTCCTTCATTCAGATCTATAACCCGGTAGGCGGTTTTCAAATGATCTACTCTGAACGCTACGACTGAGGCATCAATCTGAAAATAGGTGGAAGGCGTAATGTAGACGATAAGATTATCAAATGCAACGGTCCGGTCTACATGATAATGGCCACAAAAAATATGGAAAATTCGGTCTGTAAAAGACCGCAATTCTGTCTGAAATAGCAAACGCCCCTTCATAGCATGATTATGGTCCATATAAGGCACATCGGCATATACCGGTGGATGATGCATAAAGATGATGATCTCCCGTGCACCAGATGATTCGATTTCATTTTTTAACCAACCCATTTGGCCTTCATCGACAACTCCCCTGGATGTGTCCAGAAATACGAACAGGTATCCATGGACATTTCTGGTATAATAATAAGTTGCATTCCGAAGATGTTTTTCCAGGCCGAAAGCCGCACACATCATATTTGTCTGGTCATGGTTACCGGCAATGAAATCTATTTTAGAAATATCCAGGTATTTGTTCAATTGCCTGTATGCCCATTCGTAAATGGACATCTTCGGCACATCCAGACATATATCCCCGGTCAGAACCATCAAATCATGGGCTTCGTCTGCGATTTTTTGTACAATCTTTAAAAAATTTGAGCGGGTATCCACACCACCTTTAGGAGTTTCGGTTGTGTCCGCGATATGTACATCGGTCAATTGAATGATCCTCATTTAATGTTCTTCATTGATTGCCAATTCTGTTTCAAACATATCGATCCCGATGGGGATCGGTAAATAATATTCACCCTTACATTGAACAACTCCTATTTGCCTTTTACAACATTCTTGTCCGTTATATATATAAATAAAATGTAATTTGTTAATTTTAACACCTGATCCGGGATAGAGACCCTCCGGATCTTTTTAAGTAGCTACGTACCTTAAAGATAACAGTTCACTAATGAATCGAAGTCAGGATTTTCTTTGGGGTATCTTATTGATATCACTGGTGCTTGGTGCTTCTGTGCAGTTCTTGCCTGCAGAAAGCATGGCTCAAAATTCATTATCACGACAGAAAACAGTGAGATTTTCACAAGTTTCCAAGGATACAATACAATTGATCAATATTAGTGAAAGATCTATTGATGTGTCCGGTCTATGGGTACATAATGGATTGCTAGGCAGACGCCTTGGCGATCTTCAGAGTATATGCGGTGAAATAGTCATTCCTGGAGGTTCTGACGTAACCCTGGTATTGGATTTTATGTTGTATTTAGAAGTGGGAGAATTGGCACTTTATTCAGATGATCAATATAGTCCCGAACAAATGCAGGATTATGTCAATTGGGGATTTTCCAATTTTCGTTCGGAAAATTTGAACAAGGCTGAAGAAAACCAATATTGGCAAGCTGAAGAATCCCTACCCCCTCTCCTGAATGGAGAATCACTGATCTGGGATCAGGAAGGCAGGTTTGCGAGTTCATGGTCCAAAGGAAGGCAACAATTCTGCCCGCAACCCATTGAGGATTGTTCCTCGTTGAATGGCGGTGTTTTGAGAGGAAATGACATAGAGATTTGTATCGGCAATGGAGCAGGACATCTTTTGTCAAGCGAAAATTTCATTCTTGTCAATGAGGAGGGAGCATTTAAGAGTTGGGCGCTCCTGAATGCAGATGGAATTATTTTAAGACTTTCTCCCGACATCCTCAATGTTGATCTTGAAAAATTGGGTCCGGGAGTGTTCACGATGGTTCACATGGTCTTCACAAACGAAGTCGATGATCGTCTGCTCGGCACTCCATTAAATGAAGTGCCAGGTTGCGTAGCAATTTCAAATCCTATAACCATCACGATCCGGCAATCTTCAAGTGCCGGGCTTCGTCAGCTTCCCCTCAAATATTGTGTTGATGACGGGATCAGGGACACGATCAGGCCACAGGAGCTATTTATTGATCAAGTCAACCGTCCACGATACCGATGGGCCGTGACCAATGAGCGCAATGTGGTCATTGCATATCCTGACAAAATTGGAAAAATTAATTTTGAGAATTCCGGTGCCGGCAGACTACTGCTTTGGGCCATTACCAATCCTGACAAACAGTCCCGGTCCACCCTTGCCAGTAATTTGTTTAATTCTCATTCCTGTACTGATGTTGCCGGTCCAATTGCTATTGAACGATACATCAAGGAAGACTGCCTTCAGCTGTGCCGTGTGGAAGCCGGTTCGATTTCAACGTTAGACGGAGCTACATCTGTCGAATTTTGTGGAAATGATGATATCCCGGATAAATTGTCTATCGATATCACACCAGGCAATGATACGAGCACTATGGTCGTGACAGATAATCAGGGACTGATATTCTCTGTATTGAAAAAGTCCATCATCGACTTTTCCAATGCTGAACCTGGCCAGTATTTTGTATACAATGTGGCATTTATCCCGGAGGTGGTCAGTGTCGTACCTGGGATGAATTTGTTTAACCTCGGCGATTGTACTGATTTATCAGATCCTGTGACTGTTGCGGTTTTGCCATGCTCGTTTGAATGTGATCAACCCGTAAATTTGACTTCAAATAAGACCTCCAATCAAGTGAATATCCGTTGGAACGAGGTAGAAAGAGCTCAGAAATACCACGTGTCCATCTCTTCCAGAATCGATACGGCATTTGCATTAACGTTTGAGACTCCCAATCCTAGAATTTCGTTTTCTTCCCTCGAGGGAGGCCCGTTCCTGTTTGAAGTCAGAGCAGAATGTGGACCAGATGACATGTCACCATTCTCCGAGCAGATATCTGTCGGTGGTGCCAATTAAAATGGAATTCTCTCTGCCCTTTTCATCTTTGTCCCGAAGACTACATTGGTATACTTCGGGGGCTCACGCAACCATTTGATACACTATCTTGTAAATAGTACATATATCAAGAAGAACCACGGAACTGGACAAAGAACTGATGCATATTATAGGCGGCTGTTGCAAGGATGACAGAATCGCCCAAAATCAATTGTACAGAAAGTACTATTCATACGGGATGAGTATATGCTATCGGTATGTAAACAACATCGACGAAGCCAAATCGATCTTGAATCAGGGATTCCTGAAGGTATTCAACAATATTAACAAGTACGATGATACCTATAGTTTCAGACCATGGTTCAAAACTATAATGGTGAACACTGCCATTAATCACGTTAAAAAAATGAAAAAATTCAAAATGGAAATTGGATTGGAAGAAGTGAAAGCATATCCGACAACAGATGACGTGTTGAATAAGATAAATTTTGAAGAATTATTGAAGACCATTCAATCCTTGTCGGTTGCTTACAGGACTGTTTTCAACATGTACGTCCTGGATGGATATAAACATGAGGAAATAGCCAAAAAATTGAATATTACGGTAAGTACCTCCAAGTCTAATCTGAGCAGAGCAAAATTAAAACTGAGAGAGATCATCAGGAATAAAATGTCAATTCATGGCTAAATGGCCGTCAGATAAGGAATTAGAAGAAATCTATCGGAAAGGATCCGAACAGCATGATTTCCAATATGATCCCCGGGCCTGGGATCAAATGAAAAAGCTATTGGATCAACAGAAGAGAAGGAGATATGGAATCCTACTCCTTTTTGCATTGCTGTTTATTTCAATTTCCGGCATTGTTTATTACAAATTGAGTGATTCCGGTCAACTTCCAGCTAATCAAAAATTGGTTCAAACTCATGATGGCAACCCAGGTCTTATCGACTCAGAAAAAACGAAGCAAGATCAAACGACCGTGCATTCAGCCGATGAGCCTTTGGTCGGGAAAGATGTACGCGACCCATCCCTGATCAATTCAAAAGAATCAAGTCAACGTGATCTAACCGAACATGAACAGTCAGGTGATCAAATATCAAATGCAAAGTCAGTTTTAGGTGTAGCAAAACCGGACGGAACAACAGAGCAAAACGTTCAACCGGGTCAATCACTGGCACGGGGAAAAGTTCAGCCATCAAATCAAAGCTCGATCAGTACATCAGAAAGAGACGACCCTCTCAATCCGGACAAGCCTGACGTTCGGGCAACTGTAGCTGCCAAACAGCAAACCGGTAGAAATAATGCAGCCTCTACTCCTGAAATTCAAACTGTTTCGGAAGTAGATCAGAATCCTGACACAGATAAGGTTTCCAAAACAGTTGATGCAAATCCGTCGATTACGAATACCGATCAAATCAGCACGGATCAGATATCCATTTCAAATCAAAGTGATCAGGCCAGCCAGCAACTCAGTATAAATCAGATAAAAAATGATAAGAGTGGAATGGTACGTAACATTGTGATGATTGATCAGGTCGCGTCGAAAGGAATCCAACCATTTCCAACGGAAATCAATAATAACTTCATTGTACCTCAAACCATTGATTTGACAGAAGTTGAGGAACAAGACCGTGACTTCAAATTTTCTGTCGGGGCTCAATTCGGTCTGGAGTCATCCTGGACTCCAAATGGTGAATACAGTCGTATTGATTATAGCGCCGGCCTTGGATTCAGCTATCTCTTCAACAAAAAGCTGGGGCTTTCACTAGGTGCGAATTACATCAAGGATTCATATACCGCCATGGCAGAAGATTACAAACCTCCATCGGGATATTGGAAAAGCAAGGGAGTTCCGGATTGGACTTCTGCAACTTGTGAAATGCTTGAAATGTCGTACGGTATTTCCTATTTCTTCAATGGAATTGATCAAAAGGGTTTTGCAACGAGTATTAACGTATTGTCCAATTTCATGCTTTCGGAAATGTACTATTATCACTATCCGGATGAGTCCAACAACTTTGTGAACTCCTGGAATATGGACAATAAGACATTGTTCAGTGCTTTAGCTATCGATGCCTCCTACAATATTCCCGTTGGAAACAGGTGGGCGTTACGGGCAGGTCCATTTATTAAAATTCCAATCGATGGTATAGGGCATGGGAGTGTTATGCTCTCTTCGATTGGTATCAGAATTCAGACTTCTATCCTTTCGAAATAAAATAATTTTTATATTTATTTCATCTATATCACGCATCCTTTTGCATCCCTTGGAAGTATACTAATTACAACATCGCGACTTACCTATAATTCTCGTGGTGAAGTTTAAAAATTGATTCACAAACTGAATCGACCATTTTTTAACCAAATAACTATTACTCAAAAATGAATAATCGGATGATTTTACTAGTGCTATGCTTTTGTATGATTGGCACTGTTTCAATGAACGCCCAGACAACTGTGATGTTTCCAGCCGCGAAGGATGCTTCTATATTCAGTGATGTCACCAGTGGCAGCAATGGAGCTGGAAATTTGTTTGTTGGCCGAACCAACCAACCTGCCAACAGGCGTGCCTTGATACAATTTGATCTTTCAAGTATTCCGGCTGAAGCTGTGATTGCCGATGCGGTCCTCATGATCAGGGGAAGTCGTCAGTCTACCAATTCTGTCGATCTTCACAGGCTGACATCCGATTGGGGTGAAGGAACGACCACAGGCAGCGGGAATGGCGGAGGACAGGCCTCCACTGGTCAGGATGGAGATGCCACATGGAGCCATGCCTTTTTTGATGCTTCGCCCTGGGGTACTGCCGGTGGTGATTTTATTGCCAATCCAAGTGCCAATGCTCCGGTCAATAATGGTACAACCAATATGTGGGGAGGCCCTGGTTTGATTGCGGATGTACAAGATTGGGTGTCAGGAAGCCACAATAATTTTGGTTGGATTTTAATCGGCGAGGAGAATCAGACCAATACAGCTGTTCGAATGGTCTCCAGAGAAGCCAACAATAATACACCCATGCTCGAAGTCACCTATATTGTTGACGAAGTGTGCAATGTAGATGGAGGGACTATTTCTTCAGCTGCTGGTGAGGCCAATATCAACGTCTGTATTATCGATCAGATAGCAGCGCCGTTCACCTTGAATGTGACCGGCAACTCTGGCCCAATGGGTCAATGGGTTGTCTCTCAGATTAGCAACGGAACCATTTCTTCCATTCAAGATGCTTCAACGTTTGATCTCACGGGTATTCTCAACGGCCCCTCCAGGGTGGAATTCATCAGTTTTCAAGAGGGTTTGACCGGTCTTGCCGTCGGGGAAGACAGATTTGCTCTCGAAGGTTGTTTTGAATCCTCAAATGCCCTGATCCTGTTTCCGGATGAAGTCGATGGAGGAGAATTGGAATTGATTTCAGGGGATAATGCGGTAGAAGTGTGTGTAGGAGATGGAGTCGCTGATGAAGTGACAGTCTTTGATTTTAATGCTCTCGGTGCGCGTGAATTCATTATAACCAATGACCAGGGTGAAATCCTGGCAACAGCCAATGACAATACCTTTGATTTTGAGAATGCCGGTGAAGGTGTTTGTATGATCTATAGAGTCAGCAGTTCGATCTTCTTCGAAGGATTTAGTGTCGGTCAAAATATAAACGAGGTTGTGGGGTGCTATGACCTGTCCAATCCGATAACAGTCAATCGCGTAACATCCGGAGAATTTTGTGCAGAAGAGTGCACAGCTGTTGGTGGTGTGCTCAATGATGGAAATTATGAGTTTTGTGTTGGTGACGGTATTGCTGATAACATTCCTGAAGGTGAAATACAAATCTCTGGCCAAATTGGTACAAACTCACAGTGGGTGGTTACCAACGATCTTGGAACCGAGATCCTGGGACTTTCTGAAAATCCATCAGATGTGGATTTTGACGGAGCAGGAGAAGGTACATGCCTGGTCTGGCATTTGAGCTATGAAGACGGTTTGACAGGTCTGATGATTGGAGGTCTCATTGAGGACCTGAATGGCTGTTTTTCACTTTCTGAAAATTCCGTTTCAATCTCCAGAGTTTCATCAGGTGAAGTTTGTGAACCTCCGGTTGAACCCATAGCCCTTCAAGCAATCCTCACAGCCACACAACAGAATGCCGCCGTACTTTCACCGGCAAAAGGCACCATTGAAGGAGTACTGGAAGGAAATACGTTGAGGATCGGTGGATCATTCGAGGATCTACGAGGTCAATTTGCAATAGACATTGCCGGCGGGGCTCATATCCACAACGGTATTGCCGGAAGAAACGGGGATATCGTGGTGTCACTAAATACAGCTACTACGGAAGATCTGCGTTCCGGTAGTTACGATCAGGAACTAAATACCTTCGAGCTCACAGATGAGCAAGTAGCAGATCTGCTGGCCAGGAATTATTATATAAATATCCATACTGATATGTATCCGGCCGGCGAAATCAGGGGACAAATCGTTCCTGCAGCAGGCCAGGTATTTCACACCCAACTTTTCGGCAGTAATGAAGTACCCTCTGTCATTTCAACGGGGATGGGTTCGGTAATCGGCGAATTTTCCGGAGACCAACTCGTCATTTCCGGTTCAGTCAACGATTTATCCTCTGAAATAGCCACCGAAATTGCCGGGGGCGCCCATATCCACAGTGCACCGGTCGGAAGAAATGGGGCTTTGGAGATTCCACTCGTGTTTACCCTGGACGAAAGTATGCGCGGAGGTGTTTTTGAAGCTGCGAACAACACTTTTACACTGAGCGCCGGGCAAGTGGATGCCTTGACAAAAGAAGGACTCTATATCAACGTACATACCGCTGATTACAACTCGGGAGAAGTAAGAGGTCAGATTGCCCCTGTAGCCTGTGCAACATTCAGAGGAGAACTAACCGGTTATCAGCAAGTGCCGTCAATTATGTCCGGCGGAGATGGCCGTGTGCTGCTGAATTATTACGGAAATGGAAATATTACAGTCAGTGGGTCAGTGAACAATTTGGAAAGTGATCTCAATGTAGATATTGCCGGTGGTGCTCACATTCACAATGCATACGCCGGAAGAAGTGGCGGGGTGGAAGCCGTACTGGTTTTTGATACGGACACTACTGATCGCAGTGGAGTTTTTCAGCCCGATGATAACACTTTTGAACTGACCCAGGCTCAAGTCGATCAGCTATTTGATCGTGCAATGTATGTGAATGTTCATTCCATAGATCAGCCGGGCGGAGAATTGAGGGGGCAGTTAATGAATTCCACGAAATCTTACTTTGGAGCCAATCTGCTGGGGATTAATGAAGTACAACCGGTGTCAAGCCCCGGAAGTGGTCACGTGCAAATAGAAATGAATGGAGAAAATATCGTCGTAACAGGAGGATTTAGTGGAATGACCGGGGATTTTGCATCGGATATCGTCGGAGGATCTCATATCCATACTGGAGATGCAATTGGCAATGGTGGCATTGCATATACCTTAGGGGCAACATTGGATGCTGACTTAAAAGGTGGAATCTATACACCGGGAATGAATACGTTTGATATTACTCCCGGAACCTCAGACAGCCTTGCCCGGGCTTTGCTTTATGTAAATATTCATTCCACAGAATTCGCTTCGGGCGAATTGAGAGGGCAGATTCAGACGGATAATAATTTCTTTCCGGATCCAAATTTTCAAATAATCAATCCTGAAGAAGGATTAGCATTTGATATTGATATTTCGGCTGAAGAAATGTTGACCATCGACTGGGAGGCTACAACAGATGTCGATGATGAATTACTCGTCTACATCTGGCAACTTGCTGATGATGCGGAATTTGGTAATGTTTTGATATCCAATCAAGTCGGGACTAACCTGAATTTAATTCTTCCTCCAACCGAAATAGATGACCTGCTCGAAGGTGCCGGTATCGAACCCGGAACTTCCGGAATCTTTCATCACAGAGTATTGGCTTCTGACGGAAGTGTCAATAAGGCAAGTGATAGCAGGTCTATCGTGTTCAACAGGATTGTTCAATGTGAAGTCAATGGCGGAGCATTGACAGGAGGACCGTTCGAATTCTGTGTCGGTGATGGTATTGCAGATAATATTCCGGCAGATGCCATTACACTTACTGGAAATACCGGAACCAATAGTGCCTGGGTCGTCACGGATGAAGCAGGGAATATCCTTGGTCTTCCTCCGACTTTCAGCGATGTCGACTTCGATGGTGCGGGCCCGGGAACCTGTCTCGTATGGCACCTGAGCTTCGAAGATGGTCTCACAGGTGCTGAAGTGGGAATGAACGCAAACGACCTGGTAGGTTGTTTTGATCTTTCGAACCCGATTACCGTTGTTCGAAATGAAGTGAATGGAGGAGAATTAACAGGAGGGCCGTTCGAATTCTGTGTCGGTGATGGTGTTGCGGATAATATTCCGGCAGATGCCATTACACTTACTGGAAATACCGGACCCAACAATGCATGGGTCGTCACAGATGAAGCAGGGAATATCCTCGGTCTGCCTCCAACCTTCAGTGATGTCGACTTCGATGGTGCGGGCCCGGGAACCTGTCTCGTATGGCACCTGAGCTTCGAAGATGGTCTCACTGGAGCAGAAGTCGGACGCAATGCAAATGACCTGGAAGGATGTTTCGATCTTTCAAACCCAATATCCGTAATCAGGAACCAGCCTGACGGTGGCGAACTGTCCGGAGGGCCGTTCGAATTTTGTGTCGGTGATGGTATTGCGGATAATATTCCGGCAGATGCCATTACACTTTCCGGGAATACAGGACCCAACAATGCATGGGTCGTCACAGATGAAGAAGGGAATATCCTTGGACTGCCACCTACTTTCAGCGATGTTGATTTTGACGGCGCAGGTCCGGGTACATGCCTCGTATGGCACCTGAGCTTCGAAGATGGACTCACAGGTGCTGAAGTCGGACGCAATGCAAATGACCTGCATGGATGCTTTGATCTCTCCAATCCCATTTCCGTGGTAAGAACAGAAGATGGTGCAGCTTGCATCAGTTGTGATGTTGATGGTGGTGAACTGTCCGGAGGACCGTTCGATTTCTGTGTCGGTGATGGCATTGCCGACCAGGTACCACAAGGTTCGGTTACAGTATCCGGCAACATGGGAACGAACGCACAATGGGTTGTTACGGATCAGCAGGGAAGAACGATACTAGGTCTGCCCGATGATCCGGCAGACGTTAATTTTGATGGTGCAGGTCCGGGTATTTGTCTCATATGGCATTTGACTTATGAGGATGGGCTTACCGGTCTCGTCCTTGATGGTCCCATTTCAGATTTGGAGGGTTGTTTCGCATTGTCTGCAAATTCCGTTTCAATTGTACGTCTCGAACCCCAGGGTGGAACACTTACCGGAGGGCCGTTTGAATTCTGTGTCGGTGATGGCATTGCGGATCAATTGTCAGCAACAGACATTCTATTATCAGGAAGTAGCGGATCGAATACCCAATGGGTCATCACAGACGAGTCAGGCATTATTCTGGGTCTTCCTGGGTCTTATACCGACGTAAATTTTGATGGTGCAGGTCCGGGTGTATGTCAGATCTACCATGTAAGCTATGAAGAAGGATTGAGTGGCCTCGAGATGGGTGCGAATATCAATGATTTGGATGGCTGCCATGGCATAACGAATTCTGTTTCTGTGAACAGGGTTTCGGGTAGTGACTGCGATGGTGAGTGCACTGTAGATGGAGGAACGGTTGCTACGGCAAATGGCCTGACAGAATATACAATATGTGCAGGAGATGGTCTGGCGGACCCATTCGATGTCATCATTACTAACAGTAGCGGTATGAATCAATTGGTAATCACGGATGAAGATGGAACCATACTGGCTGTGCCTGATGGATATCGAATTGATTTGGAAGGAGCCGGAACCGGCATTTGCAAAGTTTGGAATATAGCATATGACTCCGAGTCAACCGTAATAGAGCCAGGTATCCATATCGATGATTTGCAGGGGTGCAGCTCTATTTCAAATGCGATTACAGTGACGAGAATATCCTGCGATGCGACGTGTCAAACACCATTGAACTTCAGGGCTCAGGAATTGACAGGCAATCGGTTCAAACTACGATGGAACCAGGTAGCGAAGGCAAGGGGTTACGAGGTGGCTATTGGATTGAAGGATAATCCGTCATCATTTGTGACCCTGGCAGTGAAGCGCAACTCAATTACTCTACGCTCGACGATTAATGCGACGATCGTAGTTAAGGTTCGGACTCGTTGCTCCTTCGGAGAATTTTCAGAATACACCGGGTATCTTGAATTGAATCCGGGTAATGACAAAAGTGCAGAAGCCCGAAATGGAAATTCTGGCCGACAGGTTGGAGATTTTATAATTTACGATACCGAATATGACATATCTCCGAATCCGGCAAGTAATTTCTTGCAGCTTCAATATGACCAGGGAGAAATCCAAAGCCAGATTAGAATCATTGACTTCATGGGAAGGATCCTAAAAACTGAAAAAACGTTGGCAGGGAGCAATCGGCTGAATATTGACATTAGTGATTTGCCGGAAGGGATCTACTTACTGACTATTTCAAATGATGACCAGCAATTCGAAGAACATTCATTTATAATTGCGCGGTAATTTAATTTATAAGTTTTCTTAAGTACGTTGACACCTGTGCGCCTTCGGTGCACAGGTGTTTCTTATTGGGTTATACTAATAACAAAAAAATCAAATTGGTGAGGACTTGGATTGCCGACTACTTCGGGGTTTAATAAGTAGCTGTACCTGAGGCCCATGTCGACCTCCACAAGGCGAAAGGCGCGAAAATCTAATCCCAGTTCCAGCCCCAGCGATTGCATGTTTTCACTCGAAGAGAATGGCCCGGAATTTAATTTCATATTACCATAGTCATAGAACATGTTCGCCTTAATTCTTTTTATAAAGGCAAAAGGACCTATGGCTTTATCAGGGTAATACAGGGGAAAGGAATAATTGAATCCAAATTTTACAAAATCATCCCGGCGAAACGAAACATCATATCCTCTCGAATATTCGTAAAGGTCAGAATACCGGTAATTATCGAGCACATTTTCGAATTGTAATGCGGTCGTAACGTAAAATGAATGTGTGGATAGAAATCCCGGCAGATAGATGACCCCATCAAAGTTGACTACATCTCCTCCCGAAAGATTCGACGATAATTGTTTTCTTATCCTGAATGCCGCAGCCAAACCAAATCTTGGCTGTATGTGAAGTGGTGCTTTTCTTTTTAAAAATTGTGCGTTTAATCTGAGATCAAGCGTGGTCAGACTTGTGCTCTTTATAGGATCGTCGTAGACCGAAAAGAATTGATGAACAGCCGGGAGTGTATCTCTGAAATTTTCCAGGCTTTGGAAATTGCTTTCAAGATTGATGTTGGCAAATTGAACGTTAACACCCAGATTTACCCTGGAGGCCATATTGCCCGAAGAAAGATTGAAAGGAAACACAGCACCGGTTGAAATCCTGTTTTCTGACCAGTCTTGATTAAAAATTGTAAATAATGATGTCGTATCGCTTTGTGCACTGAAATTGAAAAATTGAGCGGATCTGTTTGCATGCACAAAGCTCGCATTGATCACAGGATACAATTCTGCATAGTTCAATCCGACAAAATAAGACCACTCATCTTCATTGAAATTATATGTGCCACCACCCTGCCCTGACATCGTGCTAAACACATTGTCCGAAAGAAGTCTGAGAGACACTGATCGGGGTGTAAATACGGGAATCAGGCTATGAGGATTTAAAATTCCGCTCCAGGTATTGAATTTTTTGATCTCAAATGTCGTGTCGGGAAGTTGGTCAATGATTGATCCATAATGATCATACTCTTTAGTAGAAATCGCGGCATTTTGCAACTGATTTTCAAATGGTTCGCTGATCAAAGAATCCATTTTTGCACGTCGAATAGCTCTTCCGTTACTTTCTAATTCGGAATAATATAAATAGACTCCGTCGTTTGACACTGACGGCTGATAGGCACCTACCGGAACTTCTGTTAATTTGAAGATCTTGCCGGTGCTTATAGACATGTTGTAGATATTATTGATTCCCGAATAGGAGGCAGAATAATAAACAGATCCTTTATAATAAAAGGGATGTGACAACTGGTCAGATGTAAACGGTGTCAAGGGCTCCCATGAAGACTCCTCCAGGTTGACTTTCATAAGGGCAGCTTCTTCATTCTTAGTGGCCACCAGGACAATTTCATTATCGTTGATCCAACAGGGATGTGCCATCTGCCCGTAGGAATGATTTTCTAAATTCATCATGAGCTCACCTGTCCTGGCAGATAGAATTGCCAAAGAAGGAGTGAGGTCCTCACGAATAGCAATCGCAGCAATTTTCTCTTCTTCCGGGCCTATTGCAGGTGCGTGCAATCTCTGCTTTTTGGTAAGTCGGTATTTAGTCTGAGACGGCAGGTGATATTTATAAATATCATTGTATTGCCGGTACCTCCATCTTGGATCAAAGGCCAACTGGGACCAGATGACATAATTGTCGCTGACACTGATCGTACCGTCCAGCCGATCCAAATGAATGCCCGTCTCGCATAAATATTGCAGACCCTCCTGATCCTTTAAGACCAGTCTGGGAAGATGATCAAAAGGGAATTCCATAAAAATTAAATCACTCTTATGTGGTTTAGGCAGATATTGATGTACAACTAAGTTTTTTTTCTTTTTTTTGATGACATGCTCAAAGCTTGAGAGCTCAAGGGTCTCCAGGAGATTTTGATATGAGGTTTGTAATGAGTCCATTGCCCTGTAATACATATCCCCGGAAGATAAACCTGTCCTCTTTTTAAGACTTCTGCTGAACGGATAAAAAACTCCTTTGTATCTGACCGCATCGTCAGCCACATGTTTCCATAGATCCTCTCCATAGACAGATCTTCCATAAGACAGGATTTGATATCCCAGAGGGTACCAGTCCGGTACAAAGTCTTTGATTGAGCCGGCCCCTGCTTTCTCATAACTATTGATGATGCCATCATTAAGCAGGGCATAATATTGCATATTGAATGAGGGCAACCTTCCCCGGCCTGTTTTCGAAAATTGTGTTTCGGCCAGAACGGCATCTCCTTCAAAATACCATCTTGGAAGTGCTGTAGCCATCATTCCTCCCCAAGCCCACGATCCAAGTACATTTTTAACAGTTTTTGTTATGCCCTGTGTGGCCTGAGCGAATTGTTGAACATGCCGGTATTCATGAATGGTCAGGAGATCTATGTAGTCTGTTGCATTGCCAAACTGCCTTTGAGAAGGAAAAAATTCGGAACGAAAGGGGCCCACGGTTACAAAGCCATTGGAATTGGCAGCTTGCCCTTGTAAAACGATAGACGGTTTTAAGTTGGACTTTGTGATGGTCTTGTCTTCAGTTTGATTGATTTGTTGAATGATCCTTGCTATTCTCTGAGCAGTACTGTCGAGATGCTCCGGAAAGATCACCTTTACCTGATCTGTGTTGACCTGGAACCATTTCAATTCCGGTGAGTTGTTGCCAATCGGGTTGCCGGGAAGCTGACCGTTGGCATGATCGATCCACAAACCAATTGATACAAAAAGGACCAGGAAAGGAGAATAGAAATTGCGAACATCAGGCACCTTCTTAATTTTCCAATGAAGTATAAAAAGGTTAACGCAAAATTTTAAAAGTTGTCCGACGATTGATCTGGTGTTCTTCCTCTGTACATTCTTCACAAATGCATGCAATCTCAAGCTTTGTTTCACCATAACCGATAGAAGATATTCTCTGTGCATCAATGTTTCCTTCTGCAATTATATACTCCATCGCCGAAGTGGCTCTTCTGTTGGACAAATCGAGATTATAATCATCATCGGCTCTGCAATCCGTATGACTACCCAATTCTATACGCACGACAGGATTGTCTTTCATCAATTCGATAATATTGTTCAGGGCGGGTTTGGCATCCTCACGTATATCTGATTTGTTCAGATCATAATAAATATTGTCAATGACGATTTCAATCCCCTCGAATACCCTGTCGATTACAATTTTCTTTTCGAAAACATGGCCATCTGGTTTGTCCAGCCTGTCTTCTTCGGAAATGACCAGGGATTCTTGTTTATTCAGGTAGCCTTCTTTACCGGCTAACAGGCTAAAAGAATACGAACTATCGATAGGGATCACCAATACTCCGTTTGCATCTGTTTCGAATATTTCATCAATCACTTCTGATTGAATCTTCAACGAAGCCCGGGGCATCTTCCTCGATCCAACAACAAAGCTATTGGGATTATCCTGGATAGCATATAACTTCTCAAAAACTTCGACACGAAGGAAGTAAGTCCTGGGCAATTCAGGTTCTTCCTCAGCTTCGACAATTACTTCTTCAGTCTCTTTTACGGGAATCTCTCCTTCCGGATATTCCTCATATAAGGTATAGATGTCATCATTTCCGAATACACCGCGCGTTGAAGTAAAAAATGCCTTTGACTTGAGGTGATCCGCCAAAAATGCTTCCTCTACGAAAATCAAACCGTAATCATCCTCACTACTATTAATAGGCGCCAACAGATTTTCCGGACGGGTCCAACTTCCGTCCTCTCTCAATGTCGTCTTAAATATATCCAGCCCTCCCAATCCGGCAAAATGATCACTGCTGTAGTAAAGAGTCACATTTTTTTGATCCCAGGTGGGAAATCGCTCCTGTCCAATACTATTGAGGTAAGGAGGCATTAATTCAGGCACATCCCATTGACCATCCTCAAGGAGAACCGAATAATATAAATCGTGGCCTCCGATGCCTTTTGGATCATTACTTACAAAAATCAAAACACTGTCATTTTCAATAAGGACAGGATCTCCATAATTCACCCTGGGTTCAAAACGCATCGGTTCCACAGGCTCCGACCATATTCCATTCTCATATCTTGACATATATATCCTGCAATAACTATCACCGACCTCACTATGACACCTGGTAAAAAACATTTGCTTACCATCTCCTGAAAATGTCGCGGTCCCCTCATTAAAGGGAGTATTTATTTTGTCATCAAACGGAACCGGGTTGTAGACATCGATATCTGAAATGTACAAATCGGAGAATGAATTGCCCGTCCATGCATAGACATCTTCACTTTCCTGGATTCTATCAGAGGTAAATACAAGATTGCGGCCATTGTAGAGAGCGGGGGCATAATCTGACTCCGTACTGTTCAGCATCAAGGCTTCTACCGTATATTTTTCATTATTTCTGACCTGTAACCATTTTCGGGCTTGCCTGCACTTTTCAATTTCCTGAGCAATTTCCCTTTTTCTATCGGTCATTTGAGCCAATCTTCTAAAACTCAGGATGGCATCTTCATATCGTTCATTTTTCTTTAAGGCATAACTCATTTCCCAGTAAGCCTCCGGACCGTAATTATTTTTCGCTGCTTCTATATACCACTTGAGTGAAGATTCCGAGTCATTCAGGTTCTTGTAGGACTCCCCTAGTAAATAAGCCAATTCAGGATATTCGTCCGTTCCTTCTTTTTGCGCTACTTCATTCAACAGAAAATCCACCGCAACGGCATATTGCTTTTGTTGAAAAGCAGTTCTTCCATCCTTTATCTTTTTAGTTGTGGCACAGGAGAAATGAACAACAGTGAATAAGAGCAACCACCCGAATATCCTCAAATTAGAGAATTGTGAATCAATAATATTTCTACCAACCATTTTGCCGGACTCAGTCAATTCTTTGAATAGTAAATAACTAGAAGCTATCGTACAATACTAACGCAGAAGTACGCTTATTGTTTGTATTGAATAAAGCCGATTTTAAAATGGAAAAAAGGGTTGAAATTAACCTCTCAACCCTTTTTTTCAAGGAGCTCCTATCGTGCACCCACGGCTTTTGAGAACCGTTTCTTCTCTTCGGATTTCTTTCTTCCCGATAATTCGCTTGTCAAATCCCTGACAATCGGGGTAGCCACGAATATGGAAGAATATGTACCTACGATAATACCCACCATAAGGGCGAAAGCGAAGCCTTTGATATTTCCTCCTCCGAAAATTAACAAGACCATCACAACAAATAAAGTCGTCAGCGATGTCACAATAGTTCGTGAAAATGTACTGTTGATTGCAAGATTCAGCACCTCATCCGTAGACTTGTTGCTATAAATGCCCAGATATTCCCTGATCCTGTCAAAAACGACGACGGTATCATTAATCGAATATCCGATCACCGTCAGAAGTGCACCAATGAATACCTGGTCAATCTCCAGCGTAATCCCCGGTATTCTTCCCCACAGCAGGGAAAACAAGCCCAGCACTATCAGGGAATCGTGGAACAGTGCCGCCACCGCTCCGAGGCTGAATTGCCATTTATTGAATCGGATAAAAATGTAGAGAAATATTGCCAACAGGGCAAAGATCCCAGCATACATGGAATCTCCTTTGATATCATCTGCAATCGTGGGTCCAACCTTACCGGTAGCGGTAATATGGGTGGAACCGAGATCTTCCATACTCTTGAATTTTTCAAAATCCAGTTCACCTGTATGCAATGTGCTGATTCCTTCGTAAAGTTTGTCCATTACCCGGACAGGAGCGCTCTCGTCATTATCATCGATCAGATAAGAAGTGACAACCTGATATGTGTTTGCCACATCAACGGATTTTACAACAGGTTCGCCACCAAATGGAGTTGCCAGGGCCTCTCTTATATTCTGGGCACTGACATCCATTCCCTCTTCAAACTGGATGTTATAAGAATAACCTCCGGTAAAATCCACACCTAAATCAAATTGCCTCGTAAATATGGAAAACAATCCCACCAGAATGATGGTACTGGAAATGACATATGCAATTTTACGCTTGCCGATCCAATTGATTTTTAGATTGGCCAATGCATTTTTAGACCAGCCGGTCCAGAACGATATATTTCTTCCTTTTGATTGGGTCCACCAATCAATCATCAACTTGCCTAGGAGAACTGCTGTAAAGAGTGATGACAATACACCGATGATCAATACAACGGCAAATCCTTTAATTGGTCCAAGACCAAAATAGGCAAGGATTATGGCTACCAATATCGTCGTAAGATTAGCATCGATAATGGCGGAATAGGAGTTTTTAAATCCATCCTGGATAGATGCAAGGAGGGATTTACCAGATCTCAATTCCTCCCGGACACGTTCAAAGATGATCACGTTGGCATCCACCGCCATACCAATGGTAAGAACAATACCGGCCACCCCGGGAATGGTCAGCACCGTACCAAGAGACGCCAGGGCACCAAAGATGAAAAACATATTGGCCAAAAGTGCAATGATCGCTACGACACCTGATCCGCCATAATAGAGCATCATAAATACCAGTACGATTCCAATCCCCAACATCAAGGATTGAAAACTCCGCGCAATATTTTGCCGGCCCAGAGAAGGTCCAACCGTGCTCTCCTGTATGATGTTCACCTTTGCAGGCAACTTTCCTACCTCCAGAATAGATGCAAGGTCAGAAGCTTCAGCAATGGTGAAGTCGCCATGAATTGCAGTTCTTCCTCCGGTGATAGGTTCGTTTACCGAAGGTGCCGACACGATCTCATCATCCAGGGCGATGGCAATTTGTCTTTGATTTGCCTGGAAGGCCTCAGTTGACATTCTCGCCCACTCGCGTGCGCCCTGACTATTCATTGTCAAACTAACTTCCACCTGTCCGGTCATCGGATTTGGTGCTTGTGAAGCTGATACGATAACGTCACCCTGTATTCTGGCTTCATCAGTTCCGGGAATGGTTCTTATGAAATACAACTCATAATCCTTGGTAAATTCAAAGTTGTTCGGATCCCTGATGGGTTTGGCACTCCACAAAAACTTCCCGTTTTTGGGAAATAGTGTCCTTATCTCAGGAGTCTCCAGGTATTCTGTAATTTTATCTCTTTGATTCCTGTTCGCAATGCCCATAGACGCAGAAATACTGGGTGGAGTTAATTGCAACACGGACAATAGTGGTCCCTGATTGTTCAATGGGTCATCGCCTATTTCATTGATCACCATCGTTGAATCAATGATGGCACCTAATGTATCACGTACATAGTTGTAAGTGGTATCATATCTGATTTCTTGAGCGGATTCTGAACCTGCTTGTTGATTCTTCAGGATTTGATCCGCCTGGACAAAGGCATTATATATCCCTGGATCGTTGGATCGCCAAACGTCCCAGAACTCCAATTGAGCACTGGCCTGCAGAAAGTTTCTGGCGCGCTCAGGATTGTCGATACCAGGAAGCTCTACCAGGATGATATCCCTGGCCGCATCCAGGGATATATTGGGTTGCGTCACCCCAAGCTTATCTATGCGTTGCTTTAACCTGTTAAATGTCAGGCTAACCACATCTTTCGTCCTGTCCCTCAATATCCTGACAACGTCCCCATCAGAGCTATCGGCGGTAAGTAAATCCCTGATTTTGGAATCCCTGCCAAGGAAGAGACGGGCCAGTTTTTTTCCATTTGCAATTTTTGAGAATTCCTCGTAAAACAAGGTCACAAAATCCGACTGGGAATTGGTCATTGCCCTGTTAGCCTTGTCCAGTGCTTCCAGGAAGGTTGGATCTTTCACACCGCCGGAGAGATCCTCTACCAAATCCCTCATGTTTACCTGTAGCGTGACACTTTGACCTCCCTTGAGGTCTAACCCCAGGGCAAGATTCTGCTTTTTGAGTTCATCGTAGGTGAATGTTTTTAGCAGCGGTATCGAAAATATTTCCTCTGTAGACATGGAATCCAGATACTTGGAGTTCGCATCCTTTTCCGCGGAGCTACGTTCCACACTGCCTTCAGGCAAATGTGCCACTTGTTCTTTGGCATAGATGGCTGCTTTCCTTTCTACATTTCTTGTCGGTAACATATATATGTATTGCAGAAGGCAGACAGCAGTAAGAGCAACCAGCAAGATTTTGACGAATCCTTTTCCTTGCATTAAAATTTTCTTTAAGGTCTGTAAAAAGAGCCGCAAATATACGGCTTTTACAATTTTTAAGATTGCTGCCCCCTATTTTATCACAGATCCGACGATGTGGGCTTATTCAATTGATTATTAATTGAATATACATATGGATTATTTGCCATTCAGCTTCCAATCATATTCCATGTACTCAATATCCGGACGTTTGTCAATGGAAACGTCAGAATAATTCCTGATGAAGGCAACCAGATCATCAAAGTCGCCTTTATACCATTGAAAAATCCGTGAGACAGTCATTTTTTTTGCAGTAATCACATTAAATCCTTCATTATTGATAAACTTCCGCGTCTGAGCGTCCAGCAAGGAATTCAAATTTCCCGAGGTAAAGGCTTTGTTGGCCAATGGCGGGCAAGAACGGGCAGCACAGTTGACAGCAAAGTGGATCCTCGGCTCTTTCCAGCGCTTTCTTATGATGTCATGTTCGATATTATTCAAAGAATAGGATTGGTCTCCCAAAACAATCCATTTGCGATCCCATGGATTTCCGCCGTTCAAATCACGAATGGACTGAACTGGGTAATTATCCAGGATCAATTTGACTGTGAAAGCATTATATGCATTGATCCAGAAAGCCAGTGCCTCATCGCTGACATCAGAAGCTCCGGGCACTGTAGATGCAAGCCAATCAAGATATGAGGAAAGAACATTCAACTCTCTCTTCAATCCCGGATAATTTACATT
This sequence comes from Saprospiraceae bacterium, assembly GCA_028282725.1. Classification (GTDB taxonomy): domain Bacteria; phylum Bacteroidota; class Bacteroidia; order Chitinophagales; family Saprospiraceae; genus JAJRXG01. Next base: position 22,249 of record JANQHF010000125.1, read on the forward strand.
CCCGGTGTTAGATACGTATTTTTTGAGCAGTTCATCCCATATCGTATGACCCTCTGCCAATTCCTGGATTTCTAATCCAGGATAAGACAAATCCTGAATGCTGTCTTCGCTTCCGCTTTTATGATCAACCGCGGGAAGTGATGATGCTGATGTTTCGACCGTAACAGTTTCAAAACTTGAATCTTGATGGTCGATTGTTTCCATTTTGTCCCGGACCGGAAATAGAACCTCAGCATCCCGGAGAGTATCTAATACAATCACATCTTTCGGGACTTCGGGATTTGCTGAAGGCAAATTTGATTCCTCCTGCATTTTCGTCTTTTCAAGAAGGGCACTACCAGAGTCATTGAGCACTTCTTGAGTTTGGAAACAAGGTTCAATCTGAACGGAATCTGCTATTACTCCTGATGCCGTTGACCCGGAGGGCATATTGCACACCAGGGAAAAAAGCATAAATAATCCTAAAAAAGAGTACATTCTTAATTGTTGAATGAGCGAAAACCCAAACATAGTTTTAGTCTGAAGCGATGACTGAGACAAAACATCATCGAAAGGTTTCCCTCGTATAACGTGTAATCTCCCGTTCTGTTATTACTCTTCTTCTGATATTTCAAGCAGAACAGGTTCTATCATAGGAAGTCCAATCCATTTCTTCTCATGACTGCTGATACTTCCAAATCGAAGAAATCCACCTGAGGCCTTGGCTATATGCTCGGCAAAGGATGTAAAGCTTTCATACAATTGATAGGCGACGGCATTGGGAAGACAAGGAAATATATCATTGAGCTTCTTCAAATGCCTGGTTATAGCATTTTCCCTTTCGGAGACTTCATCGGGTAATTTGTTGATCCAGTATTGTAGCTTTTCTTCAAGTACTCCTTCTACCACTTCATAGAATTCATTGAGCTCTTCGGGATCGGCATAGGTTCTGATATGAGTCAACTTCTCCGCCCAGTTCAGTTCCTGTTCGTCTATTTTATCATCTGCACCAGCTATCAGAACAGTGATCAACGGAAGAGAATCCACCAGGTCTGCGTATTGTTGATCATCAATGGGTGCGAGAATTTCAGGTTTCGCCATTTATGAATTTTTAAGAAGGAACAAAAATAGAATTAATCCTAGTTCCCAAAAATGATCTATACACTATTTATTTCTTAGCAAAACAAAAAATAAGGGAACCGGATTGTTTGGTTCCCTTATTTACTTGTCACTCGATTCGTTTTACTTGATCACAAACATATATTTGGACCTTTTCGTACCATCCCGGTCGATCAAACAGACCACATATCTCGATCTTCACTTTGATTGAGTTCCGGCAGATGGATCGTGCCCGAAGCATTCTGTAAAGGTTCGGAGTATACAAGCCTGCTATAGCCATCAAATACTTCAATTTTACCACCTGACCCATTGAGACGATAAGCAATTTGCGTTTGTGTACCAAATTTGGCCGGATTTGGATACATGTACTTTGTCCGATTATACTTGCCCTTGGAATCGTCAATGAGCCAAGAGTAGTTGACTCAAAATCATCCCGAATGATGTCCTTGACTGTCGATATGGATCCTATTGAAAAATTGGTAGTTACATTTTCATCGAATAAATTCTACGAATTGGGCTGAAGGGTAAAACCATTAATGACAGAGGGAATTTCCACCCAGGATGTACATTCACCAAAAAATGATCTTTATTTTCCGAATCGGATGATATAAAGATGATCCCGAATCAAAAGTTCAATTCTGTCCTCCGATTTTGTTCTATTTTTGCTGTCAAATTTTTCTAAATGAATATTCAATATTTAGGTCAAAATTGTTTTGTATTTCACACAAATGGCGGCACCCTTATCAGTGACCCTGCCGTAAGTGTTAATCCTCTGGCCAAAGAAATCAATCTTTCTGACGCACGATTTGACTACATCTTACTCACTCATGCTCATGAAGATCACTGTGCTGATGTAACGGAGATTTTGGAAAGAGATAAAGCGACGATCATTTCTAACTTTGAAATTGCCTCGCATTACGGCAGCCAGGGTGCCAAATATCATCCAATGAATCATGGAGGACGGTGGAACTTTGAATTTGGCACCGTGGTAATGACCAATGCGATTCACACGAGCACCTTCCCCGATGGTAAGAATGGAGGACACCCTTGCGGATTTATTATCATGGCCGATCAAAAAACAATTTACCTTGCCGGAGATACGGCGTTGACTCTGGATATGAAGATCATACCACTTCTCTATCCGAAATTGGATGTGGCAATCCTGCCGATCGGTGATAATTTCACCATGGGTATAGATCAGGCCATCCAGGCATCTAAATTCGTAGAATGCGACAATGTGATTGGTTGTCATTACGATACATTTCCATACATAGAGATCGATCACGAAGAAGCAAAAAATAAATTCTCTGCACAGAATATTAACCTGCAATTATTAAAAATAGGCGAACAAATATCTATTTAGATTAATGGCAAAGATCATAGCAATTGCCAATCAAAAAGGGGGTGTAGGAAAGACGACTACGGCGATCAATCTGGCAGCCGCACTGGCAATATTAGACAAACAAATTCTGTTGGTGGATGCGGATCCTCAAGCAAATACTACATCGGGACTCGGCTTTTCCGAAGACGATGTTGAATACAGTATTTACGACTGTTTTAGCGATACCGGAAATATCAAAAAAGCAATTATTGAGACACAGGTTCCGAACTTGCATCTGCTGCCGTCCAATATAAACCTCGTCGGCGCAGAACTCGAACTGGTCAATAGGGAAAAACGTGAATTTGCTCTTAAAAAAATGCTCAAAAAAGTAAGGGGTAACTATGATTACATTTTTATTGATTGCCTGCCTTCACTCGGATTGATCACTGTGAATGCGCTGACAGCTGCACATTCAGTTATTATTCCAATTCAGTGTGAAATTTTCTCCCTGGCAGGACTCGGAAAACTGAAAAGCACCATTAATGCAATCAAAAGTCAATTCAATCAAAAATTGGAAATTGAAGGCATTTTATTGACCATGTATGATCAAAGATTGAGAATGGCCAAAATGGTCGCACATGAAATTCAGGAATTAGTAACAGATTATGTCTTTAAAACAATCATCCACCGGAATTCGAAAATTGGAGAATCTCCCAGTGTAGGCAAGCCTGTCATCATGTATGATGCCACAAGTACGGGTGCGATTAATTTTCTAAATTTAGCTACGGAATTCTTAGGCAGACAAGAATTGGTCGAAGCATAACAACAAGAAATGAGCAAACCGAACAAAAAAGATGTGGGGAAGGGAATCAGAGCTCTGCTCGCCAACATTGACAAAGCAGAAAAAAGTCAAAAAAAAGGTCATCCCGGTATCGGTAAATCCAAAAGGCCAGACAGGAGTATAGATCTTTCATACATAAAACCTAACCCCTTCCAACCCAGGGAGAAATTTGATGACACATCACTTGCCGAATTGAAGGAATCTATAAGCACACATGGAATCATTCAGCCCATTGCGGTGCGTAAACTGAATGATAAGAATTATCAAATTATTTCTGGAGAAAGAAGGTGGAGAGCTGCCAAAGAATTGAAACTAAAGGAAGTTCCTGTTCATATTCTGGAGGCTGATAATCAGGCAATGCTTGAAATTGCCCTGCTGGAGAATATTCAAAGAAGAGATTTAAATCCGATTGAAATTGCCGTTAGTTTTCAAAAACTCATTTCAGAATGTAAATTGACTCATGAAGAGCTCGCATCCAGAATTGGTAAGAAGCGATCGAGTATTACGAATTATCTCCGGCTATTAAAATTATCACCTTCAGTACAGGATGCCTTGAAATCGGATCAAATATCCCTGGGTCATGCTAAGATATTGGCAGGATTGGAGCATATAGAAAATCAAACCCTGGTACTTGGTAAAATATTAACCAATGATTTATCCGTACGGGCAACTGAAGAATTTATAAAGGATCTTTTGAAAGATCAAAAAAAGAAATCCAAAAAAAGCAAACCGGCAAATCCGGCGATCAAGAAAATAGAAGACCAACTTTCAGAAAAATTTGGCATACCTGTAAAAATAAACAGGAATAAAAAAGGAACAGGTTTTATAAAAATTCCATTCAGCACAGACAATGAATTTAATGATATTGTCGATTCATTATTTGAATAGAATTGAAATTTTGAAATATATTCTTACTTGCGCTTTTATAATTTGGCAATTTCATTTTGCCTTTTCCCAAGAGACTCTTCCTGATACCTCCTCTGCTCATTTTGAAAAACAAAATTCTTTTACATCTATTTTTTATGGACAACCCGGCAAAGCTGCCCTTTATTCGCTTCTGATTCCAGGTGCCGGACAAGTGTACAACAGGAGAATATGGAAAGTACCTATTATTTACGGTATTGAAGGATTAGCTGCTTACAACCTGATCAGCAATATCAGGTCGTTTCAAGATGATGATCAATGCTGGAGATCGCTTGTTGCAGATCAATCCAACCCGGATCCGATTTGCGGTACGACAACGAATGTAACAACAGCTTTCAACCAGCGGCAATCTTCAAGGTCGCAAAAAGAGATCGCTTGGGTACTTATGGGAGTTGCACACCTTTTTAACGTAATTGAAGCTTTTGTCGATCGGCATCTTATCAATTTTGACACATCAGAGACGTTAAGTTACTATCATTCTTTACCCCTTGAGCAGCCAAATCTTTTTCAAAACCCGACCATAGACATTATAACCATTAGAATTCCTATTTCGACCAACTAGTCAATCGACCGTTACGCCATTTCGAAATCCGACAACACAGGCATTCGGAAAGGCAGACGAGTAGCGACTATTCATACGAATCAGTGCTTCTTCCCTGGAATCATAGGTTTCGATCATAGACAACCGATTTTGATCAGCCGTAATGCAGACCTCTAAATCTCCGAATCTATCAAAAAGCGGGTGATCATCCGGCAAGCTGTACCTGCTAAACAAAATCACAATTTTATATCCATCACTGATATCTTCTGACAACTCTTTATTGACCACCTGTTCACCTGGATCTTCCGAACCCTGAGAGCTAATGGGAACAGCCTGATGGGCCATTCAACTGCTCTCATCATTTACAACTTTGTTCTCTTCTGCCAGGGTCATTTCCAGAATGTAACCGGGAAGACGGCTTATTTCATGTTTAGAACAGGTGATGCCATCCGGCTCTTCAGAGACTGTAATCACCTCATTGTAGTCAATACATGGAGGTTTGGTAATGATCAACCGATACTTTCCAACAGCAGGCAATCGAAGTTCATATTTACCCGAATGATCTGAAAACGTGGTGCCATAAATCTCAGTATTTTCTACATTTGCTGCTTGCACATTCGCTCCTTCAATAAAACCCCTATTACCACTTTCAAAAAGGTATCCCGCAATATCAATTTGGCCGGCAGCACAAATTGGAAACAGTAACGTAATGATCAGAAGTCTGACTCCAAACATAAAAAATCGCTTTTTATCATTAAAATACGACGATTCATATTACAGATAGCCACATTCTTATTGTTCTGATTATGATCATATTCTCTCATATAACCATTGTATCCCACAAGATGTAAGGTAACATGAAGACACAAACTATAGATAAGAGTCAACTTCGAATCATCTTTCTGGGAACACCGGGATTTGCCGTTCCCACACTGGAGGCCTTGATTCATCACCGATATCAAGTGGTAGCTGTCATCACAGCACCTGATCGTATAGGGGGGCGGGGGCGGAACAAAGTCATCGAATCAGCCGTAAAAAAATACGCCCTTCAAAAGGGTCTGAAGATACTTCAACCTCCAAATCTCAAAAATGCCACCTTTCTCGATCAATTAAGGAAATTGAATGCCCATCTACAAATTATTGTAGCATTCAGAATGTTACCTGAAGTAGTATGGAATATGCCACCTTTAGGCACCTACAATCTTCATGCTTCACTATTGCCTGAATACCGTGGTGCAGCACCAATAAACTGGGCGATCATAAATGGAGATGAATATACGGGTGTCACCACCTTTAAATTAAAGCATCAGATAGATACGGGAAATATTGCATTTCAACAGAAAGTGGAAATTCAGAGATCCGATTACCTGGATGACGTACACGACCGGCTCAAAGACGTCGGGGCAGACCTTATGATCAGAACAGTCGATGCGATTTGTGATGGAACACTGAAACTTGAAGAACAAGATAATGAGGGCATTACCAAAGCCCCCAAGATTTATCATGAGGATTGTGAGCTGGATTTTTCGATGAAGGCGTTTTCCCTATACAACAAAGTCCGGGGTCTGAGTCCTTATCCTGCAGCCTGGACTCATCTTGGTGAGCGTAAAATCAAAATCTACAAAGCGCAGTATGCTGATCATTTTCATGGAAAACAATCTGGTATCTTCATCACGAACGGAAAGGATTTCTTAGGCATATTATGTACGAATGGAATATTGTTTATTGAAGAGATTCAAATGGAAGGGTCCAGAAGAATGGAAGTAGCAATGTTTTTAAATGGCTTCGGTCTCAAAAAGAATAGGCTACCATTTCTACTACAAATTGAATCACCGTGGCAACTGTAAAACCCTGATCGGCTTCCAGACCCACCAATGCATTCGGATCACTTTCTAAAGTTCCGACATATTGAACAATAGATGTGGAAAAATAGAATGAGAATAAGAGAAATGCGAGAAAAAGTACGGATAACGAAATCCCCGATTTATTCCTGGTCTTCATAGTACGATTTTCAGTAGTCAGAAGTTGAATCCTTTCACCACTATACTGTATATACGATTAAGGATGTCCAAAAGTTACATTTGGTTGCATAAAAATTTACAGTTAGGCAGAAATTGACTTTGGAATGCTATCTATGAGTTTTTGAGTATATGCATGTTGAGGATGGTCCATAATCTTGTCGACCCTGCCCTGTTCTACGATCTGTCCACTTTTCATAACGATGACCCGATCACATAAATAGTGCACCACGGATAAATCATGACTGATAAATATCAAACTCAAACCCAGGTTATTTCGGAGTTTGTCCAAAAGATTAAGGATTTGAGCCTGTACAGAAACGTCAAGGGCCGATACACATTCGTCACAGATCAGGATTTCCGGTTGTAGAGCAAGAGCCCTTGCTATACATACCCTCTGCCGTTGGCCACCTGAAAGCTGGTGTGGAAACCTGGTTTTATAGTCTGACGACAATCCAACTTGTTCAAGAAGTTGATTGATCAATGGTTCCACTTTGCCCGGAGGTGCCATCTTATGATATCGTATGGGTTCCCTGATGGCTTGTCCTACTGACATTCTTGGATTCAAAGAACTATATGGATCCTGGAAAATCAATTGGATTTTGGTTCGGAGAGTTTTATCTGCTGAAAGAATAGAAGGTGTTATTCTCTGTTTTCTAAACGAGATATGACCATGACCCTGTTCCAATAGTCCAGCAATACAGTAAGCAACCGTGGATTTCCCGGATCCTGACTCACCAACAATGCCCAGGATTTCGCCATTCATGAGCTGAAAAGAAACTCCATCCACTGCCTTGACTACGGATTTCCTGGAAAATATCGATCGGCGATCCCGATTCTCAAAATGTACCTTAAGTTCATGCACCTCCAAAATCTGCTGCATTTCAGCACCTTCATAGACCTCCCTGGATATTTTTTGATAGCTCTTGTCCAATACCGAATCCACAGTGGGTAGCTTGAATCCTTTCGATTCTGATGTCGGTTTGCAGGCTAACAAGGCGCGCGTGTAGTCATGCCGGGGCTTTTTGAATACATCTGGTAACGATCCTTCTTCAACAATCAATCCCTGAAACATGACCAGTACACGATTGCAGAATGAAGCCACAACGTCCAAATCATGTGAAATAAAGATCAGTGAGATCCGAAACTTTTGAACGATCTCATCCAACAACCGGATAATTTCCTTTTGAACGGTGACATCAAGTGCTGTGGTAGGCTCGTCACAAATCAGGATATCCGGCCGGGTAGCAATAGCCATGGCAATATTGATCCTCTGGAGTTGGCCTCCGCTCAACTCATGCGGATAGGATTGATAGATCCTGTTGACGTCAGGCAAAGCCACCTGTTCAAACAATTCCATGACATATGCCTTTCGCTCATCTTTGACACCATAATTATGTGTGTCCAAAACCTCTTTCACCTGGGGACCACACTTTCTGACAGGGTTCAGAGAACTCATGGGTTCCTGAAAAACAATGGAAATTCTTTTCCCACGAATATCCTGGAGCCTGCTTTCGGGTAAATTCAGTAACTCTACAGATTGACGATCCGTATCAAAGTGGATTTCACCTGTAGTCCTGTTTGATTTGTTCCCCTTCAACAAATTCAAAATGGAGAGACATGAAACGGATTTACCCGAACCGGATTCGCCTACAATACCCAACTTTTCCCCCCTCTGAAGCTGAAAGGATATCTTATTTACTGCAGTGACTGTTTGATTACTTGATATAAATTCAACGGTCAAGTCATCAACCGAAAGGATTTCTTTTTCTTCCTGCTTTTGCATGTATATCAACCTTTTACCGGTTTTTTAGATCCGGGATAAACCCCAGTGAATTCTGATCAATTCCTTCATCGCAAGATAAAGTCAAATAATTAAATTGATAATTCGTTTTATTCCTCCCGGATTCAATAGTATGAAGTCTCGTCTTAAAGCATTCTTTTTTTTCATCATCACTTTGTTGATTTTGTCCATTTTGGTCACGGAGATTTTCGGAGATAAATTAGTCAACCGAACCATCGATACCCTTTCCGGGAAAATTGAAGCGGACGTGTCGTATGACCATGTGAATGTTCAATTCATACGTTCCTTCCCTTTTTTGACCATATCATTCAGGAATTTTGCCATCAGTACCAATAACGATCCGGAAGATCGGCCTTTCTTTACCAGTGAATCGATCAAACTACAATTCGGTCTGAGACAGCTTTTGCGGCTTCCGGAAAAAATTCGAATTCGCAAAGTAATACTTGATAAAAGTGATCTTCAATTCTTTGTCTCGCGTAATCGGAAAACCAACTACGACATTTTGAAGGAATCAGCAGAGGAGACCCAGGGTCCAATGGCAGAATTGGTGGTAGATCAATTCAGGATGGAACATAGTCATATGGGCTACAGGAATGAGCCTGATCAGGTGTCTCTTGAGTTGGAGGACATGACAATGGAAAGTCAGATATTCATGACTCCCGACAGTTCGCAGTTGAAAAGCCAAATAGCGAGCAATGCCAGGGTTTCGAGCGGGGCTGGCTTGTCCGATTACAGTTTTAGACTTGAGACTAATCCCGTAATCAGGAGTCTCGACTTTTTTCAATCAATATTTGTCGAAGCTCGTCACTCATTATTAAACGGACTGGAAGTTGACATTGAGGGCTCTTACAATCAAAATGATTCTTCTCAATACAAAGCAAGTTTCAACACTGACACGACAAGCCTCAAAGAAATGCTGTCTTTGATTCCCGCCATCTACAAAAACAACTATGCATCATTCGCAGGCGAAGGTGAATTTGTTATTTCCGGCATGATTGAGGACAATAAAGACGGGAATTACCCCAGATATAATATTTCGATGAGCGGAAATAATGGCGTTGGCTACTACCCGGGTAATAAGTCAAAATTGGAAGTGCATGGTGTTGATGTACAAATTAAGAATGATGGTTCAAGTGTGCCATTTACCCTGGTAAACATTAGCAATTTGAGGAGCCTGATCAATGATAGTGAGGTAGCGGGTGCGGTAAAGGTGCAAAGAAATGCTGTGGGGTATGATGTACAATCTGATTTATCCCTGGACTTGAATTTAGAGGACCTGGAAGATTTCCTGTTTGACGATGAACTTTGGACTATGAGTGGAACCATTGCCGGTTCATTATTGGGGAATGGTACGATTTTAACGGAAAGGGGGACCGGATCAAGATTGAGGGGTATCCGGGTGTCCATGCAAGGAGATAAAATCATGTATACCGACAGTGCGCATCAGCTCACCCTAGAAAAATCGATAGCTTCCGGCAATTTACACGAGCTTTCCTTTGAATTGGACAAGGTCCACTACAACGATGCTCTTATTTTTGATACAAGGGGTACTCTGAGACATCTGCAACTCTCTCGTGATACGATCTCGCTGACAGGGAATTCTACTCTCGATGCAGCTTTAATTGATCTTAATTATTTTACCAGCCAGGTGCCCGACACCACAGCTAAAGAAATAGTCATTCCGAAAATTCAATTAGAGGTCACCCTGAGTGCAGATAAAATCCACTATTTAGACCATGAAATCTATGAACTGAATGTTGCAGGTGAGTTGAAAAATGTCGACTCAAAATTCAGTTTTAGTATTGGATCTGTGGCAGGCAACTCGATTACCGGGGATGCTGAATTACATAACTTGCCTGACTATACTATCAATAATGAATTACTTACAGGAAATCTAATTCTGAATTCGGAGGACTTCGATCTGAATGCTTTTTCGAGGAGTCAGTCCGGCCAGAATGTCAACAAATCCACTCAAATATTACCCGGGAATTTGGATTTGAACATTGATTATGATATCCAGGCTATATCATTCGCGGAGATAGAAGTGCTCCAGTCCATAGGGCAAGTGACGCTAACAGAAGGTATGGCTGAATTTTCGAATACCGGAACATTCCTGGGTGGTCCCATTTCATTTTCCGGTTCATTTTCTGATTGGGAAAATGAATCCTATGGTTTTGGTATGGACTTGAAACTCTCGGGGATCCCATTTGCTGAAAGTCTGGAAAAAATGGAACTGTTGCGGGAGATGATTCCCATTGAAAAAATTATTCAAGGTCAATATTCTGCAGAATTGAATTGGTCATCGCGTCTTGACTCCACCTTTTTTCCAATTATACCTTCTGTAAGTGCATTTGGATTTATCCAAACGGCGAATGGTCGAATCGCCGGACAAATCCCATTTGCAGATTATCTACACAAAATTGTGACGTTCAGAGAAAAAGATATTTTGCGCATCGCAGATACAAAAAAATACTTTGTCATCGAGGACGGCAGTATCGTGATCAAAGATCTGAAAGCTGAATTGGACGGCATCAAAATCACTATGTCCGGAATGCATGGTTTTGATCAAACTATGAATTATACGATCAATACCTTAATACCCGGATCAAAGGTCAGAATGGATGAATTGATCCGTATTTACGGTACTGGTTTCGACATTCACGAGCTTGTTACTAATGCGCGGCAAAATTTTGATTTGGATCTGACGGTCAGAATGAGTGGTACAACGATTGCCCCTGCATTTGACATGCATGCTCTGAAATTAATGCACGGAGGAGAGGAAGTGGGTGTTCAAAGCACTGTCGAGGATGTGTTGAAAGAGCAACAGGATTCTATAGAGAAACAAATTATTGATACCCTTTCAATTGTGAGAGACACCATTGCCGGTTTGATCGATAGCGTGACGACAGTTCTATCCGACGAGATTGAACAGTCGAAGGCTCAATTGGATTCTACAATCATCTCACTGGAAGATCTTATCCGGGAAAAAGAAGAAGAAATCAAAGAAGAGGGAAATGTGTTGCTCGATAGCCTGCGAACCGGCAATATTGATAGTCTGCAAAACAGGATCGAAGATTTGTTCAAACGGAAAATCAGTGAACTCGACAGTGTAAGAAAGAATCTTCCGGTAAGAGAAGGTAAAGGATCAAAAGAAAGAAATAAGGAGTGAAATTCTTATGGATAAATAAGAACAGACTATATTCGTACTTGATTATGAACTTTACTTTTAACAATTGGTGGTGGCATATTTCGAATGACCCAGTGTCTGGTTCGAGATAGATCATCTTTTGTTAAAAATAAAAATGGCTTGTCGAGATCCGGCAAGCCATTTTTTATTAGTGATATATGAAGTACAGAACTGATTATGTGAAATTGTTGAGTGACCGGCACACCCTCGTAGGTCTTTACCTCAAGCTCAGAGATTGTTACAACAGTGTCATGTTGCTGGAAACGTCGACCTATGCAACCAAAGAGGACAGCCTTTCTTTCATCGTATTCAATATTCAAAACACCATTCAACTACGCAATGGACAACTTGACATTGATGGTCATGTCAAATCCTCCTTTGATATCAGGAAAGAAATGAAGGATTTTATGGGTCGTTTTGAATTTGAGGCGGCTGAAGAAGTACGTGATTATTCAGCGATCCTAGGTTATTCCGGTTATGACAGTGTTCAGTTTTTCGAAAACATCAGTTTTAGGGATGAAAAAATGAGTGAGGATATCCCCTCGCTCAGGTACGATTTTTTCAGACATATGATCGTTTTTGATCATTTCCATGAGCAGATGTACCTCATTGATCACGTGCCGGAAGGAGGAGATTCACACATAACATCGATCCTGAAAGTCATCAACAACAATGATTTTCAAACTTTCAATTTTGAGTTGATCGGAACCGGTCATAGCAATATGACAGATGACGAATACATGGATATGGTCACCAGGGGAAAGCAGCATTGTCAAAGAGGAGATGTATTTCAAATTGTCCTTGCCAGGAAGTTTTACCAGCAATACAAAGGTGATGACTTCAATGTATACCGCGCCTTGAGATCGATTAATCCAAGTCCATATCTCTTCTATTTTGACTACAATGACTACCGTATTTTTGGTTCATCACCGGAAGCTCAGCTCGTCGTCAAAAATCGAATTGCAGAAATTCATCCCATTGCAGGCACATTCCGACGGACAGGAGAAGAAGAAACCGATACGGCCCTGGCCAGGGAATTACTCTCTGATCCCAAGGAGAATGCCGAACACGTAATGCTGGTAGATTTGGCTCGTAATGACTTGAGTATCAGCACCAAAAATGTCACAGTCGCTAACTATAAGGAGGTGCAATATTTCAGTCATGTCATCCACCTGGTTTCTAAGGTTACCGGTACGATGAAACCGGATGTCAATACGTATGACGTTTTTGCTGACACCTTCCCGGCAGGCACCCTATCAGGAGCTCCCAAGTATAAGGCGATGGAGCTGATCAATACCTATGAAAAAGATGCACGTTCATTTTATGGAGGGGGTATCGGACTTTTGTTTTTTAACGGAGATCTGAATCATGCCATCATGATCAGGACCTTCTTAAGTAAGAGGAATACCTTGCTCAGACAGGCAGGAGCTGGTATTGTTATCGATTCGAACGAAGAAAAGGAATTACAAGAAGTGAATAATAAATTAGCGGCGCTCAGGACTGCCCTGACCCTGGCAGAAAAAATATAACATCGTCATGAATAAGATCCTGGTTATCGACAACTATGACTCATTTACTTACAATCTGGTACACATGATTGAGGCGATAAGAGGACATGCTGTTGCGGTCTGGAGAAATGATCAGATTGATTATGATACCATTCAGAATTATGAATACATCATTTTATCACCTGGTCCCGGAATACCTGAAGAAGCCGGTGATTTACTCAGTATCGTCCAACAATATAGCCAACGAGTGAAAATGCTTGGTGTTTGTTTGGGCCACCAGGCGATCGGGGAGGCTTACGGGGCTGAGCTGCAAAACCTCAGCAAGGTATATCACGGAGTTTCAACCACCATGATCAGGCGTGGTTCTTCTTCGTTGCTTGAAGGCCTGGACGATCGCTTTGATGGAGGACGGTACCACTCCTGGGTCATCAGGAAAAATACGCTGCCTGAGGAATTTGCAGTGACCTCAACGGATGAACACGGTGAGATCATGAGTTTCAGACACAGGAATCATGACTTGTATGGAGTTCAATTTCACCCGGAATCCATTCTGACACCGATGGGTGAAAGGATATTAATGAACTTTTTGAATTTGTAGTCGATGAAAGAAATTTTAGAGCGACTAACCAATCATGAGATCTTATCGAGATCAGAGTGTGCGGACACCTTAAAAGGAATTACTGAAGGGAAATTCAACGATGCCCGGATTGCCGCTTTTATGACAGCATTCCGGATGCGGGGTATACGATCCGAAGAATTGAATGGATTCAGAGATGCTCTGATGGAACTATGCATCAAAGTGGACGTACGGGGAATGCCTTCCATAGATGTTTGCGGAACCGGGGGCGATGGTAAGAATACGTTCAACATTTCGACCCTTTCGGCCCTCGTAGTCGCAGGCGCCGGACATAAAGTCGTGAAACACGGGAACAAGAGCGTTTCTTCTAAATGTGGTTCATCTGATGTGCTGCAGAGTCTTGGGTATGAATTCACAAATAATGAAGATGAACTTCTCGATCAACTGGATCGAACAAATCTATGCTTTTTACATGCTCCGCTATTTCATCCCGCTTTGAAATCCGTGGGATCGATTAGAAAAAATCTGGGAATCAAAACATTCTTTAATATGTTGGGTCCCCTGGTAAATCCATGTTCACCTTCTCACCAGATGGTGGGTGTTTTCAGTCTGAAGTTGATGAGGCTTTATCATGAAATTTTTGATGACCTTGGGCACAAATATGCAATCGTCCACGGTTTGAATGGATTTGATGAAATTTCTCTGACGGATGAAACCAAAGTGGTCTCTTCCAACAATGGGACGTACTTATTCCGGTCAGGAGATCTTGGCTTGCCCGTTTATCAATTGGACGATTTATATGGTGGAAGTACAGTGGATGAATCCAGGGAAATACTTCTGAACGTGCTGAACAATGAAGCTTCGGAAGCACAGACCAATGTCGTCCTGGCCAACAGTGCGCTGGCCATTGATTGCTTCAATGAGGAACCGGACCTGGAGGGAAGTTTTGCTGCTGCAAAAGAGAGCCTTGAGAGTGGAAGAGCACTTTCTGTTTTAAAAAGTCTTATGAAATAAAGGAAGATGTCAACTCATATCCTGGATAAGATCGTAGCTCATAAACGAAAGGAAGTAGAAAACCGTAAGTTGGCCATTCCCTTCAGTGCATTGGAACAATCCGGTATGATGGACAGAACGTGTAATTCATACGTGAATGCCCTGTCCGTAAGAAGTTCGAGTGGTGTTATAGCTGAATTCAAGAGGAAAAGTCCATCAGTAGATGATATAAATCTGACTGCAGATCCAAAAGATATAGTTAAAGGTTACCAGGAAGCCGGGGCAAATGCAGTCTCTATTCTGACAGATGAAGTTTTTTTCGGAGGACGAGATGAATTTATTCAATCGGTGAGAACTCTTCATCCTGATTTACCCATCCTGAGAAAGGAGTTCATCATCGACGAATATCAAATCCTCGAATCCAAGGCCATTGGAGCAGACATGGTCCTGCTGATCTGTGAGATACTTTCAAAAGAAGAAATACTTCGATTTACCAGGTTTGCACATTCATTGGACATGGAAGTCTTACTTGAGCTTCACAGTAAATCTGAAATCTATAAGTGTAATGAATGGATATCTATAATTGGGGTAAACAATCGTGATCTGAAGACCTTCACGGTCAATTACGAACGATCCAAGGATCTATACGATCTACTACCTGTGGATATTCCGAAAATTGCAGAAAGTGGTCTCAAAGATCCGGATACATGTGTCATGTTATACCAGCATGGTTTTAAAGGATTTTTGATTGGAGAACAATTTATGAAACACGAGGATCCGGGACTGGCTTGTAAAGAATTCATTTTTGATTTTATCATTAAACGCCAGGTGATATGATCATTAAAGTTTGCGGAATCAAAGACCGGGACAATCATGATCGATTGTGCCGGCTTGAAGTAGACATGATCGGAATCAACTTTTATCCTCCTTCTTCGAGGTATATCGGGCAGCAACGGATCAGCAAGGAATCTGACCAAAAAAGAGTCGGCGTATTTGTCAATAAGTCTCCATCTGAAATCCTGGAAAATGCGGAACGTCATCACCTGGATTATGCTCAATTGCATGGTGATGAAAATCCAAGGAGTGCCAGAGAAACTCAAAAATATATACGGGTCATCAAGGTATTCAGGGTAGATGATACATTCGACTGGCAGACAACAGATGAATTTGGGTTTGCCGATTACTTTTTATTTGACACCCGTACAGATCTGTATGGAGGTTCGGGCCGGAAGTTTAAATGGAACTCGCTGGAACAGTATCGCGGGAATACACCATTTTTGTTAAGTGGCGGAATCGGGCCTGCCGATGTTGATCCCATTCTGAACATTGATCACCCTAAATTCATTGGAATTGATATCAACAGTAAATTTGAGACCGAAGCCGGAATTAAAGATGTCCATCTCATCGACCGGTTTGTAAAAAAGATCAGAAATTAGAAAATGTCGTATTCAGTTAATGAACAAGGCTTTTACGGAGAATTTGGGGGTGCTTTCATCCCAGAAATGTTGCATGCCAACATCGAACACTTGTCTAAGAATTACCTGAAGATCATCCGGGAAGCTGAATTCAGGGAGCAATTTGACGCCTTGCTCAAAGACTTTGTGGGCAGGCCCACTCCACTCTATCATGCCAAAAGGCTTTCACAGCGATACAACACGAAGATTTACCTGAAGCGGGAGGATCTCAATCATACGGGTGCTCATAAGATCAACAATACGATCGGCCAGATCTTACTCGCACGGAAATTGGGCAAAAAGAGAATCATCGCTGAAACGGGTGCCGGTCAGCATGGTGTTGCTACCGCTACGGTCTGTGCGCTGATGGGCGTACAATGCATAGTCTACATGGGAAAGACCGATATAGCCCGGCAGGCACCCAATGTTGCCCGGATGCGCATGCTGGGTGCCGAGGTGCGACCCGCATTGAGTGGCAGCCAGACTTTGAAGGATGCCACCAATGAAGCGATACGGGATTGGATCAACAATCCTTCCGATACCCATTACATCATTGGATCTGTTGTAGGCCCTCATCCTTATCCTGATATGGTTGCCAGATTTCAATCCGTGATCAGCGAGGAAATGCGCTGGCAACTCCAGGAGCACGAAGGCAGAGAATATCCGGACATAATCATTGCCTGCGTTGGAGGAGGAAGTAATGCAGCCGGGGCATTTTATCACTATCTGGAAGATGACCGGGTGTGTCTGATAGCCGTTGAGGCGGCAGGACTGGGCATTGATTCCGGCGCATCTGCCGCAACGTCCTTATTGGGTACCAAGGGAATCATTCATGGATCGAAGACACTCCTGATGCAGACCGAAGACGGACAGATCGTCGAACCATATTCAATTTCTGCCGGCTTGGATTATCCGGGCATAGGCCCTCAACATGCTCACCTGATCCAATCCGGCAGAGCACAGGTCCTCCATGCAACAGACCAGGAGGCTTTGGATGCAGCCTTGGAATTGGCACGTATTGAGGGCATCATTCCTGCGCTTGAGACAGCTCATGCTCTGGCTGTTCTCGATAAGTTGGAGTTCAAGGAAGATGAAATAGTCGTGATTAATCTCAGCGGCCGGGGAGATAAGGATCTGGCAGCGTATATCGAATACCTGGAAAATCCTTCCGGGAGACACAAGAGCGATCATTGAAATGAATCGAGTCAAACACCTTTTTGACAAAAAGGACAGGGATATCCTGAATGTATACTTTACAGCCGGTCATCCGCAGCTCGATGATACGGTCGATATCATCCGGCAACTCTCGCATGAAGGTGTGGATCTGGTCGAGGTTGGTATGCCTTATTCTGATCCGTTGGCTGATGGGAAGACTATTCAAAACAGCAGCCAGAAAGCATTGGAAAACGGGATGAAACTGGATATTCTGTTTGCTCAGATCAAAGAAGCGCGGGAGTACACAAATATTCCGATCATATTGATGGGCTACTATAATCAGATGATTCAATATGGAGAAGCAGCCTTCCTGGAAAAGGCGAAAGAAGTCGGTGTCGATGGCATGATTATCCCTGATTTACCGATGGAAATCTATGTACAGGCCTATCGCAATCTGTTTGAAGAACTGGGTCTGACCATAAGCTTTCTCATCACTCCCGAAACGTCAGAAGAGCGAATCAGACAAGCAGACAAGTTGAGCAGCGGGTTTATCTACGTTGTCTCCAAATCGAGTATTACCGGTACTTCAGGAGCTATATCAGGCGAACAGGAAGAATATTTCAATCGACTCGAGGCTATGAATCTTGATTCTCCTACCTTAATTGGCTTTGGTATTTACGATCAATCCGGTTACAATACTGCATGCCGGCATGCAAACGGGGCCATCATTGGCAGCGCATTCATCAGGGCTCTTGAGAGCGACGGCAAGCTATCAGATAAAATCGTAAGTTTTCTCTCCGGCATCAGGTAGAACATTGATGAACGCAGATATCCATGGCAGCAGAGCTTATTCTTATCCGGTCAAAGACGTATATGACTGCATCCTGCAGTTGCCCGGTATCGTCGAAAATTTTGCCGTGGTTGAACGAGTCGATCAAACCAGGGAAGATGAATATCAATTTGTCTTCAACCTCGATATTGGTATGCTCAGGGGAAATTATACCGGGAATCTATATGTCACCGAAAAAAGACCGAACGAATACTTGCATCTGAGGGCAACCCACAAGAGTGGATTGGGCCGGCTACTGGCTAGTCTGAAGGTCCGGATCCATGCCCTTTCCGGGGAATCTTCGGAACTCAACCTGGACGGATCCATAGAAGTCAAAGGAATGGTGCGTTTTATGGGTCGGAAGTATTTAAAGACAGGTGTGGCTACTGGAGTGGAAATTGTTTTTAATTTTTTGGAGCAACAGTTGGGGCTCAATCGTCCGGAGACGTGATTATCGTCTTTCCGAAAACTGGACAAGGGGTTTAAACCTCTTTTTAATTTGAACTTTCTTATTATAGATTCATATGTCTTCTTGTTACTTTTTCCCTGACGATGAATGTCGGGGTCCATGACATTCGCATGAACCATTAAGAAAAAGCACATCCAAGGAGTTTTAACCCCTTGATGTCGAATGAATGTGATAAAGCAAATTGAATGTGAATAATCTCACTTTTTCAGGGCACTCCCACTCATGACTCTAAAGGGGATTTGACTCCTGGATTCTGTCAATGGGCTAAAGCCCATTGGAGGTGATTGATTCAAAGGGGTTAAAACCCATTTCATCACAACTCCCTGATCCAAATATTTCTGTACTTCACCGGATTGCCATGATCCTGTAGTTGGATCGGACCATCACCGTGTGCCGGATTTTGAGGTAGGCCAATGAAAGGTGTTGTTCCTTTCAATTCATAGTGATTTTGGATGACAACACCATTGTGAAGAACGGTAATTGTCCCTGATGCCACCTTGATCCCATCGGCATTAAACCTGGGTGCTTTGAATATAATGTCGTATTTCTGCCATTCGCCCGGTGCTTTCATGGCATTGACCAGGGGCATGCTTTGCTTGTATATGGATCCTGCCTGCCCATTGGAATAGGTACGGTTGTTATAACTATCCAATACCTGGACTTCATATTTATTTTGCAGGAATACTCCGCTGTTTCCTCTACCCTGCCCTTCACCAACGATTTCTGTTGGGGCACTCCATTCGACGTGTAGCTGGCAATCGCCAAAATTTTCTTTCGTGAAAATCGGACCTGTCCCCCTGACTACAGTCATGGTGCCATCTGAGACGTTCCATTTGACAGCGCTTCCATCACCGTGCTGCCAGGCATCGGCATTTGTTCCATCAAACAATACGATGGCATCCGAGGGAACTTCATCTTCATTGAAAGTAATGTGCCTTGGTTCGGGCTCCCAGACTTCGGTGGCGACGGGGTCTGTGATTTGGGCGTTGATTGTGGCTGCAAATAGCAACGGGACGATAGAACAAACGATTGATTTCATTTCTCTTTTATTGATTTTGCAATATAGAAAAATGAGAAATTTAATCTGCAGAAATATTCATAGTCGCCTCTCTGATTTCCACTCGGGTACTTTTCTATATCGTCCGGGCGCATGAGCATATTTATCAATTCCAATTGGGCAAGCACTATATGCGGATCATTGAAAATGTATGATTGGGTCTATACCTTCCTTTTCAATTCGTAGGGTGATGATCAATCGGCGTTTCATAAGCCTATGATCCATGTCACTATTTCAATGCATCATTCGATTCCTTCACTCTTTGAACCTTCGTGATCCCTTCAAGTTCAAAAAGCTTTTTATTCGAACAAGACTTTCAAAATAAACCGATATTTCTAATAATGAAAGGGATTCCTCGGACGAAAGGCGTTCTTATTGTCCCGGGCGTTTCCCTGGAGTCAGATAAAATTGTGAAATCGCTGCGCTTCACTTTTCATTTCATCATTCGTGGAGCCTACGGGATTATCAGAAATGATCCCGGGCGTTTCCCTGGAGTCAGATGATATGATGAATTCACTCCGTGAACATCTCCTTTCAGCGTATACACTATTGAGCAAGCTCAAGCATATATCCTCAAATGAAAATAGCCCTTACGGGCTATTCATCATATCATCATCTGTGGAGCCTACGGGATTCGAACCCGTGACCTCTTGACTGCCAGGCAGATTCGCTTGACTTTTCGTGACATAACAGTATGATAATGTGGCAATAACATATTATTTAATTTTAATAAGTGTTTGTCATGAACGTTTCGTTTGCCATCAGAATGGACAGATCTGTCCTACTTAAGAACAAAAAACATCCCATCGTTTTACAGGTCATTTTCGACAGAAAAGCCAGAAAGAAGCGCTTGGGAATTGAAGCCTCATCCGATCAGTGGAATTCGGAAGATCAAGAATTCAGAAAAGGAACCCATAACAGGGAAGAAAAAAATGCCTCTCTCATTAAGATATTGAGGAAAGCGGAGAAGATCTACAAGAAGCATTTCGACCAGAGACCATTCAGCTATGCAAGGTTTGTAGAACTATTTGACAGAGGAGAAATCACGGATATGAAAGTCAGGGATTTTGCATTGCAGGTCTATAATGAAAAACTGAAGAAAGGTAGAATCAAGTCAGCCTATGACTACCAGGCTCTCGAAAGTGCCATAAGTAAGGTGCCGGATAGTGAAATCTACCTTTCCGAAATGGATGAACAATGGCTCAATGATTTTGAAGATCACTTTGTAGCAAGAGGATGTAAGTGTTTTAATTACATGAAAGTAATGAGGGCCCTGTACAATATGGCCATCAAAAAAAGGCTTGTCGACTTCAAATTAAATCCATTTGAGAATCAGCTTAATCCATATGGTTACCAGGTTGGGAAGCTAAGAAAAAACAAGTCGAAGTTTGATAACAACGGAAAGATTGAAGACCTATCAGAGAAGCAACTACTGAAACTATTTAACTACACTCCTTACAGTGAAGTGGAGGAAAAGTATCTGGACATCTGGTTTCTCAGCTATTATTTGTTCGGCGTGAACTTCAAGGATTTGGCCTTGATGGAAATGAAACAGATCAGAGAAGATGTTTGGTATTATAACAGATCCAAAACGAATATTCGTTTGGATTCAGGTAAACCAATCCTGCCCGAGGCAAGAAAAATCATCAATAAGTACTACGACCCAACAAGGAAATATGTCCTTGACATCTTGGATGGTTATGATGATGATCCTGAGAAGATGACAAAAAGACTGAGTCATTATACCGGTCATCTTCGGAAGTGCTTTGTCAGAATCTCTAAGAAGCTCGAATTCAACGGATATTTTACGATTTATTCGGCCCGCTATACAGCCGCGACTAGAGCCTTGAACAAAGGAGCAGACACAAATTCCGTGAGACTTCTAATGGATCATACTCAGTTAACAACGACTAATAAGTATGTAAAAAGAGGGATGAATGATTTGATATTGGAGTCAATGGAATTGTTGAGGATATAATGTTTAAAAAGACTTCTTAAAATAGTTCAATAAGTCAAACATCTGTCTTGGCAAATGTCAAAAACAACTATTTGAAGATATGCTAATATGTGATGTACTTAATAGTGGGTAGTTAATTTTGAGTATATTTTGTGTAATACAATTTATTGTTTTCGATTTCACGTTGATATTTACTACTTTAATTTTGGAACAAATTCCAATTATCACTGCATGGATATTCTCGAGATTTTCATTGGATTGTCATTTGTATATGTATTACTCAGCCTTTTTGCCTCCATTCTCCAGGAACTAATAAGCAGTATATTTTCACTTCGAGGGAGAATTCTGATTCATGCACTATCCAAGTTATTGGAATTTGAAGAAATTGAAGAAAGAATACTTTTCAAGAGATACCTAAGACACGAAAACTCGGCATATAAAAAACTGATCAGTCATAATCTATGGATCAAGCGATTTCCGTCATACCTGAGTAGAGATCAATTAGTCTCTATACTCCAAGAAATGCTAGTGGCCAAAGAGAGCCTTCGAAAACGCTATTTAAAAAAGATAGCACCAGAGGGAGGATTTCAGCCGGTGAATATTACAAATATAGAATTAGAAAATAAGATTAAGGATGAGCTGATGCCTAAATCGGAAGATGCTAATCTTCGTTATATTCCTCTGAGCGATGGCCAATCTCCAAATTTAAAATGGGATAAAAAGGATATTATATTCTGGCGTTGGATTTATATATCCCTGGCAAAACCTATATCGCAATGGATTAGAAGAAAAAATAGTAATACATATTTCATTGCACGGAATCTCGGTGTGATTGACTATAAGATCAATAATATTAATCAGACAAAACTTCGAAATGCAATAGAAGAATTAAGGCGAGAGATTGATCCACACGAGAGATCCTTAGAAAGTGATTTGACAAAAAGCAAAGAAGACCTCTTTGTTATATATGACGACTTTATGAATAGGGCTCACGGTTGGTTTAAACGCCGAATACAAGTCCATTTGATTTTTATTGGATTCTTTATGGCGTTCTTCTCTAATGCTGATACAATATCTCTTTTCAAAAAATTGCAAAATGACCCTCTTGCCAGAACTGAAGTTGTCAAACTGGCTGAAGTTTTTGTTGAGAATGACGGGATAACATCATATGAATTAACCGAGGAAGATGCCCAAAACATCCAAAGAATTCAGTCCAAACTGACAAAGTTGCTAGACCAAGAGATAAGCGGAGTAAGACCATTATTGGGATTAGGCTGGGACTATGACAATATCAATGCTTCAATTAAGAAAAGAAGTCAAATGACTGAGAACTACCTTTTTGGACTTTATAACGTAATCGCATATCCATTCCGCCTTATATATGAAGTATCAGATGAAATAGACGTCAGTGAGGAATCATTTAAATGGATCGGCTTTCTTTTAACAGCATTAGCAATTTCACTTGGAGCGAATTTCTGGTTTGACCTTTTGAAACTTCTAATCAATATCAGAAATACAGGTAAAAGACCAGAGAAACTATCTGGAAATACACCTATTTCGGATGGTATGACACCTTCATCAACAGTCATAGGTGGGAAAGGCACCATAATCATTAGAGAGGAGTCAGGAGGTAATGAAAAAATTGTGGGATGAGAGAAATCACGTTCCTTGAAGATACATGGATCCGCACCAGTATTGCAAACGATACACTATTGGATAATGACTTCAACAAACACGTCTTAGGATTCATTAGGAAAGGAAAGACAATTAAAGTCAAGGATGGAACTCATCGCAGTAATATAAGAATTACCGACAGAGTCAATAATTTCTCCATCACTTCAGATAGATGGTTTACTGATCAAAATGGATGGTATTATTGGTATGGAAGTACTTCCGAGGGCTACCAAGAGATCATAAGTCAATTTACCTCAGAAAGTAATGAATTAAACAAATGGCCTGATAGCTTTTGGAATAACTTCTCATATATAGAAAATGCCGAAAAGATTAATTGGGCATTGGAAAGATTAGACATTGTAAACAACTTTTGGACCGAGGGTATTAGAGGAAACGACATACGGATCGCCATATTAGATGATGGAATAAGAGGAAACAACAAAAATCTAAACGTTGTCAAAGAATCAAATTATGGTTTTCCACAGTATAATCATGGCACTAAATGCGCAAATCTAATAGGTGGAAAAGGTATTGCTGGTGTATTTGGTATTGCACCAGAATCACAAATTTTATCGTATTGTATTTCACACGATAACAACTCCATACCGAACATTAATAGAGTCAATCTAGCACTTAATGAAGCCATTGAGGATGAAGTTAATATCATCAATATGAGCTTTTATATTTCTGAGAAAAATCAGTTTCTAAATTCACCCCAGTATAACTTAATGAAGACGCTCATATCTAAGGCACACGCAAAGGGAATACTTTGCATTTCTTCATTCGGAAACACTCCGTACAGGCGAAAATATTATCCTTCATGTTTTGAAGATTGCCTGTCTATAGGAGGATATGATACACAAGGCCAACCACTTAAAAAAATGCCAAAGAACGATAGCCTGGACTTTCTATCTCCTGGTGAGAACCTACGTGTACATCTCGGCGACAGTGATAACTCTTTTTTCGGAGAAACGAGCGCCTCTAGTGCGTTTACAAGCGGAATAATGGCATTAATCATTCAAAGATCAGGATTAAAATCTCATAAAGTAATGAACCTGATAAGAACAACTAATAATGGCGATAACTCAGGTTACATAAATTTAACAATTGATTATTTAAAATCGAAAAAGCTATTGCAATGAAAACAATCTTAATTACATCAATACTTTTTATCTGGTGTCAATTACTAGTCTCACAATCGCAGTCATTTCTTGAAGATGTTAAGAAGATTAAGAGCATCTATGATATATATGGCACCTTAGATTATAGAGCAATGACGACTACTGAGAAAGATAATCTATTTAAGATTTTCAAGAAATATAGTAATAAGACGACCCAAGACGAGCTGGCGAATGAATACGGTACAAATGAATACTTTACCAACAATGGATTACTCGAAGACATGCCCGCTGGATTAGCGAGTATATCAACAGTTCCGTCATTACCAGGTGCCAATAGCCCTCCAACACCGTTTGTTTCAAATCTTATATGGGGAGCAACCGACTTTCTGGTTAAGAGAACCAAAGAAGAGCTAAAAATTACATTCTTCGATAAGTTCTCGAAAAAGGTCCAAGAATCTCCAGAACTCTCAACTCTTTTCAGCAATACATCCCAAACTCTTTCAGGAATAGGAGATGACGTATACAATTATCGTCTTTTTCTAACCACGTTACAAACCTCATTTCGGACTGATCTGGAAGGATTACCCAATTCTTTTGCCAACTACGTAGAAACAAATACCACTGCTTTTGAACCACAGGAAAGAGCATTTATCGCTGATCTGTTACAAGGCTCACAAAAATTTATCGATAACGGGGTAAATGGAGAATCAATCATATCAATTATTTCATTCCTAGCAGAGGAATCAAGGAATGAAATTTCTGCTGGCAACATTACAACTGCCAATTTGAAATTATGGAACATACGAAACTCCGTGGTTCTAGTAAATATTGCGGTTGCAGCACTGTTGGAAAATAGCAATACCATCAATTTTATCGAATTGGATCACCTGGAAGCAGTGATTTCTGATCCCGTCGCATCAGACTTCTTCTTCGGTCTGTTGTATCAAAAACTTATAACTGATGAAGTCGAGTTGGGGGCTACACCCACATCCGTCGCCCATCTACTACGCACCAACATTGCACCACCATCTGATAGTACCAAGAAGAGAAATGTTCTTGTATCATTGCGAAGCATTGTCCAACATGGAAATCTAATCGACGATATTCAGAAAGACTTACAAGACCTTTCATCATATCCTAAGCAATCCTTACAGCGGACAAACAAGCATTACGAATTCATCAATGCCATATCCACCATAATGAAGAATTTGATAGATGTCTTCGTTGAAGATGATGCAATCAAGCAGAATATTAGGGGTGGTATTGACATATTTGGCAGTGCAAGTAGAATACCTCTTGGGATCAAGCGAAAGCAATACACATCCGCAATCGTCGACGCGATTACTGTACTTGAGTATGCAATTAAATCAGATAGCAGTGGCATCGCGAAACGACTCCGAACATACGGAACTTTCATAGCTTCCATTGCCCAGGCTACGGATGCCGATGAAATTAGTTCGGTTATTGATAATTATGCACTTCCGGTAGGAAGTTATATCGACAAGCGAGTTGACAAATCGAATGTGGCACTTAATGCCTACGTCGGCCCATGGATCGGTTTCGAAAGAGCGAAGGCAAAAGATATTACTTCATTGGAGGGCTCAGACTTCAGTGCAGCATTGACAGCACCTATCGGAGTCGCTTTTTCTGGTTCTGGTAAAAATAGCAAACACTCCTTTACCGCGTTTCCCTTTCTCCTAGATCTTGGAGCACCTGTTGCATTCAGATTTGGAAACGAGAATTTAGAAGACTTGGCTAATATTGAATGGGAAAACATCGTCTCACCAGGACTACAGCTTTCATGGGGTATTCCTAAGTTATTTTCGATAAGCGGCGCATTTCAATGGGGACCTCGTCTCAGGAAAGTCACCAATGAAGATTTAGAAATCGACGAGGTCAAATCTATACGGTTTGGCTTAAGTTTTACTGTTGATTTGCCTGTCGCTACAATTAGCAGAAAATCACATTGACCTTGTAGATGATCATAGGTATTGCTTTATTTATTTAACTGAAATTAATCACCATGTCAGACTCAATAAGCAAAAAAGAAGCGAATATTATTCGTATTCTTCGTATAATCATTTTTGTAGTCGGCATTATACTCTTGGGATTTATCGCAGGATGGATTGTGGATGATCTAATCCGAGATACGCTCATCCCAGAAATACCATTTAAGAGCAATGACGTAAAAAAGACTATAGCAGGTCTTTTCATTGCTTTGACTGGATATAGCTTAAGAAGGCTACTTATTGATGATATTGATGATTTAATTCGATACCTCGGAATAAAGGACTTAAAAGAGAAGATCAGAGTTCCCGGCAATACGACCGAAAATCAAGTCTCAGGTAATGGAATGGTATTTAAACTTCTGGATCTACCCCGATTTACATCTTACTATTTGATGATACTCTCTATTCCGGTAGGTTTACTTGCGGCTACAGAACTATTTGGGAAAGAATCCGATCAAACAATCAAACCTGTGTACGCTTTTTCATTGAATGACCGATCCATGGCAGTAGATGATCTGTCCAGCTTCAAATTGTACCTTACTTTTGAGAATAAGGTAACGACCTTAGAACCTAACCGTGATCAGGCACAAATAGCGCTATTGCGCAATACAATTCTGGCTACATCATCTTGTATTCAAGACAAAAGTGACACCATTGAATATAAGATCGTAGGATATGCAAGCAACCCAGGAACTCCTAATGAAAACATTGAACTCGCGGAGAAGCGATCATTATACGTTCAAAATCTTATACAACAGATTATCAGCAAAGATGACTATCTAAGTGCTTTCAAAGACAATATTATTATTAATTCCAAAGAATGGGAGCTTGAAGATTACGACCTCATGAATCGCTTGAAATTTGATGAAACAAGTGGTGAAACCCGTGGTTTGGGAAAAAGCAGTAGTGCAGAGTATTATAATCGACGAGCTGAAATATTTATTGTGAGATTAGGCAATTGTCAATAAATCAGGACCATGGCAGAATGGGCAAATCAAGACAAGTTTTGGGCAGAGACGATACGAAATGTTTTGATCACAGCCGTAGGTGGCTACTTGGCTATCATGTACTTTAAACCTCATGAAAACCTGAGCAAAAAGAGAATGGAAATGAGGGTCGCAGTCATCGATAATTACTTAGAGAGTTCCTACAAGTATACTTCGGCAATGTACGATGTGATCATCAATGAAAAAGACTTCAAAGACATCCAAAAAGAGCTGGATCAATATCGCTCAGACAGTAATATCTTACAAGTCTACTTTCAGAACGATCCTGATATTACTTCCCAAAAGATTTATGTCGACACCTTGGTCAATCGGTTATATAACAATATTCGGTACTCTCGCCTTTCACAGGAAACCTTAAAGCAGCTGAGAACCGAGGTAAAAAAAGAACACAATAAAGTTGGTCATATGGCACTGACATCCTTAAATTTTTTTGAGAAATAAAAAATTAATCTTCCCAGCTCCATCGATTGATTCCCGTACCCCAAATCTCATCCCTGAAAGTAATCGTCCATGGCAAGTCATCACGTAATGTAATATTGGTTTCTGACGGGCTAAACACGAGATGTATATTTCGATATTCTGTCAGACCATGTGTGTTTTCATATTGAGTTAAGACTGGGTTCAAAGTTCCTGATGGTGTTTGAAGAGACCAATAGTCTTTCAGCCGAAAGTTAAGCATCTGCTGACGTGAATCGTACGCATCGAATGTTTCGATGGAGCTATAAGTCACATCCCCGGCAGCCTTTTCAGGGTTCGGAGCGATGGTAAAGAGGAAATGGAGATTGGGAGAATAATAATTAAGTAGACTGTCAAAGTCAGGATGTGTCATATATTCTGTTTCAGACATCGCGAGATAGGAGGCAGGTAAATATTTGAGAGTGAAAATGAAAGGGCCCGCCTTTCGTATCTTTATAAATCCATGATCTGGATCTGATAAGTACTGTCGATATGATTTTATGTCCTGCGGGTAAGATGGTTTACAATGGCTAAAACCTATAGTCACCACTATTAATAATGGCAAATACTTAATCATACTCACCAGTCATGTAATATTCATTCAGTGCCACTTGCAGCTCTTGAGTAATATCATGCTTTGCCTTCCCATATAGCAAACTTCCGTCTGATGTAGTGCCCATGATAAAATCATAGCCTTCACGTTCTCCATATAGCTCTATGAAGTTATTAATCTGGTCGAGGACCGCTTTTGTCATCTTGGAGTCTTCTTCTTGTGCTAATTGCTGAACCTCCAGGTTGTAGCGATCGAAGTTTTGTTGTAGCGATTGTAATTGAGCTTGCGGGAGATCCCGTTGGATGGCTTGTTGGAGATCTGACCGAAGAGTGTCGAGGTTAGCCATCCACTGTTGTTGTTTAATTCTGAAAGCTTGTTTAGCTTCTTTCATGCCGGCATATTCGTTCACTAAGGTATCGGAGACTACATAAGCTATTTTCGGTTTGCTAGAGAGCAGTAAAGAAACAACAACAATTGACGCTATAATGGTAAAAATTATAATTACTTGATTTTTCATAATCAAACTTCCCAGACAACGCTCAAAATGTTTTTGTAGGCCTTGGTGACAATACAATACTCATAAAAATCAGTGTCACTTTGGTCGTAATTTATTTCGAACCAAGTGGATTTCTTTATTGATTGCCGTAATTCTGACTTCTTATAAATAGGCTCGTAATTTTCATCTATATATTCAAGCGCTACTGAATCTTCTGGAGGTGGAAGTTTGGTCAGACTTTTAATAAAAACTCTTAAATCACTCGACTTTTTCCAATACTTAACCCTACCATCGAAAATATGAAATAACGCCATCGGATAAAGATTCAAATCAAAATACTTAAATGCAACAGAAGTGATACTCGTTTGAAAGCGATCTGCTAGACGACTCAGTAGTTCTGGACTCAGAGGCTCTTTAGAAGCTTCATGATAAAAGAGATCTCTTGGCATCAAGTATTCAGATGCAAATTGATTGGCTTCATACTCTTGAATCCCTCTCTTTAATTTTTTTTCCATATTGTTGAACCAGAACAGACTTGTACTATCATCATGGACACTAGCTCCTTTATGCATTTCTAAATGGCCTAGTTCATGAGCTAATGCGAACCTTCTACGTCCTTCGTAGTGGATATTGGAGTTTATATAAACAGTACTAATTGTTTTACCGTGAACGATTCTGCCATCTGTATTGCCCATCGGTAGGTATTTTACAAATCCTCCTCTTCCTAAAATTACCTCTTCAAGATCAATTTCTGATGGATCGGAGATGCCTATTTCCTCTCTCAATGTAATAGCCGCAAGTTGTCCTTTATTTATCATTCAACTCCTGGTCAAGTTTATCCAAGATTTTGGTCAAATTTACTTGCTCCAGAATATTAATCATTTCTTCTTCAGTCATCTTCTCAAAATTTCTATAATTTACCAATAAGCCCTCTTGTTCCACTAGTTTCTTGAATATAGGAAAAACCTTCCCCTTATGTTTTTGATTGAGATCGGCCATTAGTCCAATTGCCCGAGGTAAAGAAATAATATTTTCTAAGTCCCTTTTACGTAATGAAGCTCTCCCCTTAAAAAGCAGCTTCTTATAAAGTTTGTTGTACTTTTCTTTTTGACCTGCATAGTCTTCGTCAAATTTATGAGCACTTGACTTACTGTAGTCTTTTTCTATATAAGCATTGAAAAGTGCAGTATCAATCTTTTCTAAGAAGTCTCTATTGCTCATACGAATGATTATTTATTATTTCTCTTATCAATGGTAGCTTCTTATCTAGTTTTTCATTGGCGCGATAGACCTTTTGTACATCGATTCCCCAGAATTCTGCAATTTCACGGGGCTTGTCCATTTCATCAAGCATTGATCTTAAAACCATTTCTTCATTTTCATCAATAGGGTATTTGTGTTTTTTGAGTTCCTCAATTATCAATTCTATAAGATACTCTGTTTTATCTTGATCGGTTTCTTTGTTAGCCTCAATGACTTCAACATCAATGTTTGAATCTACGTCAAGATATTTAAATCCATGTTGTTTATTATAAGAATGCACTAAACTCTTTACACTTCGAAAAAGGAATCGCCGGAATGTAATTCGTTTATTCCAGTTCCTATCTCCAGTGACTACTTTCTCCAATACATCTTCAACGATCTTCTCAGCATCAACTATATTATTGCCTTTAATCCTGTTCTGAGCATACCGTACAAGATTTTGGAAGAGCACATCAAATTGAACTGACTCAAGTTCTGCCAAAGCTTCTTCAAGAGAGGCGAAATCACTCATTTTATATAAATAGCTCTTTTTCCTAAAATTTTTCCTGGAGTCACGTAAAAAAAGTATGAAGGAGAGCTAATTAAAGTGAGGCCACTATTAAATGAGCTTATGGAACATACATTTTACAAAAATCAAGTAACACAGGAAATTACAAGTGAAACTTCAATGAATATACCAAAACATTGCGAATTTAAGATACTTTCTATCGATGGAGGGGGTATAAAAGGTCTATATGCTGCAAGATTACTGGCTCAAATCGAAGAGCACACCCAGTCACTTATAGGTGATCAATTTGACATGCTATGTGGAACGTCTACCGGGGGGCTAATAACATTGGCCGTAACCAAAGGTATTCCTTGCAAAGAGGTAGCCAGATTTTATGAAGAGCATGGGCCATTGATCTTTCCGTTTGAGAATAGCAATAAACGTATGTTTCGAAAATTGCGACAGATGCTTTGGGGCTCTAAATATCAAAATGGCGCTCTTATCCAAGCCATAAAGGAACTGGTTAACGATTACGAAACTATGAATGCCTGCAATCACATAATGTGTATTCCCGCATATAACCTGACAGCAGGACAACCCAAAGTCTTCAAAAAGCCATTTGCTCAATACCATGTTGATGGAAGGCATAAGATCATCGATGTTGCTCTCGCAACATCAGCAGCACCAACGTATCTGCCAGCGGTGAAAATTGAAGGTGAACTGTATGTGGATGGCGGCATATTCAGCAATGATCCAAGTATGATCGGTTACACTGAAGCGATGGATCACTTTATCGGCAAAACAAACCCCTGTGATAAGGGAATAGAGTATTCGACAATATCCATGTTGTCTATCGGCCTCCCCGTAGAGCCACAAGGTGAAGTACCCGATATCTCGACTGATCAAGGGTTCATGCAATGGCGAGAAAAACTCATTCTTAAGGCGACGTCAGGAATGGATTTCATTACTCGGTATCAAGTCGAAAAACTCATTATGCTCGGTGGTGGCAAATATTTTAGATTGGAACCTCCCCAGCTGAACTCAAAACAATTGGATATTCTCCAAATGGATAATACTTCTAAGAATACAATAAGCATGCTGAATATGTATGGTCAAAGATTAGGCGATCATTACACAAGTAGTGCATGGTCAGAAATAGAGCACTTTTTTCTAAATTATAAAACATTAAATTTTTAATCCCATGGCAAATTGTAATAAACAGTTTAAGGATTTTGATAGCAGTATTTCAATTCCCGATTCCAAAGTCAAAAAAATGAATGACTCCAGGGAATCAGCTCGAGCCAAAATCAAAAAATGGTTCGCTGAGCACCGTCCCGATTATCCGATTAGTTTTTGGATTCAAGGAAGTCATAAAAATTCATTGAATATTCGAACCAAAGATGATGACTGCGACCAAGATGACGGCATTTATGTCGATCGCGATCCGGAGAATAGTGTCGATGGAACGACACTTCAAACTTGGATATTGATGGCCGTAAGTGATATCACTACAGAGGTGCCGGAGCATAAGAAGAGATGTATTCGGAATTTTTACAAACCGTATAACCTGGGTTCCTTTCATATTGACTATCCATCTTATTACAAAACCGATCTTATGGCTCATCCAATGCTCACAGTTAAAGACGGTGAACTTGAAGAAAGTGATCCTGAGGAGTTCACAAATTGGTTGACTGGAGTTACAGATGACAAAGGGCAATTAAGACGCCTGATCCGTTATTTAAAGGCTTGGTGCGATAACATGGATCAGGAAATGCCAAATGGTCTTACCATGACTGTTTTGGCATGTAACAATTATGTCCCAGCTGATGGACGAGATGACAAGGCAATCTATTATACTTTACGAGCAATTCAGACTTCGCTCAATGCCAATTGGAGTTGTATCATGCCTTCGACACCTTTTGATGATTTACTGGCAGGTTCCACTTCACGATTTAAACAACAATTCATGGAAGCATTAAGTAGCCTTATTGTGGATGGCAGGAAGGCTCTCGACCATGAATCAAAGCAACAAGCATCGAAACTATGGAGAAAGCATTTAGGAGATCGATTCCCTATAGCACCTGGTAATAAAGCAGCATTAGGCGCATTAGTAGGAAGTAATCGTCCATACTATGACTTCTAAAGAAAGGTTCATTCGAGATTTTAAAACTGCGCATAAAGCTTATCCTTATATTAAAGGAAGGATATTAGAAGAATGGCCGGAATATCCATATTATGTCGAAGGTGACTTTCCAATTATTGATTCAGAAGGAACAGATTGGGGAACATATTCGGCGACTATTCATTTTCACAAAACTTATCCTAAAGGCTTTGCACTCCTTAAAGATCGTTCTAAAATCTTCCCTTGGAACTTGGATTGGCACATGGACGAAAAGTCCGGTTTGTGCTGCGTCTGCAGCCCTCTTAAGAATATTGAAAAGTCGATGACAAAGATTTCGGTTTTAGAGTTCATCCAAGACTACACACTTCCTTTTTATGCTAACCAAGTTTACAAAAAACAATTTGGACGCTATAAAAATGGAGAGTATGCACACCATAATGAGGGGAGGTGGCAGGCTTTAGAAGAAGAGTTTGATACAAAAGACAGGAATGAGATTAGACGAATATTGCGATCAATGCCAAAAAGAAGAAGGCGGAAAGATCCTTGCTTTTGTGGATCGGGTCGTCCATTTAACAAATGTCATCAGCATCGTATAAGGTATTTAGAGGTTATTGCTTCTCATATGAACCTGGCCTAATTTTTTTTGGATCAAGCTTCCTATTGCTATTTATTTTTTTCTGTAGCAATCTTTTGAATTTTTAGACTCCTATTATTCATATCAACGTCTTTTCCATATGTTCGTGAATCACGTTCAAATTTTTTACCCTGATCAAGATCTTCCAAAGATCCATCAGGCATTCTTCTAGGCATTTTAATACTACCTTTTTTTTCACCAAGGTGTACAAATTCATGGAGGATCGTTGATTCAAAGTATTCGACAACTTCCTGTTGTTCAGCACTACTCAAATCTGTACGACCTAATAGATCAACAATTTCGTCATTTATGTGCACTATTCCGTTAGTTTCCATTATATCACCGTTCATATATATGGATCCAGATGTTTCAGCATTACTAGGCAAAATTTCCCCATATTTATTCGGCTTCGCATCCTTGCCTGGTTCAATTCTGTTGATGCCATTTATTGGATCGAAATCATAATAATTCGCTAAATCCGCAACTATCAATTGCGGGCCATTTTCATTATCTAAAGCCCAAACAACCTGTTCTTGAGTAAGACCGCTGTACTCCTCAATGGCCTGTAGGAATTCCGAGTCTTTAGGGAGTGACATTATTTTTGTTCTCAAATTACTTAAAGCAGATTTCAGAATTTTCAACTGAGTTTCTGTTGCTTGAATTTCGAAATTCCCATCTCTATCATAATAAAGAATAGGATTTCTTAAACCATATGCATACGGCGATATGCTCGATTTACTACTTTCCAAAATATCGCGACTTTGCCAATTTGCTATACGTGAATAATAAAACCTATCATCGAAATCTAATACACTATTGGTAGAATTGAATTCAGAATCATACCTATTCCCGTTGAATGAATTAGTAGAATGGGACAAAGAATATCTTCCCTTTTGATTACTACCAAAGGGATAGTATTCTTGAATTTGATTGGATTCTATTGTAAGAAGACCAGAAAGACTATATTTCAAATCGTATATGATTAGTCTCACATTTTCCAAATGATCATGCAATTCATACATCTTATCATTGACCTTTCTATTCCCAATATTTGATGTAATTCCAAATATCTCAGGATCAAGCGGATCAAAAAATGAAAAAGCCAATGTATCCTGAATCAGATTCCCCACCCGCTCAAAACCATATATGGGTATTTCCTTCTGAATAATATTAAAGGCACCATTATCCTCCTCCAATTTATAAATAGAAAGAATATTGCCACTCGCATCCTTGAGATAGTAAGTATACGTCTCTTCCTGATTGGAATCTTCATAGTATTTCAAAATGCGATTACCTCCGGCATCATAATCAAAGGATAACAAGGAATTATCTGATTTTGAGACCTTATCTAACTTACCCATCAGGTTCCAGCCCATGAATAGGTCTGGTTCATTGGGATCCGTGGACATTTCAGTTTCCAGGTTGCCAATGGCATCGTATGTGTATCTTCTGGTTTTTTCAATGTCTCCGTCATATGGACTGAATCCCGACAAAAAAGCAAAATCGGTAATGCTGTCTAATTGATTGTTAGGATAGGTACTGTTTATATTATAAGAGTAACCCATTTTATCCATGACCTGGTCTCCATTCACCTCATAAGCATTTCGTCTCAGATCCAGGATATTGCCATTGGCATCGTAGCGATACTCACTGTCATAGTCGTCAGTAGCTTGCCACCCTGCATCCTCAAAGAAGAAATCACTTTTCACTAATCGATTGAGCTCGTCATAATTGAATTGTCTGTTGGTCCACACCGGATACTTGAAGTCCGGATGCAGGCTTTGGTCTACGAAAGAGTTAGATGACCATTGCGTAATATTGCCATTATACAGATCGCGATGCGTATT
The DNA here is from genome assembly GCA_028282725.1 of Saprospiraceae bacterium. Taxonomy (GTDB): domain Bacteria; phylum Bacteroidota; class Bacteroidia; order Chitinophagales; family Saprospiraceae; genus JAJRXG01. The sequence continues at coordinate 57,651 of JANQHF010000125.1, forward strand.
GGTTGTGCCATGGAATGTTCCGAATTCAAATGGTGATCCCGGCTTCACAAAGTCATCCTGGAAGTATGTCAGGGCAGAAGCAAAGACATCTTTAGGGATCTGACTATTTCCTACTCCATCCTGGCCCGGATCTTTATGAGCTTCTCTTGTTGGGTGATTGATACTCTTGAGCCAGCCTTGTATGGTGTATACAAAGTCGATACCCTGGAGTCGGTCTTCTCCTATAAGAGTTCTCTTTAATGGGCCATGCGTATAGTATTCGTAACGGGCGTCTCGATCCCAAAGCAAACCATCCCGACTTGTCTCGACTTGGGTGATGCGATTGTCTTCGTCATAGGCATACCGATGAAAGAATTGATCCACCCTGCCCTTCATATAGTCCATTTCCACAACCTTGTTACTGATGAGATCATAGTCATAGTCGATGCGAAACTGTCTTACATCTTTCGCAACTGGTAGTGAGGGCATTACATCCTGAATCAAAGTAGAGACATTGCCATGCACATTATAGCTATAGATCGTGGTGACCTGATCTTCAGGCGTACTTAGATTACCATCTTTATCGGTGTATGAGTAACTCACACGATTCTGTAAATAGGTCTGAATCAATCCTCCACTCAAAGGATTTGGGTAGGCCTTAGAATAGACGGTGATGACTCTTTCGGATAATTGGTGCTGTACTTCATTGGGGAAGTTTTCATCATCGACAATAGCAGGATCTTCTAAATTTGACCACACCAATGCATCCAGATCACACCTTCCTACTTCAGTGATCCTGCCTAAATAGTCGTAGTGCGTATACGCGAAGGTACCATTGGCTCGTTGCTTGGCATTTTGAGAAAAACGCAGCTGACCCTTGTCATCATAAATAAACTCAGTAACACCTCCATCCGGACTGTACTGCCAAATGAGTTGTTTTAGGGTATTATATCTGTATTGCGTCTTATAAGTATGATTCGAGTGATCCAACCTCGAAGTGTTACTTTCGTCCACTCCTTCCGGAGGAACTGTCTGAACCAGATTACCGGCCCGATCATAGAAGTACAAGGTATAATGGTAATGGCCCAACTCATAGGACAGGGAAAAGGTATCCCTGATATTGACCGGATCGAGGCAGGCGGTTTGATAAGCATTTTCGTACGCCGCTATATGAACATTCTTACATTCCTCAACCTGACCCCAAAGAAATGATGCTGTATACGTCAAGTCTGCTCCTCACAAGTGTATGGCTCGAACACATGATCAACAGTATCAATTTCAATTGGGAAATACCGAATACACACTTTCGAACAACTCTTAGGTGGATATTGGCACAGGTTGCAAGTAGTTACTCTGACAGAGGCCGACCCTGATGGACTTTGTTGACCTTTGCTATGGAATCTGATCTCGCATCGTTCCATATGAAAAAAACCAATCGAATCCCAGGGTACCACCAATGAGCCACCAAAACAATCGTCTGCTATTTGCGGATCAAAAAGATCCAGATAATAAGTCAGATCAATTGTTCCTTGGATTGGAATGATTGAGGCTGCTAATTCGGTCTGATAGACTTGGTTTAAATAGTCGATGAGCATCATTGCATATTGCGCAGGAGTCATTTGACCAGGCGTTCCAGGTGAAGGAACACTTTCGTATCCGGCAGGACAAGAACCCCCAGTTAAGACCTCAACATCAAAGGCATAGTACATGGCTTTGATGATATCAACTATTCCCGTCGTATCGATTCCTGTCATAACACCATTATCAAAGATCGTGTCCAACGGAGAGCACATATCCTGGCAATGTGCGACCAGGTTATTTGCCTGGCAATATATCTCACTCATTGGTATGCAGCCGGCACAAGTATCAACCAGGATATTGAGTTCCTGCTCATAATGGTAGATCAGGCTGGCGACATATGAATCGAATCTGTCTTCGCACTGACTCAGACAACTGTCCTGAATCACTGCACTGATATCTCCTATGGCATCAGAAACATGATCGATATTACCTGAAAAAATGTGCAGAGTACACAGATAAAAAGAATCCCACTTAGCAGATGACCAGTTGACAGCAGTCCAATCTATTTGCGGAGGATTGGTTCCTGGTATTTGAGTTGCTTTTCCGTCATTGATATAAATCTCTTCACACTTGCTGGGGTTGACCGGATCGTACTCATAGTATCCATATGCATGCGACAGAAAACCTTTTGGATCGGCTCCATTGCCGGTATGGGCTACTTGTGAAAATGGGGGATTCGCCCACCTATAGCCCGTACAATTGAGGAAAACAGTCTTCAAATCAGGCATGGCAAGGGGAAGGCCATTCAGATTTGCAGAAGTGGTCGCAATACTTTCCCAGTTCTGAACAGCATTGACCCAACAGTCACAAATATCTTGCTCATTATAACCGACTACGTCGATCATATAATGAAGCATGTCATTGAATTGACCCGTGTTATAACCAAGTAAGTATTCAAGACTCGTTGTATTCGGATCATCGGAAACAACACTTGAATTTGCTGGATATATCTCGTCAAAATAAGCTTCGTAGTCTCTTGCTTCTATCGGACAGTCTGGGCATCGGATGATGGGCAGCTCAAATGAGCAACAGGCTGAAGAGAAGTTGAAGAAGGTAGCTTGTGGGTCCAAACCATGGTTTGTTTCCAGGTAATTGTATAGGTCTTCGGTCTCTCCAGCATCAAGATAATCGGTGATCGTTGTCCACAGCGCATCATAATGTATTGTAGTGTCGATATAAGAGGCTATACTATCGAGCGCTTGGCTAAGGTAGGTATCACCTGATGGTGACGTAATGGGATCGATGGAACTCGGATTGACATTATTCACTTGTATTCTCCTCTCAATCAAAAATGTTCCTGGTCCTAAGGGATAAGTCTTTTGCCAAAAAGTATCAATTGGATTGGTACATATATCGGGAGGCAAAATCAGGCTGTCTAATTTGGGAAATTGGACGTCATACGGATTATCAACTCTCTTGATTGCAAAGTTGATTTTATAATCACATGTCATACATTGCATCCCGCATAATGAATCGATCATCGCCGGATCGATCAGGTAATCAATTGTTACACTCGTAGGTTCACTGAATGCAACTGTCTTGGAAGAGAGAAGACAATGATCACCACAACTTACATTGCCGGAAATAGTATCACGTACCATAAAACTATTTCGGGAGTCCAACGGGTCATGGTGCATCTGATTATCGCTCGCAGAAAGACAAGTGGCAATTGTCTGTCCATCTTTAGTTTGATAGGACACTGTAGTTGTTCGATTAGGGTCTACCGTGATCATCTTGATTACAGAAGTATCAATTGGAGCTTCATCTGCAAAAATTCGAATGAGTTCAGTACTAGATACGCCAGAGTAGTAATACTTGGTAGTATGGTCTTCAGTGTTATCTGACGTAATCCTTAGTGGATGACCCACACCACTGCTTTGCTTGACTCTATTCATCCCATCTCCATAGAACAAGGTCCTGGTGTACGCAAAACCTTCAGAACTGGGTATAGATAGATCACTGCCATTGTCATAATAATCTATAATGCGACCACCTGTAAATTCATTAGGATCGATCGAAGTAAGATCATCATCAAAGTGAATACTGGAATACTGCACCCCATTTTGTTTGGCCATATCAGGGACATAGCCCAGGTGATTCTGATTCTGTATGGGTGCATATATGGACGACAGAGCAGGTCGACCGCTGAAATCGAGACCTGTGTGATTTGCTACGATACTGCCATGGGAAAAGAGATGTCGCTGATGCTGACGTACTTGCTGAAGACCATTCGCATAGGTCATCTCTTCGGATACCTTGATCTTACCATTCAATTTTCTTTCTGCTTCAGAAAACTGTCTGCTGTAGATCCAATTTAGGTCCTCGTCAAACTGTTGATATTGAAATAAGTATGGTACCGGAGTAGTAATATCGATCGGCAAAGGTTGTGGATGACTTTGAGCAAAAGCCCATATATTTTGGTCCGACCATTCGCCCCAGTTTTGACTATTAGCATAACTACCAGGATAGTAATCGCCTATTGCCCGGACTCTCCAGAGGTAGTATCCACTCCCTTCTGAAACTGTAAGCCTAATGGAGGGACTGCTGCTTTGCGTCTCTATGGTCAATGCATGGGACCAGTCTATTTCTGCAATTATATTACCTGCAGGTGGATTCGGGTCCATACTTTCCAATTTTAATAATTGGAATTCATAGTTAGGTGTACAATCACAAGATGAGGACCATTTGAATTCTACAGGATTACTATTCACTAGGCTGGGAAATTGATCCAGAGTCACTACTATGTCTCGGACATCAAAGACCTCTTCAAACTCGTAGTATACTTCCATGCTGAGGGTGTTTTGAAGAGTCGAGATTAGACCTGCTGAAGTGAGATTAGAAATCTCATACTGGATATGGTCTGAAAAGTAGAAGTAACAAATATTGGGATACTCGACTACCCATAATTGTTCTGGTTGATACTGGCCAATATGAAGTTGTTGAGATTCACTGAAAAAATCCTGCCCCCCTTGTTGTACTCTCACCTTTAAATCAAATGTGAGATCCCAGTTTAAGTTACTGTGTATATAATCATCACCCATCTTCAAATGGATGTACATTTTAACTTTTCGTAGTCTACTTCCACAGGTATTATCTTGAAGTAGTGCCATTGCATTGTTAACATTAGATCCTATCGTAATTGAAGTAGAGTTTAGATCACTCCAATTAAATGAATCGAGATCTTTATCCATGCAGGAATAAGTACTCTGGGCAGACATGACGATACTTAGATTCAACATCATTATAATTTGCCATATACATTTAACCATCTCGTCTGTTTCTTTGAGTGGGAAGTAATGACACCACCAATTCAACATGAATAATGCTTGATAGAGCATCACTCAATATTGTTGGAATGGTTACACCATGATTTTTTAAATCAATGATTGTCGACAACTTAGCAGAAACACTTCCATCGATATTTTTTTCAATTTGTATTTCATCCTTGAGAGCTTGAGATATTCCATTGATACTGAATTTCCCATCAATAGTGACACTCTTTTTGTTATCTAATTTCCGCGAAGATCGGTTGATTAATTTGCCAGAAAAAAGTATTGATGGATTACGTCTTATATCGATAAGGGTCTTTGATAGATTCCTAAGGATTAGATCATTTTCAAATTTCAAACTACTAATTTCGCTCGAAAACTTCACTTCTGATGATCTTTCATCTACAGTGCAAGTTATTTTATTCGAAGTTGCAATTATCGTATCTACAATTCCATAAGCATGAACGATTAATTTACCTTTGGTTGCTGTGTATGTTTGAGCATTTATAGTTTCGCTGCTAAAAAGGACCGTGACAAATAATATGTATGCATAATTGTTCATCTTCCACGCTGATCTCTAATTATAAATTGTTTATACTTCCCGGTAAGGCCTCCTTGTCCATCTCCATATTTTTCAAGAAAGTCGATCGGTTGCTTCCGCCCTTTATAGTTTAAATCGAAATCATGAAATACGAGATGTGTAAATTCTACATTCCCTCTTGCCCCCATCTGGAGTTCCATCTCCATCATGTACTTCCGATTCCAATCGATCAAGAATCTGGCTCGAAGAACATTAAAAATTGAAACAGCACCTTTCAATGGATTTAGTGAAATAGTAAATAAAACTTGATCGTCACTAGCGCAAGTAGAAACTTCATAATATTGAAAAAGACTGTCCATCATCGCAAGTGCATATTGATTTCTTAGGGACTCTTGATATCCTTTACCCATACCAGTGACATTCACAATCTCCTCATTATGCCTCACCGCCGCGGTATAGTCGGAAGTGCTGTAGACAGATACAAAGTCATTTTCAACCATCATTTTGTCATAAGTCATCCACATTTGAACTCGCTGTTTATTAGATTGATTTGCAGCACTTCTCAACGTTGAGTTTACAGTGTAGTCCATATGAACTGTCCTATCCATCGGCATATCCAGACTTAGCGCATGATGCTCATTCCATAGTTGTTTCAACTTATCAGCACAATGACTATGTGATTGACTTTCTATTTCACCTGCCAAAAAGACAAGTAGGATTAATATGTAACGTATCCTTACCATTTTGCGATTTCAGGTGTATAATATTGAGTCTCTTGTACGGTCTTATATCCTCTTTCTGTTTCGATAACTTTTCGCACGAGCTTTCCTTCTCTATTGTATTGGTACACTAAACCAAAGTGTTGATCATCAAGAGATGAAAGGAGCCGATAATTATTCGGATCATAGACATAACATGTCATTTGTGACTCCGTCGGTTGAAATCGTACATCATCAATTCTAATTTCCGGCCAAGGATCATTTTGACTTGAAAATTGCGATGGCACAACGTCCTCAAATGTGATCTTTGGGAAAATAGCAGTTCCAGTGGTTACAGATGCAAACGAAGAAGGTGCTACTTGGCATTCGTATAATGTCCACTCACCTGTTCGTGCTACGAAGCTATAAGGCAATACTGCAATGGATGTTCCACCAATATCAAGATACATGCTCCCAAAGCTTCTTGAAGGATCATCCGATCTTACTTTGACCCACACTTTAGAAACGAGTCCCTGATTCTTGATCTCATCGGATACCACTAAATCGCTGCTCTGATAATAAGACCTGACTGGCTGCCCTATTGTCAAATCCAATGGCAGCAACAGAGAATAACTCCCAGAATGCGCTCCGGCCTCGACTATGCCATTTGTCGTATGTACTGTATGGCAATCTTCAAATAATTGAAAATCATCGTCGCGATAATTGACTTCGAAACTTTCAAAGCTCACGTTATTGTATCCTGCATTATTTGCAACTAGATATGGTAAGTTGTCATAGTAGCCATACTTTGCACTACTCTTGACACCTCTGATATCCTGTTCTTCAATTGCTTGTCCATGAGGCGAATACAAATTGACTTGATTCGTTTTTAACCATTTATCCGGATTGTTATTGGTCAAGTCCTGCCAATCAAAAATCATAAATTCTTTGTACACCCCGGCATCATGATAATTACGATTGTTATCGTCCGACGATACGAGCGGATGGTCATTCCCATGAAATATATCTTCTCGATATACATAACTACCATCCACTCGCCATTTGCCTTTTGCACCTAATTCATAATCTGTCAATCCTGAGGAATTCGTAAGGTAGCAATTTGGGGGTCGCCAGTTATCTGAGTAGGTTACTGAAGAAGCATTTATTACACCGTTGATGACCGGCTTTCGGTCGAATGACTCACAGAAGGGACACATCGTAATTCTTTGACCATCTTCACCACCTGAAGGATGAAAGATTAACGTACCTGTAGCAGGATGTATAGAAAAGATATCAGACGAATTAATATTTCCTCCTTGTTGTACTTCAGCCCTTCTTCGAATCCTAAAACAACAAGTACGATCTCCACATCTTATTGTGACTTTCGTCTGCTCTAAAATGGTGCCTGAAATTTGATTTTCTAATTCAATATTTAGAGTCGAACAAGTACGGCATCCTTGACTTCGGTCACCATCCCTTGTGCAGTCACTATTTGAGTTAAATTCGAAAGTGAGATTATTAGGCGTGAAAGTGAATGATGTATTATTGACATTACTATTTATGGCATTGGACAAAAAGTCTGCAAAAGCTTGACGTTCAGCAAGATTTGCTGTAGGAACAGTAATAAAATCTACATTAATTTCATCTCCGTATACTGTTAATGTTCCAGCATCTTCGTGAAGTCGGTTGGCTTTTCCACTTCTTATGACTTCGATATCCAGACTGGCATTAAATGGACTATTAGAAGATAATGAATGATGGGATACCTGAACAGTGTTGCCTGATATACCCGATATGAAGGCAAGCCGGTGTCCTTGTTGTATTAGGTCTCCAACACTTAGTACATCTGTATTTGCATCAAATGTATTTCCCGAAGAATTTGAAATATTTACCTTTCTTCCTTCATTAAAAGCCCGTTGACCGAGATTCGGGTATTCATCGGCACCGGCAAAAGCGTATGACAGATATGTTCCGTGATGATTAGATGATTGCTCGAGGTCCAACCCTCGATATCCATCATATGTTCTTGTCAAAAGAGCTCTTCCATTCTCTTTACTAAAAGCTAGATTCTCGACGGTAGAGTATACACCATCTTGAAAGGACTTTACGGATTTTGTAATGGCCGGATATGATGTGATTTTAGTGGAGACATGCGTGTGTAATTTGCTTTCATTATATGAAGCCGATGGGACGGCAGTTGCAAACGGTAAAGCGATTAAGCCAAAAAATCCAAGAGAACCATCTCCTTCTATATTAAAGTCGTCATTGATATCCTCAGTTACTCGCCCTTCTAATAAGAGTTCTACTTCTTTACCAACAGTTTCATATGTGATATCATCCATATCCACCCCGTTGCTAATAGGTATCTTTTCACCAGGTTGGTAGTATGTATATTCTTGAGAAGAAGTAAGTGCAACTTTGTTTAGATCATACATCCAGGCATAATTGCCGGTATAAGTAGCGCTGCGCTTGGGCTTTCCATTGAATTCAGTATTAATGAAATGGAAACCCTGACTCATCCACAGGTTAGATTTTTGATAATCAAACAACCCTGACGGTATATTCATCCACTCTTTGTGTAACTCTTTAATCTGTGTTTTATCAAATCCTTTCTTCCAGCCTATATGTGCGTACTTTTTATCAAAAGGATAGTCATATGAAGTAAAGAATTCATTTATGGTGAATCCAGGATTGGTTCTACCTCTGTGAATATTAGTCTTGTATACCCGTCTATACCCAATTGATGGTGACGGCAATATGGATTCACCGATGGGACCTTCAAAGTTATCAAGGTCTCTACCCGCAATTGCTTTTTCTAACCAACCTTGATCTGTTCTTTTCTGCAAATTAACTGTGAGCGCACATTCTTCTCTGATCGTTGCGGGTTCATTGGTTGCTACACCAGAGCTAGAGATTTTTTTGGTGATTGGATCTTCAATTTGATAATGATATTCATTTCCAAAAAGGACTTCTTCACCAAGTGAATTGTCATACATCATGAGCCGCTTCACTCTAATCCCACCCCCTTTTTTAGGTCTTAGTAAGGGAATCCTCAAGTAAGAGTGCTGGTGACTAATTGCTAAACAATTAATAGCGTTTCCTGAAAATGTACTTCCTACAAATCCTAAAAGCTGTAGAGCAACATCTTTCGCACTGAGGCTTCCATCCATGCCATCAGAAGACGGATTACAACTTCCTACTGGCGGAATATTTCCTCCTCGTTCCACTTTTACATAATCCCTACAAACATGTATAGGAAGACTATGATCCGCGTTTTTAAGTTGAATGAAAATTTTCCCTCCAAGTACACCTACGTTTTCCACTGTAGCATATCCCTTAATATACTCTGATTGACAATTTGTCAAACTCGGATTGCTTCCAATCAACGCATATAAAAATTTGAAATAAATCTTTTCTTCCTTGTCTATTAACTCTTTTCTAATGATATCTGCTTGTTCAAGCAATTCATCCGGCGTCATAGGTCCGAGATCCTCATTTATGTCTAGGAAAAATGTATCTCCATTATGAGCGCCACTTTCTAACCTGACCATTGCCATGGCTCTGCGATCCTGGACATACAAATAATCCTTTTGTTCATACTGTACGTGAATTTCGCCGCCAGAAGGAAGTTTGATTACCTTCAATTGCCAGGCGGCAGGATCAAAAGCCGCCGGATTTTGATCAATCCAATTTCTAAGATTGCTATGTCTCGTATCACCGTTTGACTGATAATTACCCCAGGGGTCTAGTGCAAACTTGGAGTAAACTGGATTTTGTCCGGTAGTTGAAGTCATGCTTAGCGTAGTGTAGGGACTTGGATAATTTTGGCTTGGGTAATTATAGTGGAAAATGTAGGGTGAAATCTTCGCCGAATTGACTCCCTCATATTCTGTATATACTGCCTTAAGCGTGAGTTTACCTTGATTGGTCCCAGTGCTATTGGGTAAGTCAGACATCAGCTCATAATCTAGATTATTGTATTCGTATTTAAAAGTTATTGTTTGTAGCAGGTGAGGAGACTGATTATTCATGACAGGCTTAGCATATAACCGAATCGCATCAAGTTTCTTAAGTTTTTTTAGGTTTGAAATATTAGGATTCCTCTCCGAGTCTGCAATGTTTTCAGGAGGCGCCTCTCTTCCATCCTCTCTATCGCTTATATCGAAGACAGCAAAATGCGTCTTTGTTTCAACGGTATCTAAATAGCAAATTTCTTTTTCTCCTGCCGTATAGGATGCTAAATCATCCCTTTCGTTAGAAAGACTATTTCGATTGTATAGAAATCCGGTGTAAGGTATTCTCCAACGATACCAGGATCCATCGGTCTTGTCAGATGATCCATGGACTTGTTTATATGTGAATCTTGTCCAAGAGCCAATATCATCTTTACTTGGGCCATTGAAAGTCCGATCTATGTAATCCGGAGATGTTATTGATGTGAGAAGGTATGTGGTTGCATATGGAGTCAAAGATTCTTGACCGGTCTTTATCCTGATATTCGATGCTTCCGTATCAGCGTATAAAAGATAATTTGACTCAATATTTGATGCCGGTACATTTTTGAAACCATACTGAAGACTAACTTCATTTCTTGAATAGACTGGAAGACCAAAAGTGTATGTCATACCATCTTCATTGGTCGTTATGAATTCGCCTATTTGATCCTTTATTTCAGTTGTGCTGCGATCTATAAGATTTTTGATTTGACCATCTTTTGAGTAAGAGGCAAATGAATAGTCACCTCCGACCATCATCTCTTCATTCGTATGGTAACCTATGTAAGTTGATCTTCCCGAACGTTGGCTAACTTGCGTGGGATTGTAATCAGAATATCCAGCGAATTCCTCAAAAGATAATGTGTTTGGCAATTTTGTCCCCGCATCAAATGCAGCTTCCTGAGCAATATCACTACTGCCAAAGTGAAAATCCCCGCCAAGGTCATTTTTGAAACGAAATGTATAAGCTTCATCGGAATCTCCTCGGGAATTAAATCTATTACCATTGGGCACCCAGGATTTAACAGACAATTCATGAAGACCTGAACCCATATCGGCGCCAACACCATTGTTAAGGCCTGTTTGAAATTCTAAACTTAGATTGGTTATACCGGTAGCGCTATAGGTCCTTGTAGGAAAAAAATGTCCGGCATTTTTTGCGCGTGGTCTGAAGCTTCCTCCGAGCCCTTCACCGGTCAAAGAGTAATTATCAACATTACTAAATGGTACAGATAAAAAGAGATCTCTTTTCGAGTATGGAGCTTCTTGTTCCGAATAATAATCTAAGGCTTTATTACTGTCATTTGGATCAACTTCTCCGCTGTATAGATAGCCATAAGAACTTACTGTCTTAGAATCAACCGGATTTTGGGAATTAAAAGAGCCAAAGAATCCAAATTGTGGCCCAACCGGGACGCCGCTTACCATGGATTCTATAGAACCAGATATATTAAATGCACTACCGACATATGACGATACTGAAGTCGATTTCATCGAATAATTTCTGGATAACAATCCATAGCTACTTCCAAGGTTTGACATAGATGTCAGACCTCCGAATTTGCCAGTGAATTCCATTTTACTTTTTTCCTGCTCTTGTTGATCTCCCTCTTCTTCTTTCTCTTCGGGTTCTTCTTCATAATTGTTCGCTTCCTCCTCCTCTTCTGGTTCGACTTTATTCTTTTCTAAATTGATCGAAGGGCTAATATTGTAAGAGAAACTACCCAAACCGTCATTTACAGAATAACCCAGGCTACCAACACCTTTGACACTGAATCCTAATCCTGCGACATAACCAAAGCCTTTATAATTGTTGTATCGAATGGAAGCATTGAGTCCCAAAGTAATTGGTGAATCTTCTCCGAAAATCTCAATGTTGCCAATGTCTCCTCCGACTGTGGCCGTCCAATTATTTGGTACGTCATTATACGTGGTGACCGGAGCACCTTTATGATCGTCTGCATATCCTTTCTTTCCTCGATTTATAGCACCAGGATTCAGTGTCCATCCGTAACCTACCCAAGATGCTTCTTCCTCGGGTGATGAACCACTATGGTATGAAAGAGATAAAGGATAACCACTTCCCTCAGGCCCAGGGATTTCCAGAAGCGGTAGGTTGTATGTAAAGTCGCCCGTGAATTCATTGACCATGTTTGTTGTGGAAACTGGCTCAAAGCTTGAGAATTCTGGAGATGAAGGACCACCTGTTAAGGCAAAACATTTTTGTATTGAAACAGGATCAACTAGTAACAAGAAGATTAAGACAATTGTAAATAATCTACGGATAAGAGGCTTTCTCAGTTGATTCATACTAAAACATATAGACACTACCAATGCGTCTAAAAGTTATAAACCATATTAAAATATGAAATGAAATTTACTATGGAGAGAATATTAAGTCATTGTCCAATAAATACTTAAAATTAAGTAGTCAATTTACGGGATAATAAGTTTTGCTTAGTTGAGAATTGCATTGGTGAACCGACGAAAATTTTTTTCTTACCATTACTTTGAGAAGCTGTACCTCAAAATATTTTTTAGCAAAGAAAAGTATAATAAGATCGACCCTTAGGTCTTTTACAATTATCTTCAATTAATCGCTCGAATGAAATCATATGAATTCTCCTTTTAGTCGTTTCTGTCATTAAAAAAATTAAAGCCTATTAATCGAATAATTTTTATAAGATTGACTGAAAAGTGTGTCTTAGAAGAGACGATTGGTAGTTTAACAACTCTTCAAAGAAATGGGAAATATTGATAGGATAAAGTCAAATTGTGGCAATACAAAAGTCAACTTCTATCCAAAATATAATTAATAACAGCACGACCCACAGCTTGTTGAGTGGACAATTCATATGGAATAAATGTTGGTACAGGATTCATTTCTAGGCAGTACCAATTAGAATCAGAGTCAATCTTGAAATCCAAACCAGAGAGAACTAAGTTATCCATTGTCGTGGCTTGATGACATAGTATCTCCAACTTCTTGGGAAGCTGACATATTGAGTAATTATCTCGATTTTGCGAAAATCGGTAATCAACCGAATTCGAATCAATCCTCGTAGGGAAAACTTGACCGTTGATCACATGCACTCTGCAATCGTCCCCTTCGATATATTCCTGTACAACCACAGGTGGGCTACCTTTCCTAACCTTCGATAAAAAATTCTCATCTACCATTTTAACATGAGATCTCAACCCAGAGCACGACTTAAAGATTGCCCCAAAGGAACATCTTTTCTTAAATTCAATAATTTCATTCGCATCATTCGTTACTATCCATTTGGGAACTTTAAATCCCATTGATGACAGCCATCTCATCTGATAAGGCTTCGAACAGTTCGACAGCCCAGATTTCGGACTATTTACCACAGGGATAGATAATGAATTTAAGAAATATTTAATTCCCAATCTTCTCTCACGTATCGCGATTTGATTGTGTAATGATGATAAAGTTGTGCCTTTAAATTTGGGGCTGCTATTTAGCCTAACGAAGAAACCAGCAATACTTCTGATAGATATTGTCTTAGAAGACATCGAAATATGCCCTTGATTTATATCATTATCCTGGTATTCCAATATCCACTCATGCCCAAACTCTTCTTCTTCAAAAAGAATTGTAGGAATCGAAGATTGATCACAAAGCCATTTAATATACGTGAGTGTTAAATCTTCAGTATCACCAATTAATCCAATAATTTTTGACCTCATTTTCTATTTCAAAAATTACTTTTGATTGCATAGCAGAATCTCGGATATCCGGAAATGGATTAAATGTAAATATTTCATTATTTTCAGTTGTTTCAACACATCCATAGTTAATATTAATACCGTTGAGGAACTCGATAACGGATAAAATATCTTTGTTTTCTGGCCCTGCTATCACTTTGTTCTTAATGAAAAATGTTTTGTAACAAACTCGAAATTTCTCGTAACCCAATCCTAGATATCTTATAAGGGACTTATCAGTAAGTGTATTTGTTTTCGTCGTGCTAAAATTATAGTAATTATGCTTTCCAGTATCAGCATAGACTAACCCAAAATTTAAATTAGACAGTGAATACCCATTTTCCAATAGTACATTTCTCCAGTAACTCCAAGAATCTCCACGAAATAAAGCTGCAGCAGAAAACCTATTCAGCATCCTTAGACTTTTACAATTCATAAAATCTAATAATACGGCTTTCATTTCAAGATTGCAAAATTCCTGATCAACAGCAACGAACGATTCTGCAAGACTTTCATTAGGAGATGTCAGATAAATGAATCCATCAAGTTTGAATCCATTCATTGTTATCTTATCTCCTTTTATTGTTATGGTCTGATCCGCAAGATGATGTGGTCGTATGTGAATCGAGTTAATAAAGATTGAATCTCTCAAAAAAATATCTAGTGTATCAGATAAGACTAATACATTTATTTTGTTATGATTCAACTTTATTTTTTTCTTATAGAACGTTAACCTCGGAAATTATCCTTTTTTAGCTGTAGTGCGACGTCTTTTACAAACCTATCATAAAATGCCGGATCTCTAATCAGGTCGATCGTCCTTTCGAATTCAAGTTCTTTTTTCTTCTTTTCCCCTCTCAGCCTGTCGAGTAGGATTGCAACAGGAATCTTACCTAATGGAGGTTCTATTTCAAGTTCAACCTTTTTCTTTTCTGGGAATACTTCAATAAGTCTTAAGTTGTTTGAACCCAGTGCTGAAATAAAATCAGCAGCGGATATTTCATCAAGAGTTTTTGATCCTAATTCTTCTAATTGTATTGATGCTTTCTTTTCCATAATTAAATTAATTATAAGGAAGGAATTTAAATTAATCGTTAAATAGACGCAAGTAATTATATCATAATACTTAATTTTAAGTAGGCAAAAATGAGTAGTAACATGGTCGAATTCTTCTTTTTGAGTATTATTCCTTTTTTATTCTTTGACAATTGACACATGTAGACATATACACTACTGTCAATTTCTTGCAGGGAGGACACTTGGCATACTAGACATCTACCCGAATAGATGTTTTTGGTCTTGACATTAATAATCATCTAGATAAAAAGGAGAGGCTACTGACGTATGCCTTGTTCATTTATTCATTTACCTACCATCATGAACAAGGATAATTTTGCGATTGCAATGGAATATATGAAGTTCTTAGAGGAGATCAGGGGGCTGTCCAAGAGTTCGATTTGTACTAAGAAGTTGCACTTACGTCGTTTTGTCGATTTTATCTGATCGAAGGAATTGAATTCGCTGAATATCAACGAGATCTGTGCTTTTGTTGGGTTTCTTAAAAACTTAGACAGATGATTTCACTCAAGGTATCACTATACTGGTGAAGGAAAGCTTTCATTGATTACCGTGCAGAACTACATGAGCACCATCAGGCATTTTTTTAAGTGGACCAATTCAATGGGATACACATATAAGGTCGATCCAAACCTGATTCAATCACCGAGGACGACAAGGACTAAAATTGATCCATTAAACAATGATGAACTACAGGGAATACTGAGTGCCCCGTTTAGGTTCGAATATAGGGAGGACACAAAATATCGTAACGCATTGTTAATTCATGTGTGATATTATATGGGACTTAGGATCACCGAGGCTATTAACCTTTCCTTCAAGGATTTATTATCACCCTGTCAGGAGGTAACAGTACTTTGAAAGGGTAAAAGAAAAAGGACGCTGTACATACCAAATACAATTCAGGATTTGGCAAAAGAGTATCAAAGAATAAGACAGTCGACCTCATTAATTCCCATTCAGCAGACGTCTTGTAACGGTAAACCTTATGTGAGATATTGCAAGGTCACTGATCTTAATCCTCATCTGCCTTTTGTGAGCCTGGATACGGTGAAATATGGCAAACTCATGAAAGGAGCATCTACCAGTGCCTTTTTCAGAAAATATGAAAAGGCATTGTGACTCGAAAATAGAATTACATATCATAGGCTCAGACATACTTTTTGAAGGCATTTGCTGAATAAGGGAATTGACTTATATACGATCGGACAAATGCTTGGTCACCAAACCATTTATGCCACTCAATACTACTTGCATGCTGATCACGAAAAGGTTCGTAATGCGCAGAAATCACTTTTCGATTTTGGGCAATTTAGTAATTCATGAATGACAAAGGATCCCATCGTTCAACAATATGTCAATGAGTAACAGATAGTATTATCTTTTTATCCGAAACAAATGTTAGAGGAGAAAATGGCTAGTAGATAAGTATATTCAATAGGCCATTTAATAATAATAGTTATTACGATGAAATTCCCTTGTATTTATATCAATCTCTCTTATAAGGATGACAGTCGTCCCACCTAAGGGATATGAAGAAAGTTACCAACTGCATTTTCTATGAAATTAAAACAAGGGAGCTCAAAAAGATTGAACGTATTAAGACTGTCGCCGAAGACATTTACAAATATTGTCCGAGGCTGTCAGATGAATTATGCTGTGCTTGCCTAGAAGAGAAAAAAGAGAGAATGCAATTACTTCTTTCAAATTGGGGCGACTTCCGTCGCCTTTTTTAATTCAAGGTATACGTTAGTAGCAACAGAAGACGGGCTTTTATTTTTTCACAAAGTTATCATGCGTTGTAGACATCCATGTTAGTTTGAAAAGCTGTGCTTTATTCTTTTACAAAAATTTGACAATGTATCTATTCGAACTCATTGACCAGGCAGAAGAATTTCAAGCTCATCTATGACCAATGACCAAGGTATTCATACAAAGTGAACAAGAACATCTTATCGAGGTATTTCGCCTTAAGTCAATCACCGATGAATTAGGTACTCGTTTCGTCATCGTCGAGTAGTTTTATTTAATAAAGAAGCTGATGCAACAGCAGTGTAAAATCCATTTTGTCGGTGGTTATCACGTCAATTTACCTTGAGAATTATTCCCGGAGATTATCGAGTCCATTCGTCACGGAAAGTCAAACTTTGAACATGACGGCCAACTCTTCAATTTGAATCAATATGAGCACATCAGTTTAGAGAGTGCTCAGACTGAAGTGGAAAGGTATATCGATACCCAGTCTCCCGAAATTAAAGAGCAACTATTATTGATTAAAAAGATGAGAGTTAAGAAGTATCCGTATAAAAGACCATTTGCAAATGTTGAGCATGTGGATCAATTCATAAAAGAGATTAAGAAGTGAAAGTTCCATTAATCCTTCTATTAAAAGGTCGTACCATGTGGAAGTGAAATGCCTGTAGCTATATAGCTTTCGATAGAGAGACCATACTGCATTTATATCGTATTTAATGGAATGCGCACACGGCGGTATCGAATTAAGCGGATTACGAAGAGGGTCTATTGGTTTTTCGAAAGGATGCTCTTTGTCAGGCTAAAATGGTATTGTGTCTTAAGGATGTTGTATCTGTTTAATGCTATACCAAAGAGATACAGATGTAGTCATATGTACATAACTGGAAAAACAGGTTCATGAAAAAGCAGTTGGCTTGAACAGTGGGTGTATGCCCTGCGACGGACGAGCAGACGTAGCCATGATTCTTGTGTCATTTTCTTGGATCCACATGGCGATACGGTTCAAAGAATTAGAAGATTTGATCTGGCAAAGAAGGTTAAATCGAGACTGGTATATCTAGATCCAGTGCTTATGAAGTGACATACTCCTACCATCAATCCATTAGAATGCCGGGAAAAGGACGGCTATCGTATTGAATTACAGGCACAACAGCTATTGAGGGCTTTTGAAGAAATGATGCCAGAAGCACATTTTACCAATCACATGAGGGCATTACTGAAACCATGTCTTTATACTTTGATGACATTAAGCGATGCCTCGTTGGTTGACCTTCAACAGCTAATAACCGGTGGCGATAAAAGACTCATGGAACTCGGAAGAAAAAGTAGAGTTGGGTCTTACAGAAAGTTCTTTAGACAAGAATTTGACAACCCCAATTACCGCATGACAAAAGGCAGCCTATACACAAAGCTCCAGAGCTTGCTGAATTCCCAAATCTTTATGCAAATGTGTGTTGGTAAAAGCACTGTGAATCTCGAGCAGTGCATCAGATGAGGGAAGATTGTTTTGTTCAATTTGAGTAAGGGGGCCATCGGCGAAGAAGTATGTGAGACTATCGGCAGATTTATCATTGCGCAAGTCAAGAGCATTGCCTTTAAGAGAACGAATTTACCTGAATGAAGAAGGAAAAAAATCTTCCTAATCATAGATGAAGCGGATACCTTTGTCAAGGGAGATAGCTTAAACGTGATACTAAAAGAAACCAGGAAATATGGACTCTATTTGATCCTCGCAACGCAAAATCTTATAGATGGGAAAGGACAATCAAGACTCAAGAATAACTTATTGAATAACACTCATGTCAAAGTCATTGGAACGAATGGCTTTCGCACCATCAAACGTTTTAGCCAGGAAATCGGGATACATCATAAAAGACTACTAAAATTGCCATTGCACTTCTTCTGGATACATTATGGTACTAAAGGAAAGTTAGTTCGTACGGCCAACGTCTTTTTCCCTGGAAGCCCCGTATTAGCGAGAAAATCTGAGGTCTTAAAACAAACAAATTATCTCATTTATAAGTCAGGATACTATAAACCAATTCTACAAAGTCAATTGGACATCAAAGATACTCTGGACGATTATCCTTATGATCGGCATGATCGTATTCAGAATCATGAAAAACCTCTTCCAAAATTTAGTTACTAGATAAACATGAAATGAAATCGTGATGTACAAGCCCGGATAATGGAGCAATTGTGGATATATAAATACCTTTCTGTAGGTCAATTTGAGTATGCCGGTTGGCCTTTGAGCAGAAAGTCATTGTACGAAAACCTTAGAAGGCTTAGGGAGAAATGTCTTATTAGAACTGAATCTTTTCGCTATGGACCGTGAATAGGTAAAAAGGAAGACATACATTACTTGTCTGTCAAATGATGAAAATTCTTATCGGATGGATATTGAATAGAGTGGATGAGAAATGCTCCGAAAAACTGGCCCGTTCATCTCACTGATCAGTACGAACATAGAAAGATGACGATCAATGTTCATATATCTCTAAGACAAGCCTTGTGACAATCCAAATTTCCTGTCATTCGATATTACAATTACTTCGATCGTATCAAATCACCCCAAACTTGACGTTATGCGTGTTCTACGAAATTGGACTGGAATGATACTTCCATTAAACCAGACTCGATTTTCCTAATCTGAAGTTGAGAAAGTCAATACCTATTCTGTCTTGAATTACACAGAGAATACAGAGTCAAGAGAATCCTGAAACAATTGAAAGTCTATGGTCACTTGTTGGCTAACGGAACCCCGGCACTGAAATTTGGAATCCAAAAGAGTGCCCGTATTCTGACGGTTTTTGAAAAGGAAAGTACTTTAAGAAGTTCGTACGAGCAGATGAAATCTGATCCGTTCTATGAGTTTTTGAAAGGCTACTTCCTTTTCAAATCATACAATCAACTATTAAGGGAGCCAGTAAATAATTGGATCGATCTAAATGGAACGAGATGCTCCCTATTTCTAACAAACAAAAATTGAATCAATGAATAAGACTATCCCCAAAGTTGAAGTGTCCTTTCGTCCTAATAGAAATCTATCCGAACGGGTTTACTTAAAGTCGAGCGATGAAGTTTATAAAGTAGCAATCGATACATGGAATTTGGATACGATTGAACTGTTTGAGGAGTTTATGGCCGTTTATCTGGATAGGAGAAATGGAATCATCGGTATCAGAGAGATTAGTCGTGGAGGAACTGCAGGTACTGTCGTTGATATCAAAATTGTGATTAGCATCGCTATTGCTTGCAATGCCTCTGGTCTGATTCTCCTTCATAATCATCCTTCAGGGATGACAAGTCCATCTCACCAGGACATATCTCTGACAGACAAAATCAAAGCTGCCGCTCAGCTCTTTGATATTAATCTGTTAGATCATCTCATTATTACACGTGAGACGTATTATTCTTTTACGGATAATGGACACATTTAAGGAAGGAGCACAGTATTCTGTGCCCTTTTTATTTTATCCACGAAGGAATGATTAAAACTGTCGTATGGCCCTTACCGCTCCAAGTTGATCTTTTGATGTCAAATTTGTTCCAGCAAAGTGGAATCTATAGTAAATCGCAAATGCCGGAGCAGTATGTTCCGTACTGGACCAATAGAAAGTGGCATTGTTATCCGCGAGAAACCCATTGGTCATGTTATCACCATCAGAATCGAGAATTTTACTCAAAATGGGAGCAGCTATGTATAAATGATTCAATTCCCATATTGAAGGAAGATACCAATCATTGTAACCATCGAAAGAGTAATCATCACACAGTTTTGCCGCATACGGAGTACCTCCATTGTTTCCTACAGCACTAACGATCTTTGTAGTATTGGAAAGTCCGTCATAATATTCTGTCCGATCTCCATTTCCTAAATTGGGCACATCGGTCCCAATACCGCCCCATTCCACATCGCCCGACAAATTGTCCAATGAGGCTATTAAGCCATTATTCCCATCATTCCAGACAGCAAATACGATTCCGCCACCAAATAACTCACCTATGTAATGTCCACTACTGTTGCCAGAAGGTATAATTACATGACCACCATCAGACAGGAAAATAGTATCGCTGGATATGCTTAAAAATTGTAGCTCATTGGTATCGCTACTATCCTGTAAGAAAGGATTCATGTCAACACTTAAAAGACTATTCGTGAGTGACAGCGAATCATTGGTCAATACTAAGTCCTGCAATTCATTGGTGGGATCTCCATCCACCTCATCAAGAGTTGAAAAATCGAGCAAAACCCAGTTATTACCGTTCCATCCTTCGAAATGAGAGCCATTCCATCGAATGGTACCGGGTGAAGGGATGGGATCATCATTATTGGCCACGATTATGGCACCCTCAATTACGAGTTTTTCGTCTTGGGCCTGAAGAGAGATGGGAAAGAAAATAAATAAACCGAAAAAAGGAATAACTGTCTTTAGCACGGATTGGATCGATTTGACCCAAAATTATATATAGTGTGACATCCCGAAAATAAACTTAAAAAATTCACATTGAATCAAAAAGAAAAACTTTTAATACAAATTATGACCTCATTTTTCATGCTAACCAATTACGTTGAACCATAACTAATAATAGTGCCATAGAATTACCTAGAGCTACGATTGTTATCCGAAAATAGCTCTCATTTGAATTTCTACAATGAATCATTTATGAATCAGGAACATCTTTAGACAATAGGGGCGTTTAATTTAATGCCACTATTCTCCTGAATAATTTCGTCACTTATATACTTAACTTTGCCATAAGGGCTTACAGAAAAGTATACAGTATATAAGTTCCCAATGTATAATGCGGTGGCCTTACAAAGATAATCACCATTATTAGTGACTTGAGAAATGGAAGTCATTGAAATATGTTTCATAAGTCCTGTATTGACCTCTCCAACAATATTTGGGTCATCAATACTTTCAATAAGATAAAAAGGAATATGATCTCTCCGATTGAAAAAGGTGAAAAACCGGAGGTAATCAAGAACATTAATTTCATCTATAACATGAAGCCAATCCATTGACAAAAATTGGACCTCTCCAGTGAGCCTATACATTGAACCATTCATATCTAAAATATAATAAACCCGATAATTGCCTGAAGACCATGACTCATCAAAAACTTGCAATAAAATCAGACCAGAGCACCAAGGTAATGATATCGCAGAAATCTCAGTTGATTTGTAATTAAGCCTTAATGTCCCGTCAATAGTATTATTAAATAGATGTGAAAAAAGGCTACTTTCAATTGGTGACCACTCATAGTTAAATAAACTTCCGTTTGCAGATGATAATTCACAACTCTCTGTAATTGAAGTGAACAACTCATTTGGGACATTCGACTTTTGCTTTATAAATGCAATAGCCTCATTACCCAAAATGGTTATTGAGCCATCCTTGTTGACCTCGAAATTACATATATATATGGTATAATTAAAATATGTAATGGCACTGCATTCAAACTTGATCTGATCATAATTATTTTCTAAAAAGGCAGGCCTAGCTGTACCACCCACAATGTTTGTATCGATTAATCCAAAATGGAGATTTAAAATTTCAGCATCCTCTTTTGACTCTAAGAACGCCCATTCTTTACCAGGGCCGTCTAAAAAGAAACAAAAGAATTTTAAATAGTCTATTACATTGAATGCACAAATCTTGACCTTACACTCTTTATTGTACATATTTATTACACCAGCAGAAGAATTGTCTAATCTAAATAATCTTCCGTTCGACATAAGAAGACCAAAGTAATTTGATTTAGTAAAATTTTCTTCGCTGCCAGTCAGTCGTAATAAAAGTAATTCATCATACCAATTCAAAGTAATTGCAAATACTCTAATTATAGACATATCTACTTGATCATCATTGAGAAGATATTTTATATACTCTTCACTTATCAAGAGTCGGTCTACTTCAAGCCAAGGATACTTCCACACACTTCCTTTACCTATCGGTATCTCGTATTTTGAAGATAATATATTATAAAGGGATTCGCTCTTACTCATTTGTTAAATTCTAAATAGAAATATGATAAGAATATTCTTATTACACCTTACTAGTTAAGTTTATTGTAAAATAGAACTATTTTCGACGATAATATTTCAGAATAAAGATGATTATGATTATAAAAAGCAAAACTGACATACTTATCATGGCCTTTCCATTTGAGAATTTGAAATAGTTGGATAAGAATTGATTGCCATCATAAAATATACTAATTAGACTAAGAACAGTAAGTGCAAAAAGAATGTTACGAATCATAATTTCCTCTTTCTCACGTATTAGCAGATCGATGCGCACAATTCTCTCTTCTAATAAAGCCAACTCTTCATTTACCTCTTGAGCCCCGATCATTTTCTGATATATCATATTTGGAAGGAAGTTATTCGATATTCTGTAAAATGAATGAGTATTTTTATGGTTTAAAAAATCATTTCTAATATCCTTTGCAGTTTCGAGGTTTTGCATTGCATTCGACAACCTAGAGTTTGTATAATTCAAATAATATCTCATATATAAAGTATAGACATATATGAAAGTGTATTCATTCTCCCATATATCATATAAATCAAATTGTTCCAAATTGAATGAAATACGAACAAAAGAATCAAAGAGACATAATGCTTTCCAATTCTCAAAAGCATCTATTGAGTTTTCCATCAATGTTTCTTTAAAGAAGGACTTTGATGGTGAGAAAAAGTGTCCTCCTTTTGAATTTCCAATTTTCTGGAAGGTCCCGAGGTCGAACAACATTTGATTAACTTTAGTCATTTTCCATTCCGAACTAAGATCGACTAATGTATATACCTTAAGACTGGAGTTAAGTTTTCTCCATAAATTTAAGTCAGATGTAAAGTGTTTGATGATTTTCTCTTCTATTAAAGTAGAAAACGATTCGAGGGTTGAATTTGGTTGTTTCTTTGTGACCTGGCGTAAATAATTGCTTATCATCGAAAGATCTGACAAGCTTTTTGTATTTATCGACGTCTTTATTGAAAAGATAGCTATTCTGTCCTCAAAGAGATATACAATGATCCCTTCGATTTTGACTTTGATATTCCTGCTGAATTCCAATGGTACATTCACATCGGGTATTTCATTCTTGAGATATCGCAACTGTCTATTGAATGATCTCTCAGAGAATTGATCTAACCAATTTGAATAGTACTTTTGCTCTAAATACTTCTTATTTTTCTCTATAAAATCATATTTAACAAAATTCTTCGCGAGATTCGTTGACTTTAAATAAGTATCTTCATACTTAAAGACTCCAAATAATATAATTATTGACTTATTAACTATATTCATTCCCAATCCGAATTATTTGATTATTGAATAAAATGTTATTTGATTAAAATTTTGCTCCGTACATTTTCATTCTTCTGATATCATTAAGGTCAAGATAAGATTCCTTATGTAAGTTTTTAAAACTTGATTTTTGCACAGTAAGACCTGAAATAATTTCTAGATCATTAATGCATTGACCAGTATTAAAATTCCATTCATACACTTTACAATCGTTTGAAGCTAATAATACTTTGTCCTCTCTCGGATGGAATTTAATTGTTAAAAAAGAATCACTTTTCATACTAATTTTGTTGGTATACTGTTCTTTTTCAATATCCCATATTATTATCTCTCCATTATTTGATGATAAAACCTTGGTTCCTTCACTATTAATATCAATATATCCCTTACCTTCTATGGTTTTGTTATTTTCCAAATTATCTAAATCCACCACGTGTAATTCATCATTGGAGTAATTAAAGACTATTCGATTTTTGAGCGGACTATACGCAAACATCAGGGACACACTATGATCCACTTCAAATACCTTAATGCAATTCCCTGACTCTAAATTCCATATTCTAATAGTTTTATCATTGGCACTTGAGACGGCTAGTTTACCGTCAATACTGTATTTGATAGTTAGGACGTTATATTTATGAGTAGTTCCTTTTTCTCCAGAATCAGGCATTTGATGCCCTACAAGTTCTCGAATGCATTTGCCGCTGTCCAAATTCCACTCTTTTATTACTCCATTACTTGATCCAGAAAGAGCTTTATTTTCTTTGGGGTGATAATCTAAGCACCATGTCATGTATTGGTTGACAATGGTTTGTATGCATATTCCAGAGTTCAAATCCCACTCCTTGATTTCTCCATCGTAGGTTGATGATAATACTTTATTTTCAAACGGATGATAGCACGCGTAATACACGAACATTCGATGTCCACTCAAGACTTGTGAGCAAGTGCCAGTTGACATGTCCCATTCAATGAGAGAATAATCATCAGACGTTGTAATAGCTTTCTTACCCGTAGGATCATAGAATGCCTTAATTCTAAATGAACTCTCGTCCTGATAGCCCTTTATTAACCGTTCGACGTCACCTGATATTAAATTGTATTCCTTCAAAGACCCAGCGTACAGACTTACAAGAGCTCGATTACCTGTAGGATTATATCTGATCCGTAAGTATGGGTCGTACAATCCCCCTGATATGGATTGTATACATAAACCAGTTTCTAAACTCCATTCCTCTATTGTCCTATTATTGAAAGAGCACGATATTACTTTCTTACTAATTGGATGATAGTCAGCATCAGTTATTTTCGAACCTGGAGTTATAGATATTATGGTTCTACCATTAATTATATCCCAAACCCTAATTTCCTCTGAGTCATAAGCCATTAATTTGTTACCGAAAGGATGAAAAACAATTCGTTGAACTTTACCTTTTAAATCAGACAAAGAATGTAAGAGTCTACCTGTAGTAAAATCCCAAATATAAATATTTGATTCATGTGAATAAGCGCTTATAGTATTGTCATAATTATAACTCACATCTCTCAAATAAGACCATAAAGAAATAGAATATGATTTTATACTTTGCCGAGTCTTTAAATTCCAATACGAAATGAACTTAGCATTTTGCGAAATTACTACATTAGGATCACCGCTGTATTTAACCTTATAAAAATCTCCTTTTATATCGCACGAACAAAGTCCAGTATCCAAGTCCATTTCTACAATACTTCGATCAGATGGATTAATACAAATGATCTGGTTACCATTCGGGTGATATTGGAATGTTCTTATTGGTTTTCTAATCTTAAATGAAAAGAATTGATTACTTGTAAAAAGACTTTTATCAAAATTTACTCCTTTATGCTGAGGCATGTAAAGCTTTGCGTTAACAAAATTCAATTTCCTCAAATCTAAATTACTTAAATCGCTTCCGCTCAATACTCCTCGTATATTTTTCCAGATTTCAATTATATTCCATACTGTATTACCTAATTTAATTTCATCGAATACTCCTCTACATTGATCAAGTGATTTAGAAAGATTAGTATGCTTATTTATTCCCTTTAATTCTTTATGTGCCGAAGAATCAAGTTTAATAATCGGTCTATTGTAATGTTCTCCTTCTAATTCTCCTAAATACTTTATAATATTTATATCTAAAAAATGATCCTTCAGAACATTAGGAATTTCCTTATAATAATTACTCAGTTTCAATTGATTTTGAATGTGCCTCGCAGTATAGTAGTCTCTAAAGTTTTGGTGCAGAAATCTATACTCATTGTTTTCCTCAACTAAGAGACTTAAATTGTTGCATAGTATATCTTTTATGATAATTCGAAAATTTAGTCGTCTATTTTGATTCAACCAAAAATCGCAATCTAACCCATGATCTTCAAACTGAGGAAAAACCGTGTTAAATCGGTCACTAGAAAACGTCTTAAATGATTGTGGTAATATTTCATTCTGGAGAAACCTTCTGGAAATATAAAACATTCCTTTATACCACATTTCATAAGCTATTATTGGGAGGATGTGCTTCACAGTTAACTGGTAGACCGTTTCTATTTCCGGATCATTCCCATACAGTCTATTAATTTTTATCCATTGTCCAACCTCAAAATTCCAAAGCAATTCTCCTGCAGTTTCCGCTATTGATAGATAATAATTCTTAAAATATTTATTTGAAGAGTACTCTATTGGAAGCTGTGACGTATTTTTGAAAATGGTTAACATCATGGGATTTTTGAGCAACTGGGCTAAATTCTTTTTTTGTGGAACAGGTTTTTCTAGATATTCCTGAATCTGAATCTCAGAAAGCTCCTCCAGTTGCATGTTCGTAAAGCTTTCTGTAGCTTTATAATTGGACAAACTGTGTCGTGAGCTTATAAGAATTTGAACACCTTTTCTAACTGATAAATTTTCTATCTGGGTGAGTAATCTATTGGGTTTTTGAGTAATTTCGTTGAAACCGTCTAATAAGAAAATAACAGAAGGCGAGTGAATATCATTATTCTCTTTTGATGAGTTTAATATTGATAACAGAATATTCTTTTCTTCCGAATTAAGATCCTTTTTGCCTAGGTACATTTCCGAAATATAGTTTTGAATGAAATTCTCTCTTTCATTCTGTGGGGTTTCATTATATTCATTTAAGGGTATATAAATAGGAATAGCGCAAGGTGAATTATCGTAGCTAACATATTTTTCCCATAATCTTAAAATGGATACGGTCTTTCCCATACCAGCTGATCCTAATAATATGCAATGTTGACGATCTGTATTCCATAAGTAGTCCAAACTATCTTCAAGAAATAGTACTTTAGTTCCTAGTACTACTTTATTTTTAATAAATTGATTGTTAACGTTGGGAATAATAAGATCACTTATTTTGAGATGACGAAATCGCTGAGATCGCAATTCTTTATAGAATGAACGCGAAGCATCAATAGTGAGAATTACAGGAGCTGATTTTAGTTTGCTATGTTTTATTTGATCGTACCAAGTTGCCAATTTCACTCTATTTGATTGTGAATAGTCAATACTCTTTCCAAGTAGTGTAAATTCCGGTTTATAGGAATCGAAATATTTTGCCCAAATGGTTACTCGATTTAAATCGTCTTCCTTCCATTTTTTCATCTCTGAGAATAAGAAGTGGTTACAGGTTTTATGATTTATAGTAAATAATAATGGATTGAGTCGAATGGCATTACTTATCTTATATTCTGATTTTGAAATTGGGCTTAGTTTGCACCAATATAAATTATTGACGTCTAATTGAACTTCTGAATAATAATCTGTTTGGAAACCAAATGAATTGGATTCTGCAATTAGATCACATTCATATAAAAAAAGTGATTCACAAAATTCACTTTCATCTGAAACTATATATATAACACCATAATTATTAAGAAAAACAAGGGAATCCAAGAAAGATTGTATGATATCCTTATTATCTTTAAACATTTGGAGAAACATGTATTGATCCTCAAGAATTTTGGATTTATTATTAACAAGGGCCAAATGCTCTTTGAAGGTACCTTCATATATTCCCTTGGAATGAGCTATCCGCTTGCGTAGGTTATTCAGCGGAATCCAAAAACTTGTTTCAAGCTTTTTGCGCTTCTCAAACATGGAAAATATCTCTGGAAGTATTCCAACTTTTTTGAAATCATTATTACTAAAGACTTCTCTAAATATTGCCCACCAATTTCCAGATGTCAGTGGTTTTTGAAATATCTGGATTATCTGTTTTTCGAGAGATTTGTTTTTGGACACAAATCTATTATCTAACAAGTGAAAATATGTGCATATTGAAACGGTACCAAGAAATTGGTTTAGAGTATCGAAAAAAAACAAATAGCGTTGTATTAAATCAAATGAATCTTCCTTGGATAATGCTTTCATTAACTCTTTGAACGATACTGATATACACGTAGGGGTTAAACTTTCTGGCTTTGAGTTCTTATCCATGAATTATTTGATATTTAATCTGGTTATTATAGAATTAAGGGCAATTGTATCTAACCCATTGATGTATATTCAATGTCCTTTAAAATAATTTCATTTCGTTCTATTGAATATAATAAAGTTAGAATAGTTTCATTAATATTATCGTGTTTATTATTTCGTTCATTTTTGTTGTTCATAAATCGTCTTCAATTGTTCCCAGAATTAACTAAATAATATTTCTTGCCTTGTAGACTCACTTGCATTTATGACCCAGAATATATAAAAGTGGGTCAGTTCTATATTCATAGAACGACTTTACTTCATCAACATCATTATCATGAGTTATCAACCTATGAGCCTATTCGGGCAATGTGGAAGTCGTAAGTATTTGACACCGTCCGAAAGAGAAGTTTTTGCCACGGAAGCACGCAAGAAAGACCCGAAGACCAAATCTTTATGTTTGATTCTGCTATGGACCGGTATCAGGATCTCAGAGGCTCTCAATCTAAAAGCATCTAACGTGGATCTTAATCAGAAATTGATCACTATAGAGAGTCTGAAGAAAAGAAAAAGAGGAGTTTATAGACAGGTTCCCATATCAGATGAGCTTGCATCAGAACTGAAAAGATCCTTACCTCTTCTAAGTCAACCGTATAATGAAGGCTCGATTTGGTCTTTTTCAAGACGTACAGCGAGTCGTCGTATTAAATCTGTAATGAAAGCATGCGATATCTCAGGTATTCATGCTTGTCCTAAAGGCCTTCGTCATTCATTCGCAGTATATAGCGTATTAAAGGGAATCCCACTTGTTCTTCTGAAGAAATGGATGGGTCATGCTTATTTGCAAACAACCGAGATATATCTCAATATCATTGGAAATGAGGAAAGGAGTATCGCTCAAAAACTGTGGTCTAGTTAATTCGAAGTTGAATGAGACAGAATTATATATAGTGTCTAATGTCGTATTAATATTCCATCTTGAACAACATTTTGGTATTGTAGACGAAATATTACTTCCTACACGATTATCAAAGCAACAGCAAAGAATATTCAATTGAATTACGTCTCAATCGATAATCTCTTACAAATTGACCAATGATATTATTTTTTTCATAATTTAATGAAGAATTATTATCGGTGCATGCGAGAATATAACCCTCAAACAAAATACCAAGTCGTTACAATGCTTGATATAGTAAACTCGACTGGCATGCAAGCAGAAGGGTGGACTAAAGTCCAATTTCACGATACATGTTACTCTATAAGTGCTAAGAACAAAGGAAAGGTCGCAAACAATGCAGGTGACGGTAGCCTTGTTTTGTTTGAAAATGCTATGAATGCAATCGAATTTGCGATAGAAGTGCAGTCCATTTTTATCAATAAATTCAACATAAATGTAAGGATTGGTATTAGCTCAGGAGAGATTGAAATCATTGATATTGGTAATGACATCATATACTCCGGAATGCCTATCAATCATGCTTCAAGGATTGAGTCAATGGGGGTAGCTGGAAGTATACTTATTGCAGGCAAAGTAAAAAATGACGTTGAGAAAGAAGGTGTTGAAAGTGTATACATAGGAGATTTTTATTTCAAAGGAGTCGATTTTGACACAGATGTATTTGCCGTAATTGCTGAAGACATCCATATTCCTCATAAATCAGATCATATAGTAAAAAAAGATCTCGAGAAAAGTTTTCTATTGTGGTGTTTTTCTATCAACAAAAAAATAATTTTTACATCTATCAGTTTTATTGCATTGCTATTTCTAATATTTCAGATTTACGACTTGGTATCATTTCTACCGCAAATAATAGCTGAATATCGTTATAATATAATTTATAGAAATTTTGGATACGTATCAAACATTGGAATCCCACTTTTAGCTATTTTCTATCTGAATGATATGAAATCTAAATTTTATTGCAAGGATAACAACAAGTCTTCGATTGCAAATTTGATCAAGGTTGATAGTTCAGAATTAGATAAGTTGTATAAAAGAGCAAATAATGGTATCAATGAGTTTTTAACTTATTTCAAATTCGCGTGGTTTGCTTTTTTTATGCTATACGTTGTTCTCCTTTTGGATTTTTACATACAGTCAGATATATACGTAATTGCATCACATTTTTTGAATAATATTTCCGCGTTGTTCATTTTAATTTGTGCCATAATTCTGACATACAGACCCCCTGATACCCAGAATAGTCAAGTAGATAAGAAAGCAGTTATAACAATTTCCACAATGGTTATAATTGTAAGTGCTGTAGAGATTTTGTTATTTACGTTTTCTTCAGATTTATTTGATAATCTTCAATTCACATTTGATATTATCAGCGGTTCTTTTAGTGCAATATGCTTAGGATTACTATCGGCTAGAATAGATAGTTCGTTGTTGAAAACAGAACAATGGATCGTGGTTGGTCTCATATCTTATGTGGCGATTCAACCTTTATTTGCTTTTCTTGATAGTAGTCAGTTATTAGGTCCAATTCTAATAAATTTTGCCCTATTTGGAAAATCCCTTTTACTGCTTTATATAATTTGGATTTTCGAAACGAAGAGGATGCTCTATTTCTTTTTGAATATTAATCAAATAACCCATCGTCTTGAACGAAAGTGGAATGAAATTCAATATAAATTGTAATTATTAAGTTATGACATTCAGCAGCAAGATATTCTATTTTTTATGTGTCAGCTTTGTTATTTTATTAACATTGTCACTAATCCTGAAAGATAGAATAAGAAGCATATCAAACCCTGATTTTTCATTAGTACTTCACGGCTATTATTTAGACAGCTGTGATGATAGCAGAGACACAATACAGAAAGAAGTTCACTATATAAATTTTGAGAAATCAAGAAAATTTGGCCTGGATATTCCATTTAATGGAATTGTCAAGGCAGATAAGGAAAACTGTGCCAATTTCGATAGTACTAAACTGAAAACATGGAGCTTAAAAGGATATAAGTCAAGTAGTTTTATTTTCATAGCATACTCATCGAATGATCTAGTTAATACTGGCATAGGGAATATAGTCCTAGGAAAACAAAGCGACCATTGGATGG
Source organism: Saprospiraceae bacterium (assembly GCA_028282725.1). GTDB lineage: Bacteria > Bacteroidota > Bacteroidia > Chitinophagales > Saprospiraceae > JAJRXG01. The sequence continues at coordinate 89,116 of JANQHF010000125.1, forward strand.
GCTATTGGATAGGCGAAGATTCCAATAAGTCCGGGCAAATACGTAAATGTCCGTATTTCGCTAGTAGCCAGAAAAACCAGGATTTAGCTGAAGTATGGAAGTATTTTAAAATGGACTCATGTGTAACAATATTTCCGAATGAAGTCGTTTTATCGAAGAGCAAAACGAAAGTTAGCGATGAACAACTTTAATGTCCAAATATATGAATACTCTTTTTTATCTTGTAGTAGGATTTCTACTGTACCAAGTAATGCATATTTAATATGCATATTCTTGTAACAGGTTGCGCCGGTTTCATCGGTTTTCATGTCTGTGACATGTTACTTCAGAAGGGACATGAGATTACCGGAATTGACAACTTTGAAAACAATTATTCTGTTTTCGAGAAAGAACAGAATATTGAAGATTTAGAAAGGTATTCTGATTTTTATTTTAAAAAGCTGGATATTCTTAATTATCAAGCACTTCGTGAAATTTTGATAAATAACTATGATTTAGTTATTCATTTAGCTGGACTACCAGGAGTCAGAGAATCTATCTTAAAATCTAATCAATATATTCAATCAAATGTAATTGGTACGAATAATTTAATTAGTGGGTTGATAAATACGAAGACTCGAAACATAATATTTGCTTCTTCATCCTCGGTATATGGAAACAATCCATATCTCCAAAAAGCCAAAGAAAATATTATAACAAAACCTCTTTCTCCATATGGTGTAACAAAATTGGCGTGTGAAAATTTATTGTACTCCTATTATAAGTCTTATGATTTTAATGTGATAATCAAAAGATTTCATTCCGTATATGGCCCAAGAATGAGACCAGATCTTGTAATTAGAAAATTCTTGTTTAATGTTGAAAATGATAATCCAATTATTATATATGGACATGGGGATAGTAGCCGGGACTATACGTATATTGGAGATGTAACAAAAAGTTTTGAAGGATCTATATCACTTCTAAATCAAGATTTAAATATTTATAAAACGTATAACATCTGCAGCGGTCGATCTATTTCTATAACTAAAATAATTGATGAAATACGGTCTATTTGTTACAAGAATCCAATAATTAAATATAAACAATCTAATTTAATGGAATCTTTGCACACATTGGGGGATTATAAAAAAGCTGAAAGAGAATTGGGTTATTATCCATCGATGTCGATTCGAAAAGGAATTGAAGAAACTTATAAATGGATTAGAAATAATGCATATTCTAATTCAATGAAATTATAATTTAATTAAACAATAGCATGTCACCTGTGAAGAACTGATAAACCTTGAATATTTGACAATTATCTGTTATAATTGGAATAAAGAGGCGCCAAAGATTCAAGAGAAACAATAGAGCCCAAAAACTGACAAAGTATTTAATTAGTATAATCATATATTTCGAGGAAGATTTAAGCTTTAATGGAAGAGGATGCTCAGTGGCTAGTTCATTAATACGTGTTATTGGTTTTATGTGCCAATCTAATTCTATTTTCTTTAGTGGTTCTTTCCATCGATCTAAATAATATTTGCCAATTTGGTTTACTCTCATCCAAATGATGCAAAATATCATTCCAAAGATTGTAACAAGTAAATTAATTTTGAGGTCGGTTGAAAATGATGTTACGAAAACTAGCATGGCCCCATTAATCGTCAAAAAGACATTGTTGCGAGTCCAAAATCTATCAGCCTCTTTGTCCCAAGTCTGCATTATTGCCGCCCATACATGTTCCTCTTGATCTAATTCATTCTGAGTCTTGTTCTCTTTTGTACTTTTTACTACTTCTCCTGGATTTATAATAGATAAAGGTGTGATAACTCTTCCTGGCATAACTTTAACACCTATTCCTATTTGTACATCATCACCAATGATGCATCCCCCTTTTACACTTCCTTCATAGTTATTTTCTTCAAATCGAAAGTTTACATTCTGATTATCAAATCTTCTAACTGCTGAAATGAAACCAGCTCCAATATTAGCTCTATTGCCAATTATTGAGTTACCTATGTAACCAAAATGGTAAAATCGAACAGAATTTAGTAAAACGGATCCTTTGATTTCAGTACATTGCCTGATCTGACAGTTTTCACCGATATAAGTACCAGAACGTAAATAGCAATTGGGACCGATCGTCGATCCTCTTCCAATGAAAGCTGGTCCTTCTATGACAACATTTCCAATAAAATTAACATTATCTTCTATGAATACATTTCCAGTAATAATAAGATTAGGATTTTGAAGGTACTTTTGGTCGAGTACAAACTCGTCATAGGTTTCAATAAGTTTCTCTATATCATTTTCAAGAATTGTTTGATCGGTCAAAGGAATATAATTGGCAAAATTAGAGAACCAATCCTCATCTTGTATTAGACGTTCTAACATACATTCAATGTTTTCTTGAAGAGATCAAGATTCTGTTCATATCTTCTTTTTTGCGAGTACTTATCTTTAATAAATCTTTTCAAATCTCTGATTTGTTCTATGTAATCTTCAGGGTTATATAAATATTCAACAACTTTTTGAACCATTAAGTCCTTATTGAATTTTTCCACTAATATGTTTTGATGATATTTTCGGGGAATCATTTCACCTATGAATCCAACATCATATGAGAATATTTTGGTCTCCGACAGAATAGCTTCTTTCAAAGCTCCGGGGCTTGCTTCATATTTTTTAGATACGCATAACAAAACATCTGTGATCTTAAGCCAATTCATTGGTGTTTCAGTCAAACCTACAAATAGAGTGTTGCCAATCGCATAAAACCCTTCCACTGTGCTTTTAAGTTCTAAATTTTTAGAGATTGCAATTTCTTCTAGGAGGATAGAGTCAATTTTGCCAATTATTATTCCTGAAACATTTATTATTTGGGTTTTAAGACTTTCGATTATATCGATAAAGTCTTCATAGCCTTTATACCTTCTGACAGAACCAAGTGCTACGATAAGTTTATTATGCTTAGGCAGTTGTTCAATTAAATTGATATCATCTGTATTTTCATTTCTGGGATCAATACTTTGTAGAATTACCCACAACCGTCTTTCAAATTCCCTACCTAATGACTTTAGCAGAAAATTTTTCCCTTTATCAGATATGGTTACGATTGCGTGAACGTTAATCTTTTTAAGCACCGTCAAAACCTTCGGCATTATTTCTCCACTTATGCCATGATAAGCAATAACTATCGGTTTTTCTTTAAATATTATCGGCAGGTATATCAAAGCATTTATATGGCAATAAATGATGTTTATACTGTTTTTAGAAACGATGGATTCAATAATTTCTGGCTCTTGTATAAATGGTTCGATTAAAGTGAATTTGTCTTTCTTTATTTTTTTTCGATAAATAACTGACGTTTGATCGAGATCATCATACCGATATAATGTCATAGCAAAATGTCCATCGCTTAGTAAATCTCGCTTAAGGAGTTCCATTTGTATTCCTGAGCCTCCTGAATAAGGAGATTCGTTAACCGTAATGAATAGAACACGAAACATCTTCATCATCTTAGTCCAGACCTTCTATTATTGACTTGTATAGCTCGAAATGCCCCAAATCAGATGGATGAAGACCATCTGAAAGAAGATTTGGACGATTATTCAGACTTGGTGCTTTTATGACTTTAACTCCTAAATTCTTTGCTGTCTCTATGATAGCTTGGTTAAACTTCTTTATATTTTCGTTACTATAATACTTATCTGGTTTATAAGGGGAGGTAAGTGACTCATTTACATAAGTAAGTTCTACAATGTAAATTTTCACAGATCGATTTTGACTTCTGACCCTCTGTGCAAAATTTGAGAGTCCATCTTTAAAATTGTCAAGGGAAACTTCAAAACCACCTAAAGAAGGTCTATAGCGGCTATCATTAATACCTACTCCTAAGATGACTATATCATATTTTTCTTTAAGTAAGTCATTAAGTCTTGAATTAACCGCTTCGATATTGTCACCGCCAACACCACTTATAATAAATTTGGATTGATCATACCTTTCTTTTAACAGATATGCCCACCCATTTTGCAATTCTGATGCTCCTGTACCTTTAACAAAGCTATCACCCACTATAAGATAAGTTTTCTTTTTATTCATCATTTTGTCAATCAAATAACCTGTAAAGACAATTAATATTAATAATATATAGATATTTTTTAGACTCACTCAACACAATATCAATAAAATGATTGATAATCTGAATTACTTATTTATGTAATTAGTAGAGGCCGTATAAAAATTCAAGGACGAAGAATATTTGCCAAAACGATAAATTCCGAAAATACTGGAATGAACAGGAGAATTTTCAATATGAAAAAAAAAATAAAAACAAATGAAATCTGCTAATCTAATAATGTCGCACCAAAATCTGTATAGTCTCATATGGGAGAAACCTCTTAAACATCTTTCCAAAGAATTAGAAATTGATTCAAAAAGACTGAAACAGAAATGTTTGGACTATCTCATTCCATTACCAGAAGTAGGCCACTGGGTTAAATTATCATTTGGTAAAGAGGTTGATAAAAAACCCCTTCCGGCTCATCCCGAACTAGACCTTATTGAGATTAATCTTTCTTCCTTGAAAGAAGAGCTTGAAGAACACATTCTATCCCGTCTTTCCAAAAGAACTAAAGAGATTAAAGATCAATTTCCTCAAGCCATTTTAGTGCCGGAGAGACTCACAAATCCTGACAACTTGATAATGTATAATGGCGCACCTTTGACCCCCCGATTGGCGCAAGCTGACCCCCTAATGTAGAAGTGGATTTCAAAAATAATAAAACGGAGTTTAAGAACTTCTTCTCAGACTCTTTCCTTTCAGTTCGATTCTTGAAGCTTTAGCAGTGAGATGGTCCATAATAGCATCTGCGATAGTTGGATCTTCCAGGTATTCATACCATGCTTTGATGGGCAACTGAGAAGCGATGATGGTTGCATTTTTGCCGTACCGGTCTTCAAGGATCTGCAGGATTGCCAGTTTTACTTCATGGGTCAGTGGTTGTAATCCAAAGTCATCAATGATGACCAGCTTTGCCTTAGCTATACGATTGATCCATTTGATAAATGTGCCTTCGACCTTGGCTACGGCGAGTTGCTCACAAAGTCGGTTCATGTTGAAGTATAGGGTTCGGTATCCCGATTAGACTAAGGAAACGTGTCTTTCTACGCTGGCTTTGTCTTTGGGTTTGCCAACCCTGGTTGCCTCTAATTCAATACCATAGTAAGAGGGCAGTTGCGTACATAGCTCGTTAAAAGTTGGTTCATATCGATCCGCCTTTTTGACAAAACTCTTCATGTTGTCACTTTGCAAAACTTTCGGCAATCCACCCAGGTATAAGAGGGCTTGATTAATCCCGTGGATGAAGTCTTCCTGTTTCTGAGAGGCAAGGGCAATGGCAAAAGTATACCCGGAATAGGGCATCGTACAGACCAGAACTTCGGCATACTTTTCCTGTCCGTCTGACCGATCGAACCAGGGTATTTTCTTGCCGGCAAAATCTACGCTGAGGCGGTAGGCAGCTTTGTGATTCTGGCGGATGGTCACATTTTGCCTTGCCTTAAAAGCGGATATCTTTCTACAAAACCTGCTGTAGGAAAAACCATCAGGATGTTCATTGATATATTCTTCCCACAACAGCTGTCGTGAAACACCTACTCGACCCAGTTCAGCTACAATCCGGGGCATTCTTTGCTGAAGTAATTCATCGCGATATACTTCCCGTCTTCCGGGTTGATGCCTTAATGAAGAGGAATTGATTTTTACATTTTCATCATTAGACCTCAGTTCAGCTATACGACTCAGATACTTCTTAACCGTGTTCTTTGAAACACCAACCAACCGGGCAATCTTCTTTTTGAGTACGCCTTTTCGGTAATATTCATGTATCAGTTTAATCTTGTCCATCCGAAGTGGTTTATATGCCATGTCTCGAGGTTTAATTCGAGATCAAGCATCTCATTTATCCACTTCTTATCGTAAAAATTGACCCTAAATATCACAGGGGTCAGCTTGCGCCATTTAGGGGGTCACATAAATCGCCAATCAGGGGGTCAGCTTCGCCATTTGACAATAATAAGGGCTCGATCATCTCTTTCAAATCAAAAAACCTACAGTTCTGGTGCAATAGAACAAAAGGTTAATACAGCAAGCAATTGCTTGACAATTGAAGTTAGAAAAGAAAACATCTCCAGGGCATTAAGGTTCTTTAACTCATTTATCAAACTCATAAGGATGAGAGGACATTCGCTTGAACTGACAAATAGAGGAACAACATTATCTGTTTTTGGTCAACAGTACCAGATCAAGATCTTTGAACAAGGCAACCGGGTTGTGGTCACCGAGGGAGGCTGGACTCGATCAGTAATAAAACCAAATGGTACACTTTCTTTAAAGTTACTTCACCCTATAATAAAAAGGAGTGGAGGGATGGCTATGCTAAACTGGAAAAGCAACTTGCCAGGATAGTGGCAGGCTGCGAAATCCGTGCTGAAAATGACAACAAGAAGGATAAGGAAATAGAAGAATATTGGGAGGAACAAAGAAAGATCAGAGCTATTGAAGAGAGGCTGGTTGCAGAGCAAGAATGGGAATTGAAGAAAGTCGAAATCCTAAAATCTCATGCTGAACAATGGCATACATCAATTCAAATTGAGCAGTTCATTGATGCAGTTGAATCTAAATCTCGAAGTAAAAACGATGGCTCCAAGATCTAGATGATTGGCTATTCTGGGCAAAGAATCAACAAAAGAAAATTGGTCCCATTTCTGATAATTTACACATTTTCTTGCAAGAATATAAGTTCAAAGGATAGACACTGATTACTCGGATAATTGAAGAACAAGGCCGCCTCCATTTTTTGTTTTTGTCTTGACTTAATCGCTTATATCAGTATTATTAAATCAGAACTATGGATCGACTCAGATTATAGTTCAAGGTTAGAATAATCTCTTACCTGATAATCTATGGGCTGGGTGCGACTCTTGGTTTGTATAGAAGCAAGCGACTGCATCCGGCTTCATATCATTATCGCGGCATAAAAGATTGCTACCATTACCAACAACAATTCTCCAGTAGTTAATCTCAATGAACTCTTTTTATAATATCATCTATTCGACATTTTAAATCTATTACAGAATAAAAAAGAATAGACGGCCTTGCCATAAATATTTGCATACTCAAATATTTTCAGAATATTGTTACATATTTTCAATATTTCGAGCCCACCTTGTTAACCATCCACCGCTATTTTGAGCTTTTTGAAGAGCAATAAAATGTTCCTGCTTATTCATAAACATTCGATGGTTTAACCGAGCATTTTCGAGAGCGTCATTTTTATGTTGTTCAAACGAGGACCTTTCTTGTGCGAACAATTGCCGAGTCATATTTATATCTCGTTTTTTGTGATCCAACTCTTGGGAATACATTTGTTGAGTCCTATCCATGTCTGTTTTCCTATGGGATAGTTCCTGAGAGTATAATTGCTGCATTCTATCCATATCGCCTTTCTGATGCCTGAGCTCTTGCAAGTTCATTTTATGCTCACTGTTCTTTTCTTGCCATAGAACTTCGATACCTTTTCTCTGAAGAGCGAGATCTTTCAGTGCAATAAATTGGTCATCGGAGAAACTTTTAATTTTTAGCATGGAAGCTCCCACAGAGTTGGCTAATTCTCCTTCTTTGACAGCAACTTGATCCATAGTTGATCGTAATTTTCGTTCAATTTCACGTGACTCTTGTTTGTGTTGAATATGTAGATTATTCACTTTGTTAAGTAGTTGTTGTCCGTCAACGTTTTGCCTTCGTGCTTCTATAGCCAGACTTTGACATTGATTCACATATTGTTGATTCTTGACATAGAATTTTTCGAGCTCATTCAGGATCTGACCTTGCTGACTATCAAGTCGTAATACTTCTTGACCAAACTGTAATTTCATATCCGATATGTTTTCTCTTACTTCCCGAAAACCACTAATAGTCTTAAACTCCAAATCTTTAAGGTTAGTAAAGATAGAAGAAGAGAGTTCCGTAAACTTGGCTTGCGTTTGAGCGTCCATGACTGCTAGACGATCTCCAATAGCACGATAGTCGGATTGTCTTCTTTCTTGTTCTAGTTCGAGTTGATGTAAGAGCGTATAGTCAGATTTCTCTCTTTCGAATTTTTCTTTTTGTAGATCAGACTTAAATTCGAAAGCCATATTTTTCATCTCGCTTCTGATATCCACGTTTTCTGACTTAATCTCAAGTGCACTATGCTTGGCAGCTAAGACATGTTCATTCGCCTTGGATACTTTTTGATCCACATCCAGCAAGAATTGACTTTTTTGTATCTCTTCTTTCTCTTTCTCAATAGACTCTCTTGCTTTTTTCATTTCGAAGAAGTCATCTTTCTCTGAACTATCGAAACTGAATATGTTATCAACAATGATCTCTTTCTCTCTTCTCAGCTGTTCGGACATTCGTTCCTTTGTTTCGCTCACGAACGCTCCTGCCTTATTCTGGTATTCTTTATGAAGTTTTAGTTCTATCTCCGATGTTTTCTGAGCAATTATTAGATCAAGTTTTGTGCGTTCTGACTCCAACTCTTTCTCTCTTTTCTTGAGATCGACTTCTTTGTCATGGATTAATTCTTGTTCAAGAAGTAATTCTTCATTTTGTGTTTTGAGCTCGTCGAGTTTCTTTTCTGTATCGATTAAGTTTACATAAGCAGTGGTTTTTTTAAGCCTTCTATTAACATATATAAGGGCGCTGAAAAGTGTAATGAGAGAGTAAAAAAATACGATCAATGTAATCCCATTAGATACTTTTTCAGGCTCTTGAAATGGGGCCAGAAAAACTGATAATAAAAGGGTTAAGAGAGTAAATCCTAACATCAAGAGAACCTTGAATATTTTTATGGTTCTTTCACTTCGAGTATTCTTAGATTTAGCTTACAATACACGACAAAAAAGTGATCTAAAGAATAAATGCCATGCGTAATGTGT